>JBEKNV010000031.1:0-31395 GCA_049522395.1 Methylovirgula sp.
CCGATCCGAAGGATCCGACCAAGACGATTTCGGTCCCTTATGCGGCCGACAATTCCGTCGGCTCCAATCTCGGGCCGACCTCGAAGGCGCTGGTCGATCGGGTCAAAGGCGACGTAGCGAAGCTGCAGGCTGAGAATCCCGGCGTGCCGGTGCCCGTCGATCTTGTGACGACCTCGGCGAGTGGCCTTGATCCGGACATTACGCCGGCCGCGGCTCTGTTCCAGGTGCCGCGTGTCGCCAAGGCCCGGAAGCTTTCGGAGGCTGATGTCAAAGCCTTCGTCGAAGCCCATATCGAGCGCAGGCTTTTCGGCCTGATCGGCGAAGACCATGTGAATGTCCTCGCCCTCAATCTGGCGCTCGATGCGATGGCCGCCAAATAGTGCACTTGAAGACTTGGTCTTGGTCCCCCACGGCCGAGCGGCGGGCTCTGCGGCAACGCAGGCCCGCCGTCTGTGCTATGGATGAGCGGCCCACACGGCGCCTTGGTGCCCATTCCCAATGAGCGACGAACAATCCGATCGCGACAATAGACCGTCTCCCGAAGCTCTGTTGGCGCAGGCCGCGGGCGAGGGGAGGGGCCGTCTCAAAGTGTTTCTCGGCGCCGCGCCGGGCGTCGGTAAGACCTTCGAAATGCTGATGACGGCGCAGGCCAAGCGCCGCGCTGGCGTCGATGTCGTCGTCGGCGTCGTCGAGACGCATGGCCGCAAGGAAACGCAGGCGCTCGTCGAAGGGCTCGAAGTCATTCCGCGCAGGCGGATCGAATACCGCGGCCACGTCCTCGAAGAGATGGACATCGACGCGATCCTGCAGCGTCGCCCGAAACTCGTCCTGGTCGATGAGCTTGCCCATACCAATGCGCTGGGAAGCCGCCATCCGAAGCGCTATCTCGATGTCGAGGAACTTCTCGCCGCCGGCATCGACGTTTTTACGACGCTCAACATTCAGCATCTTGAGAGCCTGAACGACGTCGTCGCCAAGATCACGCGCATCTGGGTGCGCGAAACCGTCCCGGATTCCGTCATCGACAATGCCAATGACGTGGAGGTCGTCGATCTCACCCCTGACGATCTCATCCAGCGGCTGAATGAGGGCAAGGTCTATGTCCCGCATCAGGCGCAACGCGCGGTCAAGCACTATTTCCAGCCCGGCAATCTGACGGCGCTGCGCGAACTCGCCTTGCGACGGACGGCGCAGCGCGTCGATCAGCAGATGGTCACATATATGCGCGCGCACGCCATTCCGGGGCCATGGGCGGCGGGCGAGCGGGTGTTGGTCTGCATCAATGAGAACCCGAGCAGCATCAATTTGGTGCGCAGCGCGCGGCGATTGGCGGATCGGCTCCATGCGCCCTGGACCGCCATTCATATTGAGACGTCCCGGACGCTGCGCCTTTCCGAGGCCGACCGAACCGCCATTGCCGAGACGATGCGGCTTGCCGAAAGGCTAGGGGGCGAGACGGTCACCATTCCCGGCCATGATGTGGCGCGCACGTTGGTCGATTATGCGACGGAGAACAATGTCACCCATGTCGTGATTTCGCGCTCGCGCCGGGGTGGCTGGCGGGACTGGTTCGGCGCATCCGTTATGCAGCAGATCATCCAGCGCTCCGGCGGCATCAATGTGCATATCATCGCCAAACCGGAAGTCCAGAAGGGTGGCGCGGAGAAGGCGGGCGAGGCCGCAACGGGCGCGACGGACGAGCGTCTCAACATCGGGCCCTATGTCGGCGGCCTCGTCTTTGTTGCGATCGCGCTCGGCGTGGGCGAGGTCTTGCAGCATTTCCTCGCCAGTTCGAACATCAGCCTCGTCTTTTTGACCGCCGTCATGGGCGTGGCGATCGCCTATGGGCTTTATCCCGCTTTGCTTGCCTGCCTCGTCAGCGTGCTGGCCTATAATTTTTTCTTTCTGCCGCCGCTCTACAGTTTCACGATCGCCGATCCAGAAAATGTCGTAGCGTTGTTCTTTTTCGGTCTCGTCGCGGTGATTGCGAGCAATCTCACCGCGCGCATGCGCAATGAAGCGTTGAACGCGCGCCAACGGGCCAGGACGACGGAGGATCTCTATCTCTTCGCCCGCAAGCTCGCCGGCGCGATCAGCCTCGACGACCTTCTGTGGGCGACTGTCTATCACATCGCACTGATGCTGAAGGTCCGCGTGGTTCTGCTGTTGCCGCGCGACGGTGTGCTCACCGTCTGCGCCGGCTATCCGCCGGAGGATACGTTGGATGAATCCGACATCGCCGCCGCCAAATGGAGCTGGGAGCACAATCGGCCGGCGGGCCGCAGCGCCGACACGTTGCCAGGGGCAAAGCGCCTTTTCCTTCCTATACGCACGGCGCGCAGCGCGGTCGCCGTCGTCGGATTGGACAATGATCGCCCAGGCCCTTTGCTGACGCCCGACCAGACGCGGCTCTTGGATGCGCTCTCCGATCAGGCGGCGCTCGCGATCGAGCGCGTCAATCTCGTCGCCGATGTCGAGCGCGCCCGCATCGCGGTCGAGACGGAACGGTTGCGCTCGGCGCTTCTGACCTCGATCTCGCATGATCTGCGCACGCCGCTGGCGTCCATTCTCGGCGCTGCGACGAGCCTCAAATCCTATGGCGGCGTTCTCGACCAAGAGGCCAAGGACGAACTCGTCAACACCATCCAGGAAGAGTCCGAACGGCTCAATCGTTTCATCGGCAATCTTCTCGACATGACGCGATTGGAAGCGGGCGCCGTGGAACCGCAAGGCGAAATGGTCGATCTCGGTGACGTCGTCGGCAGCGCGCTCGGCCGCGCGTCGAAGTTTCTCGCCGATCATTTGATCGAGGTCGATCTCGATCCCAATCTGCCGCTCGTGAAGGTCGATCCGGTGTTGTTGGAACAGGTGCTGTTCAATCTTCTCGACAATGCAGCGAAATATACGCCGACCGATACCAAAGTGACGGTTCGCGCGCGGCGCGAAGGACAATTCGTGCGGCTCGACATCATGGACGAGGGGCAGGGCATTCCCGAAGCGGACAAGGAGAAGATTTTCGACAAATTCTATCGGATCCAAGCGGCCGATCGAAAGCGGGCCGGCACGGGCCTCGGCCTTGCGATCGGACGCGGTTTCATCGAAGCGATGGGCGGCGCGATCGTTGCGGGAAACCGCACCGATCGGTCTGGCGCGATCTTCACGATCAAGTTGCCGTCGTCTGCAACGCCGGCCGATGAGGCGCCGCGATGAGCACTGAGGCGCTGCCGCTTCGCATTCTGATCGTCGATGACGAGCCGGCGATCCGGCGTTTTCTGCGCACGAGCCTGACGGCGCAAGGCTATCGGCTGCTGGAAGCTGAGAATGGGACGGCGTGTCAGGCGCTGATCAAAGCCAATCCCGTCGACGTTCTGGTGCTCGATCTGGGCCTGCCGGATATCAGCGGCTTCGAGATCATTCGCCAGTTGCGCGAGCGCGGTTCCGTCATGCCGATCATCGTCCTGTCGAGCCGGACGGACGAAGCCGGGAAGGTGAAAGCGCTCGACCTCGGCGCTGACGATTATGTGACAAAGCCCTTCGGGGTCGACGAGCTTTTAGCGAGGATTCGCGCGGCCTTACGCCACCGCTTGCAACAGCAGGGGGAGAAACCCATCTTTCGTTCAGGCGATCTTTCCGTCGACCTCGTGCGACGGATCGTGACTGTGGCGGGCCAAGAGGTTAAACTTTCGCCGCGCGAATACGAACTTCTGCGTTTGCTCGTCGCCCATGCAGGAAAAGTGCTGACCCACAAATTCCTGCTGCACGAAGTCTGGGGCGGCGACGGCGACGTCCAGTATTTGCGTATCTATATTCGATCCTTGCGGCAAAAGATCGAGGCCAATCCGGAACGTCCGCAGCACATCATCACCGAGCAAGGCGTCGGTTACCGGCTGCGCATGCTGGACGAACCGCTTTCGCCATCGGTCCTCAAAGAGCAATCCCATGGAAATGATTGATTTGATCAAGCCCGAGCAGGTGGTGAGCCTACGCGCCGGCAATAAGGCGCAGCTTCTGCAGGAGTTGTCCCGGCGCGCCGCTAAAGCGCTTGGGCTCGAGGTTCAGGCCATTCTGGACCCCTTGACGGCGCGGGAGGCGTTGGGCTCGACCGGCGTCGGCCAGGGGGTGGCCGTTCCGCATGCGAAGGTACCGGGCTTGCAGCATTTCTTCGCGCTGTTTGCGCGGCTTGAGAAGCCGCTTAATTTCGATGCCGTAGACGGTCAGCCGGTCGATCTCGTTCTGCTGCTGCTGATCCCGGCGGAGGGCTACAGCGACCATCTGGCCGCGCTGGCCTGTGTAGCGCGGCGTCTGCGCGACCCGGAGGTTGCCCGGCAGTTGAGAGCCAATGCCGATCCGGCGGCGCTGTACGAGCTTCTCTGCGGTTCCGGCCAGGCATTGAAGCCTGGCCTGGCCAAGGCGGCCAAGGCCTAGGGCCGCGCCAGCGGAAGGCCCAAGGATAAGGGCGAAGTTACACTTCCCATACCCAGCCCAACTGCTATGATGGCGGTCCGGCATGAACCGCCCCGATCCAGCTGCGCATTTGGCGGATATGATCGTCCGGTATGGCGCGCCTCGTAAGTCGAGCATAGCGATGCTTTGGGCCTACTTCGACGAAACGGTTGTAAACGAATTAGACGCGACGGACGGTAAAAGGCGTCCTGTCGATATGCTTGTAGGTGGCTGTATCGCCCCGGCCGAGCAATGGGAGGCGTTCTCCGATAAGTGGAAGAAAGCTCTTGCCGACGAAGGAATAGGTACTTTCCACGCAACTGACTTCTATGCGTTTAGGCGCGAATTCAGTTGGTTCAAAGACGGCGAAAAGGATCTCGCTAGACATTCTGCCTTTCGCGATAGGCTATCTGACATAATTATTGAGCATGTCGATGGGGCTATCACGTTTGCATCCATGCTTTCGGTGACGGAAAAGGGAATCCGCCGCGCGTATGAAGATGCAGTTATGCGGGCCATTTATGATTTTACGAAGGTCTGCCGCCCAGAGGATGATTTGAATATCATTTTGGCGCGCCACCCTGAATTAACTCCATGGGCGATTCTGCATACGTTTGAAAGAATCAATTGGGAAAACAGGATTTCTGGTTGCGGGATATTTTATCCGCACCAAGTTATCCCCCTGCAGGCGGCTGATTTTGTTCTTCATTCCATCAATAAGAGATGGGAAGGCCTTGAAACCAGATCGTTTGAGCGGTTGCGCGAGGGCTTTGGGAAGCGGAATAAGTCCTTCATTTCTCAGTTGGCTTCGACCGTTGACGTGAGCGGCTTTTCCCGTCCGAAGCCTCAGAAGAAGTGTGCGCCACCGTCTTGAACGCCTTCTCAAAATCCTCCGGCTTCTCTGACGCCTCGACTTCTCGCGCCATATCGACAAAGCGCTTGAAGCGCTCTGCATTTGTAAGCTTGGGTTTTTTTGGAGATTTTGCCTTGGAGGGTGTCATGGCTATTGAAGCCCCAACTTCAGATTTCGCATCTCGGCGAGCTTCACAGGAAGGCGCTCCGCAAGCGTTTGAGCTATCTCGTCGGATAGAGAATACATCATCTGTGCGCCGTTGCCCGCAATCATTGTCAACAGAATACTTTCCCCTAGCGCATCATGAGCCAAACCAACTCGCGTCACGTCAGTCACAAAGACCGCGCTCACTTCTCCTCCTTGATGGAAGCGTGAAAGAATGCGTTCTCGAAACAGCGGAGCTGATTGGGCCAGCGTCATAACATCAAAAGGAGATAACTCGATATTTGTTACGCTTCCATCTTCCGCGGTTCGTCGGAGGACAAAATGATCTTCATAGTCATCCAACGCTATGGTCGAATCTTTCGCTTGCATGGAATTCTTTCAATGAGTTGTTTGATACGTCAATCGTTTACCCTTCACGCCCTGCAGGGCGATCTTGGCGCGTTCGGTATCATTGATGCCAAGCTTCGCGCGCGTGTTCTGGCGGAAGTCAAACTCGGCCAAGTAGCGGTCCAAATGCTTTTGGTCCATGTGCTGATAAACGCCGACAAGGCCGCGTTTGAAAATCGAGAAAAAACCTTCCAGCGTATTCACGTGCACGTCGCCGCGCGCCCATTCGTATTTGGAATGATCGACGTTCTCATGTTCGGCAACCGGCGGATGCCTGTAATGGGACGCGCTATCGGAAACGAGACGGCTCTCTTCGTGAATGTGCTTGCGGAGCAACGGGCCGACCGTCTTGTGGTCGAGAGAGATCGAACGGATGGGGCCACCGCGCTCCACAAGGGTCAAGAACTGCATTGCGGGCTTACGGCCTTGGCCACGATCTTCGGGCTTCCTGCGGGTCTTGGGGGACTTGCCGAGGAAGGTTTCATCGGCTTCCACAGTCTTACCGCCGCCGCCCAGTTTGGGCGTCTCAGCAGGCGTCATGGCAAGCCTAATCCGATGGCCGAGAAACCAAGCGGTTTTCATGCTGCAATTGAGCATCCGCTGGATTTGGCGGGTCGAGATGCCTTTCTTGCTCGCGCACATCAGATGGATGACTTGCAGCCAAAGATGCAGAGCAAGGTGCGAGGACTCGAAGATCGTGCCCATGCGGACGGTGAAAGGCTTTTTGCAGGCGTAGCACTTGCGCAGCCCAGGCCGCGTCGTCTTGCCGGCCAACGTGCCAATGCGCGCCGTCTCGCCACAGTGCGGGCAGACAGGACCATTCGGCCAAAGAGCCGCTTCGACGTAAGCGAAAGCGGCTTCCTCGGTTTGGAAATGCGGGGCGGTAAGAACGGAATTGGCCATAGCGAAAGCTCCTATGGCCAAGATACTAGATTAGGTGGTCAGGTATGTCAAGTGTAACATCGCCAGGATAAGTTCCATAATATTGATTATGCGAATGCCGGGTCTGGGGGGCTCCCCGGGCTTTCCCACGGCCTTGGCCCAAAGTAGGCGCGAAGCATTACGCCGCTTGATCGATCCGATCATCGGCATTCGGACGCGCTGATGCTGTCGCGGCCGCAACATGGGCCTCAAGACGCGCCCAAGTTGAAAAGCTGAACGGAAGCGTTTGAATTCCCGCCGCTTGCAACCCGCATGAAGACATGGCGCCATCGCGGGTCCTCCGGCCCCAACGGCGCTGCCGCGAAATCAAACGAAAGCGGTAGCCAAATAGCGTGCTTTTCTGCTATTGATGAACAAAGCGCGGGACTTTCGGCATTCATACTCGATACGATCGCAGCACTATCTGGACCGATCGCACTGTGGAGAAATTCCCTGGGCACTCGGCCGAAACGCACGCCTACGGAACCCTCCGGCGATCACTTGCCTGTCGAGAGGGAGCGGTTCCGAGAGCTTAAGGCGGGCACTTTTGAAGGACTATTAGCAGGGTTAACATGAGCAAAGGTAAAGATTTCCGAGGGCCGAAAAAGCGTGGTTTCGACGACGACGGCCCGTCTCCTTACGATGCGCCGCGCCCGAGCCGCAATTCGCGGCCCGCGTTCGGAGGTGGTGGTGGCGGCTTTGGCGGCGGCCCTGACATGTCCCCGCCCGTGACCGGTACGCCGGTCGATGCGATCGTCAAATGGTTCAAGAGCGACAAAGGCTTCGGCTTCGTTGAATTGGGCAACGGCACGGGCGACGCCTTCTTGCATATCGGGGCATTGCAGGCCGCCGGCTATGAAACGGTCCCGCCTGGCGCCAAGCTGAAAGTCTATGTCGGCAATGGTGCGAAGGGCGCGCAGGTCACGCGCGTGCTGGAAGTCGACACGGCCGGCGCCTCGGAACGCGCTCCGCCGCCCCGCTTCGGCGATTCCCCCCGGCCTCAGCGCCGTCATCCCGACCCGTCAACGGCCGTGGAGGTCTCGGGAACCGTCAAATGGTTCGATGACAACAAAGGCTTCGGCTTCGTTCAATCGAACGATGGCGGCAAGGATGTCTTCGTCCACATCTCCATCCTCGGCCCCTCCGGTGTTCAGCATCTGACCGAAGGCCAACCCGTGACGATGCGGGTCGTTGATACGCCCAAGGGCCGTGAAGCCCTGTCGATCACCCTGGGCTAAGAGAAAGCACCGACACCCGGCCCGCATTCCGCGCGGGCCGGTCCTTTGGGGCTGCCGCCCGCATTGTCGTCCTGCGGATGGCCCGGCATGGACAATTCCCCTTCCATCGCGCGACTTCTTGAGATCATGGCGGCCTTGCGCACGCCAGTGACCGGCTGCCCGTGGGATCTCGAGCAAAATTTCGCGTCGATTGCGCCCTACACCATCGAAGAAGCCTACGAAGTCGCCGACGCCATCGCGCGCGGCGATCTCCTCGATCTCAAGGACGAGCTCGGCGATCTTCTGTTGCAGGTCGTCTTTCACGCCCGCATGGCCGAGGAACAAAGCGCCTTCGATTTCTCGGACGTTGTGGCCGCCATTACCGACAAGCTGATCCGCCGTCATCCGCATGTCTTCGGTACGGATGACTTGTCCTCGGCCGACGCCGTAACGGTGCGCTGGGCCGAGATCAAAGCCAAGGAAAAGGCGGCGCGCCAAGCTGCGCGTGGCGGTCAAGCGGCCGCAGAGCGCACGGGCTTGTTGGCCGATGTGCCGCTCGCCCTTCCCGGTCTGACGCGCGCACTCAAACTGCAGGACAAAGCGTCCACTGTCGGATTCGATTGGCATGATCCGCGCGCGGTTCTCGCCAAGCTGCGCGAAGAAGCCGACGAGATCGAAGCGGCCTTGGATGCCGGCGACAGCGCCGATGCGCGGGCCGAAATCGGCGATCTTCTCTTTGCGGTCGCCAATCTGGCGCGCCATCTCGGCGCCGATCCCGAGGCCGCCATTCGCGGCACCAACGCCAAATTCGAGCGCCGCTTCGCCTTCATCGAGTCTGAGCTCGCGCGGCGCGGAGTTGCGTTGAAGGATGCCGGCCTCGACGAAATGGACGCCCTTTGGAATCTGGCGAAGACGCAGGAAGTCTAAACGTCAGCTATGAACGCGCTTGCGACGCGCGGGTGCCTCGCCAAAGCGCTTGCGCAGCACATCGACGAGCTGCGGCGCGGCGCGCACGCTGAACCGATCCTTGCCGTCGCCATCGTCGCTGCGGCCAAGCACTTCCGTGTGCTCGTAAAGCCAGTTGCGTCCTTGCCCATCGGCGGAATCGAGGCAGAGATCAAGCGTCTTGCGTTCGCGCGCGAGCGTCGCCTCAATGCGCTGCAAAAGCTCATCCATGCCCTGCCCCGTCAAGGCGGAGATGAGCTGAGGGTGATCTTTCACCGGCGGAAGCCGCGCCGCATTGTTGAGCGCGAGAAGCTGCGCGGGCTCAAGCAAATCGAGCTTGTTCCACACTTCGATCACTGGCTTTTCGCCCTGCGGCTTAATGCCCAGTTCGTCCAAGACCGCATTGACATCGGCGCGCTGCGCCTCGCTGTCGGGATGCGCCATGTCGCGCACATGCACGATGATATCGGCCTCGACCACCTCTTCGAGCGTCGCCTTGAAGGATTCGACAAGCATTGTCGGAAGATCGGAAATGAAGCCGACGGTGTCGGAGAGAATGATGTCGCTACCATGCGGCAGATGCACGGCCCGCAAGGTCGGATCGAGCGTCGCAAAGAGCATGTCTTCAGCAAGCACCTCCGCCTTGGTCAGGCGATTGAACAGCGTCGATTTGCCGGCATTCGTATAGCCGACGAGCGCGACGATCGGATAAGGCACGGAGCGCCGGCTCTTGCGATGGAGCCCGCGCGTCTTTTTGACATGAGCGAGATCGCGTTCGATCCGGCGCATGCGGTCTTGAATGAGGCGGCGGTCGGTCTCGATCTGCGTCTCGCCCGGACCGCCCAAGAAGCCGAAGCCGCCGCGTTGACGCTCAAGATGGGTCCATGACCGCACGAGGCGCGATTTCTGATAGGCGAGATGCGCGAGTTCGACCTGAAGCGCGCCCTCTTTCGTGCGCGCGCGCTGGCCGAAGATTTCGAGAATAAGGCCGGTGCGGTCGATGACTTTCGCGTTGAAAGCCTTCTCGAGATTGCGCTGCTGCACTGGCGACAAAGCGCAATCCATGACGACGAGCGCGACCTCCTCGGCGGCGACGAGATCGTGGATCTCCGTCACCTTGCCAAGACCAAGATAGGTCGCCGGGCGAATTTGTTGGAGCGAGACGATCTGCGCGCCAACAACATCGACGCCAATCGCCTCCGCAAGGCCCTTGGCCTCGGCGAGGCGGGCGTCGTGCGAGCGTGTGGCAGAGATAAGATCGAAGGGGAGCGCGGCGCCCTGGCTCTTACGCGGGGCGAGATAAGGACCGATCACGAGCGCGCGCGTGGCCACAGTCGTTGCGGATCTCGAAGATTTTACGCGTGTCAAATCGATCCCAAAGGCATCGTTCCCGCTGTGCCGCGGATCATCAAGAGCCCGCCGGTCCTTCTTCGCCCGGTTCGAACATCTGGATCGGATGGCCGGGCATGATGGTCGAGATCGCGTGCTTATAGACCAGCTGCGAGTGGCCGTCACGACGGAGCAGCACGCAGAAATTATCAAACCAGGTGACGACGCCCTGCAACTTCACGCCATTGACCAGAAAAATCGTGAGCGGGACTTTGTTCTTCCTGACGAAATTCAGAAACGTGTCTTGCAGATTTTGAGTTCGTTCGGCTGCCATTTTTAAATTCCTTTTTCTTAAAACCGCCCAGACGGCGGCCGGCTGCAGCGCAACTCTTATGCTTTTGAGTTAGCCCACCCCTGCGGCCTGCTCCGCGCAGCGCCGCGATTCGCACTCCGAAAATCATCCTCCCAAGCTCGCGCAAAGTGGTGTCGCAAGTTTGACTTCAACCGCATTGCCATCGGCAAAGCTGTCCCGGTCTCTATATAGGATTACCGTCAGCCCTTGTCGAAATCGAATTGTAATTAAGCTTCACAAGCTCTTGAACGGCCTTGAATTTATACGAATTGCACAAACGCGCGTTTGGGCCGCACAGAAAACTATCTGCCGTGTCGGTGTGCTCCCACCGCCGCGTCACGACACTGTCGGAGATGGAGCACCAACATTAGGCGAATGCCTAAACGCTGCGCTGTGCCACGCTATGGAAGAGGGCACGCAATCTTTGGGCCAAGGGTCCGGACCGGCCGTCGCCAACAGGCGCGCCGTCAATACTGACGACGGGCATGACGATGTTCGTGGCGCCTGTCACAAAAGCTTCGCGGGCCGCCTTGGCCTCGTCCACGCTGAACCGGCGCTGTTCGAGCCGCATGCCTTCTTTGGCGATGAGATCGAGCAGCGTCGCGCGGGTCACGCCGCTCAAAATGCCGCTGTCGATATGCCGTGTGACGATCGTATTTGACCGATCGATGATCCAGGCATTGGATGCGGCGCCTTCCGTCACCATGCCGTCGGCGTCGATCAGCCACGCTTCCTGCGCGCCCTTCTCCTTGGCGGCTTGGCGGGCGAGAACATTAGCCAGAAGCCCGATGGTCTTGATGTCGGGCCGCTTCCAGCGGATGTCAGGCAAGGTGATGACGGCAATCCCCTTTGCCGCCAGGGCCTCGCCTTTCGCTGGATCGATTGCCTTCGTCGTCACGATGAAGGCGGGGCGCACGGGCGTTGCCGGAAAACAATGGTCGCGCGGCGCGACGCCACGCGTCACTTGAAGATAGACATAGCCGTCTTTGAGTCGATTGCGGCGGATCACCTCGCGCAACACGAACGACAACGCGGCGGCGGACATGGGCCGCGCAATCTGCAATTCCGTCAGCGAGCGCTGAAGCCGCGCAAGATGGCGCGCCTCGTCGATCAGAGCGCCGTTCTGGACTTCGCAGACTTCATAGACGCCGTCCCCGAATTGATAGCCACGGTCCTCGATATGCACCGTCGCTTGGGAATGCGGCACATAGGCGCCGTTGACATAGGCTATCCGGCCCAAATCTCTCTCCGTTACTGAAACGCTAGACCAAAACGCCCTGCACAGATGCCGAAGACTGCGGCGGCTGCAAGGCCGATCAGAGGATTGAGGCGCGTTCGCAGGACCAACACGGTCATGCCGGCTGTGAGGGCGATGGTCAAGGCGCCGCGGTCTGCCGCACGTGCCATCACGGCCCCGCTCGCCAGAATGAGGCCGACAGCGATCGGCGCCAGCACCAATTTCGCCAAGCGCCACAACCGCCGCTCGTCATGCGCCCGCGCCAGGCGGCCCGCGCCGAAGGCCACGATCGAAGACGGCAGGATCACCGCCAAAGTCGCGAGCGCGAGCCCCGCTGCCCCCGCCATGTGCCAGCCGATGAGGCTGATGATCATCACATTGGGACCGGGCGCGACCTGCGCGACGCCGATGAGATTGATGAAGGTGCGATCGTCCATCCAATGCAGCTGATCGACGACTTGGCGATGGATTTCTGGAACGACGGCATTCGCACCGCCGATCGCAACGAGCGAAATCTCGGCAAAGAGACGCGTGATAGAGACGAGAATCGGTGCGGAGCTCACGGCGCCTCGCCCTCCGCCTTCCCTTCCCTTTCGCCCGTCGCGCGGATCGCCAGCGCCACCGCCGCAACAATGATGAGCGTCAAGGTCAAGGAAAGTTGAAAGAGGCCGACGGCGACAAAGACAACGGCGCAGGATGCCGCCGCCAGAAAATCCGGCCTTAGGCTGCGGATCATCTTCAGAGCTGTCGCCAGCACCAGGCCCGCCGTAGCCGCAGCTGCGCCGGCTACAGCATTTCTGACATCGCTCTGCAGCGCGTATTTCTCATAGAGCGCGGCGATGCCGATGAGAATCAGAAGCGGCATCAGCAGCAGGCCGGCGACGGCGCTGATGCTCCCTGTGACGCCGCGATAGCGATCGCCCAGGATCACGGCGATATTCACCGTGTTCGCGCCGGGCAGCACGCTCGCGATGCCGAGTAGTTCCGCATAGTCCTGGTCGGAGAGCCAGGCACGTTCCTCGACGATGATGCGATGCGCCCAGGATGCAACGCCACCGAAGCCGCAGACGCCGATTTTGAAAAAGACCAGGAACAGCTGACACCGATTCTTCTCACACTCGGGCGGCGTTGCCATCGCTTTCTCCCAGATCGTCGCGGTGACAACTCAATGCTGGGAAAAGCCGGCGCTCGTCAACGCGGCGCGAGGCCGCCGGCAGGACAAGGCCTATTCGTCGAGGAGTTTGATGTTGGCGGAGAATTCTGCTTCCGGAATCGGCGCGCAAAACTGCACAGCAAATCCGATTTCGAACGTCCGCGTCACTTCGGCGACGCGCGCCTCCGGTCCGCCGAAGACGATATGCGTGCCGATCGGCGGGATGATCGCGGCCTTGATCAGCGCATCGAGCGGCGAGACATTGATGATCTTGCCCTTGCGCATCATGCCCATGTGGTCGGTATAACTGCAGCTCTTCACATTCGGCTCGATGCGGACGACATTCCGTTTGACTTCGAGGGGCGCCTCTTGAAAGTTCGTATTGCGGATCGCGGCGGCGACTTGCGCAAGCTTAGTGATCAGGATGCCCTTGCATTCGACATCGACGGCGACCCGAAAGCCTTCGGAATTCTGCGATGTGAGAACGCCATGGAAATTGCCGATCTGCTCGAGGTCGAGATGGATTGTGGAGCCCGCGGGAATCTCTTCCGGATAGCGGATCGGGTAGCCGGCGGTCTGCATGTCATAGACGAGATCGACCGACTCCGAGCTGATCTTCTTCGTCTTACATGTGGTCGAACGGCCATTCGGCATGGTGCAACGGCCCGGCAATTCAACATCGATCGGCAGCCGATGATCGTAGAGCGAGGTCAACATTGCGGCGTCTTCGATCGAATGTCCGCGCTGACGACCGCCAAGATCGCTATAGAGAAGGCTGCTGCGCCCGAGCTTCTCATAAACGGCGGTCGTCTTGTCCGGGGCGGCCGGCGTGGGGCGCGCCGGCGCAACAGGCTTCGCCTCCGCGGGCTTTGGATTGGCCAAAGACCAGATCTGAAAGCGGTGCGATGGTTGCTTATCCATTAGCCGACTCTTCAAGCCTCATTGACAGGCGACATCCGAGACCGCGCGTAAGCCTCAAAAATCGCCCATGTTTCACGTCCCAGCGGACAGGTTAGCCCATAAAGGTTGACAGATTTTGTCAGCCTTCCGGCGAATGCCTTGGAAGCGTCGCGATGTCACTCAAGCGACATGCAAGCTTTGGCGTTCAATCTTGCCGGCTGTTCCGACAACGACGACGTCCGCCGCGCCCGCTGCGAGCAGCGTTTCGTAAGCTTCGCTGCAGGCTTGCGGCGATGCGCCTGAGCCGACCAGCGCGACGAAATCGGAAAATGGCGCCAATGTTTTCGCCTTGCCGCCTTCGCAGAGAGCCGGCGCCGCGAGAATGATGAAGTCGTAGGTCTGTCCCAATGCATCCAACACGAGATCGAGGTCCGCGGGATCGAAAGCCGCACCCGAACCGAAGGCGATGAAATGCAGCCGCGAACCAGAATCGCGGTGAATGACTTCGGCGAAGGCCGCGGTGCCGCTCAGAAGATCGGTCAAGCCGCGGACGCCGCGACCGACGAGCGAGCCGACCGCCCTGCCCTTCGGATCGAGATCGATGATGATCGGCCGGTGATCGCGCGCGAGCGTGCGCGCAAAGGCGAGAAGATCCGCCGTCGCCAGCGGTGACGGGATGACGGAAGTCGCCACCATCCGCGTCGCCTGCTCGTTGTTTTTGCGCAGAGCGACGATCGTCGGCTCGCGCCGAATCGAAGCCGACTCCGGGTTCATGTCGAACGTCGGCGCTTGTTCCGCGCGCGGATTTGAATCTACGTCAGAGCGTCCAAAATCACGCATGGGCCGACGTGCCGGCGCGCGCGATTTTTTTTCTGGATCCTGCAAATCGTCCAACGGCTGGGGCCGCGGCACGGGAAAATTCGGCGGCCCCGAACGGCCAGACCCGGCAAGCAGCTCGCCGCTGATGATCGCGGCACTCGACAGCACGAAGGCTGCGATCGTGCCGAAGGCCAGCATCGGAATTTTCTTCGGATAAGACGGCTGATCGGGCGCGACCGCGCGTGCGATGATGCGCGCATCCGCCGGCGTCGCGGGCGAGGATTCGCGCGCCACCGCTTCCTGATATTTCGCCATGCTGGCGTCGAGTTGATCGCGCAGCGCTTGGGCGTTGCGTTCAAGTTCGTGCAAATGAACTTCATCGATATTCGCCGTGGAGACCGAGCTCTTCTGCTGGTCGATCGCGGCTTCGAGATTGGCGACGCGCGCCTGCGCGATGCGCGCATTGTTTTCAAGCGATTGCGCCGTGTTGACGGCCGCAATGTGCAATTGCATATCGAGATCGGCGATCTGCGCCGTCAACTCTTTGATGCGGGGATGGCCCGGAAGCAAGGTCCGCGATTCAGAGGCAAGCTGCGCTTTCGCAGCGACGCTTTGTTCGGCGATGCGGCGGACGAAATCATTGTTGGCGACATCGGCCACGTCGGAAAGCCTGCCAGCCGTGATCATGTCGCGAATGAGCGCCGCCTTGGCCTGCGCATCCGCCTGTTCGGTGCGTGCCTTGGAGAGTTCGCCGTTGAGATCGGCGAGCTGCTGGCCGCTGATCGTCATATTGTTGCTGCCGGCGAGCAGGCCCGAAGAAGTGCGATAACGCTCGACGGCATCCGCGGCGACATTGACCTTGCCGCGCAATTCGGAAATCTGGTTCGCCAAGGAAAGAGCCGCCTCTTTCGCGCGCTGGCGTTTGGCGTCCGATTGTGTCTCGAGATAGGCGTTGACGACCTCATTGGCGATGCGCGCCGCCAACTCAGCGTCATGCGCCTCGAAATCGACGGTGACGACGCGCGTCTTCGTCGGCGAATAGGCGCTGAGCCGCTTCTCGAACGTATCGATGGCGCGATCTTCCGCCGGCACGCGCGTCGGATCGCGCATCAGCCCAAGCAAGATCAACGCCCGGGAAACCGGCCCGATTCCTTTCGCCGCGGGATCGAACTCGGGATCACCGATAAGGCCCAGCTTTTCAACCACGCGCGCGGCGAGGTCGCGCGATGTGATGAGCTGGACCTGGCTCGCGACCGATTCCGGATCGGGCGCCGTCGTATTGTCCGTTCCCACATCGGCACGCTGCGGCCGGGTCAGGAAATTTTCCTGATTCTCGAGCAGCACTTGCGACTCTGCCGTGTACATGGGTTTGGTGAGCGTCACATAGACGCCGACGCCCAGGAAGGTCAGCAGTGTCGGCCAGAGGATCCACCGCCGCTTGCGGCCAAGCGCCCTGCGCAGCGCGCGCAAATCCAATTCGCTCGTGCTCTCGTCGTAGGTGATGACATCCGGCTCGAACGGCTGATTCATGGCACATCCCATCCGGACGAATCGGCGCCCGGTTACGGCAAATCGTGAGGACACTTGCGCAGCACCGTCCCGGGCGAACGCCGGGCCCCGATGTCGCTGCCATATCAAGCCCTGGGAATCTTGAAGTGAGGTTAATAGGTCACTTAAATCCGAGCGTTAGACTTAAGAATTGTTAACCATAGCTGCCTAGGATCACGGCGATTGAGTGCGGTTGCCTTAGCTGGATTTCAACCATTCGGCGGTGATGATGCGGCGGTTTCTAGTGTCTGTCGTCCTCCTGGCCTTGGCTTGGGGTCTGGCGGGCTGCGCGAATACCAACACGGTCTACCTGGCTACCAGTCCGAACGCGCCCTACACGCTCGGCAGCGGCGACCGGGTCCGTGTGATTGTCTTTGGCCAGGAGTCGCTCAGCAATTCCTACGCGGTCGATGGCTCCGGCAATATTTCGATGCCTCTGATCGGAGTCGTGAGCGCGAAGGGACAGACAACCGAATCGCTTGCACGCGCCATCGAGGCAGCGCTGCGCAACGGCTTTTTGCGGGACCCGCAGGTTTCCGTCGAAGTGGAAGCCTACCGGCCCTTCTTCGTCTTGGGAGAAGTCACGACGCCAGGCCAATACCCCTACATCAACGGCATGACGGCTGAGAACGCGGTAGCGGTCGCCGGCGGCTTCACGCCGCGCGGCTACCAGGCGAGCGTCGGCCTCACACGGGTGATCGACGGGCGCTCGATCACTGTCGATGTGCCGATCACCCAGCTCATTCGCCCTGGCGACACGATCCTCGTCCATGAACGCTTCTTCTAACAGGAACTCCGATGCCCCCCGCGCTCCGCGATCGACCGAAAGACTCGAAGCTGCGGATTCTGCACGTTCTGCGCGCGCCTTTGGGCGGCCTTTTTCGCCACGTCATCGATCTCACCTATGAGCAGGTCGCCCGCGGCCATGCCGTCGGCCTGATCACCGATTCGACGACGGGCGGCGACAGCGCGGTCGCAACGCTCGGCCGGCTCGAACCTCTGCTCGAACTCGGTCTCCTGCGGCTTCCCATGCACCGTCAACCGCATGTGAGCGACATCGGCACCGCGCTCAAGATCGCATCCCACATCCGCGGTCTCGATCCCGACGTCGTCCACGGACACGGCTCGAAGGGCGGCGTCTATGCGCGGGCTTCGGGATTTCTCCCCGGTCTCGGCAAACCCATTCGCGCCTATACGCCCCACGGCGGGAGTTTCAACCATCGCTCTCATCCGATTGTCGAAGCGAGTTTGATGCAGGCCGAGAAGCTTCTCGTTGCAACGACCGACATCTTCCTGTTCGAGAGCGCCTTCATCGCCGATTGCTTCCGCCAACGCGTCGGCGAGCCGCATAAGCTCATCCGCCTCGTTCCCAACGGCATCAAACCCGCCGAATTCGAGCCGGTCACGGCGCATCCCGATGCGGCCGATTTTGTCTATGTCGGCGAGCTTCGCGCCGTCAAAGGCATCGATACGCTCATCGATGCACTCGCCCTCGTGGTCGAACGGCGCCGCACGACAACGGGAGCAGCGCCGCGTCTCCTTCTCGTCGGCACGGGCCCGGAAGAGCGCAAACTCTCCGACCATGCGGTTGCCCGCAATGTTCGCCATCTCGTCAGCTTTCCAGGCGCCATGCCGGCACGCGAAGCTTTCAGCCGCGGCCGCATCCTCGTTGTGCCGAGCCGCGCCGAATCCCTGCCCTATGTCGTGCTCGAAGCCGCTGCCGCGCATATGCCGATGGTCGCGACCGATGTCGGCGGCATCGGCGAAATTTTCGGTCCCTTTCGCGGCCGGCTCATTCCCTCGGACAATCCCGAAGTGCTCGCCGCCACTCTCGAGACGACTTTGGCGCGGCCGAAGGCGGAGCTGCAGCATGAGGCGGCACTGCTCTCGGCTTACGTCGCGAGCAAATACACGATCGACGCAATGACCGACGCGGTGCTCAACGGTTACGCCGAGCCGATTGCGATGCGCAATGCGCGACGCGGCGCCGACACCACAGCATTGGCGATGCCTTCGCAATAGGAAGAGCACCATGGCGAGATATGCCGCACGCGATATCACAACGCTCGTCAAATCCGCGGGCGCGCCGGAGGCGAAAGACGGCGACGCGACGCGCGAGCAGCGCATCGCCGCCCTCGCGCAGAGCATGTATGCGCCACCGGGCGAAGCGGCCTTTTCGAGTTCCGTCCTTGAAGCTCTGGTGCGCGTCGGCGAACTCCTGCTCATCGGCGGCGCGGGACTTGCCCTCTATTTTCTAAACGTGGTGCCAAAACGCGGTTTCGAATGGCCCTGCCTCGTTCTCATTCCGGCGATGGCGTTCGGCGTCGTGCTTGTTTTGCAATCCCTCGGTCTCTATCGCCTCGGCGCCTTCCGCCGATTCCTGTCAAGCGCGCTGCGGCTCGTCGCCGGCCTCTTCGCCGCCTTCATGACGGCTTATCTTGTTGCGCTGCTTCTCAAGTTCGACAAAGCGGCGGCCGACTCGTTTCTCTTGACCTGGTTCGGCGCGTCGCTCGCCATCGTGCTTTGCACGCACCTCGTCTTGGCCTTTACCGTCGATCGTCTGAGTCATGCGGGACGCTTGACGCGGCGCACGGTCGTTGTCGGCGGCGGCGGAGCGGCGGACGAATTGCTGAAGCATTTTGCCGGACAGCCGCAAGCCAATCTCGAAATTCTCGGCCTCTTCGACGATCGTGCCGACGATCGCTCGCCGCCGATGGTCGGCGGCTTTCGCAAGCTCGGCACGGTCGATGATCTCCTTGAATTTTCACGCCGGACGCGCGTCGATCTCATCATTTTCGCGCTACCGATCACGGCCGAGCAACGCATTCTGCAAATGCTGCGCAAGCTGTGGGTGCTGCCGATCGACATTCGTCTCGCCGCCCATATGAACAAGCTGCATTTCGCGCCACATTCCTATTCCTACATCGGCAGCGTGCCGCTGATCGACATTGTCGAGCGCCCGCTCGCCGACTGGGACCTTCTGCTCAAACTCTGCTTCGACAAGATCGTCGGCAGCCTGTGTCTGCTCGTTCTGTCGCCGGTGATGTTCGCCACCGCGCTTGCCGTCAAACTCACGTCGAAAGGCCCGATCCTGTTCAAGCAGAGGCGCTATGGCTTCAACAATGAGCTGATCGAAGTCTATAAGTTCCGCTCGATGTATGTCGACAAAGAGGATGCGACCGCCTCGAAACTCGTCACACGCGGCGATCCGCGTGTGACGCCTGTCGGCCGCTTCATCCGCAAGACATCGCTCGACGAGCTGCCGCAGCTCTTCAATGTTGTCTTCAAGGGCAATCTGTCGCTCGTCGGTCCGCGCCCGCATGCTGTCCATGCGAAGGCGGCCGAGCGCCTCTATGACGAAGCGGTCGATGGCTATTTTGCCCGGCACAGAGTGCGGCCGGGCCTGACCGGCTGGGCGCAGATTCATGGGTGGCGCGGTGAGACGGATACGCAGGAGAAAATTCAACAGCGCGTCGCACATGATCTTTATTACATCGAGAACTGGTCGATCCTGCTCGACTGCTACATTTTGCTTGCGACGCCTTTCGCTCTCTTGAAGACAGACAATGCCTATTGAGCGGCATCGCAGTCTCGTTCTCTCGTTGATTTTTTCTGCGATCGCGTACTCAAGCTCGGCGACGGCGCAGGACGTGAAACTCGCGCCGGGGAGCGAGGCGGAAATCGTCTTCGATTCCGCGCAAAAGCATTGCGACGAAAACGATATGCCCGATGTCAACGCCCGCGCTTTTCGCGATGCGTCCGGCGACATCGTCATGTTCGCGCTCTACGATTCGAACCACGCGCTGCGCGGCAAGGATATCGATCATCTCGCGATCGATTGCCACGCGAGTCTTGAAAGCCGCGCCGATCCCAATCCCGCGCATTATGACGATCGCAATTTTCTGACCGCGACATGGACCAAGGACGGACGCAACGTTGTCGGGCTCGTCCATCATGAATATCACGCCGATCAACATGGCCGCTGCAGCGTCAAATCCAATCTCGGCTGCTGGTACAACAGCGTCCTTGCCTACCTCTCGACGGATTCGGGCGAGAATTTTACCCGCGCAAAACCCTTGGTCGTCGCGTCCGTGCCCTTCCCGCAGAATGTCGGACAGGGAAGCCATCGCGGCTTCTTCAATCCGTCGAATATTTTTTCCGACGGCCAATATGAATATTTTTTCGCCGCGACGACGGGCTGGGATGGGCAGCCCTTTGGCGCCTGTCTCTTTCGCTCGGCGACGCCCGAGGATTCCGCGTCATGGCGCGCCTATGATGGGCAGGATTTCACCGTCCATTACGACGATCCTTACAAAAAACCATTCAGTCCGCCCGCGAGCTGCGCGCCGCTCTCCCCTTTCGTCTTTCCGGTCGGCGCCGTGGTGCGCGAGCGCGACACCGGCCTCTGGCTGGCGGTCTTTCAGGCAAGCCACAATGCTGATGTCTATCCAGTCGACGGTTTCTACTACGCCGAGGCGGAAGATCTGCTGCATTGGAGCGAGCCGCGCCTGCTTCTCGCCGGCCCGACGCTCTACACCAATCCCTGCGATGCGGGTTCGACGATCATTGCTTATCCCTCGCTCATCGATCCGACGGCCAAAGGCCGAAACTTCGATGACGTCGGGCCTTCGCCCTTTCTCTATTACGCCATCATCGATGTTGCGAATTGCGAGACGGACGCGCGCCGTCTTGTGCGTCAACGCCTGTCGATTTCCAGCACTCTGGATCGTTCGCCATGAAAAGCAGCGAGATGGCGACAGGGCAAAGCTACGACCAGAGCCGGCCGGTGATGGATTATCAGCGGCTCGTCAATTGGGCCTATGCGGCCTTTCTCGTCTCGGGAATCATTTCCGCGCTCAAGCCGTCGCCCTATGACTTTCTCTTTTGCATCGTGGCGCCGATGTGGTTCGTCGGCGGCTTTCGCATCCACAAGTCTCTGGTTCTCATTCTCGTCTTGTGGATCGTCTTCGAACTCTCCGGTTTTCTGACGTTGATGCCCTATTGGGACGAGGTCGATCCGCGCGTCTATCAGTTCCAATCGCTCTACATCGTCTGCACCGCGATCTTCTTCACGATCTTTCTGTCCGAGCGCTCCATCGAACGCGCTGAACTCAGTCTCAAGGCATTTACATTCGGAGCCTTCTTCTGCGCCCTTCTCGGCATCACCAGCTATTTCAACATCGCCGGCATCGGCCCGTTGTGGAGCAAGGACGAGGGCCGCGCGGCAGCGACCTTCGACGATCCCAATCTCTATGGCTCCTATCTCACCCTGTCGGCGGTTTACATTTTGCAGAATCTTCTGCTCGGCCTGACCAAGCGGACGCTCATCTCGATCGGCATGCTGCTTGTCTTTCTCGTCGGCATTTTCGTCTCCTATTCGCGCGGCTCCTGGGGCGCCGTCATCAATGCGTCTTTGCTGATGGGGATCACCGGCTATTTCACGGTGCGCTCGCGGCGGACGCGTCGTCGCATTGTTCTCATGAGCGGCGTGACCCTAGGGATTGGAGTCTTTGCGGTGCTCGCACTCATCGCTCAACCTGAAATGCAGCAGACGTTTCAGGAGCGCGCGACGATTGCCAAGGACTATGACGAAGGCGCCACCGGCCGGTTCGGCAATCAGATCCGTTCGATCCCGATGCTGCTGGAGCGGCCAGGCGGCTTCGGTCCCTTGCGCTTCTCGAAGATCTTCTATCTCGAACCGCACAATTCCTATATCGGCGCCTTCGCCAATGACGGCTGGATCGGCGGCTTCACCTGGATCATCATCGTCGTCTCGACCTGCTTCGTCGGCTTCCGTCTGATGTTCGTGCGCTCGCCTTATCAGCAATTGTCGCAGGTCTTCTGGCCGGTGCTCTTTTCCTGGTTGCTGCAAGGCTTTCAGATCGATATCGACCATTGGCGGCAGATATTTATCTGCTTCGGCGCGGTCTGGGGATTTGAGGCGGCGCGTTTGCGCTGGCTCGCCGCGCAGAAGGCGCCCCCGTCCGCCGTCGCATCCGATGAGGAGGAGTTATGTCGCGCAGCGCCTATGCCCTGATGGCCCTTGCGAGTGCGGCGGGTGCGGCAGGCGTCATCGAATCCGCCGCCGCCGCGCATGGCAATCACGACCCGCTGTTGCTCACATCGGCGAATTTCCTGATGATCGATGCGGCGGCAGGCATTGCGATCTCGGGTTTCGCTCTTAATGCGCCGCGCGGCCGCATCTGTTTTCTGATTGCAGGCGCCATTCTCATCGGTGGCGGCCTGCTCTTCTGCGCCGATCTCACCACACGCGTCGCGAGCGGGCATCGGCTCTTTCCCTTCGCCGCGCCGATCGGGGGAACCTTGATGATCGCGGGCTGGGCGCTGGCAGTTGTCACGGCCATTGGCTGCACGATCGCCCGGCGCAAGGCTGGGTGATAGGATTTCCATCCCGCGGCATCTTTACCATCGCCTCAGACGAACATCTGGACTTCCGCCGCAGTGCACGGCAAGCTCATCTTTTCGCCAGCGAAGGTGGGGACGCAGTGGGCGCAGCCGATCAGGGAAAAGCGGGGCAGCCTAGAATCCTTATTGTCGAAGACGAACCGCTGATCGCCTTGATGCTGACTGATATGCTCAGCGAACTCGGCTTCACAGTTGCCGCGACCGTCACTCAGGTCCCCGAAGCGCTCGCCATTCTCGACGAAATTTCGATTGACGCCGCGCTGCTCGACGTCAACCTCGGCACGCAGAAGATCGACCCCGTCGCGGATGTACTGGCAGCGCGCGGCACGCCTTTCGTTTTCACGACGGGCTATGGCAATGCCGGCGTTCCCGCGGGCCATGTGGGGCGCGCCATTCTGCAGAAGCCTTTTCACATCGACGATCTCGCCGCCATTCTGCGCAACGTGTTGGGGACGGCGGCGGACTGAGGATCACAAGGTTGCGAGCTGGTGGAAGCCGCCTTCCCAGCCGCTGTCCTCCAACAGTCCGCGGTCCGCCGGAAGAATGTCCACGGCAAGGACAAGGGCGTGTGGCGGTCCTTCCCGGCATATCGCGCAGAGTGTTTCGACTGCGCTCGCATCGCCGGCAAAGATCGCTTCGACCTCGCCGGTCCTCAGGTTCCTCACCCAGCCTCTGACGCCGCGCGCTAAAGCTTCGGTCTCGGTGAAGGCGCGATAGCCGACACCCTGCACGCGGCCGCGCACGATGACGCGGACGACGACCTCGTCTTCATCCATCTCTCAGCGCGCGAGCGCCTTCAAGGCACCGCGTCCCGCGTAAATGGCCTGGGGCCCCAATTCCTCTTCGATCCGGATCAGCTGATTGTATTTGGCGAGCCGATCGGAGCGCGCGAGCGAACCCGTCTTGATCTGCCCGCAGTTCGTGGCGACGGCCAGATCGGCAATGGTTGAATCTTCCGTCTCACCCGAACGATGTGACATCACCGCCGTATAGCCGGCGCGCTGCGCCATCGCCACCGCATCCAATGTCTCGCTGAGCGAGCCAATTTGATTGACCTTGACGAGGATCGAATTGGCGATTCCGCCGGCAATGCCCTTCGACAGACGCGTCACATTGGTGACGAAAATATCGTCGCCGACGATCTGGCATTTCTTGCCGAGAAGATCGGTCAAGATTTTCCAGCCTTCCCAATCGTCCTCCGACATCCCGTCTTCGATCGACACGATCGGATAATCGGCGGCGAGCTTGGCGAGATATTGCGCCTGCTCCTCGATCGTCCGGACCTTGCCTTCACCCGTGTAATTATACTGGCCGCCATGGAAGAATTCGGTCGCCGCGCAATCGATTCCCAAAGCGATGTCTTCGCCCGGCTTGAAGCCGGCGGCGGTGATCGCGCCGAGGCAGTAATCGAGCGCCACTTCGGCCGCCGGCAGATTGGGCGCAAAGCCGCCTTCGTCGCCGACATTGGTATTGTGACCGCCGGACTTCAGTTGCGCCTTCAGCGTGTGAAAAACCTCCGAGCCCCAGCGCACCGCTTCGGCGAGCGAGGGCGCGCCGATCGGCAGAATCATGAATTCTTGGAAATCGATTGGATTGTCGGCATGGACGCCGCCGTTCAGAATATTCATCTGCGGCACGGGAAGAGTGCGCGCGGAAACGCCGCCGACATAGCGATAGAGCGGCAGGCCGCTGACTTCGGCAGCTGCCTTCGCGACCGCCAGCGAGACGCCGAGAATGGCGTTGGCGCCGAGGCGGGCTTTGTTGGGCGTGCCGTCGAGCATGATCATAACCTGATCGATCGCCAATTGGTCTTCCGCGTCCATGCCGCTCACGGCATCGAAAATATCGCGATTGACCGCCTCGACCGCACGCAGCACGCCTTTGCCGCCGAAACGCGACTTGTCGCCGTCACGCAGTTCGACCGCCTCATGGGCCCCTGTCGAGGCTCCAGACGGAACGGCGGCACGGCCGACCGTTCCCTCCTCCAAGGTGACATCGACCTCGACAGTGGGATTGCCGCGACTGTCGAGTATCTCGCGGGCGGCGATGTCGATGATCGCGGTCATGGTGGCTCCTGTTCCCTCTAAATCCGTCGCTGAAGTCTGGCCGGGTTCTACGATGCCCGGGCGGCGGAAAAAAGGGGCGCTTCCGAGGCGGCGAAGAAAAATCGCCCGGCGGCTTCCAAGGTCACAGGCGGTCTTTTTGAGGTGAAAAGACCCGTGGGGAGGACTTTAAAGGGAGTGTTTGACGGGGGCATCGTTCTCAAGGCAAATCGCCCTGAAATCATTGAGACCCTCCATTGAGACCCTGATGGCCAAGGCCCCAAAGGATTTAACCCTTCTCGGTCAAAGCGCAGTGCTGCCCGCCTCGCCCGACGAGGCGCGGCTCGAACGCGTCGCCAATCCGCATCGCGATGCGAATTACATCGCCCGCTTCGCCGCGCCGGAATTCACCAGTCTTTGTCCGGTGACCGGGCAACCCGATTTCGCGCATCTCGTCATCGACTATTTGCCGGACGAATGGCTCGTGGAATCGAAGTCGCTGAAGCTTTATCTCACCTCCTTCCGCAATCACGGCGCTTTTCACGAAGACTGCACGCTGAGGATCGGCAAGGACCTCGTGGCGTTACTCAGGCCACGCTGGTTCCGCATCGGCGCCTATTTCTATCCGCGCGGTGGGATGCCGATCGATGTGTTCTGGCAGACAGGCACGCTGCCCGACGGCGTCTGGGTGCCCGATCAAGGCGTTGCGCCCTATCGCGGGCGCTAAGCATAATCCCGAAACGTTGCGGACTTTTCGGATGAGATCATGCGTCAGACAACACGCTTCTTCGCCAGCTGGTCGAAGGCCTGCAGCTCTTCGAGCAGCGCCGGCAAGTCTTTCAGCGCGATCATATTGGGTCCGTCCGAGATCGCGCGATCGGGATCGCGATGCGTCTCGATGAAGAGCCCTGCAACACCCACGGCAATTGCCGCGCGCGCTAGAACTGGGACAAAGCGGCGCTCGCCGCCCGAGGCAGCGCCCTGCCCGCATGGCTCCTGTACGGCGTGCGTCGCATCGAAGATCACCGGCGCGCCGGTCGTCTCGGCAAGGATCGGCAGCGATCGTAGATCGGCGACAAGCGTATTGTACCCGAAGCTCGTGCCGCGCTCGGTGACGAGCACATTGGGGTTGTCGGCGTTGCGCACTTTCTCGACCGGATGGACCATGTCCCACGGCGCGAGAAATTGACCTTTCTTGATGTTGACCGGCTTTCCCGTAGCCGCCGCTGCAAGCAAGAGATCGGTCTGCCGGCAGAGAAACGCGGGGATTTGCAACAGATCGATGACATCCGCCACCGGCGCGCATTGAGTCGTTTCATGCACGTCGGTCGTCACCGCGATCCCGAGCTTTTCGCGGATTTCGGCGAAGACCGGCAGCGCCTGTTTCATGCCCAATCCGCGCGCGCTCGCCCCCAAGGTGCGGTTGGCCTTATCGAAGGAGGTTTTGAACACAAAGCCAAGATGAAGAACGCTCGCGATCTCTTTGATTGCACCCGCCATTTCAAGCGCATGGTCGCGGCCTTCCATCGCGCAGGGCCCGGCAATGAGCGCAAAGGGCAGATGCGGCGCGAAAGTGACCGCCGCCGCGCCCTGCCCGACAATGACCGCGCCTGATCCCGCTTTGGTCAACTGCTCACACGCCCTTCTCGCTCGGACCCTGCGCCTGCGGTCTCTGCCCATTCTGAAGGCGAGCTCTGTCCTTCGCCAGAAGCGATTCGCGGTATCGGGGATGTCGTCCCGTTCATGTCCTATTCACCCGTAATTCGATCAATTCAACTTGAACGGCCGTTACCCTGTGGGCCAATCGATTCGGCGTCAAACACTTGTTTCAGACGCGAAATTTGCGGCCAATCCTGAGCCGCCAAATTGCGAAACGCTATCGATTAGCAGGTCGTGAGTGCGGGGGCATTCGATGACCATGAAATATGATGGATCCGAGTTCAATCGTGCCGAGCCTGTCGAGCCCGAATTCCGCATAGCGATTATCGGCGGCGGACCGGGCGGCCTCTTCTCGGCCTGGCACCTCGCAAGCAAGCTCGGCACGACGTGCAAGATCACCATCTTTGAGGCGAGCGACCGGCTTGGCGGGAAGATCGTGACTGGCAAATTCCCTGGCGCAGGTCTCTACGAGGCCGGCGTGGCGGAAATCTACGATTATTCGCACCTCGGCCCCGATCCTCTCCGCGACATGATCCAGAACGAGCTCGGCCTCAAGATCAAGCATATCGAGGGTGGCCCCTGCATTCTCGACGGCCATGTCCTTCAAAGCGCCGATGACCTCGCCGAACATTTCGGACCGGAGGTCCGGGATGCCGCGGTCGGCTTTCGCGCCAAATGCGCGGATTTGCTGAGCCCGCGCGAATTTTACAAGTCGGTGCGCGAAGCGGACAACACACATTCTTGGGGGCAAATTCCTGCCGAGGACATGCTCGCCAACGAAATTGAGAACGAGACGGCGCGCCGATATGTCCGCATCATGAGCCATAGCGACGTGGCGGCCCCTCCGCATCTGACGAACGGACTCAACTTCCTCAAAAACGCGCTGATGGATGTCGATGGATATCTGAATATCTACTCGGTTGTCGGCGGCAATGAGGAGATCGTTCGTTGCCTAACGGATGAACTCGACGCCGAGGTCCGTTACAATACGCCGGTTCGCGCCGTGCAGCCGCTCGCCGATGGAACCTATCGTCTGGATGTCGGGACGAACGGCACGGCGCAGACCGTCATCGCCGATTACGTCATCGTCGCTCTGCCGCTGACGGCGCTCTCCGTCATCGATTGGCGATCGGCGACCTTGCAGCGCGCCCTCGGCAAACATATCGGCTATTTTGATCGGCCGGGACATTATCTCCGCGCTACCCTGCTGTTCGAGCGGCCGTTCTGGAGCGAACAAGTGCAGAGAGCCAGCAGGCTGCTGGACGCATTCGACGGATGTTGCGTCTATGACGAGGGCGCGCGTCACGATCTCGGCCCCTGCGGCGCGCTTGGCTTTTTGATCGCCGGCAATGCGGCTTTGAGCCTTGCCAATATGTCCGACGATCGCATCGAGGAGCTGTGCCTCGACGCGCTGCCGCCGTGCATGGACGAAGGGCGCCACCTCATCCTCGATCGCCGCATCCACCGCTGGATGGCCTCGGTCAATGCCATTCCCGGCGGCTATCCTGTTCGCACGCGCCGCGAGAACCACCGGCTGGATCCGGCCAATTTGCCCGGCATCTTCATGGTCGGAGACTATATGTTCGATGCGACGCTGAACGGCGTTCTCGATTCCGCCGACACCGCGACCGATATGATTCTGGCCGATGTGCTCGTCCGGCGGCGGTCGGGACAAAAGAACCTCGAAACCATTGTCGGAACCGATCTCTGGTCCAAAGACGCGAGCGAAGAGGTCCGCGAACATTTTTTCGCACCGCCCTTCATCGCCGACATGCTGAAGATCACCTGGGGGCTGGAGCCGGGCGCACGGATTTTGAACATCGGCTCGGGCGCGGGAACGCTCGTCGGGGCGTTGCGCTCCGCCGGCTTCGACGCCTTCGGGATCGAGAACTGCCCGCTTGCGCATAAGCAGACAGCGGAGACCATCCGCGAGTTCAATCTCCATGGCGAGTTCACCAAGCTTCCGTTCAGCGACCAATATTTCGACGTCGTGATCGAGACCGGCCTTTGCCACTTGCCGAGCGAGCAAATTCCCGGCGCGATCGAGGAACTGCGCCGCGTCACAAGGCGCGGCGTCATCCTCGGCTCGGTCACCAGCGATTTGGCGATCGATCTCATTGAACGCTACGATTTCCTCGCCGGCGTGAAAACCGTGGCCTCGCGATGGGACTGGTCGGAATATCTCTATGCCGTGGGTTTTGAGCACGCTCTCAACGACCCGGCGCTTCTCTCTGAGGCCTGGAAGCGCGCGGAAGCCGCAGGCGCAGGTAACGGCCATTGGTATGAAGATGCCGAAAGCCTGCTCTACTGCTTCTACGAAGTCGGAACTCCGGCGATGGCGCTCTCTTTGGCCGCGGAAAACGTGGACAGGGGTGAGGATGCCGCTGTTGTCGCGCTTCGCTTCGCAATGTCCCTTGCGAAAGGACAGCAGAGATGAGGGCTGCTCCCGGCCCGGAGTCTCATTCTGCCGCCGAGAATTCTCTGATCCGGGGTAGCGCTTGGCGGATCAGGTTTCACCCAGGCCCGGTCAACGATCAGGAGCCCCTCGTCGTCATCAACGAGCCGGCCAATCTCGTCGCCGTCGCCGAAGCCGCCACCTTCACGGACATCTTGGACGCACCGCGCGAAGCGACGGACGCCAAGAGCGCCGAGACCAGCGGAAATGCCGTAGGCGAGCCGGTCGAGCGGCCCTTGCTTCTGCTCTGCCTCCCGCCGGGAAGCGGCCTTTCGCCCGATGTCGAATCCCGCCTCGAAGCCTGGCTGCGCGAGGGTCACGCCGTGCCGCCCAGTCGCGCCGGCTTGCGTACCAGCCGTGTCGTCTGGTCGAGCGATCGTGCCGTCATCTATGCCGGCCCCGAACAGATGAACGAGGCCATGGATGCCGTGCTCCGCTTCACGGTCGTCGCCCGCCTGACAAGCCAGCTCGAAGAGACGATGGCGGCCACATGGCCGGTGCTCGCCGAACACGCCCCGCTCACCCACGCCATCACGGGGCGGCAGCAACGTTTGCAGCCGGTTGTCAACGCGATGACGCTGCGGGCATCTCACATGATGGCGATGCTGCTCCGCCTCGAATCCTCGCTTGAGCAGCTCGATCCGGTTCTTCAGACCGCATCAAAACGCTTGTTCGCCGAACTCGTTCAGCAGGGCGCCATCTACGAGCGGCTCGAAATCCTTGAAGATCCCGTCGAGTACGCTGGGGATGTCTACGAACTGGCGAACTCTCGATTGCTCGAAGATAAATATGCCAGGCAGTCCCACTTGGCCGAGAAATGGATCGCGGTTCTCATCGCCGCCGAGCTTCTCGTTCTTGCGTTGCAGACCTACGGGCTGCTCTGGCAACGCTGACTTAGGGCTGCCGCCAATACGGACCGAATGTCCATTGCAGCGATGTCGCCTGTCTCATTGGAGCGAGCCTCGCGCCCGGGCAAGCACTTCGCCAGCGGCGCGATAGCCAGAGCCGACGGCGCTCTCGACCGAAGGACTTCCCTCGGTGTGCTGGCCGGCAAATGAGATGGGCCCCAGCGGCCGGCAGGCAACGCGCCGCGGCGCCTTGCTCCGATCGAGTTGCCCGTCTGGGCCATGCACATTGCCAAAGACCGATTTTGTGGTTGGCAGGATCATACTATGTCCCCACCTGTAGATAAAAATCGCGCTCACGTCCCTGTCGAAGTCGAAGTCGGTGCCGCGCGTTACGCGCGTTAGATCCTCCCGCAAGGACTTCTCATAATCGTCGAAGGGGGTTTGCAAGAGCTTCATGCGTTCGGCGGCGAATTCCTCTGGAGGAGCGGTGATTCCGCCATAAAATGTCAGAACCGAAGCGCGATCGCGCTTACTGCGATTCCCGGTCGTCCAATCGGCGATTTCGAAATTCGACCAATATCGGCTGCCCCAAAAGTAATTAGCGTAACCCAGTCCCAACTCGACAAACGGCGCCATGTTCCGCACGGCGACATTGGCGACAAGAGCCGGCACCGTATTGAATTCGTCCCAGGCCGCGCTTCTTTCGGCGTCACTGAGATGTCTGATCAGGTGCCGCGCACTCGAAGCCTGCGTCGCAATAATCATCGCTTTCGCGGTTGCCCGGTGAAATTTTTCATCCTTGAAATAAGTGGCGCTGACTTTGGGCGTCGAAAGAGAGGCGTCCATGTCGACTCTCAAAGCCACCGCGCGTAGCCGGATCTCGGCGGCACGATTCGACGCGTCCGAATTTGTGAGCCAATTCACGAGCCTTGCGGCGATTTCCGATGTTCCGCCCGGATAGGCAAAGGAGGTTTGGTATTCCGAACTCAGAAAGCTGATGGCGGTATGCGCACTCACGCTATGGGCCGTGCCGCCCATGCAGTCGATCGTATAATTTGTGTAGATGTCGACAACAGCCGGATCACAGTGCAGCACGTTGCTCAAATAGTCGGCCAGAGTCATCTCTGACAGGTAATCATATCGTGGGTCGCTCCGATCGGGCGGATCATCCGGTCCGCCGGTTTTATCCCCCCAATCTTTCCAGGCCTGAACAGAGCGATTGATGTCATGGATGATTGGCTCGCTGTATGGACCGTCTTTGACATGGTCCGGCGACAAAAGTCGTCCCTCGTCCAGCCAACCGCGATATCCCGCTTTCACGCGAGGCGCATTTTCGTCGAAAAAATAGCAGTCTTTGGGAGATTCAATAATGTACTTCTCCCAGTCGATGCCGATTGCTCCGTAAATTTGATGCAAAAAACCGTATGGAGGTGAGGAAAAGGCTCCCGCGGTCGATGCGGCTACGGGCAATGGCGGCCCCTCGTCGCGCGCAGCATTGCCGCCGGCATAATTGTTCGCTTCAAGCAGCAGAATTCGTGTTCCGGGACGCCCGTGCAGAAGATAAAATGCGGCGGACAGGCCTGCGAGGCCCGCCCCCAGGATGATGACGTCGAAATCCCCGCCGTCGTCGGAGATTTCGAATTTGCCTTCATGCGCGTCGCAGCCAGGGGCCAAGGTCACCCTATTGGGTTCGAAA
>JBEKNV010000032.1:0-30114 GCA_049522395.1 Methylovirgula sp.
CGTCCTTTTTCTTTATGGAATCGTGATTTCGCAAAAAACGACGGCGCTCGGATTGCTCACTGGCGGCATGCTCGGACTTCTTCTCGGCGCTGGTGTCTCCTATGTCACCTTCCGCGGCCTTATCGCTATTCCGATGCGCCATTTGTTCCGTGTGACCACGTTGCTGATCTCCTTCTTGGCGGCGGGCATGGCCGTCCAAGCCGTTGCTTTCCTGGAGCAGGCGGATATTGCGACGAAGCTCAGCGATACGGTGTGGAATACGTCGGCTTTCGTCTCGGACGACAGTCTCATCGGCCGCGTGCTACATACATTGCTCGGCTACACCGATCGTCCGACGCAATTGCAGCTCATTGTCTATATTGTCACGCTCACTGTGATCTTCGGCCTGATGCGCATCGTCTCGCCGCCGCCCAAACGGGTGAGCGGACTCGCGACGAGTTGAACGTTAATCCTTCCGCGGCATTATGGCGCCAGCCTTGCAATCCATTTGCTTCGCCCCGATATAGGGTTTAGACGGGATCACCGGTCAGTTGAGAGCGATTCTACAATTTCGCTGTCCGGGCGTTCCTTGAGCAAGCCTCCTCCCCGATCTTCAAGCGTGGACGCCAGGCGGTCCAAGGGCTCAAAAGCAATAAGACCAGCCAGTCCCGGCGGCGCGCGGGAATTTCTCCCGCGATCGGGCTTTCGCTCAGCATCCGCGTATCAGCGTATGTCCGCAGCCGAAGCGCTGATCTCGGCGCCCGAGCCGGCCTGCACGGGTCTCCCGTTTCCAGGAACAATATGACGTTTAAAGAACTCGGCCTCAGCGAAAAAGTACTGCAAGCAGTAGAGGCCTCCGGCTATACGACGCCAACGCCCATTCAGGCGCAGGCCATCCCACAAGCGCTCGCCGGGCGCGATATCTTGGGCATCGCTCAGACAGGCACCGGCAAGACGGCGGCCTTCACGCTGCCGATGCTTTGCCAGCTCGAACAAGGCCGCGCCCGCGCGCGTATGCCGCGCACGCTCATTCTCGAACCGACGCGCGAACTCGCCGCGCAGGTCGAAGAAAGTTTCATCCGCTACGGCGTCAATCACAAATTGAATGTGGCGCTGCTGATCGGCGGCGTCTCCTTCGGCGACCAAGAAGTCAAAATCATGCGCGGCGCCGATGTGCTGATCGCGACGCCCGGACGACTGCTCGACTTTTTCGAGCGCGGCAAGCTGCTCTTGAATGGGATCGAAATCCTCGTCATCGACGAGGCGGACCGCATGCTCGACATGGGCTTCATTCCAGACATCGAGAAGATCTGCAAGCTCGTTCCCTTCACGCGACAGACACTGTTCTTCTCCGCCACCATGCCGCCCGAAATCACGCGGCTCACGCAAACCTTCCTCCATAATCCCGTCCGCATCGAGGTTGCGCCGCCCTCCTCCACCGCCGCGACGATCACCCAGGCGCTCGTCGCCTCGGCGCCCGGCCCCGCCAAACGCGAGACCTTGCGCCGATTGATCCGCGGTGCGCAGCCGTTCAAGAACGCGATCATCTTCTGCAATCGCAAACGCGATGTCGCGCTGCTGCACAAATCGCTCCAGAAACATGGATTCAACGCCGGCGCGCTGCATGGCGACATGGATCAGCGCGCCCGCATGGCTTCGCTCGATGCTTTCAAGACCGGTGATGTCGATCTCATCGTCTGCTCGGACGTTGCCGCGCGCGGGCTCGACATTCCCGATGTCAGCCATGTGTTCAACTTCGACGTGCCGATCCATTCCGAAGACTATGTGCACCGGATCGGCCGCACCGGCCGCGCCGGCAAAGCCGGCACGGCGTGGACGATCGTCACGCCGCTCGACAAGAAATATGTCGCCGAAATCGAAAAGCTGATCAGCCGGCCCATTCCCTGGCTCGACGGCACTGGGTTCGACTCGCTCCTTGCGCCGCAGGACGAAGCGGCGATGGCTGAACATGCAATCGAAGAGCGCCCGCGCGAAGCGCGCGGACCTCGCAATTCCCGCAATGGCCGCGGCGGACGCAGTTCATCGCGGCCAACAGCCCATCGTGAGCCGGCGCAACGCGAGCCCGTGCAACGCGAGGCGGCGCGGCCCGCGCAGGAGCAGCCGAACCGCAGCAGGGATGAGCACCGCGGCAGACCAGCCACGGGCCCGCGGCCGGCACCGCATCGGGCATCCTACTCTGAAGGTGAAAAAGAGCGCCCCGTCGTCGGCATGGGCGATCACACGCCGAGCTTCATGCTACGGCCGGTGAAAGTGAAACCTGCGAGCGTCGAAGAGCAAGATTTAAAGCAGGATTGAGCGTGAAGCCCGCTAGTTCGCGGGCCGCTCCGCTGCTGGCGTAATCGAGACCGATTCCCCGCAGCCGCATGACCCCGTCTGATTGGGGTTGTTGAAGACGAAGCCCGCGCCGAGCTTATGCGTCTCAAAGTCCATTTCGGTGCCCAGCAGAAACATCAGCGCCTTGGGGTCGATCAGGACCTTCACGCCCTTATCCTCGATCACCTCGTCATAAGGACCGACCGCGTCGGCGAATTCGAGCGTATAGCTCATGCCGGCGCAGCCGCCATTCTTGACCCCGACGCGCAAGGCCGTCTTTTCCGACGCGGACAGAAGCTCTCGCGCACGCTGGGCCGCCGCTTCCGTCAAGCTCAGAACTGCCAAATTCGTCGACGCCACTTGGGCCTCCTCGGGATACCGCCACGCTCCGGCCAAGCCGGAGCGACTCCTCTGTCTATCATATAGGATGTTGCGGAAGGAGGCGGGAGTCCGCCGCCAATCACGCTGAGGCGATCAAGCCGGCCGTTTTGAGGGCCTTGGCCACCAAAGTGACGCGCCGTCCCTCCCAATGGGCCACCGCGAGATCGTCGGCATCCGGCGGCCTCGCCTCATTGAACGAGACCGAACTCGCGCCATAGGGCGTTCCGGCCTTGAACATCGAGGGATCGCCATAGCCCGTCGGCACGATGATCAGGCCTAGATGCGCCAGCGGGATATAGAGCGAGACGAGCGTCGTCTCATTGCCGCCATGGGGGGTCGAAGTAGAGCCGAAAACAGCGCCCGCCTTGCCGTTGAGCTTGCCCTGCATCCAGAGGCCGCCGAGGCTGTCGATATAGGCCTTCAACTCCGCCGAGGCGTTGCCGAAGCGCGTCGGCGTGCCGAGGACGATGGCGTCGGCCCAGGCGGCGTCGTCCGCCGTCGGCGCCGGATAGCGGGCATTCATCGCCTCGGCGCTTTCCTTCCAGCCTGGCGCCTGCGCCATGACCTCAGGGCCGACGAATTCACGGACGCGGCGCAGCCGCACCTCCGCGCCCTCTTTGGCCGCGCCTTCGGCGACACCCTTGGCCAGGGCTTCCGTTACACCACTACGTGAATAAAATGTGATTAAGACATTGGTACTCGACATGATTTTCGCTCCAGAGAGTTTCTCTTAAAACCGCCCCTCGCGGTAATCGGCAATCGCCTGCTGAATCTCCGCGGGCGTGTTCATGACGAAGGGGCCGTATTTCGCGACCGGCTCGCCGAGCGGTTTGCCGGCGCCCAAGAGAAAGCGGGCGCCTTCCTTATTCACCGCGAATTCGAGCGTCTCGCCGGCGGAAAGAACACCGAGCTGGCCTTGTTCGACAGCAGTCGCCGTTGCGTCAGGTCCGACGCTAACATCGCCCTCATAGACATAGAGAAAGGCGTTGTGGCCGTAGGGCAGCGGCAGATCGAAGCGCGCGCCCGGCTCAGCGACGATATCGACAAGGATCGGTTCGGTGGCGCGCGTCTCGACGGCGCCTTGGTGACCCGCCACATCGCCAGCCAGCACTTTGGCCGTCACGCCTTTCGCCAACGCCACCGAGGGAATCTCTTCGGCCGGGATGTCGCGATAGGCAGGCGGAGTCAGTTTGTCCCGCGCCGGCAGATTCAGCCAAAGCTGGAAGCCACGCATCAATCCGTCTTTCTGCTCGGGCATTTCCGAATGAACGATGCCCCGGCCGGCGGTCATCCATTGCATCGCGCCCGGACCCAAGAAGCCGACATTGCCCTTGTTGTCGCGATGGCGCATGGCGCCCGCGAGCATATAGGTGACGGTCTCAAAGCCGCGATGCGGATGCGGGGGGAAGCCGGCGATGTAAGCCTCGGGATCGTGCGAATTGAACATGTCGAGCATCAGGAAAGGATCGAGATCCTGGAGCCCTTCCTGGCCGATGATGCGGGTCAATTTCACGCCCGCGCCGTCCGACGTGGCGATGCCCTTGACGAGTGAGGTGACGCGTCGGGAGCGAAGCGCCTCACCGCCTTTGCGTGCCGTTGAAGTGCGTGTGGTCATGGCAATTCCCCTTTGGAGAGGAAAGTAGGCGTTTCGCCTATTGACGCCAATCCGCATTTTAGGAACAAGATTGTTGCAGAAAGTGGAACGGCTTTATGCAAAATTTTGAGGATGTACTGGCCTTCGTCCGCGTCGTCGAGACGGGCGGCTTCAGCCGGGCCGCGGCGCGCCTCGGCGTCTCGAAATCGATCGTCAGCCGCAGGATTGCCCGGCTCGAAGCCGACCTCGGCGTGCGCCTCTTGAACCGCACGACGCGCGGCATTGCGCCGACGGAAGCCGGCCTCGACTTTAAAGAGCGCTGCGTCGAGATTTTGAAACAGCTCGATGCGGCGCGCGAGGTCGTCGCCTGCCGCGAGAGAGACGTCGCCGGCACGCTGCGGCTCTCCGTGCCGCTCTCCTTCGGCGTCGCCCGCCTCGGCCCGGCGATCGCCGCCTTTGCCGCCGCCTATCCGCGCGTCTCGATCGATCTTAGTTTTAGCGACCGTTTCGTCGATCTGGTGAGCGAAGGATTCGACGCCGCGATCCGCGTCGGCGTGCCGGCCGACACAAGCCTCGTCGCGCGCCGCCTCGGCTCGGTCGAAGCCATCGTCGTTGCAAGCCCTGCCTATCTCGAAAAACACGGCACGCCCGAAAAACCGCAGGCGCTCGCCGACCACGAATGCCTCATCTATTCCGGCGGCGCGCGCGACACATGGCAATTCCGCAGCGGCAGAAAATGGGTGAGCGTCAAGCCGCAAGGCCGCTTTCGCGCCGACAATGGTGAGGTTTTGCGCGCCGCGGCGCTGGCGGGACTGGGCATCACCGCCCTGCCCGATTTTCTGGTCAATGACGCTTTCAAGAGAGGTGATCTCGTCCGGCTCTTGGAGAATTATCCGATGCCGGCGGCCACCATTCAGCTTTTACGCCCGGGCGGCCGGGCGCCGGCGCGGTTACAGGCGCTGGCGGATCATTTGGCGGCGTGGTTTGGGGGTGATCACCACATATCGAGCGAGACGCGCGCTTCATCCGACATGCGCGCCTGATCCCAAGGCGGATCGAAGGTCACATTCACCGCGGCGCCCATGGCGCCGGGCACGGCGCCGATCGCGGCTTCCACCTGACGCGCGAGTTCCCCCGCGACCGGACAGCCGGGCGCCGTCAACGTCATATCGACCTTGATTTGCTTTTCGGCATCGACATCGACGGTGTAGATGAGGCCAAGCTCGTAGATGTCGCAAGGAATCTCCGGGTCATAGACGGTCTTGAAGGCCGCCTTCATCTCTTCGATCATGCGCTTGCGCTCATCGCCGGGAATCTCCTGCGAAAAGATCCATGCCGGCTCGTTCGGCAGCGCCGCTTCTGCGTCGAGCGGCTTCGCCTCTGCCTGTGCGGGCTCCGTTCTGGTCACGCGAAAATCCCCTCCGCTTTGCGCAGCGCCTCGGCAAATTTGTCGACTTCTTCGAATGTGTTGTAGAGCGCAAAGGACGCGCGGCAGGTGGACGTCACGCCAAAGCGCGTCAACAGCGGCTGCGCGCAATGCGTGCCAGCGCGAACCGCAATGCCGGAGCGATCAATGACGGTCGCGACATCATGGGCATGCGCATTCTTCATCTCGAACGAAATGATCGCGCCTTTGTCCTTGGCGCGGCCAAAAATCCGGATCGAATTCATCCGCGACAGCGCGTCATGCGCATAGTCGGAGAGCGCCCGCTCATGTGCATGGATTTTGTCGCGGCCAATGTCGCGCATGTAATCGAGCGCCGCCCCGAGCCCGACGGCCTGAATGATCGGCGGCGTGCCAGCCTCGAAACGATGCGGCGGATCGTTATAGGTGACGCGGTCGCGCGTCACTTCCTCGATCATCTCGCCACCGCCGAGGAACGGCGGCAGCTTCTCAAGCCATTCCTTCTTGCCGTAAAGCACGCCGACGCCCGTCGGCCCATAGAGCTTATGGCCGGTCATCGCATAGAAATCGACATCGAGATCCTGAACGTCCACATCGAGATGCACGGCGCCTTGTGCGCCATCGACAAGCACTGGAATGCCGCGTGCGTGCGCGATCTTCACGATCTCCTTGATCGGCGTCACCGTGCCGAGCATGTTCGACATATGGGTGATGGCGACGATCTTGGTCTTATCGGTCAGCGCCTTCTCGAATGCGTCGAGGTGAAAATTGCCTTCGTCATCGACATCGACCCATTTCAGCACCGCGCCCTTGCGCTCGCGCAGAAAATGCCAGGGCACGATATTGGCGTGATGTTCCATGATCGAGAGGACGATCTCATCGCCCTCTTTGATGAACGCCTGACCGAAGCTTGATGCGACAAGATTGATCGATTCCGTCGCCGACTTGGTAAAGACGATGTTGTCGATCGATTCCGCATTGAGGAAGGTGCGCACGCTTTCGCGCGCTGCTTCATAAGCATCGGTTGCGGCATTCGCGAGATAATGCAGGCCGCGATGGACATTGGCATATTCATGATAGGTCGCGTGCACCATACGATCGACGACTTGACGCGGCTTCTGCGCCGAGGCGGCGTTGTCGAGATAGACGAGCGGCTTGCCATAGACTTCCGTTGAAAGGATCGGGAAATCCTGGCGGACGCGCATCACATCGAGCGGCGTGTCGACATGTTTGTTCATGCGTCCGCTCCTCGCGCCGCGAGCCAGGCAGCAATCTCGGCGCGGAATGCGGCGACCATGTCTTGCTGCGGAATCTCATCGACCAGCGCGCCGCCGAAGGCTTCGAGCAGCAGCGCCTCGGCCTCTTTGTAAGAGAGGCCGCGTGTGCGCAGATAAAAAATCTGCTCTCCGCTCAAGCCGCCACAGGTCGTGCCATGGCCGCAGGCGACATCGTCGGCGAAGATTTCGAGTTCCGGCTTGCTGTTCATCGCGACGAGATCGGTCAAGAGCAGCGCGTTGCACAGCATCTTGCCGTCGGTCTTTTGCGCACCGGGCGCGACGCGGATTTTGCCCTGGAAGACACCAATTGATTCTTCATCGAGAATATAGCGGAACGTCTCGCGCCCCTCGCAGCCTGTCGCGCGATGTTCGACGTAGAGCGTGGTGTCGGCATGTTCGCGGCCCCGCAGAAGCGAGACGCCGCGGAGTGCCGCCTTCGCATCGGGCCCATCGAACAGCATGAAAATCTGGCGGCGAATGAGGCCGGCGCCCGTGATCAGCGCGAAACTGTCGAAGTTGACCCGCGCCCCGAGCTTGACCAGAAAGCTCTCAAGCCGCAGGGAACCCGCTTCCGTGTCGGTCGAGGCGAATGTGTGAGAGACGGTCGCATCGTCATCCGCGACCATGACGAGCGCATTGTTCGTCTGTCCCCTGCGCCCGCCCGCGCCAAAGCTTTCTTCGCTCAAGACGACAGAAGCGCCCGCGCCGACAAGCAGAAGCGAACGCGAGAAGCGCGCGGTGGGCGTAGCTGAGGCCGTCGCGTAGATCAGATGGATCGGCGCTTCGAGCTTGGTGCCCGGCGCGATTTCGATGACGACGCCGTCTTGCATCAGCGCGGCATTGAGCGCGACGATGGAATCGTTGGAATCCTTCGGCCCCGCCCAGCCGGCGGAGAGCGCCGCGATCACATCTTTGCGGCCTTCCACGAGCGCTGACGCAAGCGAACTGACCTTGACGCCGGCCGGCAGAGGCGCGGACAGCTCTTTTGCGAAGATGCCATCGACCAACACGAGGCTCTGCGGCGGCAGACCTTTTGCACGCATGTCTTTGCCGAGCGAGGCAAGCGCCTCGGCGCTCGGCGCGGGCGCAAGAGGCAAAGCCTCGCGCATCAGATTGCGCAAATCGGTATAGTGCCACGTCTCGATCCGCCGGTGCGGCAGACCTGCTTTGGCGAAGACATCAAACGCGGCTTGCCGCAGCTTCGCGACGGCGGCCGTGCCGGGCAGGCGCGGTTTCGCCGCGCTGTAAGCCTCCGCCAGCGCCACTTCCACCGGATTTCGCGGAGGAACGATTGGTGCGCTCATGGCTTCCTTCTCTCCTTAGCCAAGCGCCGGTTCATCGACGTAATCCTTGTAGCCGCTCTTCTCGAGTTCGACCGCGAGTTCCTTGCCGCCGCTCCGCGCAATATGGCCGCCGGCCATGACATGCACCGAATCAGGAACGATATAGTCGAGCAGCCGCTGATAATGGGTGATGATGAGGAAGCTGCGCTTCGGGGACCGCAGCGCATTGACGCCGTCGGCGACGATCCGCAACGCATCGATGTCGAGCCCGGAATCCGTCTCGTCCAAAATGCCGAAAGAGGGTTCGAGCAGCGCCATCTGCAGAATGTCCATGCGCTTCTTCTCGCCACCGGAAAAGCCGACGTTCAAGGCGCGCCGCAGCATCTCGGATTTGATGCCGAGCTTGTCGGAGGCGGCTTTGACGCGCTTCATAAAGTCGGGCGTCGACAATTCCTCTTCGCCGCGCTGCTTGCGCTGCGCGTTCAGCGCCGCCTTCAGGAACGTCATCGTCGCGACGCCGGGAATTTCGATCGGATATTGAAAGGCGAGAAAGAGCCCTTTCGCGGCGCGCGCGTCGGGGTCGAGCTCGAGAATGTTCTCGCCGTCGAGCAGCACTTCGCCGGAATCGACCTCATATTCCTTCTTGCCGGCGATGACATAGGAGAGCGTCGACTTGCCGGAGCCGTTCGGCCCCATGAGCGCGGCGACCTCACCATTCTTCACCGTGAGGTTCAAATCCTTGAGGATCGGCTTGCCGCCGACCGAGACATTGAGATTTTTGACTTGCAACATTCTGAGGCGATCCTGCTTGAATTCGGCTGCGGCCTCTCGCGTTCATGGCGCGGTCGCAGAATTGAAGGGCTGGGCTGAAGGCGCGCCGCTAGCCGACGCTGCCTTCGAGCGAAACCGCGATCAGCTTCTGCGCCTCGACCGCGAATTCCATCGGCAACTGCTGCAGCACGTCGCGGACGAAGCCGTTGACGATGAGGGCTGTCGCCTCCTCGGCAGAAAGTCCCCGCTGCATGCAATAGAAGAGCTGGTCCTCGGAAATCTTCGAGGTCGTCGCTTCATGCTCGAACTGCGTCGAAGGATTGCGTGACTCGATATAGGGCACCGTATGCGCGCCGCAGTGCTCGCCGATGAGCAGCGAGTCGCAATTGGTGAAATTGCGCGCACCCGTCGCCTTGCGGTTGGCTGAGATCTGGCCGCGATAGGTGTTCTCCGAGTGTCCGGCGGCGATGCCCTTGGAGATGACCCGGCTCGTCGTGTTCTTGCCGAGATGAATCATCTTGGTGCCGGAATCGACCTGCTGATAACCGTTCGAAATCGCGATCGAATAGAATTCGCCGCGCGAATTGTCGCCGCGCAGAATGCAGGACGGATATTTCCAGGTGATCGCCGAGCCGGTCTCGACCTGCGTCCAGGAAATTTTCGAATTGTTGCCGCGGCAGTCGCCACGCTTGGTGACGAAATTATAAATGCCGCCTTTGCCTTCGGCATCGCCCGGATACCAGTTCTGCACCGTCGAATATTTGATCTCGGCATCATCGAGCGCGATGAGTTCGACGACCGCCGCATGCAGCTGGTTCTCGTCGCGCTTCGGGGCCGTGCAGCCTTCGAGATAGGAGACGTAAGCGCCTTTGTCGGCGATGATCAGCGTGCGCTCGAACTGGCCGGTGTTCTTCTCGTTGATGCGGAAATAGGTCGAAAGCTCCATCGGGCAGCGCACGCCCGGCGGCACATAGACGAAGGAGCCATCGGAGAAAACGGCGCTGTTGAGCGTGGAATAGAAATTGTCGGTGATCGGCACGACCGAGCCGAGATATTTCTTCACCAGTTCCGGATGTGTCTGGACGGCTTCGGAAATCGGGCAGAAAATGACTCCCGCCTTGGCGAGTTCTTCCTTGAAGGTTGTAACGACAGAGACCGAGTCGAAGACAGCATCGACCGCGATGCGGCGGTTCGGATCGTCGGCCCCCTCTTCGCCCGGCTCAACGCCCGCAAGGATCACCTGCTCTTTGAGCGGGATGCCGAGCTTTTCATAGACCTTCAAGAGTTCCGGATCGACGTCGGCAAGCGACTTCGGTCCCGACGCCGTCTTCGGCGCGGAATAATAATAAAGCTCTTGATAGTTGATCGGCGGATAATCGACCCGCGCCCACGTCGGCTCCTGCATGGTGAGCCAACGCCGATAGGCTTCAAGGCGCCATTCGGTCAGCCATGCAGGCTCGTTCTTCTTGGCCGAGATGAAGCGGACGATGTCTTCGTTGAGGCCCTTGGGTGCCTTCTCCGCTTCGATATCGGAGAAAAACCCATACTTATATTCGCTCACATCGACCGCTTTCACGCGGTCGATGGTCTCTTGTACCGCAGCCATTACCCTTCTCCTCACCTTAGCGGTTTCAAGGACCGCTGGTTCAGACCTTTATTAAGCCGGCGTCCCGGCTAACTCATGCGGCTCTCACCTGCCGCGCTTTCATCGTTCCAACCGCCTTCGCAAAGGCCCGTTCAAAGAGGGTCAAGTCCTCCTCGACGGAATTCCATCCGAAACTCACGCGTATGGCTGCCTGAGCCAAATCATCCGGCACGCCCATCGCCGCCAGCACATGCGAGCGGCGCACTTTGCCGGACGAACAGGCCGAGCCCGCAGAGACGGCGACGCCTTCGATGTCGAGTGCCATCAGCATCACCTGCGACTCGGTGCCCGAAACGGCGAAATTGCTCGTATTAGGCAGACGCGACGCATTGGTGCCAAAGATCACTGCTTCAGGAGCGATCTCGACGACCTTCCGTTCCAGAGCGTCTCGGAAAGAGGCGAGCTTGGCCCCAAGAGTTTCGGCTTCGGTCGTGGCGTCCTTGGCGGCCGCCGCAAAACCCATGATCGCGGCGACATTCTCGGTGCCGGCCCTGAGGCCACGCTCCTGGCCGCCACCGCGCAGAACCATGTTCCTTATGTGATAGGGGCCGGGGCGAAAACAAAGGGCGCCGACGCCCTGCGGGCCTCCGAATTTATGACCCGAAAAGGCCAGAACATCGGCCGAAGTTTCGGCAAAGGTTGAAGCAACACGGCCAAGGGCTTGAGACGCATCGCAAATCGCGGCTCCGCCAACAGCGTGGACAAGCTGCGCAGCCTCGGCAACGGGCTGGATGACGCCCGTCTCATTGTTGGCAGCCTGAAACGCCAGCATGATCTTGTGGCCGGCGTGCTTGCCGAGCGCGGCGCGGAGCGCGCCAAGATCGAGCGCGCCGTCTGCCGTCAGCGGCAGAATCTCCACGCTCTCCGACGGAAAGCGATGGCCAGAGAGTACGCAGCTGTGCTCGCCGCCGGCGATGAGCAGCCGATCGAATGGCGCGCGCTCGGGGCCGAATTCGAGTTCGGGCGTCAGCGCCAGATTGAGCGCTTCGGTCGCGCCGGAGGTAAAGACGATGTTCTTAGACGTCGTCCCGACGAGCAAAGCGAGCACATCGCGCGCCAACTCGATCTCAGCGCGGGCGGCGCGGCCTTCGGCGTGGACCGAGGAGGCATTGCCGACGCAATCGAGCGCCCCGACCATGGCCGCGCGCGCTGCGGGCCGCAGGGGCGTCGTCGCATTATGGTCGAGATAAGCCCGCATCTGCGTCCCAGACTCCGTTCTACCAAAGGGTGGCAATCGGGCCACCCCAACATACGTTCATGGCGCGGCAGCCGGCCGCGAGGCGTTCAAAACACTTGCTTTCCCAGGTGGCGAAAGTGCTAGATGGCGACCCTCGCAGGGCGGGACTCACTGTTCCACCCTGAGGCTGCAGCCCCCGTGGCCTGTCGGCACCTGGTTTCGGCCCGATTCCGGCTGGAATTGTTCTAAGTTTATTGTGAGGCCGGCTGCCTGGGGAGTCAAGCGATCGCGCCCGTTTCGCGGGCCGCTCCAAATGCTTAGCGGGGCACTATCAGCCGCGGTTGGGTCCACGGTATCGCCCAATGACATCATGAATAAGCTGCCGGTTTCGCCCGGCCATTGTGAAACGGACAGCAGGAAAACCGAGCCCATGCCCGAGATTATCTTTAATGGTCCCGCCGGCCGCCTTGAGGGGCGCTTTCATCCCTCCACCCAACGCGGCGCCCCAATTGCGATCATCCTGCATCCGCATCCGCAGTTCGGCGGCACGATGAACAATCAGATTGTCTATAATCTATATTATGCCTTCGCCGAGCGCGGTTTCTCGGTCCTGCGTTTCAACTTCCGCGGCGTCGGCCGCAGTCAAGGCGCCTTCGATCATGGCCAGGGCGAACTGTCGGACGCTGCCGCTGCGCTCGATTGGGTGCAGACGATCAACCCCGATGCACGCGCCTGCTGGATCGCCGGCGTTTCTTTCGGCTCCTGGATCGGCATGCAGCTTCTGATGCGCCGGCCGGAAGTCGAAGGCTTCATTTCGGTCGCGCCGCCCGCCAACCGCTTCGACTTTTCCTTTCTCGCGCCCTGCCCCTCGTCCGGACTTTTCGTGCACGGCGATCAGGACCGCGTCGCGCCTTTGAAGGAAGTCACCGGCCTCATCGAGAAATTGAAGACACAGAAAGGCATCACCATCGAACATGCGGTGATCCCGGGCGCCAATCATTTCTTTGAAAATTGCGTCGATGCGCTGATCGAAGAGGTCGGCCTTTATCTCGACCGCCGCCTCGGCAATCCGCCGAAACTGCCGACGCCGACGCGCACGGAGCCTGCGGAACGCGGCTGATCCCTCAGCTCTAGAACGCCGCCAGCCTGCCGCCCTGCATCGGCGTCTTGACGCCGGTCGTCGTCGGAAAGGTGATCGGCAGGTTTTTGAGGCGGCGCGCCGCGAGATAGGCGAAGGCCTGCGCTTCCATTCCGTCGCCCGACCAGCCGAGCGTATCGGCGAGCACGACGCCGCAGGGCAATCGCTGCATCAGCTCCCAGCGCAGCGTCAGATTATGCGCGCCGCCGCCGGACAGAATCGCGAGCTTCGGAACATGCGGTAGATGTTCAAAGCCGTTGGCGATGCTTTGCGCCGTAAAGGCAGTGAGCGTCGCGACCGCATCTTCGAGCGGCAACGCTTCGATGCGTTCCAATGAGAAGGCATTTCGGTCGAGCGACTTCGGCGGCGGGTCGCGGAAGAAGGCGTGGCCAAGGAGATCCGCAAGTGCCAGATGGTCGATGCGGCCTTTGCTTGCCGTGACGCCGCCTTCGTCCATGGCGACGCCTTGTCGGCGCAACATCAGATCGTCGATCAGCGCATTGCCCGGCCCCGTATCGAAGGCGATCGGATCCTCCTCCCCATTCAAAAAAGTGAGATTGGCGACGCCGCCAATATTGAGGACGACCACGGGACCCGTCAGTCCCGCCGTGTAGGTGAGCGCCTTGTGATAGATCGGAACGAGCGGCGCCCCTTGCCCGCCGGCGGCGACATCCGCAGCGCGGAAATCATGCACAACCGGCATGTTCAACGCGCGCGCTAAGGCCGTGCCGTCGCCGATCTGGACGGTGAGACGGTCGCCCGGCCGGTGCAGGACGGTCTGGCCATGAAAGCCGACGACATCGATTGTCTCGCGCGCAATGTCTTCCGCATCGATAAATTCCTCGACCGCCGCGGCATGGCGCGCCGTCACCATCGACTCCGCTTTGGCGAGCAGGCCCGGCCGCGCGTTGCGGTCTTCGAGCGTGCGAGCGACGGCGAGTGCCTCGCGCAGCAGCGCCCGATCCTCCGGCCCATAGGCGAAACAGCGCATCGCGCCGCGCTCGACTTTCGTCTCGCCATCCGTGTCGATCACCGCCACGTCGACGCCATCCATCGACGTTCCGCTCATCAACCCGACCGCCCGGAACATAGACATCAGCCTGCCCTCGCCCGCCTATTATGTAACTTTTTTGAATTGAAGAAGAGAACAGAAATCTTTTTGCACGGCAGCAGACGCCGTTCCCATGCCGCTGCAACAAAAATGCCCTTACCGACTGAAATTTGCTTGCTTTTCTAGGTTAAGGCTCTTGTATCCTGTATCCGGCACCGGGCGAATTTTCCCCAGCCGGAGCAATGCGATGAAGCACGCACCACGGCTCGTTTCCTTCGTCGGACAAAAGGGCGGCGTCGGCAAGAGTTCGCTTGCCCGTTTGCTCTCGGTCGGCGCGGCGCGCGCGGGCCACAAGGTTCTCCTCGCCGACTTCGATCTGGAGCAGCTCACCTGTCTCGAATGGAATGCCGTCCGGATGCGCCATAATGTCGAGCCTGAAATCGATGTCCGCCCGTTCAAAAGCCTGAAGAAGCTGCGCAAGACGGAAGAAACCTTCGATCTGATCGTCGCCGATACGCGCGGCCTCGCCGACGAACTCACCAAAGAGGTGGCGGAGGAGAGCACGGTGGTTTTCCTGCCGACCGGAACATCGGGCGACGATTTGCGTCCGACGCTCGCGCTCGCCCGGCGCCTGACGAAACACGGCGCCGACGGCAAGCTCATCTTCATTCTCTCGAAGACGGGACGCTCGGAGCGCCAGATCGCCGCCGCCCTCAAGCAGATCGAGGACCAGGGTTATCCGATTCTTGAGACCAATTGGGCGCTGCGCGACGGGCTGCAATCGGAATTCGACCAGGGCGGCGTCGGGCTCGAATCGCGCAATCGTTTTCTGCGCGAAATCTCCGAGCAGATGGGCAAGGCGCTTATGGATCGCGTCTTCTCCACATTGCCCGTCGAGCCGTCCGATTGACCCTGCCAAAGACTCCGGGTTAGCATCGCGTTTGATGGTTCCCTTCGGGGATCAAAAGGGAACGCGGTGAGAATCTTTTGATTCGAAGCCGTGGCTGCCCCCGCAACTGTAAGCGACGAGTCACCTCCATCTCGCCACTGGGCGCATAATGCACCTGGGAAGGCGGAGGCGACGCCGACCCGCGAGCCAGGAGACCTGCCATCGAAAGACGTCGGCGTGGAAACATCGGGCGGGGTGTCTCGATGGAAGTGAGCAATGGCCTTGCCGCTTCGCTCTGCAATGACTTCAGACGTCGAAGGCAGTCCTATGATCTCTCTTTTCAATCCTTCTAACCCGGCGAGCGCGCCGGGACTCAAGGCGCGTCTCATCCTTGTCGGCGCGGCCATCGCTCTCCTCAATCTCGGCGCCTGGTTCGCCGCCATCCTCGCTTTTCACGACAGACCGGCATTGCTCGGCATTGCGCTCCTGATCTACGGGCTGGGGCTACGCCATGCCGTCGATGCCGATCATATTGCGGCAATCGACAATGTGACGCGCAATCTGATGCAGATGAACAAGCGCCCTGTCGGGGTCGGCTTCTTCTTCGCGCTCGGGCACTCGGCCATTGTCACGGCGGTGGTGCTCTTAGTCGTGACGACGGGCGGGCTGCTCGGCCAATTTCACGTTGTGCAAGCGATTGGCGGCGCCTTCAGCACCGGCATTTCCGCCCTATTTCTCTTCGCCATCGCCGCAATGAATTTCCTCATCTTCATCGCCGTCTATAAAAACTATCGGCGCTTGCGCGCCGGGGCCGCTTACGAAGACGAAGATCTCGATCTCCTTCTAAACAAACGCGGTTTCCTCGCCCGCCTCTTCCGGCCGTTGTTTCGGCTCGTCAGCGAGAGCTGGCATATGGCTTTGATCGGGGTGCTCTTCGGGCTCGGATTCGATACGGCGACGGAAATCGCCATGTTCGGCATCTCGGCGACGCAAGCTGCAATTGGCCTTTCGCTGGGCGCGATCATGGTGTTCCCGGCGCTTTTTGCCGCCGGCATGTCGCTTGTCGACACCTGCGACGGTGTGCTGATGCTCGGTGCTTATAATTGGGCCTTCATCAAACCGATCCGAAAGCTCTATTACAATATGACGATCACGCTGGTGTCGGTCGTCGTCGCTGTGCTCATCGGCGGGACCGAAATCTTTGGCCTGATCGGCGATCAATTCGCCCTCAAAGGCAGCTTCTGGGACGCCGTCGGCAGCCTCAACGATAATTTCAATACGCTCGGCTTCGCCATTATCGGCCTCTTCCTCTTGGCCTGGGCGATCTCCCTTGCCGTCTATAAGCTCAAGCGGCTGGACGAGGTCGAGATCGGCTAATTCGACGCCTCTCCCCTTGACGGAAAGCGGCGCGGCGCTAGGGTCGCGCCGCTTTCGCCTCTTTGCCCGCGCAGGTTCCCTTGTCCCACGCATTCACGCCAAAATCCGATTTTCTCGCTGTTCTAAGGGCGCGCGGTTTTCTGCATCAATGTTCCGATCTCGAAGGAATCGATGCCAAGGCGAAGAGTGGCGATCTCGTCGCCTACATCGGCTTCGACTGCACGGCGCCTTCCCTCCACGCGGGCTCGCTGGTCCCGATCATGATGCTGCGCTGGCTGCAGAAGACCGGCGGCAAGCCGATCGCGCTCGTCGGCGGCGGCACGACGCGCGTCGGCGATCCCTCCGGCAAGGACGAGAGCCGGAAGCTACTGTCGCTCGACGACATCGAGACGAACAAACAAGGCATCAAACGCATCTTCGCGAAGTTCCTTCAATTCGGCGACGGCAAGCATGACGCGCTGATGTCCGACAATGACGAATGGCTTGCCAAGCTCAATTACATCGATTTTTTGCGCGACGTCGGCCGGCACTTTTCGGTCAATCGCATGCTAGCCATGGACTCGGTGAAACTGCGGCTCGATCGCGAGCACGAACTCTCCTTTATCGAGTTCAACTACATGTGCCTGCAGGCCTATGACTTCGTCGAACTCAACCGGCGCACCCATTGCGTGTTGCAGATGGGCGGCTCGGATCAATGGGGCAATATCGTCACCGGCATCGATCTCGGCCGACGCATGGGAACGCCGCAGCTCTATGGTCTGACCTCGCCACTGCTCACGACCGCCTCCGGCGCCAAAATGGGCAAGACAGCCGCGGGCGCCATGTGGCTCGATCGCGACATGCTGAGCGTCTATGACTATTGGCAATATTGGCGCAACTGCGAGGACGCCGATGTCGGCCGTTTCCTGAAACTCTTCACCGATCTGCCGCTCGATGAAATCGCAAGGCTCGAATCTTTGTGCGATGCGGAGATCAACGAGGCGAAGAAGATTCTCGCGACCGAAGCGACCGCCATGGTCCATGGCCGCGATGCCGCCGAACAGGCGGCCGAGACGTCGCGGCAGACGTTTGAAGAAGGTGCGCTCGGCGAAAGCCTGCCGAGCATCGCGGTCGAGCCCCAAGATCTCACGGATGGCCTTGGCGTCCTCGCCGCTTTCGTCCAAGCCGGGCTTGTAACCTCAACCAGCGAGGCGCGCCGTCAAGTCAAGGGCGGTGGACTCAAGATCAATGACGATGTCGTCACCGATGAGCGCGCGGTCCTGACCACCGCCGATCTCATCGACGGCGCGATCAAGCTTTCGCTCGGCAAGAAGAAGCATGTGCTGTTGAAGCCCGCGCGCTAGAGGCGCTTCCGGGCCATCGCTATTGCGCCGACGGCGACGCCTCAAAGGCCGATCCCGTCCCAGTCCCTGTCCCGCCGACGCCCGCGTCGGGATCGGTGAAATCGAGCGCGCCGAAAATCTTGCGCAGGAAGCCCGGCGCGATAGCCGTCAGCGGATTGATGACAAGGGTTGGCTTCGAGGCGGCCCCATAGATGTGATAATTGACCGCGAACAATCCCTCGTGCTCGCCGCCGCCCAGGAAGATGCCGAGGACGGGCACCTGCGAGAAGAGGTTGTTGACTCCATAGATCGGCACGAACGTGCCGTCCATGCTCACGTGATCCTTGGTGAAGTCGAGCCAGCCATCGACCGTCATGCCCATTTCCGAGCCATACATCGTGCCGTTGCGCACATCGAGCCGGCTGCCAGCGCGTTGGAAATTCACCTGCAGACGCGAGAAGGCGACGGAATTGGTGTTGATGGACGGCCGTCGCGTTGTCTCTTGCACGCCGAACGGGCGCTGCTGTGCGCCTTCCGTGACGAGGCGCTGCAAGGCCGGCTCGTCGCGCAGAACGAAATCCTTAATCAGTAAGGCACCAGCCAGAGCATTGTTGCCCAATCGTATCGCGACCTGAAGCTGGCCGCCGTCCATATGTTTGTAGAGATCGAGGAAAGCGAGCAGGTCGCCGGCATCATCGGTTGAGAGATCGAGCTGTGGCGACGGCGTTCCGGCATTCGACAATTGGCCAGAGATCGCCACAGTGCCAAAATGACCGGAGACCGCGAAGGCGTGCAAATCCTCGCCGTGCTTGATTATATGGAGATCGGCCCCTGAGAGGACCGTCTTATTGTAGCCGATGAGATTATTGGCCTTGAGGTTGATCTCGATATCCTTGTCGGCGAAGGCGTCCTTGCTCTGATCGTCGGAGCCCGCGTCCGCATCCTCATCGTCGGGCTTGTTGAACGTCAGATTGCGCAGGAAAGGCCGCGCATCGAGCGTATTCGCGCGGATATTCACCTTCCAGCCGTCATTCGTCTTCATGACATCGACATGCGAATCGTCGCCTTGCGAGAGCCGCATCTGGGTGAACTTTGCCGCGATGAGCGATTGATCGGCGCCGAGTTGAACAGAGCCTCGCGCCTGAACCGCCCCCGCATCAATCGCCACCTGATCGAGCTGAATTCCGTCGCCGCCGGGGGTGATGGAGAAGGCGATTTTTCCGGGACGGCCCGCGACCTTCGTGATTGGCAGACCGGTGATCGAAGCATGGGTGAGATCGAGCTCTACCTCCGCCTTGACCGGCGGCGGCGCGCCCAGCGGGGCCGTCACTTTGGCGATGATCGGCCCTTTCAAGTTGGAAAAGCTTCCAAACCCTTCTTTGGCGCGGGTCGCATCGTCGAGGAGGATGCTGATCGAGGCGGTGGCCTGCTGATCAATCGGCTTTTCGATGTCGATCGTCGCCGGCGCGTTATAGATACGGCCCTGCCCCTTGGCCGAAAGACCGCTCGCGCCGACGAGAACATTGAGGCTCGCGTTTTCAAGCGACTCTTTTCCGACGAGATGGTCGGCGGTGAGATCGGTCGCGTTGGCGTCGATCGTCAGTTCCGTATCCTTCGGCTTCATCACGGGGCCGAGCTTGAGGCCGACGCCCAATTTGCCGGTGATGTTGCCTTTCAGTGTTGACGGATCGATCGGCAGACTTGCGTAAGGCTTCATCGCGTCGATTTTCAAGAGCGCCGCGACCGCGTCGACCGTGCCCGCGACTTGCGCGGTGAAGAGCGACGGCGTCGGTTTTATCTCGGCGTTGGCGATGTGGAACTCGGCGTTCGTCAGAGTGAGCGGACCGCCTGATCCGGTGTCGAGCGTGCCTTGCTTGGCGAGGAATGTGGACGTTCGCCCTGTAATATGGATCGTGCCGTCGATGTTTTGCACGGGCGGCACACCAGACAGAAATTCGACGGCGCCATTCGATACCGAGAAGTCGATCGCGAGATTTTTGTCGGGCGGCGCGTGCTGAAGTCGCATCGCCTTGATCATGGCGGCATCGAAATCGATGCGCAGCGAACCCTTATTGATGATGCCGCCCTTCCAATGCGCCAGGAACCAGCTGCGCACCGGCGCCACTGCAAAGGCCGGCCAGAGCCGAACGGCCGTCGTGATTTGCGTCGGTCCAAGTGAGGCGCCGAGGCGAACATGGGGACCGTTGACCCAATCGACGGCCCCAACCATCGCGAAGCTGCATCCGGTCCCGGCGAAGCTGAATTGGTCGATGCTCAGCACCTTTTGCGATGGGATGACGCGAAACCCGACATTGAAGCGATCGAGCGTGATCGGCGCTTCGCCAGGTCGTTCGGCGCCATAGATCTCAGGCTTCGGGTTGACGAATTTGACCTGCCAAGATTCGCCTTCCCGCACCGGCGGAACGATCGCGCCTTTGAGCGAAAAATTAGTGCCGCCGGCGCGCAATTGCACCTGATCGACGTCGATGATCCGATTGACGCGATCCCAATGGAAAGAAGTATCGAGGGAATCGATCATCTTCGGTTCGTCGTTCGGATCATCGAACCGTACGAAGCCTGAGCCAAGGCCGATATCGCCGGAGATCTCCGTCAGCCCGCCATCAGGCGCAAGCGCCATATCGAATTTGCCTGAGATCGGCATGTCGAAATCGACGCCAATCTTGCGCGCACCGGTCACGAGCAGAATTTCGTCGAGAGAAATATTCTGCGCCTCGACATCGAGGTGGCGCATCCCGCGCGGCACGCCCGACGCATTGGCCGAAACCGTCCACACACCATTCGGACCATTGGCGGAGAGATTGAAGTTCGTGCCGTCTCGCCCTCGGCCGAGCGAGAGATCAAGGCCCTCATAGACGCGCGTTTCCTCCGCGGCCTGATCGGCGATGACAAGTCTGCCGTTGGAAATGCCGACCTTGATCGCTGCGAGCGGACTATCGGGTTTTGTCGAGAGATCGATGAGGAGCCGCAGCGCGGCGCCAATCCGCTTCACAAGAAGCGAGCGCGGAGGAGCTGCATTGTCCTGTCCGCCCGGCGCAATGGCAAGAGACGGCGGCGGTGAAGCGATCGTCGCGACAGCGCGGCGTTCGATGCCCGCCGCGAGCGGCAGGAGCGGCATGGCGCCCTGTCGCCCTTCGCCCGCGGAAACGGCGAGCGATCCATCGCGCAAGAGTTCGAGGCGCATTTCAATGCCGATAATGTCGAGTTGCTTCGGCACGACCTTGCCGAAAATCAGGTCGAGCATATCAACGGAGACCTCGGCGCGCGGCGCCGAAATGATCGTATCGCCGGCTTGATCGACGAGCGTCAGATTGTTGATGGCAAGCGTCGGCCCGAGGCCATGCGCGGTGAGCGATACGGGACCGATTTTGAACGAATAGCCGTGGCCGACCCGCTCATCGAGCGCGCGGGTGATCCGCGTTCCCATGCCGCCCAAGGCGACCGAGCCCTTGCTCAGATAGAGGACGACGCAGCCGCCAAGCAGCGCAATGACGAGGATGAGCCCGCAAAGAGAACCCAAGGTGCGCCTGACGACGCAAGCGCCTGTCGATGGAGAGCGCAGCAGCCAAAGAGGCCACGCAAACTCGATCGATTCCGGGTATTCGACCCGCAAATCCCCCGCGAAGTCCGGCCGGGAGCGAAGATCTTCACTATGGTCGACCAAACTCAGGGGGCCTTTCGCAACGAGCGCGCGCTGGAAACGCGATTCGTACCCGAATATACGGGTTTTGTCGAAAGCGAGCAGTCGGTTCGCCACGCTATCCGCCCTCTGGGAATTGCCGATTATTGAGACAAAAGGAAGGCTTATGGGCAAGAAACCGGGTCGAGGAGACAAAGCCCCTGAATTCCAACTGCCGGATGACCGTGAAAAGCCCCGTACGCTCAAGTCTTATGCCGGGCATAAACTGGTCCTTTATTTCTATCCCAAGGACGACACGTCCGGCTGTACCAAGGAAGCTGTGGATTTTTCGGCTCTCAAGGGTGAATTCGAGAAGGCCGACACGGCTATACTAGGGGTTTCGCCGGCAATTATCACCTTGGCATAACAGACGCTAGTGCTAGTCCCTCGCAGGGACAGGCCGGCGAGGATGGCGCGTCAGATGATGATGCGTCGTCTTCGGTTATTTTTCCGTGTCGTCAGTTGAACGCGATTTTGAATGTTGATCGCCTTCGCGAGCCTTCCGAATGCTCTCTTCTCTCTTCGCCTTCTTCTCAGCGCGAGCCTTATCAAGAGCCTGTTGTTGGGGTGTTGGTGTTGGGGGTCCCCCTTGAGCTGCCAGAGCCCGCGCTATGTGAAGGGCTCGCTGACCTTCGTTTAGCCACGGGGGTACATGTTGGATTGGAGAATTATACGCGGGGGGTAGTTCTTGTTTTAGAGGCATTGGCAAGACGACAGATGGTGACCTTCCGAGCTTGATATGAATTTGTGACTCGACGAATCGAAGAAGCTCCAGGGCATAAACAAAATAGCTTTCTTGATTTTGAAGAATCGCCACGTCGATATGACGCCAATCGAATTCAAAGCCGGAGGCAGCATCAGCAGCCGCAGAAAGGTCTGTGAAAAATAGTCCAGGCGTCGCAGGATGGTCTGCCCAGTTAGAGTGTGCGTATCGATTCCTAATGCGGAGGCAATCGAGAACTGCCGCATAAGCGTCTTTCCAATCTTCTCCGAGTTGATGGCGCTCACATACCGGGAGCGCTAAATTGTATGCGGTGTCTAGGCGCGACGAAGTCATACGGCTGCGGTAAAGAGTCCTAAGAATGGGCATTAGCATTCCGAATGCGTCTGCCGCGAGCTGACAGATCGTGAATTCCAGTTCGCCAAAGGCGACGACAAGACGCCCGATAATTGCGGCTTCTTCCGGGTGGCGATAAAAGGCTGGATTGATCTGCGTGTTGTGAATAGCCGGCATGGAACTAAGACCCATGAAAAAACGATCTGATACCGCGGCCGAAACCGAAGATATGAAGGAATGGTCTCGATTTGAGCGCGCGGTTGATGCTGCGGTCAAGAGTGGACCGAAACATCGGGCTGCGAAAGAAAGCAAGAAGCCTGATCTTGTCGAACGTGCGCGGCAACTAGCACAAGAGACGGCAGCTCTCAGCGATTCTCTAGCTTCTTTACCGCCTCTGCGACCTCATGCAGAAGACTAACCGCGCCATTGAGCCTGTAAGCCAATGCCTCTTGTGATTCTTGCATTTTGTTGAAATGCGCAAAAAGAGTTTTGATGTCTTTTCGAAGGTCTTCAAGTTTTTCTTCAGGCGCCATCTGCTCCCATGTTTTGGCCATGACGTTCCCTCGCGATGTCAGTTCGGATAATCAATTCTAAGCGGCGCGTGTTGTTTACGAAGCGCTTCAATGTCTGTGGTCGCGCTTCCAACTTCCATTTTGATAATGGAAAGCTCAGATACAATTCGTCGTATGCCGTCAGAAATTGAACCAAGAATGAAGACAATAACAACCAACAACACTAGCCCAACATCGAGAGCAAAATCGTGTGTCATGTCATTTTCCTTTCGGCTTAGGAGATTTGGCTGTTAGCGCGCCGATAGGTCAAGCGCTTTCCAACAATGCCGGGAATGCTCGTAGAAAAGCGCTCTGCATCCGTCATCTTGCGAGTGTTGTAGCGATAATCGAATTCGGCCATGTAGCGATGCAAATGAGCTTCCGAAACGTGATGATAGGAACCGATAATCCCGCGCTTCACGATGCTGAAAAAATTCTCGGCGGTGTTGATGTGAATGAAGCCGCCAAGGCGCGCATATTCGTCGGCACTGTGATTGACACTCCCATGATTGGCAAACTTTTTACCGATGGTGACGTAGAGTTTGCTTTCGTCAGTCATGAGCATAGAAGCCAACGCGACGTTTTTAGCGATAAGCGGGCGAATCGTCTTTGCCGTGACATTGGCGATGTGGAAAGAGCGAACATGCCCTTCGCGCTCGACAAGCGACAAGACAATCTGCTTTTTGCCAACGGGACGATGCGCACGGTTGCTGGCTTTACCGCCGACGAATGTTTCATCGGCTTCGACAACTTTGTTTTCGCCGCCCATTGGCGGCAAGCCGCCCGTATCGCGAAGCGACTCGCGAATGCGATGGCAGAGAAACCAAGTGGTTTTGTAGCTGATCCCGATCATGCGGCTAATTTGAAGGGCCGACATGCCTTTCTTAGAAGCCATCATGAGATGCGTCACGGCCAGCCAAGTATGTAGCGGAACCTTGCTGCGCTCATAGAGCGTGCCAACGGTCACGGTAAAAGGCTCACGGCACGCATTGCACTGATAGAGGCCAGGACGATGCGACTTGCCTTGCAGGAGTGTTGATTGATCGACCACGCCGCAATGCGGGCAGATACGACCATTTGCCCAGACCCGTGCTTCGAGCCATTCGCGGGCTTTGGTGTCGTCGTGAAAGATCGGATTTGAGAGGTTTGACATGGCCGTAAGCTCCTATGCCCACGACCCTACGCCTGGTGGCATACTATGTCAAGGTGATAATTGCCGTTTCGCCGGATACACCTCAGAGCCACGGGAAATTCAAAACCAAGCACGGGCTGAGCATTGATCTCGCCTCGGACCCTGCAAAAGCGGTTCTCGAAGCCTACGGCGTCTGGACTGAAAAAAGCATGTATGGGCGGAAATTTATGGGCGTCGAACGGACCACGTTTTTGATCGGCCGGGACGGCAAAATCGCCGAAATCTGGAACAAGGTCAGGGTGCCCGGCCATGCCGAAGCGGTGCTGGCCGCGGCCCGCGCACTCCCCTGAAATCCCTGCGATTAGGCGAATATTAACCTTAACATTGTGTTGTCACCCGTAGTTTGGTGCATGAATCGGGTGGGAGCAGCCATGCCCGCGGGTCAGCTATCCGGCACCGGGGCGAAGCGCCTGCAATTGCGGCTCACCCTGGATACGAAGCGCAAATCGCGCACACTCGTTCTGCCGCCAATCGCCCTTTTCTTTCTCTTGGGTCTCATTCCGCTCGCCGCGACGATCTTCCTCGGCGCGACCTGCTATTTCGTCTTTCACGACGATCTCCTGGCAGGGCTGACCGAGCATCAGATTGAGATGCAATACAGCTATGAGGACCGCCTCGCGCAGCTGCGTCACGAGATCACGAATCTGACACAACACGCCAAGGTGAATGAGACGGAGCTCACCGAGCGCGTCGGCGCTTTGATGGCCCGCCAGGATCTGTTGGAAAGCCGGACGACTTTCGTCGCAAGCCTTGCCGAACGCGCCAAGGCCCTGCCCGCCTCCGCGCTTCTCTCCGCGACCGGCGCGCAAGATTCCTCCGCCATGAAACGGATCGATGCCGCGCCCGATCCGACCGCGACTTTCTTTGCGCCCGATGCCGCGCTCGATGGACAGAACCCCGCCTCGTCCAATGATGCGACGACGCAGCCCGGCGCACAACAGAAACCGCAGCCGGAAGAATTCGATCTACGGCTCGGCGATCAGCCTGGCCCGCATGCGAAGCCGACGCCCGCCAGCGGCCTGACGCTGCAACCGGGGGCAAGCACGTCCTACCTCGCACCGGGCGAATTCGATTACGGCGTACCGCTCGCGACGCGCATCGATCGCCTAACCTTGCGTCAGGACCATCTCGACAATGAGCAGCTTGCGGTTCTCAATGCGTTGCAGGGGCCGGCGCAGCGCATGGTGAATGGGCTTCGCGCCGCTTTCAATGTCGCTGGTGTTGAGAGCGATCAATTCGCGCCGCCGCAAACCAATAAGAATGCCCCTGACCTCGGCGGTCCCTATGTGCCCCTGCCGAGCGGCAACGAAGACGACGACGCCTTTACCCGCGCCGCGACCAATGCGCAAGACGCGGTCTTGGCCGCCGAACGCCTGCACCTCATCGCCACCTATGTTCCCTTCGGTTCACCGCTTCTGGGCCAGGTCGAAGTCACGTCACCCTTCGGGCCGCGCATCGATCCATTTCTTGGCAAGCCCGCGCTCCACACCGGCATCGATCTGCGCGAAGACTATGGAGCGCCGGTGCGCGCGACGGCGGCAGGCGTCGTCGATCTCGCCGGACCCGCCGGCGGCTATGGCAATATGGTCGAAATCGACCACGGCAACGGGCTGTCGACCCGCTACGCGCATCTCTCGACGATCGAAGTCCAGCAAGGGCAGAAAGTCAGCGCCGGCATGATCCTCGGCCTCATCGGCGAGACCGGCCGCGCGACGGGTCCGCATCTCCACTATGAGACGCGGATCAATGGCGAGCCCGTCAATCCGGCACGCTTTCTGCGCGCCGGCATGACGCTGCATCTCGTCGCGTCGGATACGACGCTCTAAGCGCTATTCCAGCACCATATTCTGCGGCTTGCCCGCGACCCAGGCCTCGATATTGTCGACAAGCTGATTGGAGAGGCCCGTCATCGCCTCGACACTCGCCCAGGCGACATGCGGAGTGATCAAGAGATTAGGCAGATCCGCATCGAGCAGGACATTGCCGTTCTTCGGCGGCTCGGCGGTCAAGACGTCGAAGCCGGCGCCACCGATCTCGCCTGTCTTCAAAGCATGCACCAGCGCCGCCTCATCGACGAGGCCACCGCGCGCGGTGTTGATGAGGATCGCGTCCTTCTTCATCTTTTTGAATTCGGCAGCGCCGATGAGATTGCGCGTGCCGTCGGTCAAAGGACAATGGAGCGAGATGATGTCGCTTTCGCGCAGGATGGTATCGAGATCGACCTTGCCGGGGAAATCATAGACGTCGGTTGCGATCACGCGCATGCCGAGCGCTTCCGCGCGCGTCGCCACCGATTTGCCGAGCGCGCCATAGCCGACGAGGCCCAAGGTCGAACCCGAAATGTCGCGGATCGGATGATCGAAATAGCAGAATTGATCGATCGTGTTCCATTTGCCGCGGCGCACGTCGAGCACATAGGGAACGAGGCTGCGGCGCAACGCAAAAATCAGCGCGAGCGTATGTTCCGGCACGGTGTTGACGGCATAATTGCGAATGTTGACGACGGCGATGCCGTTCGCCTTGCAATAAGGCTTGTCCACGCAATCCGTTCCCGTTGCGGCGACCGCGATCAGCTTCAGCTTCGGCAGCTTTTCGAGCGAGGCGGCGCGCATCGGCACTTTGTTGATGATCGCGATCTCGGCATCGGCGAGACGGGGCACGATTTCGTCCACGGAGGTCGCCTGGTATTCCTTATAGTCGTGCGGAAATTTCGGCGCGCGGACAGGAACGCCGATCGTCGCGCGATCCAGGAAGACGATTTTCAAGGGTGCTTTCAGTTCGGACACGGGCGGCCTCTCCCTCTCTCTTCATTGATGGTCGCTTGATTGATGGTGCCTTGGGCTTGGTGCTAGGGACAAGCCGCGCACTCGTCAACCCCGCCCCGCCTCCGGTGCCGCCCCCTTCATGCTGCGCTGCCATGTCCTGAAAAAGGCGATTGCTAACGCGCCGCGACCCAGTAGAGAAAGGCGGCGCGAGCGCAAGAGAGGCATGAGATGCGCGTTCTGGTGACAGGGTCTGCCGGCTTTATCGGCTATCACATGGCCGCCCGACTCATCGCGAGCGGGCATGAGGTCGTCGGCCTCGACGGCATGACCCCCTATTACGATCCCGCCTTGAAGCGGGCGCGGCGCGCGAAGCTTGAGGCATCCAAGGCGTTCCGGTCGGAAGAATTCCTGCTCGAGGACCAGACGAAGCTCGAACGTCTCTATGCGACGGAATTCGACGCCGTCTATCATTTCGCGGCGCAAGCGGGTGTGCGCTACAGCCTCGAAAATCCGCGCGCCTATGTCGATGCGAACCTCATCGGCACCTATAATCTGCTCGAAGTGATGCGGCAGGCGCCGCCGAAACATGCGCTGCTCGCGTCGACCTCCTCGGTCTATGGCGCCAACCGCTCCATCCCCTTCCGCGAGACCGACCGCGCCGATCATTCTTTGACGCTCTATGCCGCGACGAAGAAGGCGACGGAAGAAATGGCGCATGCCTATAGCCATCTCTTCGCGATTCCGATCACCATGCTGCGCTTCTTCACCGTCTACGGGCCGTGGGGACGCCCCGACATGGCGCTTTTCAAATTCGTCAAGGCGCTTGCCGCCGACGAGCCGATCGACATCTATAATTACGGAAAGATGCAGCGCGACTTCACCTATGTCGGCGATCTCGTCGAAGCCATGCTGCGTCTTCTGCCGGTCGTGCCGCCGTTGCCCACAGCGCCCCGCGGGCCAGCGAGCCCGCGCGACAGTCTTTCCGACCAAGCGGCCTTCCGAGTCGTCAACATTGGCGCCGGCCATCCCGTCGCGCTCGACGATTTCGTCGCCGCCGTCGAAAAGGCGACGGGCCAGACCGCGAAGCGCAATTACATGGAAATGCAAAAGGGCGACGTGCCGGCCACCTTCGCCAATACCGACCTCCTCTTCGATCTGACCGGCTATCGCCCGACGACGCCGCTCGCCCAAGGGGTCGCCGCCTTCGTCGACTGGTACAGAAACTATTTTCAGAGCTGAGCGGAGGGCGTCCCTTCTCGAACGCGCGCGATCGGGCTAGTCTCGCAGCACTTTGGCACGCGCTTTGATTTGCGATGCGAAAACGCGAGGGGATGGGGATGAAGATACTATTCGCAGCGCTGGGCGCGGCGTCGCTTGTCGCGGCGGCGGCGCCAGCACAAGCCGACGATGTCGTCACGCTCGGCGCGTCCGTTCAATTGACGGGAGCAACCGCCAATGTTGGGCGCTATTACCGCGACGCCTATCAACTGACGATTGACACGATCAACGCCTCGGGCGGCATCAAAGTCGGCGGCAAGCCTTATAAGCTCGCGCTGCAAATCCTCGACAATCAATCGGACGTCAATCTCAGCGTCCGGCAATATGTCCAATTGATCACGGCGAACAAGGTCAATTTTCTGCTCGGCCCCTTTGCCTCGAATTTCGCGCTGAACGACAGTTCGGTCGCCGAAAAATATCAGATTCCCATGGTGCAAGGCGGCGGCGCCTCGACGCAGATTTACACGCGCAACTACCAATATATTTTCGGCACGCTGCCGCCGGCGGACGATTATTATGCCTCGACGATAGAGATGTTCGGCAAACTCGATCCGAAGCCGCAGACGGCAGCGCTCGTCGCCGCTGACGACAGTTTCGATGTCTCCGTCGCAGCGGGCACGCGCAAACATCTGGCGGCCGCCGGCATCAAGATTGTCGTCGACCAGACCTATCGCGAAGGCGGCACGGATTTTTCCTCCATCCTCACGCAGATCAAAGCCGCGAATGTCGATGCCATTCTATGGGCCGGCCATGAGACTGAGGCGCTGAATTTCATCCGCCAGATGAAAGGCCTCGCCGTCAGTCCAAAGGACTATTACGGTTTCACTGTTGGCGTACCGACGGAAGATTTCCGCCGCGCGCTCGGCAAGGATGCGGATTACACTTTCGGCATGACGTCATGGCTGCCCTCGGCCGACCTCAAAGACCGCTGGTTTGGCGACGCCGCGGATTTCGCAACGGCCTATGAGAAAAAATTCGGCTATGCACCCGATTATCACGCGGCCTCGGGAGCCGCCGATGTTGAGACCTTTGCCTATGCGATCGAAAAGGCAGGCTCGCTCGATCCGAAAGCCGTGCGCGACGCCATCGCCGCGGTCAGCTTCGACAGTCTCTATGCCGCGCCGACGAAATTCGGTGCCAATGGCCAGATCGTTCTGCCGCAGATCGTCATTCAGGTGCAGAGCGGCGCGCTGAAGACGATCTTCACGGACAAGTTCATCGACAAGCCGCTTTATCCCATTCCCGCCTGGGACAAGCGCGGCTGATCTACGCCTGAAGGAACCAGTCCTTGGTTCTCGCCCAGATCCTGCTCAACGGCATTTTGCTCGGCGGCCTCTATGGGTTGATGGCCTTGGGCATGGCGCTTGTCTGGGGCGTTCTCAACATCGTCAATCTAGCGCATGGCGCGCTGATCATGCTCGGCGGCTATGTCGTCTTCTGTCTTTTTCAATATGCCCACGTCGATCCCTTCGCGGCGCTGCCCATCGCCATGCTCGTCATGTTCGGCGTCGGCTTTCTGCTGCAATATTGTCTGCTCAATCTCATCGTGCGCTCGGCATTGCTCAACACGCTGCTCATCACCTTCGGACTTGATGTCGTCATTACCTATATGGCGCAACTCGTTTTCACGGCGGATTTCCGCGCGATCAACCCCTCTTATGCCGGCGCGAACTTTTCCGTCTTTGGATTGACCGTTCCGCTGATCCGGCTCGCCGCCTTTCTCATTGCGCTCGTCCTTGCCTGCGCGCTCTGGGCGCTGCTCAATCTCATGCCCCTTGGCCGCGCCATTCGCGCCACCTCACAGAATCTGACCGCCGCGCGGCTCTATGGCGTCGATCCGCGCAGCGTCTATGCGATCACCTTCGGCATTGGCGCGGCGCTCGCCGGCGCTGCCGGCGGCCTTTACGGCATGATCTCGAATCTCACGCCCTATATCGGCGCGAGTCTGACG
>JBEKNV010000033.1:0-33681 GCA_049522395.1 Methylovirgula sp.
CCCTTTGCATGATTTCTCTGCCCTGCGTTCTAGGGCGCACCCAGCATCAGGGCAAGTCCGCGTGCTTGAGCCGGATCAAAATGAGAGCACGTCGGCGCCAGCTCTGATGCTGAATTTTACACAGCTTTCCGCTTTTTACAGGGGCCCGCGGCGGATCGCGGTTGACGGCCCCAAGGCAACAGGCGAGGAAGCCTGAGGAGCCCTCTTTCGGAACCGCCATGCCCGATTTTAACTCCAATTTTCAGTCAGAAAAACAGCGTATCGCCCGCCAAGCCGCGCGCATGCTTCTGGAAATCGAGGCCATCTCCTTCAACGCGAGCGAGCCCTTCATTTTTACCTCCGGCTGGGCGAGCCCTGTCTATACCGATATGCGCAAGATCATCGCTTATCCAAGGCTCAGGCGCGGGCTGATCGACCTGGCAGTCGAGACCATCGAAGCCGAAATCGGCTTCGAGAGGCTGGATGTTGTCGCCGGCGGTGAAACGGCCGGCATTCCCTTCGCCGCTTGGCTTTCCGAGCGCCTCATGCTGCCGATGCAGTATGTGCGCAAAAAACCAAAGGGATTTGGGCGCAACGCGCAAATCGAGGGACGGATCATGGAGGGCGGGCGCACGCTTCTCGTCGAGGATCTGGCGACCGACGCCCGCAGCAAGGTCAATTTTTGCGAGGCGTTGCGCAGCGCCGGCCAGCGCTGCGACCATGCCTTCGTGTTTTTCTTTTATGACATCTTTCCCCAGGCACGGGCGCTGATGGCCGACCTCGGTGTCAGCCTTCATTATCTCGTGACCTGGTGGGACGTGCTTTCGACCGCCAAGGAAGGCGCCTCTTTCTCGGAAGAAACTCTTGCCGAGGTCGAGCGTTTTCTTCATGCGCCGGCTGCCTGGTCGGCTGCGCATGGGGGCATTTCAGAGTTTAAACCCGCTGGTTGACCGGCGTCCGGCTTGTACTCCTGTTGCAAGGCTGGTGCGCCTGTCGCAAAACTTGCAAGGAAATGGTGCGGGCCCGCGCCCCGCCCCGGTGTTGACGCAAAGCTTTATTGATATCGATTTGAGATTGAGCCCGAACGCGAGCGGATCATGCCAGCGTCCCCGAAGATTCCGCCTCTTGAACGTGGTGCCGGCCTCCGCCGACCCCGGATGGCGATCTTTGGCCTCGTGGCCCTGGTAGCCGTGGTCTTGGCGGTCTCGGCCGCCCTGCATCTCGTCGCCGCCCCGCGCAACGATACCGATCCCAGTCAGGACGGTTTGGCCAATTGGGCGGGCATCGTCCCGGGCGACAAGCAGGCGAGCCTCTACGGCCCGAGGGAAGCCCCCCTCACCTCGTCCGACTACACCTCGGGCTTCGACAAAAACGCCGCCGGCCTCGGCCCGCTGCCGGAGACGAAGCCGGTCTTGAAGCTGGTGCAGCCTCAGGATGCGCGGAGCTGCCCGGACGGCCTCAACTGCACCTTCCGGCCGCTCAAGGCCGGCGCCCTTCCCCCGGGCCGTAACGTCGCGGCGCTCGATACCGACCAGGCCGTGAACCAACCGCCGCCACCGCCGCCGCCGAATGGCCTTGGCCTGCTGACAGCCAATCTGCACTTGCCGATTCATCTGCCCAATCGCTGGCCGTCAGCGAATGCTCTTCTGAAGCCGGCCAACACGCTGATCCTGAAGCCGGCCGGCAATCTGCTGAAGCCGTTTGCGAATGTCAGCAATTCGGTCGTGAGTTTCGTCAAGAAACTGTGACGCGCGGGAAGCGCCGCGGCGCGCGCGAAGCGCCATAAGTCTGTCGCACTGCACGCGGTCTCAACACCTTGAATTCACCGCATGTCGCATTGCGAATTCGCGCGTGCAAATCTTCGCGCGTGCAAATCATTGAGTTGCGAAAAAATTCGTCACATCGCGCGCCAAAATAAATCGCCTGAGTGATCCCGGAGAAACTGTCGACTCCGAGCAATTTATCCTAGGCTGCGCCTGCCGCACCGGGCGGCCGGCAGCAATGGAGATTTTCATGCATGACATAATTATCTGGCTCATTATCGGCGGCCTTGCGGGCTGGATCGCCGGCCTCATCGTTCAAGGCACTGGCTTCGGCATCCTCGGCGACATCGTCGTCGGTATCGTTGGCGCTATCGTTGCCGGCTGGTTGTTGCCGCAGCTCGGCGTTCATATCGGCACGGGCTTTGTCACCGAGGTCATCGATGCGATCATCGGCGCCGTGATCCTGCTCGTGGTCGTTGGTCTGATCCGGCGAGCGCTTTAATTCGATCACCAGTATTTCCGCTTCGCTCGGAGCGGACGATCCAAAGAGCGGCCTTGGTCTGCGCGCCGCGCGACCAAGGCCGCTGTTTTCCAGCGAAGCTTATTGTTTGCTGCTGTGGCTGATCGCCCAAACATAATCGGCGACGTCTTCGACCTGTTTGTCGGTGAGCGGCGCACCACCTTTCGGCGGCATGGCGCCCGAAAAAATCTTCGGCTTCGGCACACCTTTGATGACGATGTCGCGGATCGAGGCAAGGCTGCCATCGCCCCAGATCCATTTCTTCATCGTGAGATCGGGGCCGACAGATGTGCCTTTCGCATCCGAGGCGTGGCAGCCGCTGCATGTGCCGCCCGAAGCGCCATGGAAGATATCGTCGCCGTCCGTCACCTCTTCCTTCGTCGCGCCAGGCGGCACGGGCAGCGATGCGCCATTGTCTCGTCCGGCATTGGGATGAATGCCTTCCGGCGGCAGCACATTCTGGGCTGTGGTCGCGCTGCTCTCCAAGGCAGGTGCTGGGGCAATCGTCTTCACATCGGCCGGTCCCTGATAGGTCACGCGCCAAATGCGTCCATGCATATCGTCTGATATGAAGAGCGCGCCGTCTTTGCCCATGGCAAGCCCAGTCGGTCGGAATGCGCCCGTACCCGGCTCTTTGACGGCACCGGCAAAACCATCGGCGAAGACAATAAAGGCGCCCGACGCCTTGCCGTCGGCCATGGGCTGAAACACCACATTGTATCCGCCCTGCGGCGCCGGCGCGCGATTCCAGGACCCGTGAAAGGCAATGAAAGCGCCGCCTTGATAAGGCGCGGGAAAGGCTTTGCCGGTGTAGATCAGCATATCGTTCGGCGCCCAATGCGCCGGAAAGAATGCGATGGGCTCCTTTTTCTCAGCGCAAATGCCGACGGTCTTGCCGCCGTCGCCGCCATATTCGGGCGCGAGAACAAGCTTTTTCTGAAATCCGTCGAAATAGCACTCGGGCCAGCCAAAATCGGCGCCCTTCGTCAGTTCGACGACTTCTTCCGCCGGCAGTTCATGGCCCTGTAGCGGCGTGTAGAGATGCGGCCAATTCTCATAGAGCTGATCGCGGCCGTGCTGCGTATCGAAGAGACGGCCTGCCACATCGAAGGCGAGGCCCTCGCCATTGCGCAGACCTGTCACGAACCGCCCCTTCGGTGAGAACAGCTGGCCGGTCTTGTTCGCATCATAGCGCCAGATGCCGCCACGCGTTTCGAGCTCAGTGCAGAGCTGCTGCCCCGGCGAGCCTGGAATGCGGTTCAGCGCCTGACAGGAATTGGTCGCAGAACCGAGATCGACATAGAGATCCCCGCCGGCACTGATCACGAAAGGATGCATGGGATGATCACCGGTGAGCGGCAATCCTGAGAGAACGACTTGCGGCGGCCCTTGCGGAACCATGTCGCCCGGCTCGAACCGATAGCGCAGGATTTTATCGCCCTCTTCGGCAAAGAGACCGTCCTCGTAGATCGCGATGCCGGTGCCACCTTTCGCGCCAAGCGCTTCCGGTTCGCCAAAGCGGCGGATGACATCGGCGTGGCCCGAGCCTTTGCTATCCTTCAACGCCACGAGAAAGCCGCCACTCTCCAAAGCGCCATTGCGATAATAGGGCCCGCTCCAACTGTTCACATAGAGCACCCCGTCAGGGCCGACTGCCATATGGCGCACATGGCCGATATTGTCGGCGAAAATGGTCGCGCAAAATCCCGGTGACAAGGTGATGCCCACCGATGCGCAACTCTCGGCCCGCGCCATTGTCGACGTACCCAAGGTCGAAAGGCCGAGGGCCACGGCAACGCCGAGACCGGCACGCCAATGCCCGCGCCCGATGCTTGAAATTTGGCCGCTCATGAAGGAGGCTCCGCTTGTAGGATGGCACTTGAGCTATGGCAGAAATCTCATATTCCAAGAGCGCGATTGCGCGAATGTGATGGAGATTGGCGCACAGTGCGGCACTAGGCGATAGTCTTCATTTTGCGCCGGTCGGCGAAATCCCCTAGGACATTTGTTGGGCATGCACAGTGACGGAGAGCGGCTATGAAGGCGGGGCGGATCGCGCTGGTGTCACTCGCGGGGGTATTGGGGCTCGCGGCGCCCTGGTCGTCCATGCAGGCCGGCGATCTGGCGCGCCCGTCGTTTGCCCCCTTCGCCAGCGCCACGCTTTATTTCGATAGCACGACCGGCGGCGTCAGCATCCTTTCGCAGAACAATGTCGCGCTCGCCATTCGGCCGGCGCAATATCAGGACATGGATATGTCGCGCGCCTTCTATGTCGAATGCCGGCTTGCGGCGAATGACGGCCTGCGCAGCATCGGCGTCTGGGTCGGCACGCCCGCGCATACCATCCCGGCAGATGTCGTCGACTATCATACCTTCGATCCGGCCTATCTCGAACTCGATATCGACACCGCCTATTTCGAAAACCGGAGCGACAATCTGCTCTTCAAAAATCACGAAATCCATATCGAGTTTTTTGAAAAGCCATGAGCTGCCCGCGTAAGCGAAAATGTCGATTTATAATCCGGCTCCTGCTCGCCGCAGCCTTAGCGTCGCTCAGCGCTGCTGTGCATGCCCAATATTCTTCTCAATATTCGGAAGGAAGATGCGGCGGCGTGATGAGAGGTTACGACGGCCGCGGTTATCTCTGTGAGGCAAACCGCAAACCGGTTTGCGAAGTGAGCACGGGACGATGCGTCTGTCTTCTGCGAAGAGAATGCGGTGCGGACCATGATGAGCCTTGGTGAACGGAGCGCGGGCTGCGGCGTGCCTTTTCGGCCCGCATTGGGCGATGCAGACGCCTTTGCCGCCAGAGGTTGATATTCGCTGATATTAAAATATAAAAAATTTGGAATGCTATTTCGTTCAGCGTTCCGCACTGCGGCCAATATATTGGAACGGTTCCGTTTATGCACATCGTTCTCATCGCCAATGGATTGGCCAACCGAGGAGAACATAGCTACCGACTCATCCAAGAAGTACGCAGCGCGCTCGCGCGCCGGGGCATCGGGGTCAGCGCCTTTGCTTCAAAATCGCTCGATCCTGCAATCATGGAAGAGGGCGTCGCGGTCCCACACTTCAAACATTCCCTTTACGACAGTGTCGGCCCGCTCCTCCCGAACCAATGGGTTCAGAGCCTCCAAAAATTGTGGAGCGGGGCGGAAGGCGTTCTCAACTACCCCGCGGAATTTCTGACGTGGAGAGTCCTCAACCGCTCCTTTCAACATGATCTCGAAGCGTTGCCACCCGAACTTTGTACGCCGGACGATCTCCTCGTGATCACGGCGGCGAATCAAAATCAGATCGATGGCGTCGTTGAATTCATGCGCGGACGACCGCAGGAGTCGCTTCCGAAGGTCATTTGCCAATTGATGTTTCCGCCGACCTGGACGGTGTGGGCCCGCACCGCCCGCCATGGCGAGGCTTATTATCGGCAGGCATTTCAAAAAGCATCGCGCTTCATCGGAAAAAAGCTTTTCTTTACGACGGAGAACGCCGGGATCGCGAAAATTTATCGCGAGCGCTTTGGATTGGAGACGACAACTCTGCCGATCCCTTTCGCTCTCATGCAACAGCCCCGCCAGGCGGGCAAAACGATTCGGCTTGGCTTTTTCGGCTATTCAAAGAGCGCAAAAGGCTTTCATCTGCTACCGGAGACGGCAGCTATCTGTAAAAATGACGGCCTTGACGTCGAATTCCTGATCCAAATTCAACATTCTGGGTGGGAGCAATCGACCAACGATGCCGAGCGCAAACTGCGGACCCTGCCCAACGTCCGATTGATCGAAGGCGTGTTGAATTCGGAGGATTACATCAGGCAGACGAACACGGTCGATGTCGTTTTGCTGCCCTATGATCCGGTCCTGTTTGGCATGGGTGGCTCGGGAATATTCACGGAGTCGGTTGCCGCCGGACGGCCGATCGTCGCCTCGGAGGGAACCTTCGCCGCCGAGTGCATCGCGAAAGGCGAGGCGCAAGGGGAAGTCTTCGCTCCTTACACCGCATCGGAATTTGCAGCCGCTATTTCCCGACTCTTGCCGCGCATGCCAGAATGCAGGACGCGCGCCGCCGCCTGTGCAGAGGCTTTTGCACGTCGTCATAGCGGCGAGGCCTATGTGGACGCGCTGCTTGGTCACGTCGATAAGTGATCTTCGTGCGCAGGGACCAGCCCTGTCTCTGACGCTGTCCTTGGCTTGCATCGGACATTACTCGCGGTGCCAGAGATCCGATCACGATTGCTCGTGGGTTGGCGCAAGAGCCCTTAAAGCGGCCGATATAGTCAGTCAGCGCGAACGGCGCCAATCATGATCTTGCCGCTCACTGACCGACCGAATAGAATATGGCCGTAGCGAGTTCACGACTTTCTCTGCTTCGGAGCGAATTGCCGAGAGTGGTCGAGTGGAGGGGATGCTCTGTGACGATCATGGTTGAGATCGCGCCCGGCGAGTTGATCGATAAGATTACGATCCTCGAAATCAAACTCGAAAACATTCGCGACAAAGACAAACTCGTCAATGTTCGCCGTGAGTATGAAATTCTGACGGGCGTAATTCAAAAAGAGGTCGTTCCATCCGACGCACTTTCGCGCCTGACCGCCGCCCTCAAAGACGTGAACGCGGAGCTCTGGCGGATCGAAGACGATATCCGCGCCCAGGAGAGAGCCAAGACATTCGGCGCCGAATTCGTCGCCCTCGCGCGATCGGTCTACCGCACAAATGATCGGCGTGCCGCCCTCAAGCGTGAGATCAATGACCTTCTGAACAGCGCAATCATCGAAGAAAAGAGCTACGCCGCTTATTGAGGCAACCGCAGCGGGTCACCATTGCACCACTTCAGCCGGTCTGCGATTGAATTGGTGAGCGCGCCGGGATTCGAACCCGGGACCTCCTGATTAAAAGTCAGATGCTCTACCGGCTGAGCTACGCGCTCGGAGGTGCTTTGTGGGATGCGTCCGTCTAGCGGGATCGCCGCGGCGGGTCAATAGTGCTGGCCTATTTGCGCCGCTCAACCCAGATAATAAGCGAGGGCGCTGACGATCGCGAAGACGATGGTCGCGATGAGCGTCGTCCAAAGCACTTTGCTCCACAGGCGCGGCGCGACCGGCGCGCCGGGGTCCGTGCCTTGGACGAAATCGCCCGCCTCATGCTGCGAGCGAATGCCGAAAGGCAGCACAGCGAAGAGCACGACGAACCAGATCGTCAGAAAAACCGCAATGGCCAATGGGGCGGGAAAAGGCATGATCTCTCGTGTTTCTTGATAGCTCGACTATCCCGATATCTTAGCACCAGAGCATCGCGGGCCAAGCGACAGTCTCTTTGCCAGACCTTGCCTATCGCCTAAAGCAAAACGGTGATCTTAGCCTGCGGCATTACTTCTCGCCCGGCCGATCGCGGTCGAGGCCCTTTTGCGCAAGCTCGGTGATGTAGCGGGGCCAAAGCGTATGAAATTCCGCGCCGAGCTCGAAGAGATAGTCCCAGGTGTAGATGCCTGTCTCATGCATATCGTCGAAGGTGAGGCGCACCGCATAGGTGCCGATGGGATCGACAGCCATGATCGCGACAGCGCGTTTACCGCCGACCGTCTTGCGGTCCTTCGGCGAATGACCTTGAACCTCGGCGCTTGGGCTCATCACGCGCAGATATTCGGCCGGAAGATCAAAAGCGGCGCCGCTTTCGAAGCTCACTTTGAGGAGCCTGCCCGACTCCAGAAGCCGAAGCTCGGTCGGCCATGGCCGGGCCTTTTGTTCCATGCGCCTCGTCCATTGGATCGCTTAACACGTCTCAGCTATATCGCCCCGGACATGGCTGAGCATTCCCCTCATAAGGCAAGGCTCGCGTGTTTCACAAGGGCTCAATCTGCCCTATATCTTATGCAATGAACACGCATTGCACGCCCCTTAAGCCCGAGATCGCGAAGACGTCAGAGCAAGCTGCGGCCAAGGCCCCGGCTCTTATCGATCCTTTTGGGCGCAAGATCATCTATGTCCGCGTTTCGGTGACGGATCGCTGCGATTTTCGCTGCGTCTATTGCATGTCGGAAGACATGACCTTTTTGCCGAAGCAGGAGCTTCTCAGCCTCGAAGAACTCGACCGTCTCTGCAGCGCCTTTGTCGCGCGCGGCACGCGCAAGCTGAGAATCACCGGCGGCGAGCCACTGGTGCGGCGGAACATCATGACCCTGTTCCATGGGCTGTCGCGCCATCTCGACTCGGGTGCGCTCGATGAACTCACATTGACCACGAACGGCTCGCGGCTCGCGTTCTTTGCGCAGGAGCTGAAGGCCTGCGGCGTCGAGCGGGTCAACGTCTCGCTCGATACGCGCGACGCGGAGAAATTCCGCACCATCACGCGGCACGGCGATCTCGCGCAAGTCATGAAAGGCATCGATGCCGCGCAGGATGCGGGTCTCGCCGTCAAACTCAATATGGTGGCGCTGAAAGGCGTCAACGAGGACGAGATCGTGCCCATGATGGAATGGGCGCATCGCCGCGGCATGGATCTGACGATGATCGAAGTCATGCCGCTTGGCGCGATCGAGACCGCGCGCCTCGATCAATTTCTCTCGCTTGCCAGCGTGCGTGAAAAACTCGGCCAGCGCTTCACGCTGCGCGATCTTGCGGACCGCACCGGCGGCCCGGCGCGCTATGTCCATGTCGAAGAGACGGGCGGCCGGCTGGGCTTTATCACGCCGCTCAGTCATAATTTCTGCGAAAGCTGCAACCGCGTGCGTGTCACCTGCACCGGCACGCTTTACATGTGCCTCGGCCAGGATGATGCGGCGGATCTGCGCACGCCTCTGCGACAGTCACAAAACGACGATCTGCTGAACGCCGCGCTCAATGAGGCGATCGCGCGCAAGCCAAAGGGGCATGATTTCATCATCGACCGCGCCCACCCCGAGCCCGCCGTGTCGCGCCACATGAGCATGACGGGGGGCTAGTTCCTTCTCCCGCTTGCGGGAGAAGGTGTCATGCGAAGCATGACGGATGAGGGGTCTTTCGAGACATCCTCAATCAAACCTTCGCATTCGAATAAAAAAAACCGTCAGCGTTGTTGGCGCGCCGGCCGGCCCTCATCCGGTCGGCTCCGCCGACCACCTTCTCCCGCAAGCGGGAGAAGGGTTCACCCAATAACGATCTTCGGCGCGGCGCGCTCGCGGCCTTTTTCAAGTGCCGTCTTCACCTTCTCGGCAATTGCGCGATAGGCCATGGCATTGGCACCCTGCGGCTCGCTGACGACGACGGGCCTACCCGAATCCGAATGTTCGCGAATGCTCATGGTGAGCGGAATTTCGCCCAAGAACGGCACCCCGAGCTTTTCGGCCTCATGCCGCGCGCCGCCGTGGGCAAAAATATCCGAGCGCTCGCCGCAATGCGGGCAAATGAAATAGCTCATGTTCTCGACAATGCCGAGAACCGGAATATCGACCTTCTCGAACATGGTGACGCCGCGCCGCGCATCGATGAGCGCCAAATCCTGCGGCGTCGAGACGATGATTGCACCGGAAAGCGGCACCGTCTGCGCCAAGGTCAATTGCGCATCGCCCGTGCCCGGTGGCATGTCGATGACGAGGCAATCGAGCTCGCCCCAGGCGACATCGCGCAGCAATTGCTGGACGGCGCCCGCCACCATCGGCCCGCGCCAGATCATCGCCTCTTCTTCCGAGACCATAAAGCCGATCGACATGGCCTTTATGCCATAGGCTTCGAGCGGCTTGATCTTGCCATTGTCGGCCCCCGGCCGATCGCTCAAATGCAACAGGCGCGGCAGCGACGGCCCGTAAATATCGAGATCGAGAATGCCAACGCGCCAGCGCAACGCAGCGAGCGCCAGAGCGAGATTGACGGCCGTCGTTGATTTGCCGACGCCGCCCTTGCCCGAGGCGACAGCGACAATGCGGGCAACGCCCGGAATGGCGAGCGTCCGCGGCGCCTGCGGCGGAGGGCGCGGTGTCGGCCGGCCTGACCCCTTCTCCGCCGTGAGGCTCACAATGGCATTGGCGACGCCCGGAAGGCCGCGAATGGCCTTATCGGCCGCGGCACGCATGCCTTCCATGGCCGCGGCGCGGGAGGGCTCGACCGCGATCGAGAGATAGACCTTGCCATCCGTGACCTGGAGCCCAGCGATGGCACCCGATTGCGGCAGCGGCGTCTTGCCGTCCGGCCCGTTGACCGGCTGAAGCGCCTTGAGCACCTCCTCCTCGCTGATCATCGCCTGCCATCCTTGCTTATTGTTTTGGCCGCTCGGCTGATCGAATTGTCCTATGCCAGCCGGGCGAGAGCGGCAGAGAGCTTATCGCGTCTTTCAAGCGCTTCAACGAGGCGTTCGCGATTTTCATCAACCACCTCTTCGGGCGCGCGGGCGACGAAATCGGCGTTGCCGAGCTTAGCCTCGATCTTTTGCGCTTCGCTTCCGAGCTTCTCGATCTCTTTGGCGAGCCGCGTCTTCTCGACCCCGAAATCGATGATGCCGGCCAAGGGCAGAGCGGCAAGCGTTTCGCGAATGACGAGCTGCGCCGCCTGCGACGGCGCCTCTGAGGCAAAAGAGATGTCCGAGAGCCGCGCGAGACGATTGATCGTCTCTTCCCAGGTCTTCACGCGCGCTTTCACTTCGGGGCTCGCGCCGACAACAATCAGCGGGATTTGCGCGCCAGCCGGCACATTCATTTCCGAGCGCACCGAACGCACTTCGGAGACGACATCGACGACGAAGCCGATCTCGGCTTCGGCTGCCGCATTCTCCAAGCCTTCGAGCTGCGGCCAGGGCGCAAGCGCCAAGGGCGTTGTCTGCTCGCCGAAAAGGCCACTGCCCCACAGCTCTTCGGTCAAGAAGGGCATGAAGGGATGGAGCAACTTGAGGATCTGTTCCAGAACAAAGGAGGTCGCGGCGCGAGTCTCAACCTTCGCGGTCTCGTCCTCGCCTTGCAGCAAAGGCTTCGAAAGTTCGACATACCAATCGCAGAAAATGTTCCAGACGAAACGATAAAGCGCATTCGCCGCATCGTTGAAACGATAGGCGCGGATCGCCTCCGTCACGCTGGCGGTGGCCTTCGCCGCTTCGCCGACGATCCAGCGGTTCAACACAATTTTGAGTTTGCGCGGATCGAATTTCTCCGTGCGCACGGCGGAATTCATTTCGGCGAAGCGCGCCGCGTTCCAGAGCTTGGTCGCGAAATTGCGATAGCCTTCGATGCGCTGCGTCGAGAGCTTGATGTCACGGCCTTGCGCCGCCATGGCGGCGAGCGTGAAGCGTAGCGAATCCGCGCCATATTGATCGATGAGCGCCAAAGGATCGACGACATTGCCCTTCGACTTCGACATCTTCGCGCCCTTCTCGTCGCGAACGAGGGCGTGGATATAGACGTCGTGGAACGGCACCTCATGCATGAAGTGCAGGCCCATCATCATCATGCGGGCGACCCAGAAGAAGATGATGTCGAAGCCGGTGACGAGCGTGTTCGTCGGATAATAGCGCTCGACATCCTTCATGTCGTCCGGCCAGCCGAGAGTCGAGAAGGGCCAGAGCGCGGAGGAGAACCAGGTGTCCAGGACGTCGGGATCGCGATGAATCGGATAAGTTTCGAGGCGTTCGCCGGAACGAATGCGACTTATCCATCGTAAGATCTCAGTATCGTCGCGAACGACGACCACCTTGGCTCCATAATGCTTTTCAGCCAAGGCGACTGCTTGTTCTTCACCTTCCGCGACAAAAACTTGCTCATCGGAATGAGCAATTCCAGCGCCCGCTGGCTCAAATCCATACCACGCCGGAATCTGATGACCCCACCACAACTGACGCGAGATGCACCAAGGCTGAATGTTTTCCAGCCACTGGAAATAAGTCTTCTGCCAGTTCTCGGGGACGAATTTCGTCTTCCCCTCGCGCACGGCGTTGAGTGCCGGCTGCGCCAACACTTCGGCCTTCACATACCATTGATCCGTGAGGCGCGGCTCCAGCACGGCGCCGGAACGATCGCCATGCGGCACGGTGTGCGGATTGGGCTCGATCTTATCGAGGAGCCCGTGCGCCTCCATCATCTGGATGACGATGTTGCGCGCCACATCGCGCGGCTTGCCGTCGAGTTCCGCGATCGTCTCTTCGTAACGCGCCCAGTCCGGCAATCCTTTTGAGGGAAGCCCGGCGAGAAAGCCGGCATTGCCTTTGAGCTGCATGCGGCCCTCTTCATCGAGCACATTGATGAGCGCCAGATTGTGCCTTTTGCCAACCTCGAAATCATTGAAGTCATGCGCGGGCGTGATCTTCACCGCGCCCGTTCCCTTCTCTGGATCGGAATATTCGTCGGCGATGATCGGAATGAGACGGCCGACAAGCGGCAGGCGCACGCGCCGGCCGACGAGGTCTTCGTAGCGCTGATCGTCGGGATGCACCGCGACGGCGGTGTCGCCGAGCATGGTCTCAGGCCGCGTCGTCGCGACCACAATATAGTCCCGCTGTTCCCAATCCCGAGGCATGCCAGTTCCGTCGAATGCAACCGGATATGGGAACGTGACTCCGTCTGCTAAGGGATATTTGAAATGCCAGAGGCTGCCATTCGTCTCCTTCTGCACGACTTCGAGATCGGAAATCGCGGTCAAGAGCTTCGGATCCCAATTGACGAGCCGCTTGTCCTTATAGATCAGCCCTTCTTTATAAAGCTGCACGAAGACCTTCACGACCGCGCGCGACAGGCCTTCGTCCATCGTGAAACGCTCGCGCGACCAATCGCAGGAGGCGCCGAGGCGTTTGAGCTGGTTGATGATGGCGCCGCCGGACTCTTCCTTCCAGCGCCAGACTTCTTCGAGAAATTTTTCGCGGCCCATTTCGCGCCGGCCGGGCCGCTGATGCTCCATCAGCTGCCGTTCGACCACCATCTGCGTCGCGATGCCGGCGTGATCGGTGCCGGGCTGCCAGAGCACATCCTTGCCGCACATGCGTTCGAAGCGGCAGAGAATGTCCTGTAGCGTGTTGTTGAGCGCATGGCCCATATGCAACGAGCCCGTCACATTCGGCGGCGGAATCACCACCGTGAACGGCTCGGCGTCGCGCCGTTCGGGACGTCCGGCGCGAAAGGCGCCTGAGGCCTCCCAAAGGGCGGAAATACGTCCCTCCACTTTGGCGGGGTCGAAAGTCTTGTCCATCACCACGATCGCATGTTGTGAAAAGCTTCGGCGAAGCTGCTTGTCGGCAATCGAGCCATTGCCGAAGACGCGGGCTTAAAAAGCCAAGGCCGGCCGATAAGTCAACGCGCGAGGAGAAATTGGCCGAGAGGCAGGGCGAATTAGCGGCCGCCGCGGGCGACACGTTCGATTTCGGCGCGCACCAGGCGCTCGACCAGCACCGGCAGATTGTCGTCGAGCCAGGCCTTCAACAGGGGGCGGATCATCTCGCGGACGATCTCGTCCAATTGTTCGTCCGAGGGCATTGCCTGGGCGGCCGCGAGCGCGCCAAAGGACGATGCGACCGCCGCATCCGTCTGCGGCGAGACGAGTGGGATTTCGAGATCGCTCTCCTCCTCCGCATAGTTGTCCGCCTGCTCCGACCAAGCCGTCTCATCCTCGCCCGAAGAATTGCGCGGAAAATCGCCGAGATCGGGCTCTTCGATCGGCATCGGCTGCGGTGCCACGGTGGCCTTGAAGGTGTGAAACTGCGCCTCGACCGGGTAGCTGACGCTGCCTGAGCGCGGCGCGAGCTTCTTCTCGCCATAGGGAACGCGGACCTGCGGCGAAGGCCGCGCTGCAGACGGCCTAATCGTCGGCTCGATTCGGCCCCTCGGCTCGGCTACCGGGCGCGGCGGTGTTGGGAGTGGCGGCGGTTTTCTTTGCGAGAAGGCCTGATCATCGGCAATGATTCGCCGAATGGACGCGAGAATCTCGTCCATCGACGGCTCATAGGCCTTGCGCTCCGCGCTGCGCTTGTCGGAAAGCGGGTTCGGCGCATTCATGGTCTTCGACGCCCTCTCGTGCGAACACTGCAGATGAGGCTTGGTCCCCGCCCACTATGGCCTGATTCGGGCCCATCCGCGCACGGAGAATGCGCGAGGGTGGCCAACGTGCCATGAGATCTGACAGCTTCGCTTCGAAAATGGCCCCCGCTTGCCAACAAACGTCTCCGCTCGCCGCCGTCTTTGTCGCGCGATTTCAAGTCGAAATTAGTCCCAGCCGCTCTCGGCGAGCAAGGGTAATTCGCAAGCTTCTGTGGATGAACGGCAAAGTTCGCGCAAGCTCGCGCGGCTTAACTCAGGCTTCGCGCGTCAGTGACCGTCGGGCGTGCGCAGACCGATCCATTTGTCTTTCACCTGATCGAAGTGGACGGTCGGATCGTATTCGTTGACGGCGAGGTGCAGCGTGCTTGCATCGAGCCGGCCAATCGCCGCCATCACGACATAAGACGCGACGACACGGTCGCGCTGTGCCGAAACGAGACTGACGCGCGCGTTCAACAAGGTCTGCTGCGCATTCAACACGTCGAGCGTGGTGCGCTGGCCGACGCGCGCTTCCTCGCGCACGCCTTCGAGCGCGATTTCGGCGGCCTTGACCGCAGCTTCGTTCGAGGCAATCGCCGCCTTCGACGCCTGAAGCAGCCCCCAATCGGTCGCGATGTTCGCGCGCACGGCTTCGCGCTGCAGATCGGCCTCAATACGCGCTTGGGTGTAAAGCTCCTTAGCTTGGCGGACTTCCGCATATTCCGCGCCGCCTTGGTAGATCGGCACCGAAACCTGCCCAAAGACTGCGCCGTTGAAGTTCCTGAAACCGGGGAAGCCTTCGAAGTTCCAATCGCGCTCAACGCTGCCGTTGACGGTGACCGTCGGATAGAGCTGGCCCTCGTTGATCTTGACCTGCAACTCCGCGGCATCGGCGGCATGGAGCGCCGCCTGGATCGCCGGATGCTCGTTCAATCCGACGGCGATCGCTTCGGCCAAGCTGCGCGGCAGCAGCGCTTCGATGCTACGCGCCGGCTGCAGCTGCGTCGGCTGCACGCCAATCACCTGCCGATAGACGGCGATGCTGTTCTGCAGATTGGCTTGCGCGGTGAAATAATCGGAGCGCGCCGAAGCAAGGCTCGACTCGGCCTGGGCAACGTCGGTACGCGTCACTTCGCCGACATTGAACCGATCGCGCGTCTGCCGCAGCTGTTCCTCGAGAACGATGATGTTGTTCTTGCGCAGATTGAGAATGGCCGTATCGCGCAGCACATTCATATAGGCGATCGCGCCATTCTGCAGCACGTTCAATTCGGTATTGCGCAGAGTTTCGCGGGCGCTGAAAACATTGCTCTCCGCCTTGCGCACGGAATTGTAGTTGCGGTTGCCGTTGAAAACGGTCTGAGAGACCGTCATTCCAACCGAGGAGGGCTCCGTCAACGTGCTTATACCCCCTCCGCCTCCGCCTAACCCGAGCAGACTGCCGCCGTTCCCCACCTCAGCGAGATGAGTCACGCCATATTGGCCGGTGAGACCGACGGTGGGGCGGTAGGCTGAAGTCGCCTGCGGAATCGTTTCGTCCTGCGCGCGAACGCCGGCACGCTCCTGATTGAGATCGGGATTGCTTTGGTAAGCGAGCGCCAAGGCGCTCGACATGGTCTCGGCCATCGCGCGATCGCATGCGACTCCGGACGCCGCGATCGAAAGCGCGATGGTCAAGATTGCCGTCAGGCAGTCGCGCCTCGCGGAGCCGACAAAGGCGCGCCGGCAGACCGTGCCGAACCCGCGTCCGTTATTCGCTAGAGGAAAGAACTCCAAAACACGCCCCACCCGAGTTCTTAAATGTTGCCCGTGAAATTATGCTTCAAAATAGAATGCCCCACAAAACAGCCGGCCGGGAGCTGTAAAAAGATGGCAGGCGGCGAGCGGCGATCAGATCGCGTTGCGTGGCCGGCATTGGCCATGGCCCGTCAGCTCAGGCTTCGGCATTCGCTCTACGCCAGACCAAATCCGCAAGAAAGGCCAAGAGCTTGAAGGGCTGCCGCGTCCGAGCCTTAGCGGATGGCATTAGTCCCCTTCAGCCCGGCCCGCCAGCGTTGCGCGCGCCCTCGCGTTTCAGAATTCCGTGAGTGGCACAAAAATGCGACAGCCTGGACAAATCGTCCTCACGCAGGCGCCCGCTCAGAACACGAATTCGGGTTCCTTGCGGAACGCGGACAAAACCGCGGCATCGCTGTCGAACAGAAAGCAGGAACTGATTTGGCCAGCCTGACTTTCGAAACGCGTGGCGTGGCTTGCGCCATAGCCCGGCGCGGTCATCTTGCGGACGATCGTCAACAATCGCCCGCCGGAACGCAACTGTTGAAAGAGCGATTCGAGATGCGCTTCCACCGCGCCGTTCACCAGGATCACATCGAACGGCGCTTCGGACGGCACGCCGGCGGTGAGCGGCCCGGCGAAAGTACGCGCATTGGCGAGGCCGAGCGCGGCGAGATTGGCCTTGATGACGCCGGCCCGCGCCTCGCTCGACTCCAAGGACACGACCTCGGCGGCGAGGCCGGCGAGGATCGCGCTCGAATAGCCGGTGGCCGCCGCCACATCGAGCACTCTCTCGCCCGGTTGCACAGCGGCCGCCTGAAGGAGCCGCGCCAAAGTGGCGGGCGACAGCATGACTCGCGGCTCGTCTTTGCCTTCGCCCGGAATTTTCAGCGTCATATCCGAATAAACGAGAGGGAGCAAAGACTTCGGCAGAAATTTCTCGCGTGGCACATCAAGGAAACGGGCGATGACCGCATGCTCCGTCACATCGAATGTCCGGATCTGACGATCGACCATCGTGCGGCGCTGAATCTCGAACTCACGATCGGCAGCAAGAGTGGAGGTCATGAGCGCGCCTGTCTGCGGGGAAAACACAGGCGTTTATAGGGGCGCTTTGTCCGCCTGTCTATGCCGGCCGAGCCCTTGATCCAAGATCAATGCATCGACATATCAAAGAGATAGGCGTCGGTTGCATGGCTGCGCTTTAGATGTAACAAAGGCCCGCACTTGGCCTGCGAGCCTTCGCCGGCTCCATTCATTTCTTGTCAGCACAAGGGTCCTTGCATGAGCGAAAACAGCCCGGTGGAAGCCTTCGAACAGGCCGAACATGCCGAACATGCGGCGCATTCGGGCAGTTCTTTTCTCGCCATCGTCTCGGCGACGATCGCCATTCTCGCGGTGGTCGCCGCGACGGTCGGCAGTCTCGAAGGCATTGAGACCGCGGCAACGATCAACTCGAAGAATGATGCCGTTCTCTTGCAGAACAAGGCGGCCGACACTTGGGCCTTCTTTCAGGCGAAGAGCGTCAAGAAGAACCTCTATCAAATCGCGGCTGCGCAAGGCACCGGCCCGGTCGACGACTTCAAGAAACAGGCGGCGCGTTACGGCAGCGATGAGAAGGATCTGCAGGGGCAGGCGGAAGCGCTCGACCAAAAGACCGAAGCCAAGCTTGTGGAGAGCGAGAAACATGAGCGTCGTCATCATGTGCTCACCGCCTCCGTCACTCTCCTGCATATTGCGATCGCCATTGCCACGCTGTCGATCATCTTGGAGGGCGCGCGCTGGCCTTGGTATAGCGCCATCGGATTGGGCGTCTTGGGCGTGCTCGGGACGATCTCGGCTTATCTCTGAGGTCCTTTGCTAAATTATCTTGTCCCGCCCTCTCCTTTCCGGCGTGGGCGAGGCGTAGATAAAGGACATGCACTCATCCGAACCGGAGCGCCCATGAGCTTAGCCCCCTTTAGAACGGCTCCGATGGAGATCGTGGCACCGCAGAGCATGGCCGAGACCGACCGGGCACAGCTGCGCCAGGCGGTGAGAGACCTTGAACATCGCAGCCTGGCGACGCGGCTTTCCGGCATGCTCGGCCAGCAGATGAACCGGATCGGCAAGCTTCTGCCGGCCCATTGGACCGCGGTCGTGGACAGCGCCACCGAAAAAGCCATCCTCGCCGGCCTCAATGCGGCGATCCGCAGTCTCAAAACGGGGCGCTCACAAGAGCGCAGCCTTTGGCACAAGGCGGCGGCGACGCTGTCGGGTGCAGTAGGCGGCGCCTTCGGCCTCGCCAGCCTGCCGATCGAACTGCCGTTTTCGACCCTTTTGATGCTGCGCTCCATCGCCGCCATCGCCAAGGCGGAAGGCGAAGACCTCTCCTCGCCCGAGACGATTTTCGCCTGCATGCAGGTCTTCGCCTTCGCCGGTGAAGACAGCGATGAGCGAGCCAAGATGGAAGAGCGCGGCTTGAGCGAAAGCGGCTATTTTGCCGTGCGCGCCGTGCTGGCGAAATCGGTCTCCGAGGCCGCCCGCTATGTCATCGAGCGCGGCCTCGCTGAAGAGACGGCGCCCGTCATTCTGCGCTTCGTCTCGCAGATCGCGCCGCGCTTCGGCGTCGTCGTCTCGCAGAAACTCGCGGCGCAGGCCGTGCCGATTATCGGCGCCGCCGGCGGCGCGGCGATCAATTACGCCTTCATCGATCATTTCCAGACTGTCGCGCGCGGCCATTTCACCGTACGCCGGCTCGAGCGTCTGTATGGGGCCGAACTCGTGCGCGCCGAATATGATGCGGCATTGCGCGAAGCCGTCCCCTCCTTCGCCTGATTGTTTCAGCCCTTCTCGTCCGGCCACAGCCATGCGGCGCCGCGCACGCCGCTCGAATCGCCGTGCATTGCCCGCAGCACTTTCGTCGTCACGCCATCCGAGAAGGCATAGCGCGACAGAAGCGGCGGCAGTGAATCATAGAGAGAAAGAATGTTCGAGACGCCGCCGCCGAGGACGATCGCGTCCGGATCGACGATATTCACGACGACGGCAAGCGCCTGCGCGAGCCTATCGGCGTAAATCTCCAGGGAACGCTTCGCTTCGGCATCGCCCTCCTCCGCCCTCTCCACGATCTCTTCCGCGCTTAGCATTATGCCCGTGCGGAATTGATGATCCTTGGCGAGCGCGCCGCCTGAAAGAAACGTCTCGATGCAATTGACCTTGCCGCAGAAGCAAGGTCGCGGTGGCGTCGCGGGATCGATGGCAAAGGGAATGGGATTGTGGCCCCATTCGCCGGCAATGCCATTGTGGCCGTTGATGAGTTTTCGATCGACCACGAGACCGCCGCCGACTCCCGTGCCGAGAATGACGCCGAAGACACTGGCCGCGGATCGCCCGGCGCCGTCGATGGCTTCGGACAACGCAAAACAATTCGCATCATTGGCGACGCGGACGGGGCGCCCCAGAAATTCCGCGATGTCCCGGTCAAAGGGCTTGCCGTTGAGGACCGTGCTGTTCGAATTGCGGATCAAGCCCGTCCGTGGCGAGAGCGAGCCGGGCGTGCCGATGCCGACGCTGCCCGGGCGCTGAAACTGCTTCTCCAAACCAAGGACGAGAACGGCAATCGTCTGCAGAATGCCGCGATAATCGCCATGCGGCGTTGCCTCGCGTTTGCGCGCGAGGACCGTTCCGTCCGGCATCAAGGCGATGGCTTCGATCTTGGTGCCGCCGAGATCGATTCCGATTCGCATGGCCTTCTCCGCTCAACAGCCGACAACGATGGCACAGGGGCGCACGTTCCTTGTGCGCTTGCGAGCATGGTCGCGCCTCGCCCGGCTGCGAAGCCGGGTGAGACAGAATTTCGCGCCCTCGTTCCCCGGCCACCTCTTTCAAGGTTGATCCAAATCAACATCGAAAGCGACGCCGTATCGGAATGATGCAAAGACCGTCAAAGGTCCACCCTATTTCCTGCCGATCGCCACCACGAGGCTTCGATATGGCGCAAGCCCAGACGCAAACCAAATCGCTTTGGCCGAACGAGTTGACGTTTGGCGGCGGCCTTTTCCTGTTCGCGCTTTTCGCGCTTTACGTCGCCGCAAAAGCCTGGGAACCGGCCTATGCCTTCCATGCCCTGCTTTTTGCGGCAGCATCGGGCGCCGGCTGTTTCGCGGTCGTCAACCGATTCTATTCGCGCGCCGCCGAGCCGGCGCCGCAAATGATCGACGGCAAGCCCAATTATAATTTCGCGCCGGTCAAATTCGCAACCGTGGCGGCGATATTCTGGGGCGTCGCCGGTTTCACCATCGGCCTTTACGTCGCGCTGGAAATGGCGTTCCCCGTTCTCAACTGGGGCCTGCCTTGGATCTCTTTCGGCAGGCTCCGGCCACTGCACACGTCGGCCGTCATTTTCGCCTTCGGCGGCAACGTGCTGCTCTCGACTTCGCTTTATGTGGTCCAACGCACGTGCCGGGCACGCCTCGCCGGCGATCTTTCGCCCTGGTTCGTCGTCCTCGGCTATAATTTCTTCATCGTCATCGCCGGCACGGGCTATCTCCTCGGCATCACGCATTCGAAAGAATATGCCGAGCCCGAATGGTATGCCGACATTCTTCTCGTCAGCGTCTGGGTCACCTATCTCCTGATTTTCCTCGGCACGCTCATGAAGCGGGTCGAGCCGCATATCTATGTGGCGAATTGGTTCTATCTCGCCTTCATCGTGACGATCGCCGTGCTCGTTCTCGGCAACAACGCCGCGATCCCGGTTTCGCTCTTCTCGCCCAAGTCCTATGTGCTCTGGTCGGGCGTGCAGGATGCGATGATCCAATGGTGGTACGGCCATAATGCGGTCGGCTTCTTTCTCACCGCCGGCTTCCTCGCCATCATGTATTATTTCATTCCGAAGCGTGCGGACCGGCCGATCTATTCCTATCGGCTCTCGATCATCCACTTCTGGGCCCTGATCTTTCTCTATATCTGGGCCGGCCCTCATCATCTCCATTACACGGCCCTGCCCGATTGGGCGCAGACGCTCGGCATGACCTTCTCCGTCATGCTGTGGATGCCGTCATGGGGCGGCATGATCAACGGTCTGATGACGCTCTCGGGCGCGTGGGACAAGCTGCGCACCGATCCCGTCTTGCGGATGCTCATCGTCTCCGTCGCCTTCTACGGCATGTCCACCTTCGAAGGCCCGTTGATGTCCATCAAGACGGTCAACGCGCTGAGCCATTACACGGATTGGGGCATCGGCCATGTGCATTCCGGCAGCCTCGGCTGGGTCGGCTATGTCTCCTTCGGCGCGCTCTATTGCATGGTGCCCTGGCTGTGGAATCGCAAGGGACTCTATTCCTTGAAGCTTGTGAACTGGCACTTCTGGATCTCGACGATCGGCATCGTCTTCTACATCTCCGCGATGTGGGTGGCGGGCATCATGGAGGGCCTGATGTGGCGCGCCTACACGAGTCTCGGCTTCCTCGAATATTCCTTCGTCGAAGTCGTCGAAGCCGTGCATCCGCTCTACATCGTGCGCGCGCTTGGCGGCGCCATGTTCCTCATCGGCGCGCTGATCATGGCCTACAACCTCGTCATGACCATCCTCTCGCCCGATGCGGCCGAGGTTCCTGAAACGCGCCCCACTGCTCCCATCCCCGCCCTGTCGCCGGCCGAGTGAGGACTCTCCCATGACTACGACGGTTGAACACCAAACAATTTGGGACCGCCATAAGGTCTTCGAGAAGAATTCCATTCTTCTTGTGATCGGCATTCTGATCGTCATTTCCATCGGCGGCTTGGTCGAGATCGTTCCGCTCTTCTATCTGAAGAGTACGATCGAAAAAGTGGACGGCGTGCGTCCCTATTCGCCGCTCGAACTTGCCGGCTTCAATATCTATGTGCGGGAAGGCTGCTATCTCTGCCATTCGCAGATGATCCGGCCTTTGCGCGACGAAGTCGAACGCTACGGGCATTATTCCCTCGCGGCGGAGAGCATGTACGACCACCCCTTCCAATGGGGATCGAAGCGCAACGGTCCGGATCTCGCCCGCGTCGGCGGAAAATATTCGGACAATTGGCATTTCGATCATCTGCGTAATCCGCGTGCGGTTGTGCCGGGCTCGATCATGCCGAGCTATGTGTTCCTCGAGAACACGCCACTTGATGCCAAGCATATCGCCGATGATATGCGGACGCTCGCTTTCGAGGGCGTGCCCTATACGCAGGATATGATCGCCTCCGCGCAGGCCGATCTCAAGGCGCAAGGCACGGCGGATTCACCCGATGCCGCGACGCTGAAGAAGCATTATGCCGATGCCATCCCTCGCGATTTCGGTGCTGACAAAGGTCAGCTCACCGAAGCCGATGCGCTGATTGCATATCTGCAGCAACTCGGCACGCATGTGAACTTCGCGATCTACGACGACAAAGCCAACATCAGGTGAGGCCGCTATGTCGACTTATGAAAAACTCACGAGCTTCGTCGCGTCTTGGGGCTTTGCCTATTTCGCGGTGATCTTTTTCATCGCGATGGCTTACGCGCTCGCGCCGAAGAACCGCAATAAGTTCGAAGAAGCGGCTCGTATCCCGTTCGAAGAGGATTGATCATGTCGCCAGCTCACGACAAGCCGATTGATGCAGCGACCGGCACCGAAACCACGGGCCATGAGTGGGACGGCATCAAGGAATTGAATACGCCCCTGCCGCGCTGGTGGCTCTGGACATTCTATGCCTGCATCGCATTCGCCGTCCTTTACTGGATCGCCTATCCGGCTTGGCCCGGGATCAATGGCTATACGCACGGCCTTCTCGGCTGGCAGTCGCGTGCCGCCGTCGTAACCGATGTGAAGGAATTGCAGGCCCTGCGTGCGCCGATGAACGCGAAGATCGCGACGGTATCGCTCAAGGACATTGAGAACACGCCCGATCTTCTCTCCTTTGCGCGGGCGGAAGGCGGCGCGGCCTTTGCACAGAATTGCGCGCCCTGCCATGGCGCCGGCGCGCAAGGCTCTTATGGCTATCCCAATCTCAACGCCAACCGCTGGATTTGGGGTGGCACGCTCGATCAGATCTATACGACGATCGAGCACGGCGCGCGCTGGACCGCCGATCCGCAGACCCACATGATGATGATGCCGTCCTTCGGCCGCGACGGCATTTTGAAGCCGGAGCAGATTTCGCAAGTCGCCGATTATGTCCGCACGCTCTCGGGCAACAAGCCCGAAGTGGCCGACAATGTCGCGCTCGGGGCGAAAATCTTCGCCGACAATTGCGTCATGTGCCACGGCAAGGACGGCAAGGGCAATATCGAGATCGGTGCGCCGAACCTCACGACCAAGATCTGGCTCTACGGCCCGACTAAGGCCGACATTGAGCATCGCGTCGAAGTCGGCGGCGGCAATGTCATGCCGGCGTGGCACGGACGCCTCGACGAAGACACGATCAAGGCGCTCGCCGTCTATGTGCATAGTCTGGGTGGGGGGGTATGAGCCTCGCGGATGCCGAACATAATCGCCACCTGACGGACGCGTCGGATCATCTCTACGCGGCCGCGCCGAAGATTTATCCGCAGAGCGTGCATGGCACGTTTCGGCGGATCAAATGGGCGCTCCTGATCGTCACGCTCGGCATCTATTATTTTTTGCCCTTCTTGCGTTTCGATCGTGGACCGAACGAGCCACACCAGGCCGTGCTCGTCGATCTCGCGCGTCACCGCTTCTATTTCTTCTTCATCGAGATCTGGCCGCAGGAAGTCTATTACTTCACCGGCCTGTTGATCATCGCCGCCTTGACGCTGTTTCTCTTGAACGCGCTCGCCGGACGGGTGTGGTGCGGTTATCTCTGCCCGCAGACCGTCTGGACGGATCTGTTTTTCACTGTCGAACGCGTCATCGAAGGCGATCGGCGCGAGCGGATGGAGCGCGATGCCGGTCCCTGGACCGCCAACCGCATCGCGCGCAAATCGGTCAAGCATTTGATCTGGGTCGTCATCGCCTGGTGGACGGGCGGCGCCTGGGTGCTTTATTTCGCCGACGCGCCGACGCTCGTGCATCAGCTGGCGACATTCCAAGCGCCCGCCGTCGCCTATATCTCGATCGGCATTCTCACGTTCACGACCTATACGCTCGCGGGCCACATGCGCGAGCAGGTCTGCACCTATATGTGCCCGTGGCCGCGCATTCAGGCTGCGCTCACCGACGACAATGCGCTCAACGTCACCTATCGCTATGATCGCGGCGAGCCGCGTATCTCGCTGAAAAAGGCCGTTGTGCTGCGCACGGCGGGCGGCACAGCGGGCGATTGCGTCGACTGCGGCCAATGCGTTGCCGTTTGCCCGACGGGCGTCGATATCCGCGGAGGGCCCAATCTCGGCTGCATCCAATGCGGCCTCTGCATCGACGCCTGCGACACGGTGATGAAGCGGATTGGCCGGCCGCCGCGCCTCATCGCCTACGACACGGATGTCAACATCAGGCGGCGCCTCGCCGGCCTTCCCAATGTGTTTCGCCCGATCCGTGTGCGCACCGTGCTCTATATGCTGTTCATCGCCGTCGTCGGCGGCATCATGCTGGCGACGCTCGCCTCGCGCAGCGATCTCGGCATATCGGCGCTGCATGATCGCAATCCGCTCTATCTGCAGCTCGCCGACGGCTCGATCCGCAACGCCTATACGGTGCGCATCCTCAACCATGAGACGGCGACCAACAGCTATGTGCTGAAAGTCATACCCTTCAGCGCCGCGCAGGTGACTGCGATCGGCACGCCGAAAGATGCCGAAGGCTGGCCGAAGGTCGAGGTCGGCCCGGACCAGACCTATGAATTGCGCGTGCTCGTCACCCTGCCCGCTTCGGCGACCGATCAGCCTTCGCGCGACATCACCTTTCAGGCAATCGATCAGACAACAGGGCGCATCGCAACCACCCGTGATCACTTCTTGACGCAATAAGACGCGACAAGACGCGAGGAGAACCGACCATGACAATCGCCCAGTTTGCCGTTGCGACGACGCCGCGCGGAGACAAGCCTCAGCATCGCCGGCTGACGGGCCCGATGGTGCTGGCGATCCTTCTCGGCTCTTTCGGCGTCGTCGCCTCCGTCAACGGCGCGCTGGTCTATTATGCGCTTTCGACCTTCAGCGGCGAGGTCGATCCGCATCCTTATGAGCATGGCCTCGCCTACGACAAGGATATCGCCGCCGCCGAGGCGCAAGACGCCCGGCATTGGAAAGTCGCGGCAGCGATCCGCGGCAAAGGCGACGCGAAATCCGTCGAAGCCATCTTTCACAACGAGGCCGGCCAGGCGATCGCCGGCCTTGTCGTGACGGCGCATCTGGAATTCGCGACCGATATGCGGCGCGACCACGATCTCAAACTTCAAGAGATCTCGCCCGGCACCTATCGCGGCGCTCTGAACCTCGCCAGCGGACAATGGGATCTTGTCATCGACGCCACACGCGGCGGGCAACAGCTTTTCCTGTCGCGCAATCGCGTCAGCGTCGAAGAATGAACTCCGATTGATCCGTGCCATGCCGAACCAAGTCGATCTCTCCGTTTTCATCAAGCGCCATCCGGACGGCAGCACGAGCCTGGATTTTGCCGTTGACGGCATCACCTGCGCCGCCTGCATCGGCGATATCGAAGGCGCGCTGAAAAACGTACCCGGCATCACGCGGGCGCGCGTCAATTACACCAATCACCGCTTGAACGTGGAATGGGCGGACCCCTCCTTCGACCCCGCGCAGGTGATCGACGCCTTGGCGCGTATCAACTATCACGCCTACCCTTTCAGCTATGATGAGACGGAAGAACGCGAGGCGCGGCGCGCCCGCTGGCTTTTGCGTTGCCTTGCGGTCGCCGGCTTCGCGGCGATGAACATCATGCTGCTGTCGGTATCGGTCTGGGCTGGCAATGCGAGCGACATGACGCCCGCGACGCGCGATTTCTTCCATTGGCTTTCGGCGCTGATCGTTTTGCCCGCCGCCGCCTTCGCCGGCCAGCCTTTCTTCCAAAGCGCCATCGGCGCGATCCGCGCGAGAAGCCTCAATATGGACGTGCCGATCTCGATCGGCATTCTGCTCGCGCTCACCATGTCGGTTGTCGAGACCGCGCGGCATGCACGCGAAGCCTATTTCGATTCCGCCATCATGCTGATCTTCTTTCTGCTGATTGGCCGCTATTTCGATCAGGCCATGCGGCGCAAGACCAGGGCTGTCGCAACCAATCTCGCCGCTCTGCGCGCGCCCGTCGCGACAAAGCTTGGCGCCGATGGCGTCGAAGAGATCATGCCGGTCAGCGCGCTCGCGGCGGGCGAACGCGTGCTCGTGAAACCCGGCGCGAAAATTCCGGTCGATGGGATTGTCCTTTCAGGCCATTCCAAGATCGACGCGGCGATCATCACCGGCGAGACCAAACATCAGAACGTGTCGCCGGGCGCTCTCGTCTACGCCGGCAGCGTGAATTTCGACGGGCTGCTCACCCTCGAGGTCAAGGCCGCGGGCCGCGGCACGCTGCTCGATGAGATCGAGCATATGATCGAAAAGGCGACGGAGGCGAAATCGCGCTATCTTCGCCTGGCCGATCGCGCGAGCCGCCTGTACGCGCCCGTCGTGCATGCGACCGCCGCGGGGACGCTGATCTTCTGGCTCGTCACAGGCGCATCGTTTCACGACGCGGCAATTGCGGCGATTTCCGTGCTCATCATCACCTGTCCTTGCGCATTGGCGCTCGCCATTCCGGCAGTGCAGGTCGTCGCGGCCGGCGCGCTGTTCCGCTCCGGCATCTTGCTCAACTCCGGCGATGCGATTGAGCGGCTCGCCAAGACCGATACGGTTCTTTTCGACAAAACCGGCACGCTCACTCTGCCCGAACCTGTACTGGTCGATGCCGCGACCTATGACCCTGCAACGCTCGAAGAGGCGGCGCGTCTCGCAACCGCAAGCCGGCATCCGCTCGCGCGCGCTCTTGCTCTCCACGCGAAGGGCGCGGCATCGCTCGACATGGCAACAGAAATTCGCGGCGCGGGCGTCGAAGCGATCGTGAACGGTCAACAGGCGCGCCTCGGCAGCCCTTCTTTTTGCAACCTCGAAGACGAGGCCGAACGCGCGCTTGCGCATGAACCCTGCGCCTCCGCGCTCGCCTACCGCTGCGGCGAGCGGCAAGCGATCTTCCTCATGCGGCAAATGCTGCGGCCCGACGCCAGACAAGCCATCGATGCCCTCCGCGCGCAAGGCATGACGCTCATGATTGCGTCCGGCGATCATGCGGAAGCCGTGCGGGACGTCGCCGAGGAGCTCGGCATCGCCGAATGGAAGGCCAGTCTCAAACCCAGCGAAAAAATCGCTCTGCTCGAAGAGTTGAAGGCCGCTGGCAAGAAAGTGCTGATGATCGGCGACGGGCTGAACGATGCGCCCGCGCTTGCCGCGGCCTTTGCCTCGCTCTCACCGATCAGCGCGACGGACCTCGCGCAAGCCTCCGCCGATGCCGTCTTTCTCGGCGAGCGGCTGATGCCCGTGGCCTTGGCGGTTGCGACGACACGCAAGGCGCATCGGCTGATGCGTCAGAACCTTGCTTTCTCGGTGCTTTATAATGCGGTCGCCGTGCCCTTGGCGATGGCGGGGCTGTTGACGCCGCTGATTGCCGCCTGCGCCATGTCGGGATCGTCGATCCTTGTGACGGCGAATGCTTTGCGTGCCAATACAGGCGGACGCCCTCAACCAGACTCTCAAAGACGTGTGTGCGAAAAAACCCTGCCGACGATGATGGAGGCGCGATCATGACCATTCTGCTCGTGCTCGTGCCGCTGGCGCTCGGTCTCGGCGGCATCGGCCTCATCGCTTTTCTCTGGTCCCTGCGCAGCGGGCAATATGACGATCTCGATGGTGCCGCCTATCGCGTTCTCTCCGACGACGATCTGCCGAAATGAGCCTGATCGATCTCGAACCCGCCAAAGCCCGCGCCGGTCAGCTCTTCTGCGCCTGCGATGCCGATGCGCCTGACGACGTGGCGGTCGCGGAGCAGACGGGGCTTGTGCCGATTGCGCTCGGTTTCGGCCTCACCATCGTCGTTCAAGCGCTCCTGATCGCCGTGCTGCCGATCGCTGGGGCTGAGATCGCTCCGCAACCCTTCCTCGCGACGCTACCTTATGCGCTGACGCTCGTCGGCGCGCTCGCAGCCTCGCTGCCGGCCGCGATCCTCAGCGACGTCATCGGCCGCAAATCCGCCTTCGCGCTCGGCGCGAGCCTTGGTCTCGCGGGCGCCGTTCTCGCGGCCTGGAGCCTTGTCGAGCGAAACTTCGCCGGGCTCGCGCTCGGCGGCTTCTGGCTCGGCGCGGCGCAGGGTTTCGGTTTCTTCTTTCGCCATTCCGCCGCGCTCGCCTCGAAGCACAAGGCAAGAGCGATTGCGATCGTGCTTGGCGCGGGTTCGCTCGCCGCTTTGGCCTCTCCGACGCTAATGAGCCTTGCCGAGAGGGCCGCCGGGCCGCTCGCACCGAGCGCTGCGCTGCTCATCGCGGGTGCGGTTCAGGTTCTGCTGCTCGCCCTTTCCTTGGCGCTGCCGAGCAAACCGCTCACGGCCGCGAAAGCCAGCGAGACGGTGCCTGCCGATAGCGTTTTTCTCATCGCCACCGTCGCCGGCTTCCTCGCCTGGTTCGGCATGGCACTGATGATGGCGGCAAGCCCCATTGCGATGGCCCATTGCGGGATCGGGCTCGGCGGCCGCTCCGAAGTCATTTCCTGGCACATTCTCGCCATGTATGCGCCGGCAGCTCTCTTAGGCTTCCTGCGCAAGCAGAGAGGCGATGTCTTCTGCCTAGTGGGACTGGCGATGCTGGCAGGCTCCATCGCCGTGATGACGCATCTCTCGAGCTTCGTCGATTTCGGCTTGACGCTGATTGCCGCGGGATGCGGCTGGTCACTCACCATGTTCGGCGCGATGTTGATGCTTCACGCCCGAGGCGCTCTTGCACGGCCCATGCTCGCCTTGCATGATACGGCGCTCTTCAGCGGCGCGATGATCGGCGCGCTCGCTGCCGCTTTCTTGCATTAAGATGACAGCATTGAATCCGACATCATCGCAACGCCGATGACAAGCGGACGCTTCCTCGCTAGGATCGCGCTTTCTCCACCGATCGGTGCCGCCATGAAAAGCCTCTGCCTCATCGCGCTTCTCACTCTGGCAAGCCAAAGCGCGCTCGCTGACGGGAAGAAGGAGAGCGTTGCCGACAACAGCGCGCTGGCCTTCGCCGCGCTCGTGGCCGAGAATTCTTCCCTGCCCGCACAGGACAAAGCGATCCTCGCCGCTTTTCTCGCCGGCAATGCTCACGTCTCTTTGGGCGCGACGCAGAAGATCACCGTTACGGCCGATCGAATCGTCTGCAAGGCAAGCAATGTCGATTTGACCTACCATTCCTGCACGCTCACCTTCGGCAAGAAGAACGTGAGCCTCAGCGGCCGTAAGGCGCATGAACTTTATGCGACGATGATCGAACTCGGCGTGCAAACCGAAGGCGCGGCTGGATCGACCTATGCGGGCATCTCAGACCTTGCCTGCACGATCGAGGCGAAAGAGATCGAAAGCGCCGACGGCGGCGGCGCCGGATGCACCTATTCGCCGCAGTAGCGGAGCTCAGACGAGGCTTCGGCGAAATTCCGAAGGGCTCTGCCCTGTCACCCGGCGAAAGCCCGCGGTGAAGGCGCTCGTCTCACTGAACCCGATGCGCAGCGCAATTTCCGTGATCGGCGCCGATGTCCGGCCAAGCAAGATCTTGGTCGCCTCGATCCGCCGCAGCATATGATAGCGATGCGGCGGCACGCCGAAGGAACGCTTGAACGTGCGAGCGAAATGATAGGGGCTGAGGCGCACGAGTTCGGCCAGTTGCATAATGGTGATTGGCTGTTCGAGATGTGCCTCGATGTAGTCGACGAGCCGTTTTCTCTGCCAATCGGCGAGGCCACCTGTCGTATGCGCATCCGATAGAAGCACGCCCGTGCCGTTGAGCCTGATCAGTTCGTGACAGAGGACGGCGCCGAGCGCATCGGCATAGGGATTGGCGCCTGTTCCCTTCGATGCGCTCGAAGTCGAGCGCGGGATCGAGCATCGGCCCACGCGGATCGATATAGAAATAGGTCACGTGGCTTAAGAGTCTGGGCTTCGCCCAGCCGCAGAACCGGCTGCCCGCCGGCACGAAGGTCATCTTGCGGCTGAGATCGCGCAAATTGGATTTCGGCAGGCCTTCAACACAGGTCTCGCCATCGAAGCGGGCCGCGCGTTCGATCACCAGCAGGAGATGGTACGGCGCCTGGAAACCATATTCGAAAGGAGTCGGCTGCAGAATGCGCAAGCTCTCCGCCTTGATGCCGTTCCAAACAGAAGCTTGGCGGGAAACGATCTCGGGCGGTGTGAAGCGAACGAAAGACGACAGAAGTGCATGAGAGCGAGAGAGAGTCTCGCTCCTGACCGGAGCATTCATGGGATTAACTTTCAGGCGTATCTTTCAGGCAGGCGCGGCCGTTGCACGGTATCTAGGGGGCAATGCCGATTCAGCCAAGCTGCCTGCCGTACGATCCTGAGTTGCAGGCCTTGCATGACCCGGCAGAACCCCTGGTACCGGCGCACTGCTGCACCGCGTCACAAACAATTGAACGAAGCCGGGCCGGGGCTTGAAAATCTTGCTCTTTGGGGTCATTCGAAGAGCAAGATGGATCAAGCGGAATTCCGGCCTCATCCCTAATTTAGGACGACGTTTCAGGCCCCGACATCCGGGCCCCGCACGTTAACCCTCGACATTGCGGCGCCTTTGGCCAGAGCTGGAGCGCGCTTGGAAGCTGAGCCATGGGTATCGTTCGCTTCGCATTACGGTTTCCGCACACATTCTACGTGATGGCGCTAGCGATCCTGTTTCTCGGCGTCAGCGCGATCTTCACCGCGCCGAAGGACATTTTCCCGTCCATCAACATCCCGGTTGTCAGCGTCATTTGGCAATATACCGGCCTGACGCCGCAGGAGATGCAGGCCCGCGTCACGACCTACAGCGAATATTCGATCAGCGCGAACGTCAACAACATCCGCAACATTGAATCGCAGACGCTGTCGGGCATCTCGGTCGAAAAGATCTTCTTCCAGCCCGACGTGAACATTGATCTCGCGATCGCGCAGATCGTCTCGGCCTCGAATTCGATCCGCGCCCTGATGCCAACCGGCATTCAGCCGCCGACCATCGTCCAATACAGCGCGTCGGCCGTTGCGGTTCTGCAATTGAGCCTGAGCTCGGACCGGATGAACGAGCAGCAGCTCTATGATTACGGTATCTATCAGCTGCGCCAGGCCTTGGCGCCGATCCAGGGCATCACTTTGCCGACGCCCTATGGCGGCAAATACCGCCAGATCATGGTCGATCTCGACCCCGATGCTTTGCGCGCCAACGGCGTCACCCCGAACGACATCGTCAACGCCGTCAATGCGCAGAGCCTCACCCTGCCCTCGGGCGACGTGAAGATCGGCGACAAGCAATATATCGTCAGCGTCGATGCCGTTGCACCGACCATCCAGGCACTGAACCACATTCCCATTCGCCAGATCGGCGCGACGACGGTGCATCTCGACGATGTTGCCCATGTCCGCGATGGCTGGGCCGTGCAGCAGAACATCGTGCATACGAACGGCAAGCGCTCAGTTCTGCTGACGATCATCAAGAACGGCAATGCTTCGACGCTCGATGTCGTCAACGCCGTCAAGGCGGCGATGCCGGACATCATCAAGGCAGCGCCGCCCGGTATGCAAGTCCACCTTCTGTTCGACCAATCGGTTTTCGTGCAGGAGGCGATCAACGGCGTGTTGCGTGAAGGCGCAATCGCCGCCGCCCTGACTGCGCTGATGATTCTGATCTTCCTCGGGTCCTGGCGATCGACACTCATCGTGATGGTGTCGATTCCGCTGTCGATCCTTTCCTCGATCGCGATTCTCGCGGCGCTCGGCCAGACGATCAACACTTTGACGCTCGGCGGACTGGCGCTTGCAGTCGGCATTCTCGTCGACGATTCGACTGTGGCGATCGAGAATACACACCGCCTCTTCGAGGAGAATGTGGCTTTCGATACGGCGGTTCTCGAAGGATCGGCCGGTATCGCGTTGCCGACACTCGTCTCGACGCTGGCGATCAGCAGCGTGTTTTTGGCCGTCTTCTTTCTGCAAGGGCCGGCACATTTTCTCTTCACGCCGCTCGGCATGGCGGTCGTCTTCGCCATGCTGACCTCCTACGTCATCTCGCGCACGCTGACGCCGATCATCATTCGCTCCCTGCTCCGCACCGAACAGGCGCGCCAGCACGCGGGGACCGCCGCGAGTTGGCTCGACCGCTTTCACGCCCGCTTCAACGAGGGCTTCGATCGATTCCGCGAATCCTATGCCGTCATTCTCGAGGGCGTGCTGCATCATCATCTCGCGGTCATCGGCGTCGTCGTCGCGGTGCTCCTCGGCGCCGGGATCATATTGATGAATGTGGGAACCGACTTCTTTCCGCAGGTGGACGCCGGCGTGATCCAGCTGCATGTCCGCGCCCCGGCGCGCACCCGCATCGAAGTGACCGAGCAAATTTTTCACGATATCGAAAAAGAGATCGCCGAGGTCGTCCCAGCGCAGGATCTCGGCCTCGTGCTCGACAACATCGGCCTGCCGGCACGTCTTTATAACCTCGCCTTTACGGACGGCTCGACGATCGGCGTGAACGACGGCCTGATCCTTGTCTCCCTCAAGGAAGGCCATGCGCCGACGGGCGATTACATCCGACAACTAAGGGCAAAGCTGCGCCAGGATTTCCCCGAAGTCCTGTTCTATTTCCAGCCGGCCGATATGGTCACGCAGATCCTCAATTTCGGCATCCCCTCGCAGATCGACGTCCAGATACAAGGCCGTGACGCGGCCGCAAATCAAGAGATCGCCAAGCAAGTGCGCCAGCAGATGGCGAAGGTTCCCGGCCTCGTCGATGTGCATATTCAGCAGGAGCTCGACGCGCCGCAGCTCTATTATGCGATCGACCGCACGCGCGCGGAGCAATTGGGGCTCAACGTCAACGACATTGCGACGAACCTCAACATCAGCCTCAGCTCTTCGGAACAAGTGTCGCCGAATTTCTGGACCGATCCGAAAAACGGCATTCCCTATTATCTCGCCGTGCAGACGCCGGAATATAGGATCGCGAGCCTGAACGATCTCAACAATGTGCCGCTGGTGAGCCAGGCGTCCGCCTTGGCGCCCATCCCCAACGTTCTCGGCAATGTCGCAACCATGCACCGCCGTGAGGTGCAGTCGGTCTACAATCATACCAACATTCAGGGCGTCTATGACATTTACGCGTCGGTGCAGAACAGCGACCTTGGTTCGGTGGCGAAGTCGATCTCGAATATTTTGGCCGGCGTGCAGAACGAGCTGAAACCCGGAAACCACTTTGCCGTCCGCGGCCAGATCGAAAGCATGAATTCGTCTTTCATCAGTCTCGAACTCGGGCTTATCTTCGCGGCCGTCTTCGTCTATCTCTTGATGGTCGTGAACTTCCAGAGCTTCATCGATCCGCTCGCCGTCGTCTTGGCCCTGCCTGGCGCATTCTCAGGCATTCTCTTGATGCTGTTCGTGACCGGCACGACAATCAGCGTGCCGTCGCTGATGGGTGCCATCATGGCGGTTGGTGTGGCCTCGGCCAATTCGATTTTGCTCGTGACCTTCGCGC
>JBEKNV010000034.1:0-29846 GCA_049522395.1 Methylovirgula sp.
TCAGCGAAACGTCGAAAGTGACATGCTGCCACTTGCCGCGCGGATCGGTGAAGCGAAGATCAACATATTTGACGTCATTGTCCTTGATCGCCTTGAGCACGTCACTCGCGGTCTTCATGTCTCATACCCTCTCTTGATCGGAACTCTCGCGAAATTCGCGAAACGTGTCACTTGTGATGGTGTGATGTGGAGTTCTGCGCAAGCGCCAGGCGATGTCGCTTCGGCTCAATGCGCATCATATCTATTCTATGCCGGCACGAAACCGGTCTCTCTTAGAAAGATAGCGGCGGTGTGAGCCGCCGCTATCTGCGTTCCTGCGCCGCGGGAGATGAGGGCGGAACGACCCGCCCTCATTCGCGGGATGAGCGGACAGGAACTTATTCGCCTTCCGTCCCGATCGCATAGGCGGTTTCGCCGTGGACGGCATCGTCACCCACTTTCAAGGTCGCATCATCCATGCGCAGAGGCGTGATGATGGAGATGATCTTGAGAATGATGAAGGTCGCGATGACGTTGTAGACGATGATGAAGCCGGCGCCATAGAGCTGCACGATAACTTGGTGCGGATTGCCATAGAGCAGACCGGTGATGCTGACGCCGGGCGCATCCTTGTCGGTGCCGACGTATTCGAGCATTGCCGGATTCGCGAAGAAGCCGGTCAAAATGCCGCCCATCAGGCCGGCCACACCGTGAGTCGAAAACACGCAGAGCGTGTCGTCAACTTTCGCCATGAAGCCGAGCTTTTGGAACTTGTTCATGGAGAGCCACGGAATGATACCGGCGAAGACGCCGATCGCCATTGCACCCCAACCATCGACGTAACCGGCGGCGGGCGTGATCGCGACAAGACCCGCGATCATGCCGTTGACGGCACCGACGACTGAGGGCTTGCCGTACGCGAAGTAGTCCAAAGACATCCACACGAGCAACGCGATCGCGGTGCAGGTGTTGGTGTTGAGGACCGCCGCGCCGGCGTCAGCATTGGCGAAGTAGGGATCGCCGCCGTTGAAGCCGTTCCAGCCCAACCAGAGAATGCCCGCGCCGACCAAGGTGATCAGCAGACTGTTCGGGGGGAAGTTATCCCGATCCGCCTGCAAGCGCGGTCCAATCACGGCAGCAGCGACGAAGCCCGACGTACCGGCGGCGAGATGGATCACGTAACCGCCGGAGAAGTCTGCTGCGCCCAAACCTGCTAGCCAGCCGCCACCCCACAGGGAGAAGGCGCCGACCGTGTAGACGAGAGTCATCCACACAGGACAGAAAATCATCCAGGCTTTGAAGCTCATGCGACCGAGCACGGAGCCGGCCAAGATGATCACCGTGATCGCGGCGAACACGAACTGGAAGAAGATCAGTGTCGCCATCGGGAAGGTAAGAGCCGGCATACCTGCTGCGGCTGCCGGAATTGTTGCCTGCCCGAGTGTAAATGCCGCCGAAACCGCCGGCATTGGTTTGCCTATGAACGGGAACCATTGTTCGCCGAACGCCATGTTGTAGTCGAAGAGAACCCAGACCACGAGGACCGAGGCGAATGCATACAGCGCCATGAAGGCGGAGTTGATTGCCCACTTCTTCTTGACGACGCCGCCATAAAGAACCACGAGGCCAGGAATGCTTTGCAACCCGACGAATGTCGCGGCTGCCAACTGCCAAGCGTTATTTCCGGTATCTAACCATTTTGGTGATGGTACGAGCACAGCTTGTCCCCCAATATTAGCGTGGATCACCAGCCAGGGCGCTCTGCGATTTATGTGCCGGAGCGCAAGTCACCCCTCCCCTTCCCAAATTCTTTCTTAAAACCTCTTGGAAAAGCATATAATTAATGAAACTTCCTAAGATTGTTTCGAGGTTTCGATTTCGGCTTTCGATGAAAGCGAAAGGCGGGGTGAGCTTCGCCATTCGCGCTCGCGATTGAACAAGAAATGGCCATATCGACCAGTTTTTGAGCAATGCATAGTGACGCCATATATCCGTTGCCCGTGATTTGTGCCTGTTTCCCCCGGTACGAGATTTGAGTATGGATGCGCCGAAGCCAGAGCATGTCAGCGCCCGATCGCGAAAGGGCGCGCCATTTTACGGGCGGAGACGGTCATGAAGTTTTTTTATGCGCAAGGACTCGCGGCATTGATGCTTATTGCCGCCACTCCGGTTATCGCCGGCCCGACCGGCGAGAAGATGCTCACGTGCAAGAACACTTCGAGTGGCGCGACGTGGCAGATCAAGATCGATTATGACAAGGGAACGGTCGACTCGAATTCCGCCAAGATCGGCGACACTGAGATTTCCTGGCACGATCCATCGGACGGCGGCAATTACACGCTCGACACAACGACCGGCAAACTCACGATCATCTTGGGGTCGAGCACCGGCGGTTATTTCATGTGGGATCAGTGTGACGTGAAGAATTGACGTGCGGCCGCATGCCGAACGCGCGCTGTGAACGGGAGCCGTGTTCGTGAATCAAGCTGTCCCCGGCCTCAAAATCAGCGTCGGATTTTCATCCGACGCGGGGCCGAGAAAAGCCAACGAAGATTTCGCCGCCGCCATTTTCGGCTCCGAACTTCCCAAGCCGCGCGCCGAAGTGATCGCCGCCATTGCCGACGGAGTTGGCGGCGCGAAAGGCGGACGCATCGCGGCGGAAACGGCCGTGCGCGGATTCCTCGATGGCTTTCTCGATCTTCCCGAAACCTTGGATGTGCCGCGCGCCGGCGCCCGCGTCATCAATGCGCTGAATGCCTGGATTCATGGCCAGTCGCAGCACGATCCGAATCTCGCGGGCATGGGCTGCACCTTTACCGCGCTGGTGCTGCGTGGGCGCACGGTACATGTGCTCCACATCGGCGATTCGCGCGCCTATCGGCTCAGCGGCGACCGTCTCACCTGTCTGACGACGGACCACGTGCGCGACACGCCGCGCCGCAAGCACGTTCTCTACCGCGCGCTCGGAATCGAAGCCGAAGTGCGGCTCGATTATTCCTCGCAACCGATCGCGCTCCACGACCGATTTCTCCTCTGCAGCGACGGCCTGCACGGCTTCCTCGCGAACGATGCGATCGGCAGCATTTTGCGCGAGCGGTCGGCGCCGGACGACACCGCCCGCGCGCTGGTTGCGGCGGCACTCGATGTCGGCGGTCAGGACAATTGCACGGCCATGGTCTTGGACATCGTCGGCCTGCCGACCGCCAAATCCACCGATGTCGGCAGCACGGTGATGCAGCTGCCCTTGATCCCGGTGCCGCACGGCGGCGAGGCGATCGACGGGTTCCTCCTGAAGGTGCTGCTCTCGGAAGGCCGCTACAGCCGGCTCTTCGGTGCGATCGACGAGATCGAAGGCGGCGAAGTGGTGCTGAAATTCCCGAAGCCGCAGGTCGCCACTGTCGCAAGCTATCACGCCGCTTTCGTTCGTGAGGCCTGGGTCGGCACGCGCGTGCACAGTCCCTGGGTGGCGCAAGTGCTCGAATTGCCGCCCGGCCGGCAGACCTGCCTCTATACGGTGATGCCGCTCTATCAGGGCGAGTTGATGGAGACGCGCATCTCCCGCCGCCCCTCCGTCACGTTGGAGGAAGGCCGCAACATCTCGATCAAACTGGCGCGTGCCGCCGACGCCCTGCATCGCAACGGCGTCATCCATCGCGACATCAAGCCCGATAATGTCATTCTGGAGAGCAGTGGCTCGCTCAAATTGCTCGACCTCGGCGTCGTGCGCGTGCCGGGGCTCGAAGAGACGGCGGGATTGGAGGAATTTTCGCCCGAGGATATTCCCGGAACGCCGGCCTATATGGCGCCGGAAATGTTCAGCGGCGAAGCGGGCGATGTCAGGACCGACATCTATTCGCTCGGCGTCACGCTGTTTCGCATGTTCGCGCAGGAATATCCCTACGGCAATCTCGATGCCGTGAGCCCTCCCCGCCTGACCCGACCGAAGGATCTCGGCATCCTGCGCCCCGATTTGCCGGCCTGGGTGCAGGCGACGATCGCGCGGGCCATCGCGCTCGATGCCGAAGCGCGCTTTCACGACATGATGGAACTCGCGCTTGAGATGGAAGCAGGGCCTGCCGGTGCACCCTCATCCGCACCACGGCCTTTGACCTTCTATGAGCGCTCACCGGTGCAATTCTGGCAGGGCGTCGCGGCGCTGCTGGGCATCGCGCTGATTCTGTCCTTCGTGCTGCGCCACTAACGCCATCGCTCAGAGCTTGATCCGCATGCCATCATAAGCCGGCTCGATATGGGGCGGCAGCTCGCGTTCGAGTCGGCCGAAATCGAGATCGGTGTGAAGATTGGTCAGGATCGCCCGCTTTGGCTTGAGCCTGTCGATCCATTCGAGCGTCTCGGGCAAAGAGAAATGGCTCGGATGCGCGGTATAGCGCAGCGCATCGACGATCCAGAGATCGAGATTCTCGAGATGGTGCCGGCTCTCTGCCGGGATCGCGCTGAGATCGGGCGTATAAGCGACATCGCCGAAGCGGAATCCGAGCGAGGGGATTTCGCCATGCTCGAGCCGGAACGGCATGGCTTCAAGTGCGCCGCCCGGTCCTGTCACGGTGCAGAGCGCGCCGGGCGTCAAACGTCTGTCGTTCAACAACGGCGGATAATAGCTCCCCTCCGGCGTCGCGAAAATATAATCGAAATGGCGGCGCACCACCGCTGACGACTCCTCATCCATGTGCAGATCGATCTTGCGTTTCGCCTGAATGACAAGCGGACGCACATCGTCGATCCCATGCGTGTGATCGGCATGTGGATGGGTCAGAAGGATCGCATCGAGATGATCGACGCCGACGTCGAGAAGCTGGCTGCGCAGATCCGGCGACATGTCGACGAGAACGATGGTCTTTGCGCCGTCGTCGCTCTGGCGTTCGAGGAGGATCGAACAGCGACGGCGCCAATTTTTGGAGTTCTTCGGATCACAGGCGCCCCACCCCTGCCCGACGCGCGGCACGCCGCCCGACGAGCCGCAGCCGAGTATGGTGATGTCGAGGGTCATGCGCTGCGGGTCACGCGGCAGCGCCGGCTTGCGCGGCGCGCACTGGCGCCGGCATTTTCGAGAAGAGCCGCAACGCGTTGGCGGTCGTGAGCGAAGCCAACTCGGATTCGGACAGGCCTTTGACCTCGGCGAGAACTTTCGCCGTCTCCTTCACAAAGGCCGGCTCGTTGCGTTTGCCCCGATAAGGCACGGGCGCAAGAAAGGGCGCGTCCGTCTCGACAAGCAGGCGATCGCGCGGCACGCCGCGGGCAATTTCGCGCAGCTCTTGCGATTTCTTGAAGGTCAGCACGCCGGAAAAAGAGATCGAAAGACCAATGGCGAGCGCCCGCTCGGCCAATTGGCGCGAGCCGGTGAAGCAATGCAGCAGCGCTTTGAAGGCGCCTTTGCTCATCTCGTCTTCGAGAATGGCGGCCATGTCGTCATCCGAGTTGCGGTTATGAATGACGAGCGGCAATCCGCTCTGCCGCGCCGCCGCGATATGGGTGCGAAACACGCGCGCGGCGACATCGCGCGGCGCGCGGTCGTAATGGTAATCGAGCCCCGCTTCGCCGATGCCGACGCATTTGGGATGCGAGGCGAGCGAGACGAGCTTCTCGGCACTCGCCTCCGGCTCGACATGCGCCTCATGCGGATGGGTGCCGATGGTGCAAAAGACATCGTCATAAGATTCCGCGATCGCGGCAATCGTCGGGAATTTCTGCACCTGCGTCGAGATGGTGATCATCCGGCCGAGCCCCGCCGCGCGCGCACGCGCGACGACCTCGTCGCGTTCCGGCGCGAATTCGGGAAAATCGAGATGGCAATGGGTGTCGATCAGCATGTCACTCGGCTTCTTTGCTCTCGTCCGGCTCGATGTAGCGCGGAAAAATGGCGGTAGGCAGCGGTAGCGCGATGCCCGGCTCCTGCAATCCATCGATATGCGCGAAGTCGCGCTCCTCGGAGGGTACTGCCAGGAGATCGAGCAGCTTGGTCATCGCCGCCGGCATGAAAGGTTGCGTCAGGATTGCCACGCGCCGCAGAACCTGCGCCGTCATATAAAGGATCGTGCCCATGCGATCCGGATCCGTCTTGCGTTTCGTCCAGGGCTCTTCCGCGGCGAAATAGCGGTTGGCATCGGCGACGACGCGCCAAATTTCCGTGAGCACCATATGAAGAGCGAAGCTCTGCATCGCAAGCCGCGCCTTCGGCAGCAGCGCCGCCGTATCGGCAAGGATCGCGAGATCGGCCTCGGTGAACGGCCCGGGCGCGGGCAGCGCGCCGCCGCAGTTCTTGGCGATCATCGACAGCGAGCGCTGCGCGAGATTGCCGAGATCATTGGCGAGATCGGCATTCATGCGCGCGACAATCGCTTCATGGGAGTAGTTGCCGTCCTGCCCGAAAGGCACCTCGCGGAGGAAAAAATAGCGCAGCGGATCGACGCCATAGTGGTCGATCAAGGCAAAAGGATCGATGACATTGCCGACCGATTTCGACATTTTCTCGCCGCGGTTGAAGAGAAAGCCGTGGACGACAATCTGCTTCGGCAATGGCAGACCGGCCGACATCAAAAACGCCGGCCAATAGACGGCATGGAAGCGCGTGATGTCCTTGCCGATGACATGCGCGTCGGCGGGCCAGAACGTCGCCCGTTCGGCATCGAGATCGGGAAAGCCGGTCGCGGTGATGTAATTCGTCAGCGCATCGACCCAGACATACATCACATGTTTCGGATCGCCGGGCACCGGCACGCCCCAATTGAAGGTCGAACGGCTGATCGAGAGATCGTTCAAGCCGCGCGCGACGAAGGAAATGATTTCCTTGCGGTAAGGCTCGGGTGTGATGAAGTCTGGATTGGCATCGTAATGCGCGAGCAGCTTTTCCTGATAGGCCGAGAGCTTGAAATAATAGCTCTCCTCCTCGACCCACTCGACCGGCGCGCCGGAGGGCGCGAGCCTTTCGCCTTTCGGCGACCGCGTCAGTTCGGATTCATCGAAAAAGGCTTCGTCGCGAACCGAATACCAGCCGGGATATTTCGAGAGATAGATATCGCCATTCGCCGCCATCCGTTCCCAGATCGCTTGTGACGCTTTGTAGTGACGCGCCTGCGTGGTGCGCACAACGTCGTCGGCTTTCGCGTCAAGCACCTCGCCCATGCGTTCGAATTGCGCGGCCGTACGGTCTGCAAGCTGTTGCGGCGTGATCCCTTCGCGCGCCGCCGTTTGCTGCATTTTCTGGCCGTGCTCGTCCATGCCGGTGACAAACAGGGTGTCGAAGCCATCGAGCCGTTTGAAACGCGCAATGGCGTCCGTCGCGATGCGTTCATAGGCGTGGCCGATATGCGGCGCGCCATTGGCATAGGGAATCGCGGTCGTGACGTAGAATTTCGTGCTCGCGGCCATCGCTCAGGAACTCTGTGGCCGCGCTTCACCACTCAGGCTGCGAAAGCCTTCGCGGCCGTGGCGAGCTCGGCAAAAAGAGACAGGATGAAAGGACGCCTATCGAGGTTCAACACCTCGGTCTCGCGCGCCGCTTCGGCGGCTTTTTCCCATACCTCGGCGAGCGGTGCAAGGCGTCTTGCCCCCCGCCCCGCCTCACTCCGCAGCCGTTCGTCGATCCAATCGACAATCGCCGCCAAGAACATTTCATAGTCCGCCGTTCCCTCGCGCCCGGCGATCTGATCGGCGAATTCATGCACGGCCCGCCAGTCGATCGTGGGCAGATCGGCGAGCAGCCGTGTGATGTCGCGATCAAGTTCGAGGCCGCGTTCGCCGAGAAGCCGCAAGGCACCAGGAACGGAGCCATGGGCGCGGGCCGCCGCGACTTGGATTTCGCCGAGGTCATGCTCGCTCCACGGGCTCCCCAGCGATTTGACGATGGCCGCAATCTCGGCTGCGCCCAGCGGCTTCAGCAGCATGAGCCGGCAGCGCGATCGCAAGGTCGCCATGACTCGGCCGGGCCGATGCGCGACGATGAGAAACAGCGAGCGCGGTGGCGGTTCTTCGATCAGCTTCAACAGCGCATTGGCGCCTGAGCGATTCAAATCCTCGGCGCTATCGACAATGCAGACGCGATAGCCGCCGGCTCCCGCTGCTTGTTGGAAGAGATGAATCGCCTGGCGGACATCGTCGGCGCGGATTTCGGTGAAGGGGCGTTTCGTCTTTTCGTTCCACTCGCGCCGCAGAAGAAAGACATCGCCATGCGACAGCGCGCTGAGCCGATGCGTCACCGGATGATCCGCCGGCACGTCGAGGCTCGTCGCCTTTTGCACGGCGGGAGATGTGGGATTTGGATAAGCGAGAACGAAGCGCGCGAGGCGCCAGGCAAGCGTCGCCTTGCCGATGCCGGCCTGGCCCCCGAGGATGATCGCCTGCGGCAGTCGGCCATCCCGATGGGCCTCGAGAAGCGCCTGCTCCGCCTCTTCATGGCCGACAAGGCTCAGGGTCTCGCGCGGATGCGGTGCATCCTCATAGCGATCCGTCTCCGTAGGACTATCTGCCTGTCCGCGCCCATCTTCTCCCTTGTTCAAACCTGTCTCCTAAGACGCATTGGCGGCGCGGCTGAAGTCATGCGACTGACCGTTGCCGTCCAAAAGTCGCGCGCCAATCACGTCCCAGATCGCTTTCGCCACGTCGTTCTCGTCTTGTGTCGCATCGATGACGACGCAGCGCTCGGGCTCGGCGGCGGCGATCGTCAAAAAGGCCTGGCGCGGCGCCTCATGCGTGGCGAGGTCTTCGCTTTCGAAACGGTCGGGGACGAACCCCGGCGCGCGCCGCGCCGCGGCGCGGGCCAGTCCGACCTCAGCCGGAAGATCGAGAATGATCGTCAGATCCGGTTTAAGCCCGTTCAACGTGACCTTTTCGAGCCGGTCGAGAAAGCGGGGCGCGACGCCGCCCAAGGTGCCTTGATAGGCGCGCGTCGAATCCGCGAAGCGATCGGAGATAACCCAGGTCCCTGCCGCGAGCGCCGGCGCAATGGTGCGGTCGATATGATCGATGCGCGCCGCCGAAAAGATGATGGCCTCCGCTTCGCCGCCGAGGTTTTTGAATTTTCCAGAAAGCAGCACGTCGCGCAGAATTTCCGCCGCTGGCGAGCCGCCCGGTTCGCGCGTGATGATCGCAGCGCGCCCGATCTCTTTGAGACGCTCGGCGATATGGCGCGCCTGTGTCGTCTTTCCCGCGCCCTCGCCGCCTTCCAGCGTAATGAAGGCGCCGCGGCCTGCCTTGGTCTGCACATCCATCAGCGGCTCACCGCTTTCTGGATATAGTAGCGAATCTTATCGCCGACATATTGAAGCGCGGCGTCCATGGCCCGCCTCGGCAGACTGCCCGTGCCAATGTCTTCGGCGGTCAGCAAGGGCGTGTCGAGAATCTGCGTCGTGCCGCGGTAAATCTGCAAATGCGCGACCTCTTTGCCGGCGACGATGGGCGCGATCAGAGGGCCCATGTAAGCAATCCGGCCGGTGATCTTTTCATTGAGATCGCGCGGCACAAGCGCTTTGACGTCTTGGGTCGTCACCAAAGACACCCGGCCTTTGCTGCCGCCATAGACGCTCGCCGCGCCGATGATTTCACCTTTTGCGAAAAAGGTTCGCGGCTCGAAGCCACGGAAGCCCCATTGCAGGATGCGCAAGGCCTCATCGGCTCGCTCCTTCGCGGTTTTGGCGCCATAGGCCGCAAGGATGAGCCTTTCGCCGCTTTGCATGGCGGAGGAAACAATGCTGTAGCCGCTCTGCGTGTCGATAAAACCCGTCTTCAGCCCGTCGGCGCCGATGTCGGCGGCAAGCAGCGGATCGCGGTTCGGCTGCTTGATCTTGTTCCAGGTGAAATCCTTCTCGCCGAAGTAATGATAATAATCGGGGAAGGTCTTGATCACATGGGCGGAGAGAAGCGCCATGTCGCGCGCGCTGACTTTCTGGTCCGGGTCGTCGCGTCCCCAGGCGTTGGTGAAGGTGAGTTCGGTCAATCCCAATTCATGCGCGCGCTCGGTCATCTTGGTCGCGAAGGCGCCTTCCGAGCCCGCGAGACCTTCGGCGAGAATGATCGCCGCGTCATTGCCCGAGACGATGACGAGGCCGCGGATGAGATCCTCGACCGGGATGGAGCTGTGCAGCGCCGCGAACATCGTCGAGCCATGCGCCGGCGCGCCGCCCTCGCGCCAGGCGTTCTCGCTGACCTTGTATTCGTCGGTGAGTTTGACCTTTCCGGCCTTCAGCGCCTCGAACACCATGTCGGCCGTCATGATTTTGGTGGTCGATGCCGGTGCAACAAGATCGTCGGCATTCTTTTCGAAAAGGACCGAAAGCGTGTCGGCATCGATCAAGATGACATGTGGGATCGTGGTCTGCAGACCGCCCGGCGGTGCCGGCTGAGCCGCCAATGCGGGGGACGTCTCGAAGACGCAAAGTAAGGCAGCCAGCAGCATCCCGGCGAAGGGGAAAAGGACGGCGCGTCGTGTCGAGCGTAACGGTTTCACGGTAATCTCATGAAGCAGTCCGCAAGGGACTCGGAAATGCCGGCAATATAGGGCCTGCCGCCCTCGCCCGCACGCGGATTTGCCACACCCATCGTGCGGAATGGCAAGACAAATTGGCCATGACTATGGACCGTGAACCGGCAAAGTTCCCGCTTTTCATCATCGTTTTTGGGAACGCGCCCGAGATCAGGCGGAGACCGGTTTAGCGCAGCGTGCCGAGGTTGGACTCTGAGCCGGAGCCCGCATCAAGATCGAAGGGCCGCGACGGCGGCAACGGCATCGGGCCTTTGAAGACGACGGACGCAGGAATTGAACCCGTCGTATCGTCGGTCGCGACCACGCCTGTTTGCGGATCGACCGTTCCGGGCTGCACGGCGGCCGCCTGCGGATCGACCCCTGCCGTCAAAGGCGCGGGCGCCTGCCCTGGGATCTCCGCCGAGGCCGTCTGAACAGGCTGCGTCTCGGCGACGAAGGTCGGCGGATGGCGCATGTCGAGCTGGGCGAGACGCCCATCCTGGCGCAGCGTCGCCAGCAGTTTCGTGTCGTCAGAGCCTGCGAGACTTGCAGACCCGACATAATCGATTTTGACCTTGGTCGTGCCGGAGCGGCGGAAATCGAGGAGTTCGGCGACGCGCTGCGACACATCCATGATGCGATCATGCGCGAAAGGCCCACGATCGTTGACGCGGACAATGATCGAATAGTGATTGCGCAGATTGGTTACGCGCGCATAGCTCGGCAAAGGCATGGTCGGATGCGCGGCCGAGATCGAATTGCGGCTGTAGATTTCGCCATTCGCCGTGCGCCGACCATGGAAGGCATCGCCATACCACGACGCATAGCCGACGCCCGAGTAGCGCTTATAGTTCGACGGATAATAGGTCTTGCCATCGACGACATAGGGCTGGCCGACCTTATAGCTGCCGCCACCATGCGGGATGGAATCGTCCTGAGTGGCGACGACATGCGGGCTCGCCTCGCCATAGACGGAGGACGGGAAATATTCAGGTTCATGCGCGACGGGCGGCGGCGGCGCGCAACCGGCAAGAGAAAGCGCAGCACTGAAAGAGGCGAGAGCCGCGAGGCGGATGGGAGACGCGAATCCGAGAAGCCGGCGGAATGGCGCCGCGAGTGCCGGGAAATATGCCGCGTTCGGAATCGAACGCGACAGAGATTTCCTGCGCTTCATCAAAATCCCCCGACCGAACGGCTCCTGGGCTACTCCCGTGCCGAGGCTCGGGAGGCTTGCATAGGGCCGCTTGCTAGAGCCTAAAGAAATCAGGCTCTTGTCTTTGCTGCAAGGCGCGATTGCGGTTCGCATCCAGAGCGCAAAGGGCGTCGCAAATGGGGCAGAAGTGCGGCATGTGCGTTCAGTCAACACAAAGTCCGCAATTTAAGGCTCTGAATCGTCAAAAGTTTTAGCCGCTCGTCACAAAACGCATTCAGCCATCGAACGGCTCGCCGTGGCGGCCCAGACGTCGGATTTCGCTCTTCTAGGGTTCCGCGCAGCGCATCCCAAGCCGCGACTCGTTTCGATTAGAGTTAAAAAATCCGGCGCCGCTCGTTCCGAACGCCTGCACGCTTTCGACTCCTGTCGGCGGCGGGACTGTGATAGCGAAGGCCGCAACCGAACCCTCAACACCCTTTGCCCCCATGCCCCGCGTCACGCTCATCGACAATTACGACAGCTTCACCTTCAATCTCGTCCACTTTCTCGGCGAGCTTGGCGCCGATGTGAGCGTGCATCGCAACGATAAGGTGAGCGTCGCCGAGGTGATCGCGGCAAAGCCCGATGCCATCGTGCTCTCGCCCGGGCCCTGCACACCGCATGAAGCCGGCATTTGCCTCGATCTCATTGCCGCCGCGAGCCCGCAGATCCCGATGTTTGGCGTTTGCCTCGGCCATCAGGCGATGGGTGAGAGCTTCGGCGGCGAAGTGATCCGCGCGCCGCTCCCCGTTCACGGCAAGATCGCGGACATCCAGCATCGCTCCAACACGATCTTTCGCGGCATCAACGGGCCGTTCCGCGCCACGCGATACCATTCGCTCGTTGTGAAGCGCGACACGCTTCCCGACGAACTCGAAGTGACCGCAGAGACGGACGGCCTCATCATGGCGCTGTCGCATAAGACGCGGCCGACGCATGGCGTGCAGTTTCATCCCGAAAGCATCGCCTCCGAGCATGGCCATCGCATTCTCTCGAATTTTCTCGATCTCGCGGCGGAATGGAACACAACCCGGCGCAGCGCGTGAGCCGATCCGGTGCGAGTCCCGTTTCAATCATGGATGCCTTTAAACCCTTCATCGCCAAGATCGCTTCAGGCGAACGTCTGAGCCGCGCCGAGGCCGAGGCCGCCTTCGACGTGTTGTTGTCGGGCGAGGCGACGCATGCGCAAATGGGCGCCTTTCTCATTGGGCTGCGCGTGCGCGGCGAAGCGGTCGACGAGATCGCCGGTGCCGTCTCGGCGATGCGCGCGAAGATGATCCGTGTCGAAGCGCCTGCTGACGCCATCGACATCGTCGGTACCGGCGGCGACGGCCTCGGCACCTACAATGTCTCGACATTAGCCGCCATCATTGTCGCCGCCTGCGGCGTGCCCGTCGCGAAACATGGCAATCGCGCCTCCTCGTCGAAGTCCGGCGCCAGCGATGTGCTCGGGGCACTTGGCGTCAAAGTCGGCCTGCCGCCGAAAACCATTGAGGCCTGCCTTGCCGGCGCGGGTCTCTGCTTCATGGCGGGAACGACGCATCACGCCGCTATCCGTCATATCGCCACCGTGCGCAGCGAACTCGGTACGCGAACTCTCTTCAATTTGCTCGGGCCCTTGGCCAATCCGGCTTCGGTCAAGCGTCAGCTTCTCGGCGTCTTTTCGCGTGATTGGCTGCAACCCTTGGCGGAAGTGCTGCGCAGTTTCGGGACCGAACGCGCCTGGCTTGTCCATGGCGCCGACGGTCTCGACGAAGTGACGGTGACGGGTCCGACCTTTGTTACGGCATTGGAAAACGGCGCGATCCGCTCTTTCGAAATAGAGCCGGAAGATGCGGGGCTGCGCCGCGCTACACTCGCCGAGCTCATCGGCGGCGATGCCGTCCAAAATGCCGCAGCTTTGACAGACGTCTTGAACGGGGCCAAGAACGCTTATCGCGATATTGCGATCCTCAATGCCGCGGCGGCTCTGGTCGTCGCCGAAAAAGCCGCTAATCTGTTGGATGGTGCCAAGCTCGCCGCAGCTGCCATCGACGAGGGCCGCGCCAAGGCGGTGCTCGCCAAGCTAATCAAGATTTCGACCGAATCCGCCGGACCCGTTGAGCCCTGAAGGGAGCGCATGGCCGATATCCTGAAAAAGATCGAAGCCTATAAGCGCAAGGAAATCGCCGAAGCGAAATTGCGCATGCCGCTTCAGGCGCTCGAACGGCGCGCGCATGACCATGACCCGCCGCGCGGCTTTGTCCGTCACATAGAGACGCGTTTGAATTCGGGCCGGCTTGCGCTCATCGCCGAGATCAAGAAGGCGTCACCGTCGAAAGGTCAGATCCGCGCCGATTTCGATCCGCCGGCGCTCGCCCGCGCTTATGAAGAAGGCGGTGCCACCTGTCTCTCGGTCTTGACCGACACGCCCTCCTTCGAAGGCAAGCTCGATTATCTCGAGTCCGCGCGGCGCGCGACGTCCCTCCCGGCGCTGCGCAAGGATTTCATGTTCGACCCCTATCAGGTCTATGAAGCGCGCGCCTATGGCGCCGATTGCATTTTGATCATCATGGCCTGCGTCACCGACGCCGAAGCCAAAGCGCTGAACAAGAGCGCGCATGATCTCGCGCTCGATGTGCTGGTCGAAGTCCATGACGAAAAGGAATTGGCGCGCGCGCTCGAACTCGAAACCCGTCTCATCGGCGTCAACAATCGCGATCTGCATTCCTTCGATGTCAATCTCGAAACCTGCGAAAGGCTTGCTGGGAAAATTCCCGGCGATCGGATCATCGTTGCCGAGAGCGGCATTGCGACAAATGACGATTGCCTGCGGCTGCGCCGCTCCGGCATTTCGACATTCCTTGTCGGCGAAAGTCTCATGCGCGCGAAGGACGTTGCGGCAGCAACAAATCTTCTGCTCTGCGGCGATGCGCAAGCGCATGAACGCAATAAGGCGCACGGGTGAACGCGGCCTCCATTGCCGCGTCATGCGCGGACTTGATCCGCGCATCCATGCGGCTGCCGCCTGCAAGCCCGGCCATGACGCGCCTCAAATAGACGAGCGATAATGCCCAAACTCTCCCATCTTTCAGCCGCAGGCGAAGCCGCCATGGTCGATGTCTCCGGCAAGGAGATCACCGAACGCCATGCGAAAGCCGAAGGCGCCGTCGTCATGGCAAAAGAGACGCTCGATCTGGCGCTCTCCGGCAATGCCAAGAAGGGCGATGTTTTCGCCGCCGCCCGCATCGCCGGCATTATGGCGGCCAAGAAAACCGCCGATCTCATTCCGCTCTGTCATCCGTTGATGCTGGCGAAAATCAGCGTCGATTTCGATCCCGATGCCGCCCTGCCCGGTATTCGCATCACGGCGAGCGCAAAAGTGTCGGGTCAGACCGGCGTCGAAATGGAGGCGTTGACGGCGGTCGCTGTCGCCGCGCTCACCATCTACGACATGCTGAAGGCCGTCGATCGCGGCATGCGGATCGAAGCTATTCAGCTTGTCGAAAAGACCGGCGGCAAATCGGGATCTTTTAGGCGCTAGCGCGAACACGCAGCCGAGCGCACAAATCAAACGACACAGCATCATGGACGAGCAAAAGCCACTTTCCGTCGCCGAGGCGCGCGCCCGCATTCTGGCCGCGGCACGGCCGATCGCCGACGTTGAACGAATTGCGCTCGCAGAGACGCTCGGCCGCACGCTCGCCAAAGACCTCGCAGCACGCCGCACGCAGCCGCCCGTCGCCGTCTCCGCCATGGATGGCTATGCGCTGCGCGCCGGCGATGTCGCTTCGCTGCCCACGCGTCTGAAGCTCATCGGCGAAAGCGCGGCGGGTCATGGCTATGCGGGCGTGGTCGGCGCGAAGGAATGCGTACGCATCTTCACAGGCGCACCCATGCCGCAAGGCGCGGACGCCGTGCTGATGCAGGAATATGTCACGGCCGAAGACGGCACGATCACGCCGCTTCGAACCGTGCCGCCAGGCGATTTCATCCGCCGAGCCGGGCTCGATTTTTCTGCGGGCGATGTTCTGCTCCGCGCGGGCACAAAGCTTGGGCCCGTCGAATGCGCGCTCGCCGCCGCGATGGACCATGCGCTTATTCCCGTTCTTCGCCGGCCTCGCGTCGCGATCCTGGCGACGGGTGATGAACTCGTAAAGCTCGGCGAAGCCGTCGGCGCGCATCAGATCGTCGCCTCCAACGCCTTTGCTGTTGCGGGCTATGTCCGCCTTGCGGGCGGCGAGCCGATCGATCTCGGCATTGCGCGCGACGATCTCGGAACACTCGAAGCCGGCATTGCGAAAGCGCGCGACGCCAAAGCCGATGCGCTCGTCACTTTAGGCGGCGCGTCCGTCGGCGATCATGATCTCGTCAAATCGGCGCTTGCGAAAGAAGGCATGGAGCTTGGTTTTTGGCGCATCGCCATGCGGCCGGGCAAACCTCTGATCCATGGCCGCATCGGGACCATGCCGATCCTTGGCCTGCCGGGCAATCCCGTCTCGGCGATTGTCTGCTCTGTCGTCTTTCTCGTTCCGCTCGTCGAAGCACTGCTCGGAGCCCATCCCGGCGCGGACGCGATGGGAGAACCCGCGGTGCTGGGCGCCGACACGCGCGCAAATGACTGGCGACAAGAATTCGTGCGCGCCAAAATCTCCTTACGCGTCGATGGCGTCTCTGTTGCGACGCCGCTCAGTCAGCAGGATTCCTCGCTGCTGCGCGTCATGGCACAAGCCACTGGCCTCATCATCCGCATGCCGCACGCGCCCGAAGCCAAAGCGGGCGATCCCTGCCGCATTCTTCGTCTGCCAAAGCTGACGATTTAACGCCGTCGTCCATTTGCGCGCCCATTGCCTTCGCGTGTTCCCCCGGCGCAGAATGTTGCGACGGAGCCTTGAGGCATCAAAACAACAAGAGGACACCATGCGCACAAAATTTGGATGTTGGACATGGGCAATCGCCGCCGGCGTCCTTGTCGGGATCGTCGCTGCCTTGGGGTCCGCCTATTTCGTGCCCGTTCTTCCAGGCCAGGGAACGGAGGCGGCAGTAACGTTGATTTCCATCGCCTTTGTCGCGGGCACCGCCGCCGCCATCGGCGCGCGGCTTGCGATGGCTCTTGCCTGCCGCATGCGCGGCGGCTGTTGAGGGCGATAGCCTTCGTCGAAAAGTTTGATCGGGATCAAGAGCGAGGCCGCAGGACTCGTCGTAAAAAATTCGCGGCGTGAAACGGCGGCCCGCCGGGAGAAGTTAGCCCGCGTAGTTGGGCAACGGGTTGCCGATCATGGGAGAACGTCCGCGCGAATCTCAACTTCGCGCGGGCGTTTTTTTATGCTGAGATGCGGCGCACGCGACGATCGAGGAGCCGCCCATGTCCGCCACAAAAACATGCGCCGGAGGCGCTCTCTTCGCTTCTCTCCTGGCCGCCCTGATTGCGACGGCATCGAGCGCCAACGCGGGCGACATTAACTTCTGCAACAAGACCGGCGCGCTCATTTATATCGCGATCGCCTATCCACAGACGGGCGGCGGATTTCTGTCGCGCGGCTGGATGAGCATCGACGACGGCGAATGCTCGATCTTCGACACGGCGCTGCATGTGCCGACCTTCTATTTCCGCGCCACCGGCGAATGGGACCGCCATGGCCGCACCAAGACGCGGCCCGTCTGGGGCAAGGGCAAGATGTTCGCCGTCTGGGACAATGACAATTTTCAATATTACAACGCCGAAGAAAGGGTGCTGAATTCGAAGCTTGAGGAATTCACGCAAGGCCCGACCGCCGACAATGGCGACGTCTCGGCGACCGTGACCTTCACGCCGGAAGGCTCGGAGACGACGATCAGCGCGCCCCCGCCGCACCCCTCAGAGAGCAAGTGAGTCGCGCCACCAGCGAAAAGCGCGCGCAATTTTCTGCGCTGCACAAGAGCTTTGCCGCAGAACGAACATGCGCCTATTTGGTGAGAAGAGCGGCTTTCCCAGAATGCGGGAATTGATGTAATCTGAGTGTCGTAATTTCAACGCCACCGGGGGAACCATGACCAAGATTCGCACGCTCCTTCTGTCCTTGATCGCCGCGTCCGCTCTCAGCGTCGCGCCGATTGCCATCTCGCAAGCCTTCGCCCACGGGCACCACCATCATCATATGATGGCCCCCGCTTCGGGTCCGTCTTGCGGCGGCGTGATCGGCTCAACCTTCGGCTGCATCTTCTATTGAGACCGCCGGCAGAGATTTCTGCCAAAAAGAACTCGCGACGAGAAATGACGAGAGGCCGCCCGAATGGGCGGCCTCTTTCATGAGCATGGTGACTGAACCACCTCCCGGTGCGGACCTGAACAAAGCCCTCAATTCTGATCCCTCGGCTCCCTCAGCACGGCCGCGCTCGCCGCCGGCAGAGCAAGCGAATCCGAGGTCAACCGTTCCTCGCTTGCCTGCGACCACCCACCCTGCGCATCGACCACGGCCCCGCCGAAGCGCACGCCTTCTTTGCTGGTGAGGCTCGGCGCCGTGAGCCGAAGCACCTGCGCGGACTGCAATCCCAACCCTGCGAGCGAAACCGAAATTGAATTCGCTTCGCTCCAGTTCAGAATAACGATCGAACGCAATCGGCCTTCATTTCCGATCGCATAGGCCGTCAAATCGGAGGCTGAGCCCGCGATCTCAATCGGCAACATCTCGGCGCCGTCCGCGCCCGACGCCGCGAAGGCAAGCATTCCATAGTAGGGAGCGGCGACGTCAACCTGCCCCTCGCTATCGCTTCGGATCGGCGAATAGGAACTGACAAAGCCGAGATGGTTCACGCCAGTTTGGAGATTGGCGCCCGCGCATCCGTGCTGCGCCAACAACAGCAAATAGTCCAATGTCCAAAGGGCGGCTGCAAATATATCGCTCAATCCCGGATGGCCGCCGCCAAAGAACGAATTCGTCTCGCACATCCGCCACGGGATTCCGCTGTCGCGCGAAATCCGCGAGAGCCTCTCAAGCTTGCTGGCGAGCTCTGGATCTCTCCCGATTAATTGCGCCAGCGTCGCACTGCGCTGGTCGGCCAGATAGAAATGCGTCGTCAGCAGCTGAACCTCTCCGCGCGCTTGCCTACCCATCTCTTCCACCCATTCGACGGAGGCAGCGGTATCGGGTGCGGCAAAGCGAAGGCCGGGAACGGCATCGAGAATTGCGCGGCGCCAGGCGCGGTATTCGGCGAGATAGGCAGCAAAGTCCCACGGCGCTTGCCGGAGCGGGTGATCGCCATAGCGATAATTTTCAACCTCGTTGCCGAGTTCGATCGCCTCCAGCCTTGGCCCGAGAATGCTTTGAACCGCACGCGCTTCGACGATCGCCTCCTCCAGAGTGCCGCGGCCGAAGTTGAGGCTGTAGATCGCCGTCCATCCTGTCTGATCCAAAAACCCGCGAAGCTGCTCGAGGCTCGCGCGGCTGATGACGATATCCCGCGCGTCCGTGCGGACGGGTCCATCGGGCGCGTAGGTCGTGAAATCCACTGTGATGCCGCCGAAACGAAAGACACCACGCCTGCCGAGATTGCGCACCAGCTGCAGATATTTCGCATTGTCTGCGCTCAGCAATCCCAACTGCGCGGCCGATGACATTTCATAGCCGAGGCCAATAAAATTGTCGGGCACCGAGACCGATGCTCCGGGCAACAATCGCAGCGCGGCTTGTCCGGCTCGCCCAACGCAGCCGGCCGCGGCTCCCGCCCAGAGCACGAGCGTTCCTCGCAGAAGAGAGCGTCGCGTCAGTAGTCCGCTTAAGGGAATGCCCACTCCAATTCTTCCCTTTTCAAAATCGGGACTGTAGCGGCCTCTTCAATCATGCTCACGCGGTCGTGGTGTGATCGCCCGCAATGGCGGCCGGCATGACCGACAAGCTTGGGGGTCAATAGAAGATTTTGTCCAACTCGCGGACGATATGAAGTCCGAAAGCGTCAGTCGACTAACAACAACTAAGCTGCTTAGTTGGAACGAGCATAAATCGCGATTCGTTGGCGATTGTGGAGGCGGAAATGCAGCACGACACAAATTGCTTCGCGCAGGAACTGTCCGAGCTATGCCGCAAACACGGACTTGGCCTGACTAACGCGACCGTCTTTGTAATGGAACCGGAGGATTATCTCCTACAATATGCGGTTGACGACGAAAGTTGTCTCACCTTTGATCCCGTGGAATCCGTAAAGTCAGGCCAGAATTCGGACCCTGCGGCATCCCAAGAGCAGTATCAACACCGACGCTCGCTCTGACATCGATAAGGACCACTTCCGGGTCCATCAACAGCCCGATCTTCTCGCGTGATTCTGCCCTCGGAACTTCGACCTCTTTCGCACGATAGACTTCTAACCTCGCAATGCCTTCGGCGATGGCTCGACGACACAGGCCGCGCACGAAGTAGCGATTAAATTCGCCTTCGGCCAAAGTTTCGTGGGCAGTCACAGGAACGCGATAAGTTGTGTAACCGGCTCCCCTAGGCCTGCGCCGTTGAGCAAACTGGTTAAGGCGTCCACGTTGTCTGAGAGTGATAGCAAAAGAATCGTCCGTGCCACTCACAACAGCTTCGGTCAGGATTTCTTGCCAATCGCCCTGACCTGTTTGGCTCAAATACGAACTCAAGTAGAAGCTCTCATTCTGAGCATCAAGGGCGATCTCTTCAAGCATATAGCGACGCGTTTCCGCGTCTAAATTCTCATATTTTAAGCCCATCGGCTTCGCTCCAATTTGGATGATCAAGAAGAGTGAGCCCCAGCGCAATGCGCCGGGGCACTTTGGCTCAAATGACATCATCAATAGGAGCGAACGGTGCGTCAGGGAAAATGCTGCCGTGCACGGCAGCATTGATTCGGCCTGGATTGACGCCCAATTTCGCGGCTGCGACATGTTGTGCCATGCCGAGCTGAAGGACCATCGTTTTCGCTTTGGAGGCAAGCTCGGCGGTCATTCGATTTGAGCAGCGAGCGGCGCGACGACGGCGGGGAAACGGAACTATTTTGTGGGTATCATCTGACATTGCGGTTAGCCTCTCAAGAATGGGCGGCTTCCGCTTGTCGAGACTCACCCAACACAGTAGTGTGTTGAGTGTTGAGAAGGGACGTTCACACGCCTTTTCGCATCTCGGGATCGCGCGGAAGCCAGAACTTTTTTGCGATCCTGAATAGGGCGGACGCGGGGTCACTACCCGCTTCCGCCTTTTTTTGTTCGAGCGAATCGAACTGACTATATTTTGCGCTTCTTGAATGGGCCGCGTCTGCGGCTGGACTTACGGCCTGACAGTAATCCACAGCATTCGACGAGTATCAGCGTGGATTTACTGCCCGGAGACCAAGCAAAACGGTCATTTCGTCAAACTGAGACACGCATCCCCTTCCCCCGGCATTATCCCCTCTAGACATGTAATCGGTAATGTGCTAGAAAATGGGTATGAGCAAGAAACCGAAGCCCCCGACCCTTTCCCAATTCCAAAAGCGCTTTCCAGACGACGATAGTTGCCTGGAGCACCTGATGCGTATCCGCTATGGCGACCGCTTCAATTGCCAGAGCTGCCACAGATCGGCGCATTATCATCGCGTTGCCAAGAGGCGCTGTTACGAATGCGAGCACTGCGGCTACCAGGTCTACCCGACCGCCGGAACCCCGTTCGAACAGACCCGCACGCGCCTGACGGACTGGTTTTTTGTGATGTTCCTTTTCTCGGCTTCGCGGAATGGCGTCGCTGCTAAGGAAGTGGAACGCCAGCTTGGCGTCACTTATAAAACCGCGTGGCGCATGTGCCACCATATCCGGCAACACATGGGCGCGGTCGATGGTGATCGCCCTTTAGGAGGCCCGCGCCCGTCCGATCCAATCGTCGAAATTGACGAAGCGTTTCTTGGCGGGCGGGATCGCGCGGGCAAAGACGACAAAGCCATTGTGCTCGGCATGGTCGAACGTGACGGCGATGTGTTCTCGCGCCAAGTCGCGGGACGCCATTCCAATCAAATTCTGCCGCAAGTGAAAAAATGGGTCCGCGAACGCTCGCGTGTGATGACGGACGATGCCCCGCTCTATCGCGGCCTCAACATTCATGGCTTCGACCACGAGAGTGTCAATCACTCAGAATATGAATACGTCCGAGGCGAAGCGCATACCAATACGATTGAAAGCTATTGGTCGATCCTGAAGCGCGGGATTAATGGCACCTACATTCACGTCTCTAAGAAGCATCTTCAGAAGTATCTATGGGAGTTTGAATATCGGCACAACCTTCGTCGGGCGCCTCATCTGATGCTTGAGATTCTTCTTTTGGTTTTCCAAAAACCATTGCTGCCATAGAGCGCATGAGTTTTTCAAAGCGCTCTTCGGTTTGGGGATGGGCATCGTCGGGAAGTTTGCGTTTACTGTTCATCTATGACTCGCAATTGAAAGCTGATCGCGACGTTTGAACAAGTTATTTTGAGTAGCCCCGCTCCACTCTTGATACCCATGGAGCGCTCGCTCAACTGCCTCAAGATGCGGCGCGATGACATGCGACAACTGAGCATCGTTCGCGAATTTGTTCATATCCACAACAGATTGAAGATCGCTTATTATCGAGATAAATCTATCTAATGCATTTCCTAAAGCGTCACCCTGGCGTTGGCCCAAAACTTCACAAAGATCGTTCAGGCAATAGACGAAAACTTGTTGAGCCGTATCTGTCATCTTTGCATCGATTCGTGCGACATCCTTCCTGAGAGATTTCAATTTTTGAAGATATAGAGCGCTGCTCTGGGCCCTAAAAGCATTTGGCCAATCGCTAAGTAAATCACCGGCGTCCCGACTCATTGGGTCGGCTTCTTTTTGAAAGATATTGGACAGCGCATCCACAATCGGAATTTCGTGGTCTGCATCAGTTGGCGATCTCGCCGCGAGCGTCTCACCAACCAACTCGTAGTGTTTTGCAGGGCCGGTTGGCTTTGGAGGATTAATAGGCGCCGGACTAGCGGCTGGTTTAGGCGGCGCTGGCGCCGCGAAATTGGGATGGTCGAATGGCTCTACAAAGTGAGGCCAAATTATATATGCGAAGGCGATTAGAAGTAGACAAAACCAAACCACGGGCCGCGCGGTAAAAGACGCTATCTTGTTAGCTGGGTCTGGACCGACCCATGCCTCAACTCTTTTCCAGAAGATACCGGAAAAAAATAGCGCGGCGCTAATGACAAAAGCGAGCGCCATACGGCCATACTCACCGTGCAGCATGGCGTCTACGCCAGCGCCAAAAACCCCAGCAGAAATTACATCCAAGAACGCGATGATTCGCGCGCGCTCGGTTCTGCTCAGAACTGCCGCCGTGGGGTTCAACATAGCCCTCTGAAATAGCACGAAAATCGGCTACATGTCTAGAGGGGATAAGCTCGCTGTACCCCCGGTGCTGTCCTAGGTTGACGGCAACTGTCCTAATTTCGCCGAGGCCGTGTCCTAGTTTGATCTGGCGCTTGGTTCTCAGCTATATATTACACAATATATTTGGATTTTTGGGCCATGAAACCGGAATGGCTTTACGATGTGGGCTTCGGAATTCGTCTCGCTAGCTACGGGCCTTATCCAATATGGGCCGGCATCAAACTGCGACGCATGGCCTTGGATGCGGGGCTACACCCAATTCCTTTAAATCGAGACTTTATCTTCGATGTCACTTTGAGGATTGAGCAGCAAAGACGAACATTTTCGTATAACCGCAAGTCTTTTGGGGAACTTGTTCGGGGGACATTCGCGCTCATCGTTAAAAGACTCGCGGACCCAAGTGCATCAATTGAGCGATACTCGGAAGTCGATATTGCACTCCGCGATCATGGCATCGCGCCAATTCCGCCAATAATCGAGCGGCCTTCGTCACCCATGGCTTGGGAGTTAGAAGTGAGGGAGACTATGCAATCGATTTTCGAAGAGATTAGTGCAGCCAGAAAAAACAAATAACGAAAATCACTGAGCCGCCTCAGTTGGCGGCCTCTTCTTCATCCCCGACTTTTCGCAGACGATCGCTAAGCTCCATTCGCCGCTTCACTCCCCGCAAAATAATCGTGAGTCGATCTTCCAAGTCTTGATAACTGGCAGCCGACAAACGGCTGGGAAGCGTCAACGTCACCTCCCCTTCATCCAATGAGAATTTCTCCTGAATCGGTCGGGTCAAGTAATCCGGGATTGGACCCAGTCCCTCCCCTTTCTTGGCCTCATTCCGAGTTTGGGCGATCATTTCCATGTCGTGCACTTCCGCCTGTCCCGTCACACCGCCCCTTTCGATGAGCAATTTATTATATGCCTCTGATTCCGCAGTTACAAGCGCCTTTGTTTCACGATAGGACCGAAGTGCGTGGTCAGCAGCCGCAGGTATAAACTTCTGCGTCAACAGATAGGCTCGGATTGCCTGATCGCTAGCCCTGCCATTTTGAAAGCGCAAATCGAGGTCAACAAATAGCTCAGGACCGGTCATCGCTTCCTGGATTGCGTCGGCGCGAGGTGTAGTCCCAGGCTCATATGCAATGATGTGCACGGCACGATCAGAGACCCGCGTGTCATTACCGCGACCTTCCAGCAACCCGTATTTCAAGAGGGCAGAAAGCGCTCCCAGCGACTTCCCGTTTAGGCCGCTGTAGCCCATATGTTTCGCGGCAACCTCGCGGGGGATGGGGTTCTGATAATCTTCCTTATAAATACGCGTCACCGCCTCGATGGCCTCTTTAAGGCCAATTGCGGGGTACGCTGGACTTCGCGCTTTAGCCATGACAATGCGCTCCCATTATATCGCAAATGCCATGTACGCCCTTAGATGGGCGGCGTCAATAAGTTTTCAAAGTTTTCTAGATTATCGCGTAAACTATCTTGACTTTCGTCATTTTTACTCCAATATGCTTAACAGTTGGAGGTGGCGAATGAAGAGAGACCAGAGCCCCGCGTCGGCCAGCCGACGGCGTTGTGGCGAGGATGAAGGAAGGGCCGCTTCCCAGCCCGCAAAGTTGGGAGAAGCGGCCCCACAATCGGCTCTGAAGCCTGGGGATTGGTCTAGCGGTAGGACGCCGGCTTTACAGGTCAGGACGCCCCGGTTCGAATCCGGGCTCCCCAAGAACCCGAATAAGCGGGGCCGAAGCTGCGCTAACAGCGACGGCCCCTAGCTAACCATCACTTCCGGGATCGCGCCCCGAAGCAATGATCGCTATGCGCTAACATAGCGGTTTTTGGCGGCTTTTTCCAGAGCCGAAAGGGCCGATCCCCTCACTCAAGGGATCGCGCCCCATGAACGTTCTTTCTTTCGAGCTGCAATGCACTGTTATCGGCGCCTTGACGGAAGGCGCGAGCATTCGCGCTGTGGAGCGCATGACCGGCGTTCACCGCGACACGGTCATGAGGCTGGGGGCACGAGTCGGACTAGGCGCGTGCAAATTCCATGACCGCACAGTTCACAGCGTCCAAGTCTCACGTATCGAGCTGGACGAATGCTGGTCATTCGTCGGAAAGAAACAGCGCAAATGGACACCGACTGATGGCGCGGCCAAAGGCGATCAATACATCTACATCGCGCTCGCAGCGACCGCGAAAGCAATCTTGAGCTTCCGCGTCGGCAAACGCGATCTTCAAAACACCGCCCTCTTCGCCGCTGACTTGCGTGACCGCATCGTCAATGCGCCAGAAATTTCAACCGATGGCTGGCCGTCTTATGGTCCAGCGATCCGCGATGCTTTCGGCTCACGCTGCACGCATGGCGTCATCGTCAAGACGTATCGCGAAGATGCGAAAGGCATGGACGCTGCGCGCCGTTACTCGCCCGGAGACGTAGTAGCAGTAGAGCGCTACGATGTAATCGGCAATCCGATGTTCATTTCGACAAGCTATGTCGAGCGGCAAAATTTGACGTTGCGAATGCAGCAACGGCGGCTGACGCGATTGACGAACGGATTTTCAAAGAAGCTCGATCATCACGTCGCGGCAATCGGGCTCTATGTCGCGCATTACAATTTTTGTCGCGTGCATGAGAGCCTGGGACGACGAGAGACGCCTGCCATGGCGCTTGGGCTTACCGATCATGCTTGGACGATTGGAGAACTTGTGACCGCCTGCTTGGCGAATGCGCCGCGCGATCCGCGCAAGGAACACGGGCCGCGCCGAAATTTCCGGGTAATTGAAGGTGGAAAAGACGATTAGCGACCTTCAAGTTTCTACCAAGCTTATATATTTTGCGTGCCCGCAAGAAATAGCTGTGGGCACGATTATACTCGATGCAAACCAATAGAAACCCACGGGCAGCAAGCCTATCCCGACCAACATAAAGAGCGCCCCAAGAAGTCCGCGCCTATCAAAAAGAAACAGCACTGCGCGGACGATAAAGCCGAACCCCAAAAACATGCTTCCGAAAACGCTCAAAAATGGAATGAGCGAAATATGGGCGATTGGGTCACAACTCTCTCGAAAGCTGCCAAGGACTATGCGGCGGCATTTCAGGCGATTGCCGCAGTTGTTCAAACTGTCCTGGCCTTTGCGTTGTTCGCCGTTGGAGCTGTCCAGGCCGCCATTTATTTGAGAATGCGAAAAGACGGCGTATCGCGCGATGCCGCCTTTGTGTTCATGCGCAGCGTGAATAATATTTGTATCGTGGAGGCCGGCGCACTCGCAAGAATCGCTTACTGGTATTTTGTCCCGCTCTGGGAAAACAGCGGAAATACTCATGCCAGCTCTTTGATATCTAGAACTAATCTTCGGCTTGATCCCAACGAAATCCCTCCTGACTTTCGCTATCAAGACTTCATTGAAGAAACCAACCCAGAATTTGTCCCCATAATACTTGGCCCCCACGCCCAAATAGGGGTCGGGGGATTCGAAATTCCAGTAGCGACCCTCCTTGCCGCGAAGGCGGGGCAACAGCGAATTTTTGTCTACGGCTGGGCCGAATATGAGGACGGTTTCAATAGCCGTACCCGTCGAACGGAATTCTGTTCCGAACTTAAGGTCGAAGGCGATCCGCTGCGAAAGGACTGCGGTTTCACCATGGAAAGTAAAGGCGGCTACAACAACGCAGACAAGAACTGTCTCTACAAGCATCATGACCTGATACCAGGGGAGATCGCTAGTTTTCCGGCGCGGGCTTCGCGACAGCGTCATGAGCCGGCTACTCCCCTACAAGGAGCGACGCGACCAAAGCAGCAGCTACCGAAAAGAAAGAGGCGTCGAGAAAGAGGCCGGAACCACGGACGTCGATAGCCCCCAGTGTCCGAATTTGCAGAGGCGAGTGTCCTAGTTCGGACAGTACCTGTACCCCCTGGGGATTATATACTTGACAACGGAACCTAAGGGGCAGAAGCGTCCTAGCCGACAGGCCGGCGCTCTAAGAAAAGATGGCGTTGACGCGAAGCAAGAAAGCGGCGGCGTCATCTTGGAGTTTGGCGATCTCAGCGTTGAGGCGAACCGTATCCGCTTGATCGAAGCGATGATTATCGACCGTGTTTTGCCCGGCTCGCACGCCTATTCCGACAGACTCGAAGCCGCCATGTTTAGCTTGCCATGCTGCACCGTGGACGAACTTATGGCGACGCGCGCCAAGCTCTTTGAAGCGCACCACGAGCGCGCGACCCTCCTCTTGAAGAGGTTTCAGGAGCGCTATATCCCTAAGGGCGACCTTCAGGCAGTCGAGCCTTCTGCTCAATGAAAGGGGCGGCTCTGGATAGCCCTTTATCGGGCCGGCGTGACGATTGATGACACCGATAGCTATCGCCAAAGAGTTCTCGGCCCATGCCCATATCATGGTCATCAGGCCGAGCATGGTGCAAAAGTCCTGGAACGCGTTTCCGGATGGTCTAAATTCTTCGGGCATCGCGACTCGCCCTTAAAGGAACGCCACAGTGGCAAAAGCGACCAATCAAAAGATTCCGCCGGAAGCAGCGGAGATCATGAAGCGCATGGTCAGCATGCCACCGAAGCCGCACGAGGACATGAAGTTGGGCCAGGATAAGCCGAAAGGTGGGGAGAGTCCCAAAAGCGGCGCGGCAAAATCGAAAAAAAATAAAGGGACAAAATAGCTGGGGGAACGCGGTTCGGGGGCATCGTGGCTGATCCGTACACAATTCGTATCTTCGTTCCCGATGGCAATCCGGAAGGGTTGCGCATCATTGACCGGATGAATTGGACCGGGCTTGGTATCGCCTTCCCGCGTGAAGATTGGCCGAAGATCAAGCAACGCGCTGAGTTCGGACGCGCTGGCGTATATATCCTGATTGGCCGCGTCACTGATGACGATTTGCCGACGATCTACATTGGCCAGGGCGACGTGTTACGGGCGCGGCTCGATAGTCATTTCGCTAACAAGGACTTTTGGAGTTCAGCCGCCGTTTTCGTTTCAAGCGCGGCCGGCGCCGGTCTTAATCGCGCGCATGCGACTTGGCTGGAACACGCGCTGATCTATCAGGCGGTACAAGTCAATCGAAGCCATCTTGAAAACGGCACTGAGCCACAAGCACCGCAATTATCGGAAGCGGAGAGAGCCGACACGCAAGCATTTCTGCGCGAGATGCTGCAAATCCTACCGCTGATCGGGCTGACCTGTTTTGAGAAACCGAAGACCGTTGCTGCGCCTATGGCGCATACAGGCATCATTGCAGCGCCGATTGCGGGGGATGATGAAGCGGACACCGTAATCGTACCGGCACAGCGGGAAGGATTCGAGAAAGTGTTCTTAGGTGAGAACGCATGGCGCGCCATTCGAATCTCGGGCGGGATGCTGCCAAAGATCAAGTACATCGCGGCCTATCAGACACAGCCTGTTTCTGCGATCACGCATATTGCGCCGGTTGCGCGCATTGAGCCCTACGGCGACAACGGGAAGTATCAGCTCCTATTTTCGGAACCGGCTAAAGAGATAGGTCCGATTCCGTTTGGCAACGCGGCTTCTGGCGCAATGCAAGGACCACGCTACACGAGCCGCGCTAAATTGCTGGCGGCAAAGAGCGTCAGCGATCTTCTTTCGAAGGAATGATTCTGCTAAAAAAGAAATCGGCCCGGACTGCCATTCGAGCCGATTAAAGGGGCGCAAGGCGATGGCTGATACAATCGAAATTGATCTAGCGTCTCTTAAAGGTTTCTCCGAAGAGAGACGCGACTTTCTCCCTCACACCCTCCAAGGCTGTGTGCTGGAGATCAGCATAAGTCCCAAAATACTTGCCGCACTTCGAGCAATTGAGTTCGGTACTGTCGATGGCATCGTCGGGCCAAGTGAGCTTGGTGCCACAAGCCTTGCATCTAAATGAAACAGGAATTTTAGTGGTCTCCATGACCGCCTCTCCTTTCGGAGCGCCGTCTTGACCACGGAATCGGGATATGCGATGAAAATCGCGCAAGTGATTCCATGCTCGCGGCGGCGCTACCCACGCGAGTAAGTTGATCGATGAGGGGTTGCAGCCCCGGATCGAATCGCTTTCTAACAGATTCCGTTCTGATTTGGCGAGACAGAAAGGCCGGGCGTCATGCTCGGCCTTTCTTTCTGCGCCAGCGCAGGAAGGCGCGCGCTTGCTGCTTAAAGGGACGCGGCTTTGTCAGTCCGCCGATAGGTCAACCGCTTTCCGCTGATGCCAGCTGCGATCTTTGAAACGCGCTCCACATCTTCGACGCCAAGCGCGGAGCGATTGCTGTAGCGAAAATCAAATTCAGCAAGGTAGCGGTGCAAATGCTTCTCGCCGCAATGCTGATAAATGCCCTTCATGCCGCGCTTGAAAATCGAATAATAGCCTTCGACGGTGTTCGTGCTGATGATCTTCTCGCTTTCACGGCGAACGTATTCGTCCTTCGCATGGTTCACTGTGTCATGACTGGCGAACTCTGCGGCGATCTCAGGATACCAGGCGGCTTGATCGGTCATGATCGCAGTTTCGCGGGCGACGTTGGCGCGAATGATCGGCTTCAATTCTGCGATGGTGGTTCCGTCCACATGGAAGCTGCGAGCCGCGCCGCCGCGCTCAACGAGTGTGAGAGCAACGCGGCGATAACCGGAGCGCCCGCCCATTTTGCTGGTTGACTTGGGAGCGCCTTCGACCATGCCGAAAACCGTTTCGTCGATTTCAACAATTTTGCCGCCGCCGCCCATCGGGCCAGGATTGCGATCCGTCATCGCCTCACGAATGCGATGCGCCATGAACCACGCGGTCTTGTAGGTGACTCCGAGCATGCGATGAAGCTGATGCGCGCTCATGCCCTTCTTTGACGTTCCGAGAAGATGCATCGCCAGCCACCAT
>JBEKNV010000035.1:0-44166 GCA_049522395.1 Methylovirgula sp.
CAGATGCTCTTCGCCCGAATGGCAAGAAGATGACTGCCACAAAAATTAAGCGCCCCCCGCCTCGCCGTGCTGATTCAGATCAAATCAGATCGGCAAGACGAAGGACGCTTTTGGAATAGGTTCTTGCGGCGCGTCAGTGCGCCGTGGCTTTCTCGGCGACTTTGCCGCGCGCCTCGGCGAGATGATCGAAGGCGCGATGATAAGTGCCGAGGCCCATCGTGTCGGAGCGCAATTGCAGGATGAAATCGTGCAACTCCGCCTCCGGCACCAAGGCTTCGACATCGTCCCAGCCCGGCCAGCCGGGACGCTCCGCATAGCCGAGAATCTGGCCGCGGCGTCCGCTCAAGAGACGCTGCACGCCCGCGGTGAACTGATTGGGCACGCTCACCGTCACGTGATCGATCGGCTCGAGCAACACCGGATCGGCCTTGGCGAGCGCCTCGGCGATTCCCATGCGCGTCGCCGAGCGGAAGGCCATGTCGGAACTATCGACCGTGTGGAACGTGCCATCGACCAGCGTGACGCCGACATCGACGACGGGATAGCCGAAGGGACCTTTCGCCATCGCCTCTTCCGAGGCCTCCCGCACCGCCGGAATATATTGCCGCGGCACGGCGCCGCCGACGATCTTGTCAGTGAAGGCGAAACCTCCACCGCGCTCGCGCGGGGCGACTTCGAGCTTCACATCGGCGAATTGGCCATGGCCGCCAGTCTGCCGCTTGAGCCGCGAATGCTGATGCACTTCGCGCCTGATCGTTTCCTTGAAGGCGATCTTCGGCGCGCCGACATTGATCTGCAGATTGTACTGGCTGGCGAGGCGCTCAAGCGCATTGTTCAAATGAATCTCGCCCTGCCCCCTCAGCAAACTCTCGCCGGTCGCCTGCTCGTGCACAACGGTGAGCGAGGGGTCTTCTTCGACGAGCTTATGCAGCGCAGTCGAAAGCTTCACATCGTCCTTGCGATCCTTGGTGGCGATCGAAACCGCGAAGACCGGCGCGGGCGGCGGCGGAAAATCGAGAATTTCGGAGGGATCATGCAATCCGATCACGGCTCCCGTGGGGGCACCTTCGAGGCGGCCGATGGCGACGAGTTCGCCGGCGTTGGCTGAGGAAACGCGGACCGGGTCTCCGCCGACGATATGATAGACACCGCCGATGCGGCTGCCGTTCAAATTGCCGCCGTCGGTGAGCGTGCCGCGCCAGATGCGGCTTAGAGAAAGCTTGCCCGTATAAGCCGCCTGCCCTGCATGAACCGTTTTGAAGACTTGCACGAGCGGCTGGTCGGAGACCGCGATGCCATGCCGCTGCGCCGTCTCCCAGGCATTCGGCGCATCATGGCGAAGCGCCTTCCAGAGCCGCAAAATACCGAAGCCCGGGACCGCGGCGCCGATGAGCACCTGGACGATGCTGCCGCAGCATTGATCGTGGTGGAGCTGCTTGAACAGTTCATCGGGACTGGGCGCAATATCTTCGAGCACTTTCACCATGATCGCATCGTCGTGATCGGCGAGAATTTCGCTCAATCCAGCGCGCGCTTCCTGCTCGCGCTCGCGCATGTCGTTCGGCAGTGTGATGAGTTCCGAATCCTGCTCGCGGCGATAGCGATAGGCGCGCTCGCTGACGACATCGACATATCCCGTCACCGCGTCCTTTTCGCGGATCGGGACTTGCCGAAGCACCAGCGGAAATTTCGAATAATTCTGCAAGGCGGCGATCGAATCGCGAATGCGGCTAGCCAGCATGTCCACCTTATTGATGAAGACGAGATGCGGGATTTCATAATCCTCGAGCGTCTTCATCAGGAGCGTGATCGAGGCCATCCGCTCGGGCGAGGGCTCGCAGACGACGACCGCGAGATCGCAGACCATCAAAGCGCCGAGCGTGTCGTAGGAAAATTCAACGGAGCCAGGACAATCGACGATGGCCCAGGGCTCATCCATGAAAGTGCAGTGGCCGAGACGAACCTCGGTGGTCATCGTTCTGTTCTTGGGATCGCTGCCGCGTTTGGGCGGAACGCCGGCCGATGCCATCAACGCATCGAAGAGTGCGGATTTACCGCTGCCATAAGGACCGACAAGGGCAATGGATCGAGGGCCGGCCGGCTCGGCCTTCCAAGCAGATCTTGTCATGATGGCGCATCCTTTCCCTCCGGAGCGTGCCCTCTCGATATGGCGTGATTTTTCTACAAGGCAGGCTCCAAGTCTTAATTTCGGGTCTCAATGCCGAACAGCGGCTGCGATCATCGCGCGCCGCGCGTCGAAGGGTTCAGTCCACCCTTCTTGAAAAGGATTATCACGCTAGAATTTGCTATTCGCAATCGCGCAATTCCGAATTCTGGTGGATTGTCAGCCGCACTTCCGCTGCGCGGGGATTTCGCTTTTGGAATCGCACCAAAGAAGATGGAACATCGCGTGTTGCCAGCGATGAACACGGTCTTTCGGCTTCAGATCGGATTATTGGTGTGACGGATCGAGGGTCGCGACAGCGCCCTGAGGCCCTGGGAAGGCCGTCTCCCATCCACCGCCCAGCGCCTTATAGAGCGAGACGAGATCGATCGCGACATTGGTTTCGCTCGTCGCCGATTGCTGCTCGGCCTCGAGCAGCGTGCGCTCCGCGTCGAGAACGGTGATGAATTGCGCAACGCCGTTGTTGTAACGGTCGCGTGCGAGATGGAGCGCTTTGCGCGCATGCACGACTTGCTCTGAGAGCCGTCCATGGCGCTCGCGCTCGGTGCGATAGGCGACAAGCGCATTCACGACATCATGCCAGGCTTTCAGCACCGTCTCGTGATAGGTGATCGCGGCCTCTTGCTGCTGCGCGGTGCGCAACGCGAGTGTGCCCTTCAGCCGTCCGCCTTCGAAGATGGGCAAAGTGATATTCGGCCCCATCGCATATTGAAGCGACGTGCCTTTCCACAAATTCTTCAAATCCAGCGCTTGAAAGCCGACGCTGCCGTTGAGCGAGACGCTCGGATAAAAATCGCCGATTGCAACGCCGATATCGGCGGTTGCCGCATGAAGTTGAGCCTCGGCCTCACGAATATCGGGCCGGCGGCGGGCGAGATCGGACGGAATGCCAACCGGTAATTGCGGCGGGCTCAGGGGCAAGGCTGAGGGCACGATCAGCTCGTCCGCCAGCACGCCCGGTCCCTCGCCGAGCAGAAGGCTCAAAACATTGATCGCCTCGGATTGCTGGCGCTGCAAATCCGGCAGCTCAGCTTGCACGGAATCGACTTGCGATGCAGCCGTTTCCACATCGAGACCCGTCACAAGGCCGCGCTCCTGGCGCTGGCGCGTGACTTTGAGAATCTCGCTTTCGGCCGCGACATTCTCCCGGGCAATTCTGATCTGCTTTTGAATACCGCGCAGTTGCATATAGTCGCGCGCGACTTCGGCGAGGTTCGAGACCAGAACCGCACGCCGATCTTCTTCGGACGCTTGGGCCTGCGCGTCGGCGGCCTCGACCTGGCGCCTGATCTTGCCCCAAATGTCGAGTTCCCAAGACGCATCAAAGCCATACTGCCAGAGGCTAAAGGGTGCCGTGAGATTGCCGGGAACGCCCCCCGGCTGATTGCCGAAGGCGCCATTGGCGGAATTGCCGCTAAAACCGTTGCTGAACAGGCCAAGGAGACCATTGTCGCTCGGCTTTTGCCGTTCATAGGAAGTGTTGCCGTTCAATCCCGGAAATTGCGCCGCGGCAGCGACATCGCGCTGATAACGGCTCTGCGCCAGCCGAAGCGTCGCCGTCTGCACGTCGAGATTGTCGGCCGCCACGCGATTTTCAAGCGCCGTCAATTCACTGTCGCGGAAGATCGCCCACCAGTTGGGATCGGGCGCGGCATAGTTTGCCGAGGTTGCGGCGGTGCGATCGGTCGGCTCGTGTGTCTCGGTTGAGAAGAAGGATGTTTGCGGCAATCCTGCATCGGGCGGGACAAAATCCGGCCCGACAGCACAGCCGGCGAGCAGCACTGTCAGCACAGGGCCAAGACGCAACGTGCGACGGCGCACGGCTGCGGCCAGGCATTTCCCGCCGAACTGTAACACCACGCTAATGTGCCCCCACGCCACCCCCGCCACCCGCTTTCGTCGCCGAAAGCAGGAAGCAAAACGGCACCATCGCAAATGCGACGAACGAACAATAGAAGAAGACATCCGAATAGGCGAGCACCGCCGCCTGCATTCGAAAGACCTGTAGCAGTTTTACAATGGCCATATCATGCGCCACCGCGGCCACTTTCCCCATGGACTGGAGCGCGGCCTGATATTGATTCTGCAGATTGACGAAGGGCTGATGCGCCGGCGACGCCCATTGCGACAGATAGGCCTCGTGCGTTTGCATCCGCTGCTGAATCGTCGCGGTGGAGAGGGAAATGCCGATGGAGCCCGCCAAATTGCGGAACATTGAATAGAGCGCCGTCGCATCGCCGTTCAATTCGCGCGGCAGAGTGCGATAGGCGATCGTGCTGATCGGCACGAAAAGAAAGGCAAGCGCCGCCGATTGCGACGAGCGCAGCAGCACGAGCCGCATGAAGGAAATATCCGGCACCAAAATGCGCGAATACAGAAACGCGAGCCCGAGCGTGAAGAAGCCGAACGCGATGATGTAGCGCGTCTGGATTTTGGTCATCAACCGGCCGACAAAGGGAATAAGGAACAAGACCACGACGCCGCCCGGCGAAAGGATCATGCCCGCCCAGGTCGCGGTATAACCGATGACTTGTTGGGCGAATTGCGGAATGACGACAGCGCTCGCATAAAGAATCCCACCCATAGCGCTGATCATCGCGCAGCCGGCGGCAAAGTTCTTGTCCTTGAAGACTTCGAGATGGACGATCGGCTTTTTGGCGACGGTCAGCCATATGATGGCGCCGATGATGCCCGCTGCCGCGATCAGCGCCATCGCCATGATGAAGCCCGAGCCGAACCAGTCTTCGTCTTCGCCGCGATCGAGCATCACCTGCAAGCAGCCAAGGCCGACGGCGATGAAGCCGAGGCCGACGAAATCGGTGCTGCGCGGGCGCGCGCGCGCCCAAGGCGGATCGTCGACCAAGATGGAAACGAGGAATACGGCAAGAATGCCGACCGGCACATTGATGAAGAAAATCCAGCGCCAGGACGAAGAGTCGGTGATGAAGCCGCCGAGAGTCGGGCCCAAAATCGGCGCGACGATAATCGCGACCGCCGTCACGCCGAAAGCAGCGCCGCGTCGCTCGGGCGGAAAATAATCGAGAATGATCGATTGCTGGTTTGGCTGCAGACCGCCGCCAAAGAAGCCCTGCAAGAGACGGAAGACGATGAGTTCGCCGAGGCTGTGCGACGTGCCGCACAGGAACGAGCAGACGGTAAACATGGCGATGCAGATCAGAAAATAGCGTTTGCGGCCGAGCACATTGCCGAGCCAGCCCGAAATGGTCAGCACGATGCCATTGGCAACGAGATAAGAGGTCAGCGTCCAGGTCGCTTCATCGGCGCTCGACGAAAGAGAGCCCGCGATGTGCGGCAACGCGACGTTGACGATCGTCGTGTCGAGAATCTCCATGAACGCGGCCATGGTAACGACGATGGCCACGAGCCAGGGATTGCTGTTCGGCCGCCAGGAACTGCGATCGTCCTCGCCGGACCCACCGCCCGCAGGCGGCTGAGGCGGTGCGGTCTCGCCGGCGGGTTCGGACGCGCTCGTCATCTCACCTTCACCCGCGGCTCGACCGAAAGGCCGAGCGACATCGCATGGTCGGCATCAAGACCTTTGTCGATGACGATCTTCACCGGCACGCGCTGAACGATCTTGACGAAATTGCCTGTCGCGTTTTCGGGCGGAAATGCGGTGAAGATCGCTCCCGTGCCCCGCTGGACCGAATCCACATGGCCTTCGAGATGCAATCCCGGATAGGCATCGACCGAGATCGTCACCTTCTGCCCCGGCCGCATATCGGTGAGCTGCGTTTCCTTGAAATTCGCTGTCACCCAGATCTGCGGCGAGACAAGCGACATGATCTGCTGGCCGGGCGTCACATAATTGCCGACCTGGGCGGCGCGTTTGGTCACCCAGCCGTCTTGCGGCGCGCGAACCACGGTGAAGTGCAGGTTGAGTTCGGCCTGATCGACCTTCGCCTGCGCCTGACCGACTTGGCCGGAGAGTTCGCTCACCTGGGCATCGGTCTGGCCGATCTTTTGTTGGACGGGCTCGGCCTGCTGCACCTGCGCTTCGGCCAAGTGCACTTGCGCATCGGCTTGGCGCCAATTGGCGGTGGCGGTGTCGATATCCTGCTGGGTCGTCGCCTGCGCCGGCAACGCAAGCTGGCGCTTATAGTCGGCTTCGGCTTTAACGAGATTGGCGTTGGCGCTTGCGAGCTGCGCCTGCGCGATGGCAAGCGCTGCCGGAAAATTCTTGCGCGCGATTTCGGCGGCATATTGGATGCCGGACAACTGGCCCTGCGCGGTGGCAAGACTGGCCTTGGCGGATTCCAAATCGATGTTGTACTGGCGCGGATCGATATGGACGAGGAAATCGCCCTTATGAACGAACTGATTGTCGCCAATATCGAGAGAAACGATCGCGCCCGAGACCCGCGGCGCGACGGTCACCGCATTGCCGTCGATATAGGCGTCGTCGGTCGATTCATAGCTCGCGCTGGCGATCCAGTAACTATAGGCGATGACCAGCAGGACAACGGCCACGACGATGGCAAGGATCAGTGCAATCCGGCGCCTGCCGCCGAATGACGATGGCGCAGCCTCTTTGGCCCCGGCCCCGTTTTCCGTTTGGCCTTGCTCGCTCAAATCAGGTAACTCCCCTTGTCACCCTTGCGGTCCGCGGCGCTATAACGCCGAATTTTTTGCGCGGACCGCTGGAACGCTCCGCGCATGGTAGACATCCGTAAATCGACGTGCTGGTGCCGGCCTTTTGGCGCAAAGGTCCTTAAACTCTTCCGCCGCAGGCTAAAACTGCAAAAAAACCCTTAACCGAACCGGAAGGTTCGTATATTGTGATGCCCCAGCGATGTCAACCGAGCCCGACGTGACCGAGATCGATATGCACTCTTGCAGACGCATTCCGCGCGGCGAGAAACGGCGTGAAGAAATCGCCGAAGTCGCCGAACGCGTGTTTCTAGAACTCGGATTTAACGAAACGACGATGCAGATTGTCGCCTCCCGCGCCGGCGCCTCGAAGGAGACGCTTTACCGGCATTTCGGCAGCAAGGAAGGACTGTTTTCGGAAGTTGTGCGGGCCCGCACCGCACGCTTCTTCGCTGGTGCCGAAGGCGATCCGCGCCTTCTCGGCGCACCTCATGAAGTGCTTTTGCAGCTCGGCTTCAACCTCTTATACAAGTTGCTGAATGAGGACCCGATCTGCCTATTCCGCATCGTTGTGGCCGAAACGCCACGTAATCCGGAGCTCGGCCGCATCTTTTTCGAGCAAGGTCCGGCGCAGGTCCTCCAGCAATTGACCCTTTATCTCGAAGGCGCGACGCGCCAGGGCTTGCTCGCCTGTGAAGATCCGACGCTGGCCGCGAGGCTCTTTCTCGGCGCGGTCGTCGCCAATCGTCACATTATGATGCTCGTCGCGCCCGGCTGGGAGCCGCTGACGGAAGCCACCATTCGCCGCCATGTTGAGGAAGCGGTCGCGCTTTTTCTGGCGCGCTATGCGCCTAAGAAGCCGGCCGAGTGATCGGTCAGAGACGGTGCGAAGATTTCGCGCCTCTGCTAAAAAGCACTCATGTCGAATTCTCCCGACGATCCCCAATCGCTCGCGCAGCTCCTGCGCTGGTATGCGGATATGGGCATCGATCTCGCCATCGATGATTGTCCGCACGATCGTTTTGCGGAGTCGGCCGCGGCGCTTGCGCGACCGCCCGCCCCCGCTTCGTTAGAAAACCCGTCGCCGCGGAGCGCGCGCAGCTTGCGCGAACGATCGCCCGCACCTGATGCCGCCGCCGCGCCGTCGCTCTCGACGGATGTCGTCGTCCAATCGGCACGCGAAGCCGCGCTCTCCGCTCAAACGCTCGACGAACTCCGCGAAAAGCTTCTGGCTTTTGAAGGCTGCGGGTTGAAGGCGACCGCGACGCAGCTCGTCTTCGCCGATGGCAATCCTGAAGCCGACATTATGTTCGTCGGCGAAGCGCCGGGCGCGGATGAAGATCGAATCGGTCGGCCTTTCGTCGGGCGCGCCGGACAATTGCTCGACAAGATGCTGGCCGCGATCGGGCTCGACCGCACGCGCGTCTATATCGCCAACGTCGTGCCTTGGCGCCCGCCCGGCAATCGAACGCCGACGCCGCTTGAGACCTCCGCATGCCTGCCCTTCGTCGAACGGCAGATCGCGCTGGTGAATCCTAAGATTCTCGTGTGTCTGGGCGCTGCCTCGACCCAGACGCTGCTCGGCACCAAGGACGGCATCATGCGGCTTCGTGGCCGCTGGCTCGAGTACGACCGCGGAGGGACAAAGATTCCGGCGCTCGCGATGCTGCATCCGGCCTATCTCCTGCGCCAGCCGGGACACAAGAAACTCGCCTGGGCGGATCTCAGGACACTCGCCAAGCAGATGAAAGCGCTAGGCCTCAAGGCTTTATAGAAGCACCCTTTTTGGGTGTGCTCACGCCGCCACGAATCCTGCACACGCGGCCTCTATTGAATTTCCAGCCGCTCTAGTCGATGAATTGACCGGCCAGGAATGAGATAGGAGCCCGCGCATGCGCTGGGAAGATTTTCGCCGCTCGGACAATGTCGAGGATCGCCGCGGGGACGACGACAGCGGTGGCGGCGGCGGGACGGGCATCGGCTTTGGCGGCGCCGGCCAATTGGGGCTCGGCACGATTGTCATTCTCGGCATCATCGGCTGGGCGCTCGGCATCGATCCGCGCGTCCTCATCGGCGGCGCCGAAGTGCTGGAAGGAAAAAACGGGGCGCAAACGGAAACGACGCAGCCGCAGACACAAGCCGGCGCGCCCAACGATCAGATCGGGCAATTCGTCGCCGCGATTCTGGCCGAGACAGAAGATGTGTGGACGCAAATTCTGCCGGCGCAAAAGGGTGTGCAATATATTCCGCCTCATCTCGTGCTTTACAGTGGCTCAACGCGTTCAGGCTGCGGCGGCGCCCAATCGGCCATGGGGCCCTTCTATTGTCCGGTCGATCAAAAGGTCTATCTCGACACGTCCTTCTTCCGCGACATGAAGGAACATTACGGCGGCGGCGGCGATTTTGCCTATGCCTATGTCATCGCGCATGAGATCGGCCATCATGTGCAGGATCAGCTCGGCATCCTGCAGAAGGTCCAGTCGGAGCAGCGCAGTGCCTTCAGCAGCGCTCAAGGCAATGCGCTGTCGGTAAAGATCGAACTAAACGCCGATTGTCTTGCCGGCGTCTGGGCAGCGAATGCGCAGGCCAAATATCATGTGCTCCAGCCCGGCGACGTCGAAAAGGCGATCGCCACGGCGCAAGCGATCGGCGACGACCGCCTTCAACAGGTTTCCCAGGGCTATATTGTCCCAGACTCCTTCACGCATGGAACTTCGGCACAGCGTGTGCAATGGTTTAAGACCGGGCTCAACTCAGGCCAGGTCGATGCTTGCAACACCTTCGATCAATAGGCTTTTTGAACGAATCACCGAATTTCGGCAAAGGATCAGGCTTGGGCGCGGCGCTGGCGGATCAACGGGCGCACATGCGCTCGGAAAATGGGCAGTGGCCGCCCTCGTCGTGACCGGCGGAAGCCTCTGGGTCTCACGAACCGATTCCCATCTCTTCGACAAGGCTGAATTGGCGCGCCTCGCGCTGAGCATGCCTTTTCACGCGCCTGCCGCTCCGCATGTCCCGGCGCTTCGCGCGGGATCCTCTGACGATCAGATCGATAGCGCAGTTGCCAATGTCCTCGACGAGACGAAGACTGTCTGGACGGATGTGCTGAAAAAACAGAGGGGCGTCGCCTATACGCCACCGCACCTCGTTTTCTACGACAGCTTCATCAAATCTGCCTGCGGCCGGACGTATAGCGCCATGGGGCCGATCTATTGCCCGGTCGACGACAAGATTTATCTCGATCCGATGTTCTTCGTTTACATGCGCGCCCGTTTCGGCGGCGGCGGCGATTTCGCCTATGCCTATATTCTCGCCCATGAGATCGGCCACCGCATTCAGGATCAGATCGGCATTCTCGGCAAGGCCCGCGTCGCGCAGAGAAGCGCCTTCGGCGCGCTCGGCAACGCGATTTCGGTCCGCATCGAGCTGATGGCGGATTGTTACGCCGGCATTTGGGCTGGCAACGCGGAGACGAAATATCACGTCATCGATCCGGCCGAGGTCGAGAAACTCGTCGCCACCGCCAAGGCGATCGGCGACGACAGCCTGCAGAAGGCGGCGCTGGGCCGGATCGTCTCCTCCGAGACCTTCACTCACGGCACCTCGGACCAGCGCGCCCATTGGTTCGCGACGGGCCTCACCTCCGGCAAGATCGACGCCTGCAACACTTTTGCGCGCTGACCGCCTGAAGCTGAGGCAGATTTCCGCTCGGCTCTAATGCGCCGGCGCCGCGACCTTCGCCATCAGCGGCATATCCCATTGGCAGAGATGCGCGCCACTGTGCCGCGCTTCGAGATCGACGTGCAGATGCTCGGCATGAAAACTGTCGGAGCCTGGGCCGAGCACGGTCATAAAGCGGACGCAGGCTGTCTTCTTCATCAGCGCGCGAAAAGCGTCCGCGTCGGCGGTGTCGTCCGGATCGGCCGCAACGGGAATGTGTTTGCCTTTGGCCGTCAAGAACACATGCATATCGAGCGCATTGCCGATCGCGTGTTCGCTGAGCTTGCCGCTGGCGAGGCGATTGCGGTCGCGGCATTCATAGCCGCCCGTCCCTTCGATCGATATGAGCCTGTCGCCGTCCGTCGCGAGCGCCGGTTCGAGATCCTCGCGCACCCAGTCTGCGACGGATGAGGCAAGCGAGGCGCGCAGTGTCGCCGGCGGCACGATGGCGACTTTCTTCCCGTCCGAAAGAATGACGGCTTTGAGGAGAACAGGCGCGGCGATGCCACAGGCGCCCGCCCCAGCGATGGCCGGAAGCGCGTCGGCGATTATGTCACCTTTCGCGAGAAGCTCCGTGCGCTTTGCATCATTGTCGTTCGCGCTTTCGGAGGGCGGCAGCAGTGCGCCGCTCTTTGCAGTGCCCTGATCCGTGTTCTGATCAGCGTGTTTTTCGGTGGGCTGCTCTATGACCTTGCCGGAATTCGTCTCGATGCTCTTGTCAGCGTTCTTGATGGGCGGATCGATACCCTGCGGGCGCGGCGGCGGCAGCGGCACATCGCCAAAACGGCGCATGGCGAAAGCGCTGCTCCCGCCGATCGAGAACAGCGATAAACAACACAAAAACAAGAGCATCGACCGGCTTTTTGAAAGCGGCATCGCAACACGGGTCCGTCAATTTTAAGAGGGTGCACGACAGGAACGCGCAGCCCACGCTCCTGGTTCAACGGTTCTGCTGATTATCCGGCTCTGCTTATTATCCAACCCGCCGCAACCGCCGGCGCAAAAGATCGCGCGGGGAAAGCGCGGCAATAAGGCCGTCAAACGACTGCGCCCCACTCGCCGCGCAGTGCGCGCGTGCCGCGATGAGGCCAGCGGCGGGCGCCATGCGCGGGATCATACGCTCGATGAAAGTCTCGGGCAGAGCGCGAAGCAGAAGCCCGCGCGCCTCCAAATTCGACGACAGAACATCTTCGACTTCTTCGAAAAAGCCAATCTCCGGAATATGGCCCGACCGCAGGAGCATCAGTGTCTCGACTTTCGCCGCGGCAAAGGCCTCTTTCAGCCGGACAGATTCGAGATCGGCCTCGATGATCGCGCAGCCCGCATGATCGCCGATGACATCCAGTTGACGTCCCTTGGGCCCGGCGACAACGACATCGCGGACGAGGCCTTTGACCGCGGCGCCGACGAGCGGCGCGAGTGTGCGCACGACGGCCTCGGGCCGGCCGGACTCGGCGCTTTCGTCACAGAGAATGATCACGGACAGCATCGGCGGAGCTTCCCATATTCTTTGGCTGAAGACCTCTGCGGGCTTCTGCTCCGATTGAACTCCAAACGTCTGAACTTCACGCCCGGGATCGAGTTGACAGTACCTAAGGTGTACGATATTTGTTCTCTCAATGTTCTTATCTTAACGCTGTGAAAGAGTGTGAAGGTCAAGCATGTCTGATGTGGCAAGGATCAGGGAGGAGATAAAGGACGAGGCCGCGTCGCTCCGGCAGCGCCGGCCGGCGCCCTCGCGTCCCCTGCCCCGCCGCCGCGGCGAGGAGGCCGAGGCGCGAACCCTTGAGCCGCCGAAACGCGGCCGCGGGGCGCAGTCGAACGACAGCGGGCGCTTCGAAATTCTGAGCCGCTTCTCGTTCGAGGACGGCTGGAACATCCCGGAAGAACTGCCGCCGCTTGCGACCTCCGTGACGATGGAGCGGCCGAAGACGATCATCACCCGCAACGACTCTCCCGATATTTCCTTCGATCGCTCGATCAACCCCTATCGGGGCTGCGAGCATGGCTGCGTCTATTGTTTCGCCCGCCCGACCCATGCCTTCATGGGTCTTTCGCCCGGACTCGATTTCGAAAGCAAGCTCTTTGCGAAGGAAGGCGCCGCCGCCCTGCTCGAAAGGGAACTCGCGGCGAAGGCTTATCAGCCGAAGACGATCGCGATCGGCACCAACACCGATCCCTATCAGCCGATCGAGCGGCAATATCGTGTCATGCGCGAGGTGCTTGAAGTGCTGGCCCGGACCAATCACCCGGTCGGCATCGTCACCAAATCGGCGCTAATCCTGCGCGACCTCGATCTTCTGAAGCCGATGGCCGAGAAAGGTCTCGTCAAAGTGGCACTTTCCGTGACGACGCTCGATCCTGTGTTGGCGCGGCGCATGGAGCCGCGCGCGACGATGCCGGAGCGCCGGCTCGCCACCATTCAGGCGCTGGCCGAGGCCGGCATTCCGACGACTGTGATGGTCGCGCCGATCATTCCCGGCCTCACCGATCATGAGATGGAGACCATTCTCAATCGCGCTTATGCGGCGGGCGCACGCGAAGCCGGCTATGTGATGCTGCGGCTGCCGCTCGAATTGCGCGATCTTTTCAGCGAATGGCTGCTTGCCCATTATCCGCATAAAGTTCGCCACATTTTGTCGCTTATTCGCTCCGTGCGCGAGGGCAAGATTTACGACTCGACGTGGGGCAAGCGGATGGTGGGCTCCGGCCCCTATGCCTGGATGATCGGCCGCCGCTTCGAGGCGGCCGCGGCGAAGATCGGCTTTTCGAGGACCAGGACGAAATTGCGGCACGATCTCTTCGCGCCACCGCCCAGGATCGGCGAGCAGCTGCAATTGTTTTGATGAGAAGCGTCTGAACGGCCCATTGAGCTGTGGATCATTGCGCGGCCCGGCTGCGCGGCGCGAGGCAAGACGGTAAGGAAGCGATGCAAGACTTCGATCTTTCCGAGATCTCATCGATGCCGCAGCGGCCGACGACCGTGCCTGACTTTCTGCGCGAAAAGAAATTGCGCAGAAAAGGCCTGTGGCCCGTCGCCGGCATTGACGAAGTAGGCCGCGGCTGTCTCGCGGGACCGGTTACTGCCGCCGCTGTGATCCTCGATCCCAAAAATGTGCCGGACGGATTGAACGATTCGAAGTGTCTGGCCGCGGATGTGCGCGAGACGCTTTATGAAGAGATCCTTACCCGCGCGCTCGCCGTCGCCTTCGCCTTTGTCAGCGCGGCCGACATCGACAGGATCAACATTCGCCAAGCGAGCCTCACCGCCATGCGCCATGCGCTCGCGGCGCTCGCGATCAGGCCCTGCTTTGTTCTGATCGACGGCAACGATTTGCCCGACGATCTCGCCTGCCCTGGAGAAACAATCGTTAAGGGCGACGGGCTTTCGGTCTCGATCGCGGCGGCCTCGATCGTCGCGAAAGTGGCGCGCGACCGTCTGATGACCCGCCTCTGCCGTGTCCATCCCGTCTATGGATTCAGCCGGCATGTGGGTTACGCTACGCAAGAACATCTCGAGGCCATCGCCCAACATGGGCCCTGCCCATTTCACCGGCTGAGCTTTTCGCCTCTGCGCGCGGTCGATGCGTGATGCCGCGTCAATACATTCTTATTCAATACGTTCGAAAAAGAGACAGCATTTTTCAAGCGTCTTAAACGCCACCTTTACCCGCCATCGGCAGATTGGCGCAGTTAGTTGCGCATCCGGTGGTGTTTATGCGTATCGCACGTGCCGGGGCTGCCGGCTCGAAGACTCAGCAAAAGGTCACGCGTCCTGAGTCTTCGAGAGCGCGGCACCCGGCCGTGCCGTCCGCCGCCCCTTCGAAGCCCGTTCTCCCCTTCAATCAGATCCTCGTCGGCGATTGTGTCGAAAGGCTCGATCGGCTTCCGGCCGCGTGCGTCGATCTCGTCTTCGCCGATCCGCCCTATAATCTGCAACTCGAAGGCGCACTGTCGCGTCCCGACCAGAGCGTCGTCGACGGCGTCGATGCGGCCTGGGACAAATTTTCGAGTTTTTCCGATTACGATGCCTTCACCCGTGCCTGGCTCTCCGCCGTGCGCCGAGTAATGAAGCCTGACGCGACGATCTTCGTCATCGGCTCCTATCACAACGTCTTCCGCGTCGGCACATGCCTGCAAGATCTCGGCTTTTGGATCTTGAACGACATCGTCTGGCGCAAAGCCAATCCGATGCCGAACTTTCGCGGCCGGCGTTTCACCAATGCGCATGAAACGATGATTTGGGCGGCGAAGAGCGCCGACGCAAAGGCCTATACGTTCAACTACGAAGGGCTGAAGGCCGGCAATGAAGATTGCCAGATGCGCTCCGATTGGTTCTTCCCGATCTGCACAGGCGCGGAGCGTTTGAAGAAAAGCGATGGCGGCAAGATGCATCCGACGCAGAAGCCCGAGGCGCTGCTCGGCCGCGTTCTGCTCTCGGCATCGAATGCCGGCGATCTCGTGCTCGATCCTTTCTTCGGCTCCGGCACCACGGGCGCGGTAGCAAAACGGCTCGGCCGCAGTTTCATCGGCATCGAACGCGATGCGACCTATGCCAAGGCGGCGCGCGCGCGCATCGCCTCCGTCGTGCCGCTGCCGGAAGACGCTGTGGTGCTTGCGCCAAGCAAGCGTTCACAACCGCGCGTGGCCTTCACCGAGATTCTCGAAGCGGACCTTTTAAAGCCCGGCGCTATTCTCACCGACGCGCAGCAGCGTCATCGCGCCGTGGTGCGCGCCGACGGAACTCTGTCGCTGATCGTCGCCGGACAAGGAATCATCGGATCGATTCATAAAATCGGCGCTTTGGCGCAAGGCCTGCCGGCCTGCAATGGCTGGACCTATTGGCATTACGAAGCGAAAGGCCAGCGCGCGTCCATCGATGTCCTGCGGACACAATTGCGCGCGGCGCTGCCAGGCGCCGATGTCTCGGCGACGCAACCTGTTGCATCGCGCGCGCGTTAGCTAAAAATCTTTCAATTCGCCAATCGTCTTATTTGCGACTCGCTTGCCTGGCGGCCGCATTTGACGGCATTCTCATGCTGTCTGATTGGGTCGGCATTGAAGGTCAATCGTCCATGGTGCCTCGCGCACACCGGCCCGCTACGCCGCGCTGGATCAGGGATTTATTGTTGCAGTCGCCCGGCTTCTGGCAGGGACAGGCGATCGCTGTCCTGTGCACGGGGCTGGGCATTCTTCTTCGTTTCGCCCTCTCGCCGATTTCAAGCCGCGGCCTGCCGTTCCTCAGCTTCTTTCCTTCGGTCTTCCTAGCGACAGCCGTGGCCGGACCTTGGGCCGGTGTGACGGCGACGATCCTGGCCGTGCCGATTGCGATTGTCCTGTGGCTCGCGCCCGCGGGCGGCTTCCCGCTCGGTCATGAATCCTGGTTGCGGCTCGTCGGCTTCTGCGCGCTCGCCGGCATGCTGGTCGTCAGTCTCACACTGCTGCGCGCGCTCGTCCGCACGCTCGTCGAATCGGAAGAGCGGGCGTTGATCCTCGCGCATGAGATGACGCATCGCGCCCGCAATGTGCTCGGCCTCATTCAGGCGATTTCGCGTCAGACCTTCCAGAGCGCGACGAGCCTGCCGGACTTTCAAAATCTCTTCGAAGCGCGCCTCCTGGCGCTCGGCCGGGCGCAAGACCTGATCATCGAAAATCCCAATTTCCCGACCGACTTGCGGGTTCTTCTTGATCGCGTGCTTGAACCCTTCGAGACGGACCGCTTTAGGATAAAAGGTGAGTCAGCCGGCGTTCCCCATGAGATCGGTGCGACGCTGGCGCTGCTCATCCACGAACTCGGCACCAATTCGCTGAAATATGGCGCGCTCTCCGTGCCGGGAGGAACGGTCGCCATTAGCTGGGCCAAGAAGGGCGAAACCGTCGCCCTCGATTGGCAGGAGTACGACGGTCCCAAAGTCCTGCCGCCGTCGCGCAACGGTTTCGGCTCGCGACTGATGCAGACGGCTTTTGCGCCGGGCCGCGGCGAGGCGACGATCGCGTTTGACGAGAGCGGCGTGCGCTGCCGGATTTGTTTTCCGCAAGCCGTCGACTGAAGTTGTCCGCGCCGTGCATGGCGCAGAAATTGCCGCTCTCTCCTCACGTTAACATCTCATTAACCAGGAGACGCGGCGGTGAATGAACGTCGCAGAGAGCAACGATGGCGCACCTATCTGGGCGGCGAAGTGGATTTCCATCCGCGCTGTGCCAGCTTGGGCTGTCTCGTGCGCAATCTGTCTCCGAATGGAGCACGCCTCGTCTTCGACAGACCGGCGACGATCCCCGACCAGTTCACGCTTGTCATCCCGCACAGCGGCGATCACAGGAATGTGCGCATCGTCTGGCGCGGCGCCACGGAAGCGGGCGTGAAGTTCGAAGAGAGCCTTGACGAGCCGGTGATCTCGCTCAGCGCCATGCGGCGCATCCGCCGTCTTGAAGAAGAGCGCGACGCCTTCGCGCGTCAGCTCGCGGAGCGCCCCGCGCCTCGGCGCGATTGAACCCGCAACCGCCGTTCATTCGAATGCGACGACCAGCCCCAGTCTTTCGCATTCCTCGCCGATCGCTTCGACGATCTTCTGCAACTCTTCAATCTCGATCTCGCAATCCTGGTTCGGCGCATCCCAGACGAGGATTTCATCGAGCCTGATGACGAAATCGGCGGGTGATACCTCGCCGGGCAAATCGGGCGTCGGATAGATGGTCAAGGTCTTCTTGCCGGACGTCACGCGGAATGCGCCCTCGGTCAGGGCGATACTGATCCCGCGGCCACGGCGTGCTGGGGCGCCTTCACCACTCATCGGCGAGACTCTTCGGCAAGATTCATCGGCATGACTCAGAGGCGGTTCGATCCGTCACATCCCGCTCTCTCGGATAAGGGCGACCACTTTGCGCATCACGCTGGGCAAGGCCTCTTGATCGAGCTGGTCCTCAGCAACCCAACGGCAGGATTCGGGCGCCTTGGTCCCCGGCGCGACCCTTGCCGTGAAAACATCAAGCTCAAGCGCAAAATGGGTGAAGACATGGGTGACTCCCTGCTTCAACGCACGATAATCGGCGATGAGAGGGGCTTCGCGCAAGGCTTTCTCGCAATCGATTGTCGTGTCCCAGCCTGTGCCCGGAAATTCGGCCATCCCGCCGAGAAGCCCCTTGGGGGCACGCGTCCGGACGAGGACCATTTCGCCCGAGCGGATATAGAAGACCCCGCCTGAGCGTTGCGGTCGCGCCTGGCGCGGCGGCCTGATGGGAAAGCGCTCGGGCGACCCTTGCGCGGCGGCACGGCAGAAAAGCCTTAAAGGACAAAGGGTGCAGGCCGGACGTTTCGGCGTGCAGAGGGTCGCGCCGAGATCCATCATGGCCTGGGCAAAGTCGCCCGGCCGATCAGCTGGGATCAGTGCAGCGACCGCCTCTTTGATCTCTGCCTTGGCGGAGGCCGGCGGAACCTCGAGCGCGAGGAGACGCGCCATCACGCGTTCGACATTGCCATCAACGACCGCGACCGCCTCGTTGAAGGCAATGGCGGCAATGGCCGCGGCAGTATAGGCGCCAATACCCGGCAGCGCGCGGAGCGCGTCCGACGTCATCGGAAATCGTCCGCCATGCTCCGCCACCAGCGTCTGCGCACAATCGTGCAGATTGCGCGCGCGCGAATAATAGCCGAGCCCGGCCCATTGCTGCATGACGGCGTCGCGCGGCGCCGCCGCGAGCGCTTCGACCGTCGGCCAGCGCGTTAAGAACGCCGCAAAATAGGGTTTGACCACCGCAACCGTCGTCTGCTGCAGCATGACTTCCGAAAGCCAGACGGCGTAAGGATCGACCGAAGCCCCCGGCGCGGCGCGCCAGGGAAGATCGCGCCGATGCCGGTCGTACCATTCGAGCAGAGCCGTGGCCGCGGAGTCTCGAGACGTCGCGACCGTCGGCGTAGGCAACCCGTCGTTGTCGCGAGCTGCGTCGCGCCGCACCGTCATCCTCCTCACGGGCAAGTCACAGCCATTTGCGCCTTGTCAAAGTGCTTTCCAGTATAGGCTTTACTGACGCAGGGACGCAAAAGCCGCGCGCCCGCGGCACTCAAGAGGAAATGGCATGTCCCTCTCTTTCGCGCGCATGATCTTAGCTTCTGCTGCAACGGTCGCCCTTCTCGCCGCGCCGGCTCGCGCCCAAGATCTATCTGCTGCCGATCTCATCGCCGCCGGTCACACCTTCGCGCTCCGGGTCTGCTGGACATGTCATGTCGTCGCCACAGATCAGACGGTGGCGCCAATTCTCCAACATCCGGCCCCGAGCTTCCTCGGGCTCGCGCAGCGGCCCGATCTCAATGCGAAAGCGCTGCGCAATTTCCTCTCGACTCACAATGAGACCATGGGCAAGGCTGGGCAAATGCCGAATCCCCGGCTCGTGGACTATCAAATCGATGAGGTCGTCGCCTATATCATGAGCTTGAAAAAAGGGAGCCGCTGAGGCTTCCTCACGTTCTGATGCAAATCAAGGACGCGGCGCGAAACTGCGCTAAGGAATTCCGCTCCAAGACTCCGCTTCCCCAGCTGCCATTCTGTTCGATAGGTCAGCATTTGTAGGTCCATACTCATGGCCATGCGCTACATCCGATTTTTCTCCGAGATCGGCATCGGTGACATCCCGCTCGTGGGCGGCAAGAATGCCTCGCTCGGCGAAATGTATCGCGAACTCGCCACCGCCGGAGTCCGCGTTCCGAACGGGTTTGCGATTACGGCCGAAGCCTATCGCGCCGTGTTGGAAGAATCCGGCGCCTGGCCAGCTCTACGGGCCACCCTCAGCGGTCTCGATCCGAAGAACGTCGAAGATATGGGCAAGCGCGCCGCCGCGGCGCGCGATATCGTGCAGCATGCGCTCCTTCCTGGCACGCTCGTCGAAGAAATCCGCGCCGCCTACGCGAAACTGCGCGAGGAATATGGCGACACGCTGAGCCTTGCTGTGCGTTCCTCGGCAACGGCCGAGGATTTGCCCAACGCGAGTTTCGCGGGCCAGCACGACAGCTATCTCAACATCGCGGGCGAAGCCGCGCTTCTCGATGCGGTTCAGCGTTGTTTCGCGAGCCTCTTCACCGAACGGGCCATTCGCTACCGTATCGACAATGGCTTCGATCATTTCAAGGTCTTCAATTCCGTCGGCGTGATGAAGATGGTGCGCTCCGATAGCGCCTCCTCCGGCGTGATCTTCACGCTCGACACCGAGACTGGATTTCAAGACGTTGTCTTCCTCACCGGCGCCTATGGGCTTGGCGAAAATGTCGTCCAGGGCACGGTCGATCCGGACGAATTCTATGTGTTCAAGCCGCTCTACCGCGCCGGCAAGCGCATGATCTTGAAGCGCAGTCTCGGGCGCAAGGAAAAGCGGATGGTCTATGGCACGGGTGACAAGCCAACGGAGAACTTGCCCACGGCCCCTAAAGAGCGCGCGCGCTATTGTCTCACCGACGCCGAAGTGTTGGACCTCGCCGGACAGGCCATGACCATTGAGGATCACTACAGCGCCAAGGCCGGCAAGCTGCGCCCGATGGATATCGAATGGGCGAAGGACGGTCTCGACGGCAAGCTCTATATCGTGCAGGCGCGCGCGGAGACGGTCGCCTCGCGCAAGGACCGCAACCAACTCGAAGAATACCACCTCAAGGGCGAAGCCTCGGCACATGTGATCGCGACCGGACGCGCCGTCGGAACCAAGATCGCCTCAGGCAACGCGCGGGTCATCTCGCAACCCTCCGATCTCGATGCCTTCGTGCCCGGCGAAATTCTCGTCGCCAACACGACCTCGCCCGATTGGGGAACGGTGATGCAAGTTGCGGCGGCGATCGTCACCAATCGCGGCGGGCGTACTTGTCATGCTGCCATCGTCGCGCGCGAGCATGGCATTCCCGCGGTCGTCGGCACGGAGATGGCGACGATCAAGATCGCGACCGGCGATGCGATCACCGTCGTCTGCTCCGAGGGCGAAACGGGCAAAGTCTTCGAAGGCACGCTTGGCTTCACGGTCGAACGCACCGATCTCAAAAGTCTGGCGCGGCCTGCGACCGAGGTGATGCTCAACGTCGGCGACCCGGAGGCCGCCTTCGGCCTCGCCGCTTTGCCGAATGACGGCGTCGGTCTCGCGCGCATGGAATTCATCATCGCCAATTCGATCAAGATTCATCCGATGGCGCTCCTCTATCCGGAGCGGCTCGCGGCCGGCGAGCGCGCGCAGATCGGCAGCCTCACGGCGAATTATGCGACGCCGGCGGACTTCTTCATCGAACGGCTGTCTGAAGGCGTCGGAACGATCGCGGCGGCCTTCTATCCGAAGCCCGTCATCATCCGGCTCTCCGACTTCAAGACCAATGAATATGCGAGCCTCGTCGGCGGCCACGCCTTCGAGCCGCATGAGGACAATCCCATGCTCGGCTTCCGCGGCGCCGCGCGTTACACCCATCCCGCCTATGCCGAAGGTTTTGCGCTCGAATGCGCCGCTATGCTGCGCGTCAGGCGCGACATGGGGCTGACGAATCTGAAACTGATGGTCCCCTTCTGCCGGCGCGTCGCGGAAGCCGAAGCCGTGATCGCCCGCATGGCGGCCCTGGGCCTCGAACGCGGCCAGGATGGGCTTGAGGTTTATGTAATGTGCGAGATCCCCAACAATGTCGTGCTCGTCGACGCCTTCGCCAAACATTTCGACGGCTTTTCGATCGGCTCCAACGATCTGACGCAATTGGTGCTTGGCGTCGATCGCGATTCTGACATCGTCGCCTTCGACTATGACGAACGTGACGACGGCGTGAAAGAAATGATCCGCTTGGCGATCGAAGGCGCGAAGCGCAATCATCGCCACTGCGGCATCTGCGGCCAGGCGCCGTCCGACTATCCGGAAATGGCGGAATTTCTCGTCCGCCTCGGCATCGACTCGATCAGCCTCAATGCCGATTCCGTGCTCGCCACGACACGCCGGATTCTGGCGATCGAAGCCTCGCTCGGCCGCAAGGCGCGCGCCGCGTGATATGAAATTCTCTTCATAAACGTCACGAAGATGAGACGACGCGCCCCTTGGCACTAGGCCGCGTCCTGGGCGCGGACTATAACGGGTCCATGCAGAACCATCGTTCGGGAGCCCCGTGGACGCGCCCTCTTGCCGATCTCGTCGGCAAGGCGATCGATCCCGTGCTGGCGAAGCAGGGTTTCGGCCAATCCGACATTCTTCTTTATTGGGACGAGATCGTGGGTGAACGGCTCGCCTCCATGTCGGAGCCTCTCAGCCTGCGTTGGCCGCAGCGTGGCCGCGGCGGCAACGACCGGGCCTTTGAGCCGGCAACCCTTGTCGTGCGCGTCGAAAGCGGCTTTGCACTGGAATTGCAGCATCTCTCAGCCCTGGTCATCGAGCGCATCAATGCCCATTTGGGCTTTGCCTGCGTCGGGCGGCTCAGCCTCAAACAGGGTCCTCTGACGCGCGAGCGTGAGGTCCACGCGCCATGTAAACCCCCGTCGGAAGCTGCTCTCGCCGGCGCCCGCGCCACGGTCGGCGACGTGACGGACGAGCTCTTGCGCGAAGCGCTCGTTCGGCTCGGCGCCAGAGTTTTGGACGGCGGCCGGTGAGCCCATGGCTGTCGCGCCGGCGCCTTTTCTGTCATAGGAAGGGGCGAAACGCGTCATCCGCTTTCCGCCCGGATTTGTCTCTAGAGCAATCGACCTCAATCGATGGAAATGCCCATGCGTCTGTTCCTTCACGGTTCCATCTTCCCCCTGTCCCGCCGCCGCATGATTCAGATCGCCGCCGGCACCGGTCTTGCCGTCTTCGGCGCTGCCGGACTCATTGGCAGTCTCAATGCCCCAGCGCGCGCGGAAGACACGCAAGCCGTCGTTCCGATGGAAGAGCTGATGGCGAAGGGAGCCTTGCCCGACATTGCTCAGGGCAAGGACAATGCGCCGATCACCATCATCGAATATGCCTCGATGACCTGCGGCCATTGCGCGAGGTTTCATGCCGAGACCTATCCGTTGCTGTTCAAGAACTATATCGACACCGGCAAAGTGCGCTTCATCCTGCGCGAATTCCCGCTCGATCCTCTGGCCGCGGCCGCCTTCATGCTGGCGCGCTGCGCCGGCGACGACAAACGCTATGCGATGATCGATCTCCTCTTCGACAAACAGAAGGACTGGGCCTTCGCCGATAAGCCGCTCGAAGCGCTCTCCTCTCTCGTCAAGCAAACGGGCATGACCGATGAGGCCTTCAACGCCTGCGTCAACAATCAGGCGCTCTACGATCAAATCAACCAGGTGCGCGACCGCGCGGCGGAGAAGTTCGGCATCGATGCGACCCCGACCTTCTTCGTCAACGGCAAGAAGATAACCGGCGAAATCGCACCCAATGCTCTCGATCCTCTCTTGCAGCCTCTGCTCAAGAAGAGCTGACCGTTAGCCTCACCTTTGGAGTCGTCCCATGACGCTCTTGCAATTGCTGTTGAACATTCTGTGGCTCGTGACGGGCGGCGTGTGGATGGCCTTTTTCTGGCTCGTCGCCGCGCTCATCATGGCGATCACCATCATCGGCATTCCCTGGGCGAAGGCGGCGCTCAATATAGCGGCCTATAGCCTCCTGCCCTTCGGCCATAAGGCTGTCTCGCGGCGCGAATGGACAGGCGAAGAAGATATCGGCACCGGGCCGTTGGGCACGCTCGGCAATCTTCTCTGGCTCATTCTCGCTGGCTGGTGGCTCGCCTTGGCGCATCTTTTGACCGCTTTGGCCTTGGCTGTCACCATCATCGGCATTCCCTTCGCCTGGGCGCATTTGAAGCTCGCGGGAATCGCCCTCTGGCCGATCGGCAAGATGATCGTGCCGAGCGATGCCGTTTCGCATTACAGCAGCGCGCCCCGCTGAGGGCGCGTAAAGCCCGATTGCCAGGCTGCCGCGACTCGGCCACTCTGATCGGGCAAAGCATAGGCCGGCGTCGGTTTCGCACAGAAAAAGCGACGGTCCGGCTTGCACTTGGCGCCCCGCTCAAGCCGTAATTCTCTTGAGCGCGAATCCTCATCCAAGCGAGTGTCGAGCACATGTTTTGGGCCAGTTTCTTGAGCTATCCACCGAGTTTCTGCGTTAATGATGTTCCTAGTCTCTGAACCTGGTCGATCGATGCCAAAGCTCACTTTTCGCGCCGAGCGCAGCTTGAGAGCTGCCTCGTGAAATTCAACAAGCTTCATCTCGCCGGCTTCAAAACATTCGTCGAACCGACCGATTTTCTGATCGAGCCGGGCCTCACCGGCATTGTCGGCCCGAACGGCTGCGGCAAATCCAATCTCGTCGATGCGATGCGCTGGGTCATGGGCGAGAATTCGTCCAAGACCATGCGCGGCACAGACATGGACGATGTGATCTTCGCCGGCAGCACGCAGCGTCCGGCGCGCAACATGGCGGAGGTCCGCCTCTCGCTAGACAATGCCGACCGCACCGCGCCAAACGAATTCAACGATTCCGAACAGCTCGAAGTCAGCCGCCGCATCGAGCGCGACGAAGGCTCGACCTACCGTGTCAATGGCCGCGAAGTGCGCGCCCGCGACGTGCAGCTCCTGTTTGCCGATGCGGCAAGCGGCGCGCGCTCGGCGGCCATCGTCCGGCAAGGCACGATCGGCGAGATCATCTCGACGAAGCCCCAGTCGCGCCGCCGCATTCTGGAAGAAGCGGCCGGCGTCGCGGGTCTGCACTCGCGCCGGCATGAAGCTGAGCTGCGGCTCAAAGGCGCGGAAGAAAATCTCGTCCGCCTCGAAGACGTGTTGAAGCAGATTGAGGCGCAGATCGACTCGCTCAAGCGTCAGGCGCGCCAGGCGGCGCGCTATCGGGCGCTCGCCGTCGAAATCCGCCGCCAGACGACGCTGCATGCGCTCGTCAACCACCGTGAATCGAGCGCCGCGCTTGTCGCGGGCGAACGCAAGCTCGAAATCGATCTCCTTGCGCTTGCCGAAGAGACAGGAAAGCAGGCAGAAGCCGCGCGCCTGCAGGCTGTCGCCGCGCATGAGCTGCCGCCGTTGCGCGAAGCCGAGCAGCAGGTCGCGGGCGAGTTGCAAAAGCTCGTTCTCGCGCGCGAAACTCTCGACGGCGAAGAAAGGCGCGCCAAGGCGCGCATGGCGGAACTCGAACGCCGGCTTGCGCAACTCAATGCCGATCTTGCCCGCGAGCAGACTTTGATCGAGGATGCGGCCTCCGTCCTCGACAAGCTCGACGCGGAATCCGCTGATCTCGCCTCGATGAGCGGCAACGATGCGGAGACGGAAACGCTCGCGCGGGACTCGCTTGCGGCGGCGGAATCGGCGCTCGCTATTTCGGACCACGCGCTTTCGCAGGCGCAGACCGCTGTGTCGAACAGCGAGGCGCAGCGCGCGAGCCTGCAAAAGAGCTTGGAAGAAGACGCGCAGCGTCTTGCCCGCTTCGAGAAAGAACTCGCCCAGCTTCGCGACAATCTCGCGAGCCTGAAGACCGAACTTGAGACGGCCGACGCCGAGACGGCTCTCAAGGAAGCGCTGGATGCCGCGCTTGCCGCGGCTGAGACTGCGGAAGAGCGTGTCGCCGCCGCGGAAGCGGCCCACAACACCCAGCGCGAGGCGGAAGCGCGCATTCGCGCGCCCTTGCAAGAGGCCGAGCGCGAAGCGCATCGCCTTGAGACCGAAGCTTCGACCGTCGCGAAACTTTTGGCCATGCCGACCGACGGCGAATGGACGGCGGTGCTCGAAGAGATCACCGTCGCCAAAGGCTATGAGGCGGCGCTCGGCGCCGCGCTCGGCGACGATCTCGAAGCGCCGATTGATCCCGCGGCGCCCGCGCATTGGACGCTGATCAGCGCGGAGGGCGATCCTGCATTGCCCGACGGCGTCGAGCCGCTGGTGCGTTATGTCACCGCGCCGTTGGCATTGGCTCGCCGGCTTGCGCAGATTGGCGTCGTTGCAAAGAGCGAGGGTGCCACTCTCCGCGCGCGGCTGAAGCCCGGCCAAAGGCTCGTGTCTCGCGAAGGCGATCTCTGGCGTTGGGACGGCTTTACCCAATCCGACGATGCGCCGACGCCGGCCGCGCGTCGGCTCGCCGAGAAAAACCGGCTTGGCGACCTCTTGATCGAAGCCGCGTCCGCGCGCACGAGCGCAGATTCGCTGAAGACCGAGGCCGATCAGGTCGGCGCCGAGTTGAAAAACAAAGCGGCGGCCGAGAGCGAAGCCCACCACGCGCATCGCGAAGCGATGCGCGCACTCGAAACCGCGCGCGAAAAATTGACTGAGGCCGAACGCAAGAAGGCGCAGCTCACGGCTCGTCTTTCCGCGCTCAATGAAGCCGAGCAGAGGCTTCTCGGCACGTGCGACGAGCTGCGCGACAAGCGCGCCAAGGCGAGTATCGACCTCGCGAGCCTGCCCGATCTCGGCGAAATGACCAAGAGGCTCGATGCCGCGCGCGCCGCCGCCGCGCAAGATCGCGCCGCCGCGACCGAGGCGCGCGCGCGCCTACAAGCGCATCTCCACGAAAGCGAGACGCGCACGAAACGCCGCAACGCCATCGCTGGCGAGCGCGGATCATGGGCGACGCGACGCGAACGGGCAACGGCGCAGATCGGCGAAATTCAATCGCGCATCGCAGAGACTAAGACCGAGCAGGACCAGCTCGCGGGAGCGCCGGCGGAATTCTTGCGCCTGCGCCGCGCTCTGCTCGATCAGATCGAGACGGCGGAGGCCGCGCGCCGCCAAGCCGCGGATGCGCGCGCCGCGGCCGAAGAGCGTCTTGCGGAGGCCGACCGCGCCGCACGCCAGGCGCATGAATCCATGGGCTCCGCGCGCGAAGAAAAAGCGCGAAGCGAAGCACGGTTAGAGGCCGCGCGAGAGCATCTCGCGCAAGTGATCCATGCGATTGCGACCGAGCTTCACTGCGGCCCGGAAGAACTGCCGCAGATCGCCGGGATCGATCGCGACGCCGTGCTGCCGCCTGCGCTCGAAATCGAGGCCAAGCTCGAAGGGCTGAAACAGGATCGCGACCGGCTCGGCGCCGTCAATCTGCGCGCCGACGAGGAACTGATCGAAGTCGATGCGAGCCGCAGCCATCTCATCGCCGAGCGCGACGATCTGACGGAAGCGATCCGCCGGCTGCGTCAGGCCATTCAAAGCCTCAACAAGGAAGGCCGCGAACGCCTCATCGCCGCCTTCGATGTCGTGAACGGCCATTTCAAGGATTTGTTCGTCATTCTCTTCGGCGGCGGCTCGGCCGAATTGCAACTGGTCGAATCCGACGATCCGCTCGAAGCAGGGCTTGAAGTTTTTGCGCGTCCGCCCGGCAAGAAGCCACAGGTGATGACGCTGCTCTCCGGCGGCGAACAGGCGCTCGTCGCGCTCTCGCTCATCTTCGCCGTCTTCCTCACCAATCCCTCGCCGATCTGCGTGATGGACGAGGTCGATGCGCCGCTCGACGACGCCAATGTCGAACGCTTCTGCGATCTGCTCGATGAGATGCGCAAGCGCTCCGAGACGCGCTTCCTGACGATCACGCATAATCCGATCACCATGGCGCGGATGGATCGCCTCTTCGGCGTCACCATGGCGGAACAGGGCGTGAGCCAGCTCGTCTCCGTCGATCTTGCCGATGCGGAGCGCTTCAGGGAGGCGAGCTGAGGCGCGCTCGTCGATTACTCTGTCGCGCTCATCCAACAATTATCGCATGACAATTCGATGATTGCCCGCGGGCCTTGGCATGCTAACATTGTCTTCGTTCCCGCCCCCGGCTCAGCCACCATCAAAGAAGAGACATGACGCCCCTGCGCTGCTCGACATTCGGCTGGCTTCTCCTCTCGTCACTCGTCGTCCTTCTTCCCGCGACGAGCGTCGCTGCGCCGACCTGCTTCCACGTCTGCTTCAGCGCAAAAAAACTGCCAAGCGACGTCACCGATCAGACCCTGCGCGAGACGATGCAAGCCTGCCGCGATTCCTGCGAGAAAGAAGCGCGTGCGCGTCTCATCAGCGATGGCTTTGGCCCGCTGCTCAAATCCTGCATTCCCGAGCCGGTTTCAGAGACTGACTTGAAAACGGTCCGCTCGGCCAGCACATCCGTCATCGCCTTCGCCAATGCCTTTACCTGGGACGTTCATAACGTCCTGCCCAACAAGATCATCCGCCGCGTCGAACTCGCGACGCAGACCATGTCGCTAGAGGATATCGTGGTTTCCGCCTCAGGCTATCTCGCGCCGGGCGAGACGGGCACGTTCTATATCGGCAATATTCCGGACGGCTATCCCGCCGTTCGTGTCACAACCCGCATTCAGGCGATCTATGCCTGCACGAAGCCATAACTGCGCTGATCGCCGACACATTGCGTCGCGGGAACATCAGCCAAAGCCCTGCGTTCAATCCGAATACCCCAAAGGACAATCATGATGTTGCTGCGCGCTGCCTTCGTCCTTCTTTTCCTCCTGCCCTTCGCGCCTGCCGAGGCGGCGGCGCCGAAGACCATCGTCTTCGAATTCTATTTCGACAACACTTCGCCCGAGCCGACGACGGATGCCGAAACGGCGCGCATCAAAAAGATCAGCGACGAGCTGCGAACCATGCTCGCCGCTTCGAAACAATATGATGTGATCCCCGGCACGGTGAAGCCCTTCACCTCAGTCCCCGATTTCAGCCAATGCACGGGCGATGAGGTCCAACAGGCGCAAAAGGCAGGCGCTCAATATGTCGCCTGCGGCTGGGTGCAGAAGGTCAGCAATCTGATCCTCAATCTCAATCTCATCATCCAGGATTCGAAGACCGGCAAAGCCGTGCGCGGCGGTAGTGTCGATATCCGCGGCAACACCGACGAGTCATGGGATCGCGGCCTGAAATATCTCCTCGACGAGCACGTCTTCCAGAATCACTGACGCGGCGGGATGCTATCCGGCGCCGGGCATCGTCCCGCCCACAGCCGCCTGAAACTTCGCAAACGCGTCTTCGGCCGGCTTGAAAGCCTCCTTGGCGAGATTGGTATAGAGCTCGCCGATCTTGGTGGCCTGAGCCGTGAGCCTGTCATAATTCGACTTGGCGAATTCAGACTGGATTTGAATTAGCTCTTCGAGTGTCTTGGCAGACATCAATTTCTCGACATAGGCCGAATTGGCCTCGATCGCCTCTTTCGAGAAATCGGCCGTCTCGGCCGCGATCGTCTGGCCCTTTGGATTTCTTCGAAGTTGCTGTTCATCACGCTCTCCTGTCACTACGCTCCGCATCCGATTGCTTTGTCCCTCAGCCGGGAAGCTTACGGCGTCGCCGGATTTGTCTGAGACCACGGGCCCGGCGCACCGCTTTGCGCCGGTTCTTGACCCAAGGTCGAAGCCAACGCTGTCAGCCCCGCCAAGCCGCCGAGTTGCATCGTTTCGACCGCCGTGCTCGGCACAATGATGATCTTTGCATTGTTGCTCTTCAATCCCTCGTAGAGCATGTTCATCGCGCGCAAATGAAACGCGATCGGATCATGAGCATAAGTCTTTGCCGCCTCGGCGAATTTCTCAGCGACCTGGCGCTCTGAATCGCCGAGAATGACGCGCGCTTGGCGTTCGCGTTCCGCCTGTGCCTGCATCGACATCGCGTCTTCCAGCGCCGGCGGAATCAGCACGTCCTTGACCTCTACCGAAATTACGTTGATGCCCCATGGCTCGGTCCGCACGTCGATGATCTTCTGCAGCTCGCTGCTGATCTTATCCCGGCCTTCCAGCATGTCCGAAAGCATGGTCTTGCCGATGACGTCGCGAAGCGCGGTCTGCGCCGCCCAATTGATCGCGCTGACGTAATCGGCAACGTCGAGCGCTGCCCGTTTCGGGTCGATGACCTTCCAGAACAGCACGGCATCGACGTCGACCGGCACCGTGTCCTTGGTGAGAGTCTTTTCTGCCTTGAACGCACTCGTGATCACGCGGGTGTCGATCCAATAGGCAATCGTCTCGATGATCGGAATGATGAAAAACAGGCCCGGTCCTTCAAGCGAACGGAAGCGACCGAGCCGCAGAACGATGACCCGTTCCCACTGATCCGCGACCTTGATGGAATAAGAGACAATGGAGGAGGCTTTGCCCGTAGCCGGCTAGGGAAAAGGCCGAATAGGCAAAGATCAAGCCAGCGCCGAAGATGACGACGAAGATCAATGCTGGCAAAGAATTGGATTTCCTCATCTCATTTCCCCCTTTTCAGGTGGGGTTCGACATAGGCCATTGTTCGGCGCATCCTGATCGTCTTCGCGTTGATCCAGCGCAATATCGAACCGAAAGATCGCTGAAATTTCCGGGTTACGCTCCGGGTGCTTCGGCATACGAGATCCGATCTGACCGCAGGTTGTCGATAATTTGCATCGACGCGCCAAATCCCTCGGGTTTGTGCCTCATCCTATCGTGACGGCGCCGGAGGCGGCTGTAGCCTAGGAGGGCAGTTGCCTTCTTCGCGACGGAGGCAATATGAGATTCATGTTTATCGCGAAGCGCCATTCAATCTGGCCGGTGGCGGGGATGCGCTAAGCGCTGAGTGTTTCCCTTCCGAGTTTCGTGCTTGGGTGCCAAGCGTGCCGAGCAGGAAAACAAAAGACGACGAAGCGACCGGTGCCCAAGGTGCGGGCGAGTTCCCCTGCCGACGTATGTTTTGGAGAGCGTTATCGCTACGCAGAGGGTCTGCACAATGGGTCAACTGCTGCGTGCCGGCACGTCTGTAGTGAAGACGTCTACGCATTGACGTGGATGCCTTAATCTATGCAAGATTGTCTCATCGCATCACCGACACCAGCCAATGATGGCAACTATGTCTTTTGAGCACACCACAACACCGCAGCAACGGATGCTAAACGCATCTGCGGTACCTGACTTTTTGGTCGGAGCCTATGAATGGCGGCGCCTATTCGCGGAAACCTGGGGAACGTTCCTCCTCGTCGTGGTCGCGGCCGGCGCTGACACCGTCGGCGCCCAAAATGGCGCTATGATCACTCTCGGAATGAAGGTTGCCGCGCCGGGACTGATGGTCATGGCCATCATCTATTTCATGGGGACCGTCAGCGGCGCACATCTGAACCCGGCAGTCACCTTAGCATTCGCGGCCCGACGCAATTTTCCCTGGCATCGAGTCCCGGGATATCTTGGAGCGCAAATCATCGGAGGCGTTGCCGCTGCCTCTTTCCTCAGGCTGATGTTCGGTACGGCAGGATTTCTCGGGGCTACGATGCCTGGTCCGGGAGTGAGCGATCTAAAGGCGCTCGTCATGGAAGTGTTGCTGACGTCGGGCCTCGTCAGCACGATACTCGGCACTGCCTCGGGCGCCCGCAACATAGGTTCTAATGGCGCGCTCGCGGTCGGTGGGTACATTGCATTGGCCGGGCTTTGGGCGGCGCCAGTTAGCGGCGCATCAATGAATCCGGTGCGGTCATTCGCTCCCGATCTGCTTCGATGCGACCTGAGTACCACTTGGATCTACGTTCTAGGTCCTGTTCTCGGTGCACTCGTCGCTGTGGGCTTCGAGTGGATTCTCAAGGGTCCCCCGACCGCCGCTGGCACGTTGGTTGCGCAAGGCGACATTGAGAGCGAACATGCCAATAGGTAGCTTTGACATCACCGTGATTTTTAGAGCGGTCGTTTCGTAGAGTCTCCTAACGCCAATCCATTTGCAGGGTGACCTACCAAGGAGCTACTCGCGGTATGCTGCGATAGCCACCCCCAGCGGACGCTTGTCGCGGACGATAGATTGAGATTGTTACCCTCCTCAAGCGCAGACCTACTATCCCACTGATGGCGTGTCCGCATCGTGACGAAAAGAATCCGCTCCTAAGCAACCTATGAGATCTTAAAGGTCTGGTATGGGTCAAAAGAGGACCTTGCATGCTTCTGCGTCGCGCCAAAAGCCGATGTCTGAGTTTCATCCGTCGATGGCCGCATAGATTCAAAGCCGCATACTGTATTTTATCGACGTACAACCGGCTTATCCTCGCACGCCAGAATGAAGGTCCCGGCAACCGCCGCGCCCATCAACAGCATCGCGATCTGACAGAACGCGTGGCGGCCACTGATGCGCCCGGTCGAAAAAGCAGCGAATAAGGCTCAGTCGTCCGTGGGATATATTAGGCGTCAAAGCGGGAGAAGAAGCAGATTTCAACATTGTCAGCGCGCCGTAGTACCATGAGATTCTCTGGGTGTGGCGTGCATCCGATCCCGTTAATCGAACGGCGGGGCGATTGGGCATCCTTTCTTTGGTGCTTGGGATCATTCGGCGTAATGTTAGGCATTTGGTCCGTGTGGCCTGCGTTGCTGGTTAGTTCCAGCCGCTAGATGCAGAGCGCCCGCTTTCGCCGGGTCGGGGATGGCTGGTTCGCGCCATAAGCGGTCATCGCTCACGACTCTACCCGATTAGACCGTAATCCAATCAGCGTATGACCCCCATGCAAGTCCCTGCCGGTCTGCGTCTAGCCGTCACCGCCTTGACAAGCCCCAGGGGCACTCTTAGCTCCCAATTAGGTTGGCACTCGATATAGACGAGTGCCAAAAAGCATTTCTCGCTTATTCGTTTGCTGCCGGAACCGTTCTTATTCGGCGGCGTCGGAAGTGTTGAACAAAAAAGGGAGCGTCATGGCATTTCGTCCATTGCACGACCGGGTCGTAGTCGAGCGCCTCAAGGGCGAAGAAAAGACCACAGGCGGAATCATCATTCCCGATACCGTCAAGGAGAAGCCTCAGGAAGGCAAAGTGATTGCCGTCGGCCCGGGCGGACGTGACGAGAACGGCAAGCTGACCCCACTCGACGTCAAAGCTGGCGACCGCGTTCTTTTTGGGAAGTGGTCCGGCACAGAGGTCAAGATCGACGGCGATAACCTGCTTATCATGAAGGAAGGCGACGTCCTGGGCGTCGTCGGCTGACTCCGACCGCCCATCGCACCTGATTTCTGTCTTTAGGAGTTGAATGACAATGGCTGCCAAGGACGTCCGTTTCTCCACCGACGCGCGAGATCGCATTCTGCGAGGCGTCGAGATTCTCAACAATGCGGTGAAAATCACGCTTGGTCCGAAAGGTCGCAACGTTGTCATCGAAAAATCCTATGGATCGCCGCGCATCACTAAGGATGGCGTGACTGTCGCCAAAGAAATCGAGCTCGCCGACAAGTTCGAAAATCTCGGCGCTCAGCTTGTGCGTGAAGTCGCCTCCAAGCAGCACGATAATGCCGGCGACGGCACGACCACCGCGACTGTGCTCGCGGCTGCAATCGCCCGCGAAGGTGCGAAGGCCGTGGCGGCCGGGCTCAACCCAATGGACTTGAAGCGCGGCATCGATCTCGCGGTCAACGCGATCGTCGCGCATCTTAAGAAGAACTCGAAGAAAGTCTCCTCAAACGAGGAGATCGCTCAGATTGGCAAAATTTCGGCCAACGGCGATCGATTTATCGGCGAAGAAATTGCCAAGGCGATGCAGAAGGTTGGCAACGAGGGCGTGATCACGGTCGAGGAGGCCAAGGGCCTCGAGACCGAGACCGAGATTGTCGAAGGCATGCAGTTCGATCGTGGTTATCTCTCCCCCTATTTCGTCACCAATGCCGAGAAGATGGTCGCCGAACTCGAAGACCCTTACATTCTCGTGTATGAGAAGAAGGTGTCTTCGCTGCAGGCCCTGCTGCCGATTCTCGAGGCGGTGATGCAGGCTGGCAAACCCTTGCTGATCATCGCCGAAGATGTCGAAGGCGAGGCTCTGGCGACGCTTGTGGTCAACAAGCTGCGTGGTGGTTTGAAGGTCGCCGCCGTCAAGGCGCCAGGGTTCGGCGATCGCCGCAAGGCCATGCTCGAAGACATTGCGATCGTGACCGCGGGTCAATTGATCTCCGAAGAACTCGGCATCAAGCTGGAAAACGTAACGCTCCCAATGCTCGGTCGCGCCAAGCGGGTGCACATCGACAAGGAAGCCACCACGATCATCGGCGGCGGCGGTGAAAAGAAAGACATCGCGGCGCGCATTTCCCAGATTAAGGCGCAGATCGAAGAGACTACCTCGGACTATGATCGCGAGAAGCTTCAGGAGCGTTTGGCCAAGCTCGCCGGCGGCGTCGCAGTGATCCGCGTCGGCGGCGCGACCGAGGTTGAGGTCAAGGAGAAGAAAGATCGGGTGGACGACGCGCTTAACGCCACCCGGGCAGCCGTTGAGGAGGGCATTTCTCCTGGCGGCGGCGTCGCCTTGCTGCGTGCCATCCCGGCGCTCGACGTGATCAAGCTGGAAAACCCAGATCAGAAGACCGGTGTCGACATCGTCCGCAAGGCAATCCAGGCTCCGGCCCGTCAGATCGTCGACAACGCCGGCGGGGACGGCGCTGTGGTGGTCGGCAAGCTGCTCGAAGCGAAGGAATATAGCTACGGCTACGATGCGCAGACCGGCGAATATGGGGATCTCGTCGCACTCGGCATTATCGATCCGACCAAGGTCGTCCGCACGGCCCTCCAGGACGCTGCATCCGTTGCGGGTATGATCGTCACCACCGAGGCGACAATCACCGAACATCCGAAAGACGCTCCGGCCATGCCCGCAGGCGCAATGGGCGGTATGGATTATTGAAGAGCCCGGTGTTCGCTCGAAGAGACAACGGCGACGCCTTGAGGTTTTCCCAGAGCCTTTTCATTCGGCTTGGAAGGCGTTGTGGCGTCGCCGATGAAGTAGATGATCACCTAGTCCGAACGCTCGCAAGGATCGCCTATTGAGTACGAGAATGCTCAAAAGCGGATACCGGAGGTTTTTCACTCAATGGAAGGCGCCCGACAATTTCAAGATTGAGCTGTTCGTTATCAGAGTGAGCGACTGGGGTGGCTTCACACTGAAATTCGTGCGGTCCATGCTATAATTTCCGCACAGCATGAAAGTCAGCAGCCGTACATACAGCCTCTCGATCGAACGTCACGAAGACCGATATCTCGCATATTTCCCGACGCTGCCGGGTTGCCACACGTGGGGCAAAACCTACGAGGCTGCGGTACGCAACGCCGAAGAAGCGCTCGAACTCTATCTCGAAACTCTCCTCGCCCACGGCGACCCGATCCCCGACGACCAAGCGATCAGTGAGCTGGTCTCTCTCGGCATCACGGTCAGGACGCAAGTCATTTCCTAATATGCTCGCACGGCTGCCGGGCGTGCAGGCCAAGGATATCGTTCGCGCCTTGGAGCACGCAGGCTTCGAGTTTGAACGCCAGAAAGGAAGCCACGTGACCTTGAGAGATCCGGCAACGAATTGCTCGGTCCCGGTTATCGAGGCTGACGTGGCGGGCTGGCTCTAAGAGGATAAGCAGTGACAAATTGCGGTCCCAATGTCCTTTTCTTGCAATTGACTGGCGGAACATCAAGATTGACGCCATCACTCTACGCTGACAAGCTAACCGACTCTGGCGTTTGATGCATCATACGAAAGGCGTCCTGCGCTATCATCATGATTGGAGACATTAGATGCCGATCGGCACTGTGAAATGGTTTGACGGCACAAAGGGTTTCGGCTTCATCGCCCCAGACAATGGCGGCACCGATGTCTTTGTGCACATCTCTGCTGTCGAGCGCGCGGGCTTGAATGGCCTGAATGACGGTCAGAAAGTTTCGTTCGATGAAGAGCGGGACCCCAAGAAGGGAAAAACTTCTGCTGTCAACCTCAAGGTGATTTAGGACAGCGTTCGTTTTTGGAGTGATTGGCTCACGTCATTTGGCGCAGGACCGGTAGCCCTCGCGGCGCCCGTCCTGCGGCGTTTCCTTTCGATAAGCACCGGACTACAAACCCTCAAGTCTACACTACGTGCGGGGGGTTCAAGGTCGCCGATTTTTAGCGTCTCAGACGCACGAGAGTTTTGCGAGGCGCGCCCATGCCGGCTTTCCAAGCCGCTTGCCTCGACGTATCTCCGGTCGTGAGTAAAATGACAGAAGGCTCCTCCCCGCTTTTCGGCGCACCATGTCGGCGCGTCGATTGCGTGGAGGAGCACATGTCGCTCATTGATAAAGCCAAGCACGATCCGCATCCGCGAACTCAATGATGCATTGCGCACGAGCTTCGATCAGAAGCTCGGAAAGATCGCCCTAACTTCGGGCGTCGCTTCCCTGACGAGCGACGTACGCGCGATGGCGATCCGCAAGACCGCTGCATATGATGCATTCTCGCCCGACAACGACACTCACCACGAGCATGACTTCGGCAGCTTCGAGCTCGCCGGACGCAAGTTCTTTTGGAAGATCGACTACTACGACCAGACGCTTGCCTTCGGCTCGGACGATCCGTCCGACCCGGAGCAGACGACGCGCGTGCTCACCATCATGCTCGCGCAAGAGTATTGAGCCGTGCGGTACATTGTGATCGGCGGCGTCCGCTACGAGTGGAGAGAGATCCTGCGATTGCGACGCGAACAGATGCGCGCCACGCGCAAGCGCCAATTCGAGCTATTCGAGATGAAGGACGACCGCCGCCCGGCTTCGCAGAAAACCGCTGACAGAAGATTCTCTGAGCCGACGCTCTTTAAGGTCGATTAGGCTTCGCGCCTCGCGTTCCGCGAGGCGCTTCTTTTGGATGGCAGCCCGCAACTCCCGCATTGCCTCCCATGCAAAGCCTTACCCGTTTGAAAGTTTCGTACTAAGCTCGGGTGCCGCCCTCCCTTTTTATTTCTCCTCCATCTTCTTCACTGCTCTCGTCCCATGAACAGTGATCACCAGTCCGAGGCGATTACGAAGTGCGAGGAGACCCTCGACGCGGCAAAGAAAGCCGGCGCCGCTCGCTGTCTATTTGCTCGAATGCGCGCTCCTGGAGTTGCGCGCTAATGCGAAACCGGCATCGGCCGAACGTCCGATAAGCCGTCGGCCCGCACGTCAGGCGGCGTAGATTTCCGAACTGCTTCCGCTTCCATTTCGCGCTTCAGGAGGAAATTCTCAAAAAATTTGACATGAATCAAGATCGTCAACCGAACAGGACTTTTCTGTCACTTAAGAGCTTTGACAGGCACCTGGAGCAGTGTCTGAATATGTAGGACGTTTATACGTCACAGTGCTTCTGCGAAACATCTTGGCGGCGCTGATCTGCCGGGAGGATACATCAATGCAAAATACCAAAAAGACGATAGCCATCATTATGGCATCCGTATTCGCATCCGCTCTCATGATGTCGGGAAGCCTAGCCGCGAGCGCCTTTGAGGGCGTGTGGAAAGTGAAGGACACGGCCGGAAAGCCCTTCGAAATCACACTATCGGCCGATGGGGCGGCGAAGGCGACGCGCGGCGAAGGCATGACGGGCACGTGGAAGGAAGAAGGCAATACCGCGGTGATCACCTGGAACACCGGTTGGACCACCAAGATCTTGAAAGAAAATGGTCACTATAAGAAGACCGCCTACCGCAAAGGCCAGTCGCTCGACGGTACTCCTATGAACAGCTCGGACGCAGAAATGGTGAAATAAGCGCGTCAACCCCTTGAAGCCTGGCGCGCGGGAACCAGGCGCTTCGCGAAAGCGCGCTGCCGGCACCGACGGCAGCTCCGCCTTCCTCCTCGCCAGCTTACCTCACTTGCTCGCGGGCTCTCCAACCGCACTCACTCCCTCGACGAATCCTTCATCTTCGCCGCGCCATTCTTCAACCTGTTCAATGAAGCGGGCGACTTTGTCCTGATCCTCTTCCGGCCAGGTCAAGACGCGATTCAAGGCGTCTTTCACTTCCCTTCTTGGCATAGATCCATTGTACCAAATCGCCGCTTGGCCGAACGATAGCGCGCCCGAGCGCGCACCCCTCAAGGCGACCCCGCAAAGCGAGGCGCCCTGCAGCCGGCCTTGACCGGCGCGGCCCTGCGCGCATTCGGAGGTTTGTCGGCTCCGAGGGAAATGTCGGTTCCCGTCTCACCAAGGGAAATGACGCTTGCGACGAACCGCCGTGGCCGCTGGATCAATGCCCGAGAAGCGCCATAACCGGCCATTCAAGGAAAACCCATGAGCGGCCCCGACCTTCTCGCGGGGGCAGATTACCGCGTTTCAGCCGAAGTTCTTGACTGCCTTTTCCATCCCCGGCTGGGACCTCGCCAGGTCGTCGCTGTTCATCACCGCCTTGATCTCAACGTTGGCGTCAAACGCAAGGAACCATGGCTCAGCAACAGCCGGTATCTCCGAGGTATCCTTCATGTCGAAGAAAATCATGCCCGTTCTTTTCCCGTCGAATTGGGTGAAGTAAACCGCTTCGGGTTTGAGATCAGCGAGGATGGATTGAATCTTTTTGACGAGGCTGCCATCCCTGATTGCGGTGTTCCCCTTGTCAACGGGGATCGTAACCTTGAGCATCATTCGCATTTGCGTCCTTCCCTTCCTCCTTGCGGTGCTTTCGTCCGACGATATTCAACGACGCTCTTATCCCGACGAGCCCCGTGTCCAACATGAGCCGCTTTGGCCGTGCTGCCAAGCGGGAATCTTCCGAGACAGACCGAAGGTCTGCAAGGATGATGCTGATTTGGTTTGACGCCCTCAAAACTGTCGTCACTCGCTCATTGACTCAGATCAAAGACTTTCGCCGCGCATCGATGATCATTTATCTTTGGAACACGACCAGTCCGACAGTTGGCAGTTTCAATAGAGGTACCCATGAAAACGCTAGGTAAGAAATTTGATCTCTCTCGCCGTACGATGCTCAAACACGGCATCGGGGTCGCGGTGGGAACCGTTGCCGTCAGCGCGTTGGCCGGGATCCAGCCTGCGCGGGCCAAAGCCTCCCAAGCAGCGGCCATGTACCAAGGCAAGCCGCACGGCGATAAGCGATGCGATGGCTGCAGCCGCTTCATCCCGGGCACCACCACCACTGCCGACGGCACGTGTCAAGTGGTGGATGGTAGCATCAGCCCGCAGGGATGGTGCGCGCTATTTGCACCGAAAGCATGAAGCCAGCCGTATTCCGCTCGCCCACTTATTAGGTGTTTTCGCCGCCGCACTGCGGGGAAGGCTATGGCCATGACTGAAGCGCGCATGCTCCCGTCGCGCCGTCCTGAAGATCGCTACGGTTCTATGGAGTCAGAGCGAAGGGAGCGAAGATCGATCTCGCCCAGCCGCAGGCGCTCGCTGAATTCGCCAAGCCCGATCCTCTGATCGACGATCGGGAGAGCCAAATTTCATGAAGGGCTGAAGCACAAAGGGAAATGATATCCGGTGCCCGCCGCAAGAACGTCTGCTTTCGCGGTACGAAAGCGCGATTCGGAACTTCCGCAATGGGTCAAAAGCGGACCTTGCATACTTCTGCGTCGCGCCAAAAGCGGATGTCTGAGTTTCATCCGTCGATGGCTGCATAGATTCAAAACCGCGATACTGTATATTATCGACGTACAACGGGCTTATCCTGCGCACGCCAGAATGAAGGTCCCGGCAACCGCCACGCCCATCAACAGCGTCGCGATCTGGCAGAACGCGTGGCGGCCACTGATGCGCCCGGTCGAAATATCGAACTCGCCATAATGGACCAGTACCTACAAAAAGCAGCGAATAAGGCTCAGTCGTCTGTGGGATATACACTGATGCTGCTCGCGACCGAGTCGGCAATGTGCTCTTTGGTGATGACCCCGGCGATGGCCTCCGGCCGCGGCACGCCGCGCCCGCGAACGACAAGCGCCATCAGCGCCTTTTTGCCCGAGATGCGACGGATCACGTCGAAGACGATATCGTTCTCGCGCACGATGGTGAAGTCGCGACTGGCGATGTCGCGCAGGGCGACGCTGGAATGTCCTCCCTCCGACGTCACCCGCAGCGCTGTATTGACGCGCAGCACCCCCAGGATGCGATTGTTCTCGGTGACCGCAACATGGCGCATTCGGCCGACGTCGCCCCATTGAGAAATGAAAGCATCGAAACTCATTTCGGCCGGCGCCAACACCACGTCCGTTTCCATGACTTCCTTAGCGCGACGTACCAGGAACATGTTCGCATGCAATGCCCTGGGTGTGAAGTGTCCGCGGCGGACGAGTTTCAAAGTGTAGATGCTCTCGCGCGACAGCAGCCGTCGGACGCCGACGCTTAGCGCGACCGCAACGATCATGGGCATGACGATGTCATAGGCGCGAGTCATCTCGAAGATCATCGCCACGGCCGTCATCACCGCGCCGGTGCCGCCGCCCACCATCGCTCCCATGCCGACCATGGCGAAGGACGGGATATTGATTTGCAACGGCAGATGCAGCTCCGAAAGGAGCGCGGCAAATGTGCCGCCGATGGTCGCCCCCATGAAGAGCGAGGGTGAAAATATCCCGCCCGACGCGCCCGAGCCGAGACTGAGCGAAGTCGCGAGCATCTTGCAGAGGTATAGCAGGAACAGCAGTCCGGCTGCGGACAACTGGCCTAGCAGGATAGCTTGCACGGTCGCGTAGCCGACGCCTTCCACATAGTAATGACCAAAATTCCGCTGCAGGACAAAGATCAGGATGCCGACGAGCAGCATGCCCAGAGCATGCCGTGTATAGGGCTCCTTGATCTTGTCGAAGATGTCTTCGACAAAATGCAGACCGCGAATGAATCCTGCCGCGGCGACGCCAGTGATTGCGCCAAGCAAGGCATAGAGACAGAGCGTGATCGCCGAAGACGCGTCGGTGCTCATCGGCACCAGATGCGGCACCATGAATGCCGGCTGTGGGCCAAAGAAAAATCGTCCGATAAACGTTGCCGTCCCGGTGGCGAGCGCCACCGGCAAGAAAGTTCGGGCACTGACCTCGGGCATCATCAGTTCGATCGCAAACAAGACGCCGCCGATCGGCGTATTGAAGGTGGCGGCAATTCCGGCCCCGGCCCCCGCGCCGACGAGAATGATCCGTTGTCCGGCCGGCATGCGCACGATCTGGCCCAAAGTCGAGCCGAGGCCCGAGCCGATCTGAATGATCGGTCCTTCGCGCCCCACCGCCGCGCCGCTGCCGATCGAGATCGCCGAGGCCAGCGATTTCACCAGCGCGACGACGGGCCTGATCACGCCGCCCCTATAGTAGATCGCATCCATCACCTCCGGCACGCCATGGCCGCGGGCCTCCGGCGCAAAGTTCTTGACGAGGAACGTGACGACGAGCCCGCCAAGGACCGGCACGAGGATCACTAACGGCCCCCAGGGACTGGCGGGCGTGAATTGATTGGCGTCGTAGCGCACGACGAACTTGCCGAGGAAGAAACCATTGTGGATGAAGCCGATGAGATCGCGGAACAAGACCGCTCCGAACCCGGTCACGATGCCGACAATGATCGCCAGAATCGCCATGGAAGCCTGCCCGATGGGGCGAATATCGTCAGTTCCGGCAGGAGATTTCGAACTGGCAGCGGCAGGAGAATGGGGCGCCGGAGTTGGGCCTGGCTTTTTCGGCATCGCGTTTCCTTCGAGAATCAGCGGCAGTTATGGCTATACGCGTCCAGCGGATTCACAGATTTTTCGGCGCAGTGTCAATGCGCGCTTTGCCGAACGAATTCGCTGCTCTGGGACGAAACAAGTTCGCTTCGATGTCAGCTTTGGGTCAAATGCTGCCGTCTCGGTACGTCGGCAGCGCGCCAAGACCAGACTCTCGCGTTTTCCCGGTTCGAGACATTCAGTTGATGCTTAGAATTGCAACGCGTTACCTCGGGGCAAATCGACATTGGGTCTCGATGTCGATCGGCCCGTCAAACCTTTGATCGGATATCGGGGGAGGCCCCGCGGCAGCGCCTAATCACCGGCGGGGCTGAGCACAATTCTGCGGAGGATCGCCGAGAGAGGATTGCGGAATCGTAATCTCAGCACATCTTGTATACTGATGTGCTACAATGCAATTCACGTGACGGGACCCACGGCTTTACATCAAAGGATTAGAGGATGTCATTCGTCGGAAAAGTCTAACAACTCTTCCGGGACATGCTCCGGTGGTCTGAGCCGGAATGCTGGCGCATCCGCTCCCCGCTTCATTGCCAAAAACGGCGCACCTTCAGATAGGCGCGCCAGGCATCGCTCAATTGGCTGTCGGAAGTTCTTGCGCCATGGCCGCACCAACCGAGCACAATTCCTGCAGCGCGACTCGCTGAGGGGCCAGCATCCAGCTCCAAAGTCGCGATCGTCTTGTAGATGATGATCGCGTCAGCATCGGCGCCAAGCACATCCTGTAAGTTGCCCAGGCACTTCGCAAATGCCTTCGCACAGCGCCCGTCATCGAACAATGAAGCGAAGAAGTCTGCGCCATAGCGCAGGTTTTTGAGCGCAATGCGGACGCGGTGGCGTTCCTCCGGAGTAAGGCCTAAGAGTCCTTTCCCACGTTTGCGCGCTCGCTGGTCGAGCCTGCCGAGAGTGTCTGCCGCAAATATGCGCGCTAGCTGCGTCAGTTTCGTTAGACTTTCGGTGTCTAAGCCATTGCGCCAGCCGCGGCGCGCCACGAAGGCCTGCAAGTCGAGTACGAAGCGCGAGGTTTCGGGCGCTGCGATAAGGTGGCGTGCGTCCGCGTAAGCGCGCGTACGGCGTGCCACGGATACAAGGAGCAGAGCCTCAAAGCTTTCATCCCGCGGAAAGACGCTGAGCGGTCCCTCCGCGACAAGCGCTGCGAAGACGTCCTGATCGCGCGCGGGTCCCAGCGCGCTGGCGAGAAGCGCGGCCTCCGAACGGAAAGGTTCGAATCCCGCATTCGGGAGTGCCTTTTCGAACAACGCGAGCCCGGAACATAGACGTCGCAGGGCGACACGCATCTGGTGTATCGACTCCGGCAAGTCTGCCTCCAGAAGTGCCGGCCAATTGCCAAGAAATTGCGTCAGCGTTGTCTCGACCACAGCATCGATGGCGTCCTCGGTCACAGACTCCGGGCCAAGTTTAGGATTGATGGCACCAACCACCGCTGGCGCGTCGCCGCGCGCCAGACGATAGCCGCGCTGCGGTTTCTGCATAGGGCCCAGGCGCAGCCCGTCCCGTGTCAAGCGCGATGCCAAGGTGAACAGCGCCGCAGGCTCCCCTGCTTTGAGTTCCATTTCGCATTCAGCAATCGGCACACGACGGTCGCCAGCGATGATCTCGCCTTCGTCGATGCCGATTTCCACGCGCATACTGTCCGAAGTCAAATCGCCTGATTGCCGGCGAACGCATGTCACGAAACGTGGCACAAGCTCCTGTCCACCGGTCGCTTCATTCACCATGGCGGCGAGTTCGGCGCCTAGAAGCTCCGGATCCGGCTTGTCGTCGCGCGCGAACGCCTCTGCCTCGCCCCGCGCGAATGGACCCTCGCCGTACAGCGTCCATTTGAGGGCCATCACCCGGCCACTCGCCGATTTGCGTACGCGCAAAGTCATGCCGGCGCGCTCGAGCGCATCGTCCTCCGTATCGAAATATGTACTGACGAGCTGCTGGGGACGCGAACGCTGCGTCGCGCCGACGAGCGCATGCAGCGTGAACAGGCGGCGCAGAAGCTGGGGTTCGCCTTCGAGTTTGACTTCGATTTCCCGCAAAGAACTCAATCGCAGTTCCTGCAACGTGCCTTCCACCTCAGCCCCGTCCTGCGACGTGTCCGCGATCATCGACGCACTACTCTCAATGGAATATTCAAATGCAAAAAAACAATGTGCCTTACACGATAGGAGCTCATTTTGTATGACCGTAACTGGCGATGCCGAACAGAAAGTCCGGGGCAAGACAGCCAATTCGCGAGACGGCGGCATCGCACCGGAAGGAGACCTGCTTAGGCCGTCATGCAACGCCCGGCGGTTGGGACCCACCGTCCGTGATCCGGCACCATCGTGTCAGGACTTTGCCGCCGAATTGATCCTTCGCAAAGCCGGGAGGCTGATCCAGGTCGACCTCATCTCCTTCGCGTACGCGAAACTCCTTTGAACTGATTTTCATTCCATCCTTTCGACGTGGTTGCTACCGTGAGCCACCCAGCGCCTCGAATCCGGAAATCACATCGAAGAGTTCTTCGTCGATTCTACTCTGGCGCAACTGGTGGAAAGAACCGTGGAGCTGCTCCAGCAGATCGTTGATGTTTTTGTCCGCGCGCTCCATTGCCGCCAAGCGGCTCGCGTTCTCGCTGGCCAGGGATTCGGCGCAGGCCCGGAAGAGCGAAATGAAAAGATATTCGCGGATAAGTGCGCGCAGAGTCGCGATGCCGCCGCCCATGACCTCGGGCAGGTTTGTGGTCGGCCAGTGGATTTTGGCCAGACCTTGTTGCCATTGCGCATCGAGCGGCAACAGCCGCTGGCTAACCGGTTCGTAGAGCGCTCCAGACAGCGGTCGGTTGTGGAACACCCATAGAGGCGTAGTCTCGCCTTTGTCCCGATGCGCTTCGCTTTCAATTTGAATCTGCCCGACGAGCGGGGTGATGGCCTGGACGGAATTCGGCACCGTGAAAAGTCCGACCAGCGGCAGGCCCGCGTCTTCCAGGCGCGCATGAACGCGCTCGCCGACCGCCCAGACGTGACATTTTCCGGGCAGAGCCGCGAGGGTCTTGATCGCATAATCGGCCACAACGTCGTTAAACTGCCCCACCAGTCCCTGATCGGACCCGAAAACGATCGCGCTTATCGCACCCGCATGGGTTGGTGCTTTCCGTTCCAGCATCGCAGTCGCCGGGTCGTTTTCCCGAAAGCACGCGCCTAACCCCAGCTCCACGGTCCGATAATAGTCAGCCAATGCGCGCACCGATTTCTCGTATTGTCCGATGCTCGATGCGGCCAAGGCTTTCATCGTCCGGACAACAGATTGGAGATCGCCG
>JBEKNV010000036.1:0-27824 GCA_049522395.1 Methylovirgula sp.
CATGCGCGTGTAACCAGGCGCGCATTTGACGATGCTTTGCGTCGTCGCCGGGCAATGCGTCCGATCATTCGGATCGACGGGCTGCGAACAGCAGACGCCAAGCGTCGTCACGAATGCCGGCGCGCAACAGCCGCCGCTGAGCCCGACGGGAATTTGGCCATTCGTGCAGCAGGCTCCGCCACCGCCGGTCGGAATTGGAATCAACGTTATGCATTGGCTCTTGTTCGGTCCGCTCGGTGCCTGGCCCGCCGGACAGCAGACGCCGGTCGAAGTGACCTGGCTTGCAAGACAGCAAATACTGCCCACTGGCACATAGCCACTTTGACAGCCGGTCTGACCCGGCGGCGGAGGCGGCGGGCCGCATTGGCCGTTGACGAGCGGGGCTGAACAACAGGCCTGCGCACCGCTCGCATTCTGATAGATTTGGCCGTTGGGGCAACAAGCGCCGCTCGGTCCGACAGGTGTTTGCCCTTGCGGACAGCCGGGATTGTTGCTGACGCATGCGCCGTTTGCGGTGATGTCGGCCGGCGAGCAGCAGACGCCGTTGATGATGACATTCGGGCGTCCGCATTGCCCGCACTCGCCGCTGTGACGCCCCCACGCTTGTCCAGGCGGACATGTGCCGGGCGGCGGACAAGGCGTGTTCGGCGGGCATTTGCCTGACGGTGGCGGCGGTGGATGATGCGGACGCGGCGGCTTGCCTTGACCCGGCGGGGGCCAAATTTCTTCTTCGGGCTGCGGCAGCGACCAGCATGTGCGCGGAATGGCGATATCGCCCATATGACCGCGCGCCGCCGTATCGTCGAATTTGTCGTCGTAATCGATGAAAAAGGCATCGCGAGGAGGCTTGTCGTCGCGACGAATGCGCCAGGTCTCATTGCCTTGCAAGCCATCGACATTGAGCGGACCCGATTGTTTAAGATAAGCGGCGACAGCCGGGTCTGGTGTCGTGCGCAGATTTTCCCCGGTTGCCCAGAGGAATCCGCCGCAGCTTCTCGTCGCGAGATTGCCGAGGGGATCGTAGCGGTAGCCGATCGCCGCGCCGCCATTGCCGTTGGTGAGCGCGAGGGGAAAGCCGATCGCATAACTGTCCGGCACTTCTTGCCAGATGTGGCGGCCGTCGGGATCGACGCGCAGGCTCGTATAACGGAGAACTCGGCCCACGCCTTCTTGCGTCAAAGCCTCGAAATCGAAAGCGCCCGTCGGATCGGGCCGCTCGGCGAGAAAAATGCGGCCTTGTTCGTCGAAAGTAATTTTGGAAATTTCACTCGGGCCCGATCCCGCAGGAACGACGAGTTCGATGCGTGGATCGTCGCCGAAGGATCCATTCGGCGCGAGCGCGATCGACCAGATCTGCAATCCCGCGGCAACGGCGTAATAGAGGCGTCCGTCGAAGACGGCGAGGCCGAAGATGCGCCGCTCCGGCGCCGCATAATTCCACGTCGCGGGCAGGCGGCTGTCGAAATGCGGGTTCGTGATATCGAGATGCTTGTCCGGGTTGAAGGGAATTGGCGTGAGACCCAGGGCCTTGCGTCCGTCAACGCCATGATCGAAGAGATCGAGTTCTTGGCCATTCATGCCGAAGCGATGAATGAGGCCGCTCTCGCGATCGGCGACGAAGAGCGATTTCGAGCGCGGGTCATAAGCGATGCCGCCGAGAGCCGCGCCGGAATTCTTCCGGCCGCCCGCTTGGCCGTTCAGCGCCACATTGGCAAAGAGGCTGGCGGTGCCGGTCGCGCCGTCGATCTTCCAGATCGAGCCCGGCCCGCCGTCCGGCGCCGCCGTGCCCCAAAGACCCGGCATGAAGGCAGCATTCGCGCGGCCCATCGGGATGTGGCGAGGCTTTCCGTCGGAACCGGGCGCAACAATCGGCAGACCATAGGCAGAGGAGGCGGCGACATAGATGTTGGGCGGGCTCGCATCGTCCGTTGCGACTCCGAACACCTGTCCGATTTCTTTGGCGGTCCACGAGTGCAGCTTCGGCGCGCCGACAAGCTGTGCCGCTGGCGGTCCGCTCATATGCTGCAGATCGATGATGCGCAGCGACGGACCGTTTTCGTCGATGAAAGTCAGCTCGCCGGGATCGACGCCGGGTGCGATTTCGATCGGTGGAATGGCGCCGGAAAAGCCGGTGACGGCGGCATTGCCTGGCACCAATATGTTGCCCGGCACCAATGTATTGTCCTGCGCGAAGGCCGGCGCGCAGGATGCGATGAAAAGCGCGAGTACCTTCATGCGCAGCGGCCAAAGCGCGCGGGCAAAGAAGGCAAGACGTTGATCGCTTCGCATGGCGCGCTATCGCAATTTGTAGGGCGGCCCGGGCCGCGGCGGTTTCGATGTGGACGAGCAATTGCCGGTCGCGGGATCGGGGCTCTGGCCGCTCGGGCAGCAGGTGCCGCAGGAGCTTGCTTGCGCGGGATCGCAGCAAGTGCCGTTCGCCAGCAGAATCTGGTTCGACGCACAGGTCGGCACGCACGTGCCGCCGTCGTTGGTCTGACCGGCGGGGCAGGGCTTGCCGGTCAAAGGCAGCGGGCAGGGAATGCCCTCAGGATTGTTCGTCGTTTTGATCGGTGGCTGCGCCGGCTGATGCGTGTTGTTGCAGATGCAGACATAGGCGCCGGCGCCTGATGTCGCGGCTTCCTGAGAGTCAGGCGGACAATTGCAGGTGAAGAAGCTGCAATTCGGATCTTCGATGACCTGGTTCGCGCCGGAGTAATTTCCGAAGGGCGTCCATTTGCCGATCATCGGCGGCGGACAGATGCACTGCTGGACATAAATGTTGCCCGACGCGTCGGCGCCGTTCGTCACGCTGACGATCGTGCCATTGCCGTTGGGGCCGTTGACCTGATTGACAGGCGGCGCGTCATCCCCTGCCGGGCATTGGACGATGTTAGTGAAGTTCGGATCGCAGACACCGTTCGCCTGACACGGACTCTGAGTACAATTCGTTTGTTGAACGACGACATGACCACTGCAGGAGGAGAACGCCGATGGATCGATGCTGTTCGCCAGATTCTGCAAATCGCAAAGTGCGCCTTCGATGCAGTCGCCGACATCGCCGCCGAGCTGGCTGATGTTGTTAGACAAAGCGCAAGAGCACTGAACGACGGAGAGCGCATCGGAGGCGCTGCCCAGCGCACTCAGGGCCGAGGCAAGAAAATCCGCGTTGACGCCGAGTTTGTCGAGTGCCTGGACGAGGCTGTTGCCGTCGCCGCTGACATTCGACAATTGATTTTGGACATTCTGCACGCCCTGACAGAATTGCTGGCTTTGCGAGACACCGGCCATGACGCCGGCCGCGACCGTGACTGGCGCCCAAAGTGCCGGGTCGGAACTGACGCCGCCGCAGCCGCTCGACGTGATTGTGTTGAACGTGTTTTCGAGTGCGTTCAGGAGATCGTCCGGAGAGCAATCTCCGCGCGCTTGGGACGGCTGGAAAACGAGCGCCGCGGCAGTAAAAAGAGCAATGCCTGCCTGGCCAGCGACTAACCGGAGCATCCCCATGGAATGACCCCTCATTCGTCGCTTTTTCCGTAGCACAGACGTGCAAAAAAGTCAGCCGAGATAGAGACCATACGGGCGGCTGATGTTGCTCGTTAAAAGTTTCAGCGATCGCGTTGACGCAATTGGCCGGATCGTCTTAGAGAGACGAAGGCGCGCTTCGCTTATGCTGATGGGCTGATCCGAAAAGGGCATTGGGCATCATACGGTCGATGTCCGCGTATGGTCCATGTTCGCAATTCGATTGATTGAGACAAAAGGCTCCGCGCAATCGGAAGGGTGGCCGAGTGGTTTAAGGCAGCGGTCTTGAAAACCGCCGTGGGTGAAAGCCCACCGTGGGTTCGAATCCCACCCCTTCCGCCAGCACGACACGTGTCATCTGAAGCGCAGACCAAATGAAACCGGCGCGTTGCCGGTCCAAGGCGCAAGTCGATCATTCGAGAATGTTTGGGCTGCGAGGAGCGCTACTCGCGCCGACTAGTGCGGCGACAGCCAATCGACTTTCCAGTTCAGGCCAGCGCGGACAGTCGAAAAGGCAAATTTCGTTTTCACCCAAAAGCCAGGCAATGACACCAGGCCTTCTTCGTCGTTGTTGATCGTGACTTGTCCCAGGTCCGTGTACAACCCTTCGACCTTCAAGGTCAGATTGTTTGTCAGCGCATCTTCCACGCCTAGGCCGGCGGTCCAGCCGACTCTCATGTCGCCCGCACTGATCGATCCCGCCGCTCCCGGTTCCACGACAAAGCCGGAGTCGGTTGTATGACCGTAGGCGAAGCCGCCGGTGACGTAGGGCAGAATGGTGCCGAAGGCATAGCCAAAGCGTCCGCGCGCGCTGCCCCACCAGTCTAGACTCGTCTGGGTTTGAAGGACGGCGCCGGGACCTACGAGAATGGAACTCTCGTTGGCATATTTGCTCTGAAGCGTCGAACCCTGGAAATCCGTTTCGACGCCGCCGACAAAATGGGAAGCGGGAAACTGATAATTATAGCCGATCTGACCGCCGCCCGAGAAACCCCATCCGCTACCGCCGATGGTGATGTAAGGCGTTGTGGGGAAGAAAAAGCTTTCGAAATTGGCTTCATCCGAATTGCCGGCCGCAAGGCCAGCGTTGGCGCCGATATAAGGACCGGTCCAACTGAAGCCGATCGGTGCATCGGGCACAAACGACATCAGGGTGATGTCCGGCAGCGCCCAAGGGTTGGCTTGACCCGGCGAAGCAAAGTCGCCGAACTTCCAATTGAGGCCAGCGCGAATGGTCGAGAAGGTGAATTTCGTCGACCCCGAAAAGCCGGGCCCAACAAAGCCTATCCCGCCGAAAATGTCATTCGATGTCGCAGTACCAAGATCCGTATATAAGCCCTCGACCTTCAAGGTCAGGTTGTCGGAGAGGGCATATTCGACGCCGCCGCCGGCGGTCCAGCCGGCTCTTATTCCGTCCGAGACGACTGACCCGAGCGACCCCAGTCCTCCCGCGCTGATGGAAACCGATTCGGTCGTGTGACCATAGGCAAAGCCGCCTGTGACATAGGGCAGAATGTTGCCGAAGGCATAACCAAAGCGCGCCCGCGCCGTGCCCCACCAATCCAAATTGGTCTGGTCTTTCTCCGACTCTGAAAAGAAGGCGCCGCCGTTGAAGTTCAGGTCGAGGTATTTGCTCTGAGCTGTCGAGCCCTGGAAGTCGGTTTCGACGCCAATGACGAAATTGGAATTCGGAAATTGGTAATTGTAGCCGGCCTGGCCGCCGCCAGAAAAACCCCAACCGCTGCCGCCGAGGGTTTCATAAGGGGTGGCGCCAAAGAGAGGAGCAAAGAAAAGATCTTGGGTGGAATTGGCGCCGGAAATGCCTGCATTGACGCCGGCATAAAACCCCGTCCAAGTGAAAATCGGCGCGGGCGGGCTCGCCAATGCGCTGCCCGACATCATTGCGAGCGCGGTGCTTGAAATGAGAATTGTGCGAAACATCGGAGCCCGACCGCGGTACATTGCTCTTGCAAGTAAGCCCGTCGTCCTGGTGCATCCACGCACAAACTCGATATCCGCCGCGCTAATCGACGATTCCCTGTTATCTGTCTCCTCTTGAACACAGTCGGGAACAAACCGCGCCCCGCGTGTGTGTTGTTTCAGCATCTCTCGAATAGGTGGCCTATTTTTTCCTAATCACTTGGAAAATAATGCTATTCGCCTGCTTCATCGAAAGCCCATGTTTCTCCCCTCGCTGCTGCGCACCAAATCCATCGAGGCACTGCAATCGGAGAGCCAAACCGCGGGATCGTTTCGCCGCGTGTTGGGACTTTGGCAGCTCGCTGCGATCGGCCTCGGCGGTCTTATCGGCGCCGGCATTTTCGTTCTGACCGGCGTCGTCGCGGCGACGCAGGCGGGGCCGGGCGTCGCGCTCTCTTTCGTCATCGCGGGTGTCGCGAGCGCCGCGGCGGCGCTCTCTTATGCCGAATTCTCCGGCATGATTCCGGCCGCGGGCAGCGCCTATACCTATGGTTATGCGGTGCTCGGCGAACTCGTCGCCTGGATCATCGGCTGGGATCTTCTGCTCGAATATGCGCTCGTCGTCGCCGTCGTGTCGATCGGCTGGTCGGCCTATGCACAATCGCTGCTTGGTCAGTTCGGCCTTTCTCTGCCGCTCTGGGCTCGCGGCGCGCCGGGCACGGGGCAGGGGCATGCGATGGATCTGATGGCGGTGCTGGGTTCGCTCGGTGTCGCCGGGCTTCTGACGCTGCAGATCGAATGGGGCGCGCGCTTCAATACGCTGATGGTTGCCCTCAAGATCGCCGCCGTGTTGCTCGTCATCGGCGCGGGACTACCGCATGTCCAAGCCGCGAACTGGCATCCCTTCATGCCGTTCGGATTCGGCGGCGTGGTCAACGGCGCGGCTGTCGTCTTCTTCGCCGTCTTCGGCTACGACACGCTGACGACGGCGGCGGAAGAAGCGCGCGATCCGCAGCACCAATTGCCGCGCGCCGTGCTTCTGTCGCTCGCGATCTCACTCGTTCTCTATGTCGCGATGGCTTTGGTGCTGACCGGCATGGTCCATTACGATCGGCTGAACAGCGCCGCGCCCGTCGCTGCCGCGTTTTCCGATGTCGGCCTGCGCTGGGTTGCGCTCATCGTGTCGGTTGCCGCCGTCATCGGCCTGCTCAGCGTCATGCTCGCCTTCATGCTGGGCTGCGCGCGCATCTGGTTCGCGATGAGCCGCGACGGGCTTCTGCCCGCATGGTTTGCGAAAGTGCATCCGCGCTTTCGCACGCCGCATCGCCCGACGCTGATCGCCGGCACGCTGACAGCGCTGGTCGCCGGATTCTTTCCCATTCGCGAAGTGGCCGAACTCGTCAACATCGGCACGCTCTCGGCCTTCGCCGTTATCTGCCTTGCGGTCATCGTGCTGCGCCATACGCGGCCCGATGTGCCGCGCACATTCCGCACGCCCTTCGTGCCGTTCATACCGATTGCGGGAATTGGATTCTCACTGTGGCTCTTGTCGAAACTCCCAGGCATTGCCTGGGAGCGTTTTCTCATCTGGATGATTTTGGGCCTCTGCCTTTATTTCTCCTACGGCAGGCGCCACAGCAAGCTTGCGCGCTAGTGCGGCCGTGTGAAAATCATCCAGGAGACGCCGAAGCGATCGGTGAGTATGCCGAAGCGCGGCGAAAAGAAGGTCTTCGCCAAAGGCATCTGGATCTTGCCACCATCGACGAGCGCGGCGAAGACCTTGTCCGCCTCGGCTTCGCTGTCGAGCGTCAGCGTGAGCGAGATGCCCTCAAATGTGGGCTGGCCTTTGCAGCGCCCATCCGAGGCCATCACGATCTGATCGCCGATGCGAAACTGCATATGCATGATCTTGCTCTCGCAGCCGGGAGGCACCATGCCGGGCGGCGGAGGCTCGGGGTTTTCGCTGAAGCGCAGCATCATCGTCTTTTCGGCGCCGAGCGCCTTTTGATAAAATTCGAAGGCCTCTTCGCATTTGCCATCGAACATCAGATAGGGCTGCAGCAGCATCGCGTCTCTCCTCCAAAATTCGCTTGCGTTAATGCGTTGATATCAACAGTATTCTGGCATGTCAAAGCGCTTATCCGCCGCGAACGGCGAACTCACCTTCGCCACAACGCTCATGGTCCACGATCTCTGCGTCTGTCTTGCGCTGCAGAAGGCGGCGCGCACTGTCGCACGCCAGTATGACGAGGCGTTGCGGCCGGCGCATCTGACCAATGGGCAATTTTCGCTGCTCATGGCGGTCAATAGGGCAGAGGCGCCCAATCTCGTGGATGTGGCGAACCTGCTGGGCATGGATCGCACGACGCTGACGGCTAATCTCAAACCGCTGGCGCGGCGTGGCCTCGTCAAGATTGCCGTCGATCCGGAGGACCGCCGCAGCCGAAGGCTTTTTCTATCCGCGCGCGGTCGTTCTGCGCTCGCCTCCGCCTTACCGATTTGGAAAAAAACGCAGGCGCGGATGGCGCGGACCTTGAAAGGCATAGACCCCAAACAACTCCGCGCCGCGCTCAACGCTCTCAGTTAAAAGCGCGGGCTTGCGCGAGGCCTCAAAAAATTTCGGACGTTCACTCAACCAGGAACTTCAGCGTCGCCATGACGTTGCGGTCAGGGTAGACTGCTCAAATCCAGGCGGAGGGGAAGCCGATGGCAAAGGAAGAAAACGAAAAAAAGGACGCGGCCGAACAAAACCCGATTCGCAAATTTCTCGCCATGCTTGGTCCTGGCCTCATCACCGGCGCGGCGGATGACGATCCCTCTGGCATTGCGACCTATTCCCAAACCGGCGCGCAATTCGGCTATGGGCAGCTGTGGGTTATCCTTTTCACGCTTCCCTTGATGACAGCCATTCAAGAGGCCTGCGCGCGCATCGGGATGGTCACCGGCAAGGGCATCGTCGCCGTCGCGAAAGAGCGTTACGGCGCGAAACTGACCTTGGTCGTCGTGCTGCTCGTCCTCGTCGCAAACACGATCAACATCGGTGCCGATATCGGTGCGATGGCAGCCGCCGCGAACCTTATCCTACCGGTGAATTTCGTCGTCGCGACGCTATGCTTCACGGCCTTCATTCTGATTTTGGAGATTTTCACGAGCTATCGGGTCTATGCTGGTATCCTCAAATGGCTGTGTCTCTCTTTGCTCTCCTACGTCATCACGGTGTTCATCGTTCATGAGCCGTGGGGCACAATTCTGCATGCGACAATTGTTCCACACATCGAATTCAACTTCGCCTTTCTGTTCATCATCACGGGTGTCATCGGCACGACGATTTCGCCTTACATGTTCGTTTGGGAAGCGAGCGAAGAGATCGAAGACCTTCGCGAGCGCAATCTGATCGGCAAGGACGGAAAGCCGAAGATCGGTTGGGCTGATATCAAACGGATGCGACTCGATAATTTCTTCGGCATGTTGTCGTCGAATATCGTGTCCTGGTGCATCATCGTGACGGCGGCAACGGTGCTGAATGCCAATGGCGTCACCAATATCGCGACCTCGGCCGATGCGGCGCGAGCGCTTGAGCCCCTCGTTCATTCCTTTCCCCATTCCGGCTATGTCGCCAAGCTTCTGTTCTCCGTCGGCGTCATCGGCCTCGGGCTTTTGGCCGTGCCGGTCCTGTCAGGCTCCGCCTCCTATGCCGTCTCAGAAGCAGTGAACTGGGAGGCGAGCCTCAATTTGAAGCTCGAGCGCGCGCATGGCTTCTACGGCGTCATCACCATTGCGACGCTCGTCGGCCTCTTGATCAATTTCATCGGCATCGATCCGGTTAAAGCCTTGATCGTCACCGCTGTGATCAATGGCGTCGTCGCCGTGCCGCTCATTTTCCTCGTAATCAGGCTTGCCGGAAGTTCCGAGATCATGGGCGAATATAGGAGCGGCCCGCTCTCCAACATTATTCTCTGGGTCACCTTCCTCTTCATGGGCGCCGCCGCCGTCGGCATGTTCGCGACCTATTTTACGAAGTGACGGCGCGTTAGGCCGACATTGAATCGGTCGGAAACGGGGTGTGGAACAGTCCTGCGAAAAGATCGTTTTCCTCCTGCTCCGGCACCGGTTTTGCGTCCTCGCAGACCGGCTCGCGCCGGCAGCCTGAAAAGGACGAACCCATGAAAGCGCTTCGCATTCATCGCTTCGGCGGTCCGGAAGTCGTGCAGTTCGAGGACGTGCCGGTTCCCGAACCCGGCGCGGACGAAGTTTTGGTGCGGGTCTTCGCGGCCAGCGTCAATCCCGTCGATCACAAAACCTGGGAAGGCAAATATCCTTCGGTCACAGCCAAGGATCTGCCGTTGACTTTAGGCCGCGATGTCGCGGGCCGCGTGGAACGCGCCGGCTCCGCCGCCAAGAACTTCCAAAAGGGTGATGCCGTCTATGCCATGCTGCCGAACGATCGCGGCGGCTTTGCCGAATTCGTTCTGATGAAGGAATCGCAGATCGCGGCAAAGCCCATGAATTGCGATTTCACCAAATCGGCCGCTGTTCCGCTCGCGGGCCTCACCGCCTGGCAAGGGCTGTTCGATCATGGCGGATTGAAGGAGGGGCAACGCGTTCTGGTTCATGGCGGCGCAGGCGGGGTCGGCCATTTCGCGATTCAATTCGCGAAGGTCGCCGGCGCAAATGTCGTGACGACGGTCGGCGCGAATGATCTGGACTTCGTCCGAGGTCTCGGCGCGGACGAAGCGATCGACTATAAGTCGCAGCGCTTCGAGGAGATGCTGAAGGACATCGATCTCGTTTTCGATCTCATTGGCGGCGAGACGCAGGCGCGCTCCTGGTCGGTCTTGAAGCGCGGCGGCGTGCTTGTCTCGACGCTTGGCCAGCCGCCGCAAGATATTGCCGCCAAATATGACGCACGCGCCGCCGGCTATCAGGCGCAACCCAATGCCGAGCAATTGGAAGAGATCGCCGATCTTATCGACTCGCGCCGCGTTCGCCCCATCGTGACCGAGACATTTCCTTTTGTCGCCGTGCAGAAGGCGGAAGAGTTTTTGGCAAAGAGTCATCCGCGCGGCAAGGTAGTCGTCGAGATCGTGACCGCCTGAATCTCGATAAAATTGAGTGATTTAGGCTCTTCATCCGGCGCCGTTCTGGGGGAACTGGCGGCGGCATTTCCCGTTAGCGGAAGAGCAACGGCGAGGTCCATTCCATGGCCAAGCAGACCCGAACCGCCGCGTCAGCTTTTGTGCCGTTGCCCAAGCTTCACTGCGGTGAAACCATCAAAAAACAAGCAGAGGAATAATCATGGGTCTCTTCACCAAAGACATTAAGACCATGAACGATCTCTTCGTTCATCAGCTCAAGGACATGTATTACGCGGAGAAACAGATTGTCCAAGCGCTGCCGAAGATGATCGAAAAGGCTTCGTCAAAGGAACTGAAGCAGGGCTTTGAGACGCATCTCGCCGAGACTAACAATCAGGTGAAGCGGCTCGAGCAGATCTTCAAGACGCTTGGCGTAGAGGCTGCTGGCATTGATTGTCCGGCGATCGACGGCATCATCAAGGAAGCCAATCAGGTTTCCAGCGATATCGCCGACAAATCCGTTCTCGATGCCGGGCTCGTCGCCGCGGCGCAGGCCGTCGAGCATTATGAGATTGCACGTTACGGCACGTTGATCGCCTGGGCGAAGGAGACCGGCCACGCGGATTGCGTGAGCCTGCTCGAGCAGACGCTCAATGAAGAAAAGCAAACGGACAAGAAGCTAACGGCGCTTGCGGAGAACCGCATTAACCGTCGCGCGGCGTAAGTTCCGGAGCGGACAAGCAAAAGGCGGTGAAGCTTCGGCTTCGCCGCCTTTTTTCTTGTCTCACGTCACGCTGATCACCATTTGAACGATTGTCGCCCAACCATAGCCGCTCTATTTGGGCTTCAACAGCGGGCGGGCGCCGCGGGCAGTTCATCCAGATAGCGTATAGGCACAATCATGTCTCAACCCAATGCAGCAAAATCAGGAACATTCAAAGTCGGCGGCGACATCGCCATTCATCGCTTGGGCTTCGGCGCCATGCGGTTGACGGGACGCGGCATCTGGGGCGAACCCGCCGACCGCGAGGAATGCATCAGAACACTGAAGCGCTTGCCCGAGCTCGGCATCAATTTCGTCGACACCGCGGATTCCTACGGCCCCGATGTTTCTGAGAAGCTCATCCGCGAAGCGCTTCATCCTTACAAAGGCATGTTGATTGCGACCAAGGGCGGCTTGCAGCGGCCAGGCCCGGACAATTGGGTTCCGGACGGACGCCCCGAATATCTCATTCAAGAAGCGAATAAGAGCCGCAAACAGCTCGGCGTCGAGATCATCGATCTCTGGCAGCTTCATCGCATCGATCCGAAAGTGCCGTGCGACGAGCAATTTGCGGCGATCAAGAGCCTGCTCGACAATCGCGTCATCCGTCATGCCGGATTGAGCGAAGTTTCCGTCGCCGACATCGAGGCCGCTTCGAAAGTGTTTCCGGTCGCAACGGTGCAGAACCGCTACAATCTGATCGACCGCGGCAGCGAGGATGTTCTCATCTATTGCGAGCGGAAGAACATCGGCTTCATCCCCTGGTTTCCGCTCGCCGCCGGCGATCTTGCGAAACCGGGCTCAGTGCTCGATCAGATCGCGTCGCGCCATAAGGCCAAGCCCAGCCAGGTCGCGCTCGCCTGGATCTTGAAGCGAAGCCCAGTGATGCTGCCGATCCCCGGCACCTCCAAAGTCGCGCATCTGGACGAGAACATCGCGGCGGTCGATATCGCCCTCACCGACGCGGATTTTTCCGCGCTGGACCAAGCCGGGCGGCGGCAATCCGCGGCCGAATAGGGCTTGCAAACCAAAGAGCGTGAGCGGAACATTGGTTCGGCTCACGCGTTGCCTGCCGTGAGCATAAGGCGTGGAGTTGCGTGATGGCGCCTCGGGCCAATTGGAAGGGCTTTCTGAAACTGGGCGAGCTGACTTGCCCAGTCGCGCTCTATACCGCCGTCTCGACCTCCGAGCGGATCGCCTTTCACACCATTAATCGCGAGACGGGCCATCGCGTCCAACGGCAGTTTGTCGATGAGGACAGCGGCAAGCCCGTCCCGAGCGAAGATCAGGTCAAGGGCTATGAAGTGGCCCAGGGCCAATATGTCATGTTCTCGCCCGAGGAAGTCGCTGCCGCCGTCCCTGAAAGCGACAAGATCTTGGCGGTCGAAGCCTTTGTGGCGATCAACGAGATCGACGACGTCTATCTCGACCGGCCTTATTATCTCAGCTCCAGCGGCGTCTCGGCCGAAGAAGCCTTTGCGCTTCTGCGTGAGGGGATGCGGAAAAAGAAAGTCGCGGCGCTCGCCCGCGCCGTCCTCTTCCGCCGCGTGCGCACGCTGTTGATCAGGCCGGATGACAAGGGACTTCTCGCGACGACGCTGAATTTCGATTACGAGGTCCGTTCGGCAACGGAAGCCTTCGCCGATATTCCGGAAATCAAGATCGACCGCGAGATGCGTGATCTTGCCAAACACATCATCGAGACGAAACGCGGCAGTTTCGATCCGCGCACATTCGACGATCGTTACGAGGCGGCCGTGGCCGAGCTCGTGCGCGCGAAGCAAGAGGGCAGGGTGATCGAACTCCCGAAGGCGCAGCCCGCGACTAATGTCATCAATCTGAAGGACGCGTTGCGCCAGAGCGCTGCCCTTTCAGCGGGCGGCAAGACCAACAAAGGCAAGTCGCGCACCGCTGCCTCGGCATCGAGCAAGACGTCGGCGAAGAAGGCATCGCCCAAGGCGGCCAGCGGAGCGCGGCGGCGCAAAGAGGCCTGAGATGGCGCTCGAAACCTACCGGCAAAAACGCGACTTCCATAAAACGTCGGAGCCGCGCGGCAGGACAGGGCCCAAGAACGATAATCTCTTCGTCATTCAGAAACACGCTGCGCGCCGGCTGCATTATGATTTTCGCCTCGCGCTCGATGGCGTCTTGAAAAGCTGGGCGGTCGCGCGCGGCCCGAGCCTCGTGCCGGGTGAAAAGCGGCTCGCGGTTCATGTCGAAGATCATCCGCTCGACTATGGCGACTTCGAAGGCACGATCCCGAAGGGCGAATATGGCGGCGGCAATGTCATCCTCTGGGATCGCGGCCATTGGACGCCCGTCGGCGATCCGCGCAAAGGTCTCGCCAAAGGCCATTTGGATTTCGACCTCGACGGCGAGAAACTGCATGGCCGCTGGCATCTCGTGCGCATGCGCGCAAAGCCGCGCGAGAAGCGGGACAACTGGCTGCTGATAAAAGCGGATGACGCTGCCGCGCGCGGGCCGAAAGATCCCGACATTCTCGAAGAGCAGCCGAATTCCGTGAAGACCGGGCGCTCGGTCGAAGCGCTGACGGGCGAGGCGCCGGGCTGGTCCTCGAAGACCGGCAGGATCGATAACACAAAAAAGAAAGCGAAGCCCAATGGAGCAGAGGCGCAAGCCAAGCCTCCTGAGCCTTCCAAGCTCAAGGGCGCGAAAAAGGCGGTGATGCCGGAGTTCGTCGAGCCGGCGCTTGCGACGCTTGAAAAGAAAGCGCCGAGCGGTGCGCGCTGGATTCACGAGATCAAATATGACGGCTATCGCGTCGAAGCGCGGATCGACAAAGGCCGCGTCAAGCTTCTGACAAGAAGCGGGCTTGATTGGACGCGCAAATTTGGCAAGACGCTCGTCGAGGCCTTTCAAGCGCTGCCTGTGAAGTCGGCGTTGATCGATGGCGAAGTCATCGTCGAGAACAATGCCGGCGCGTCCGACTTCTCGGCCCTCCAGCAGGCCCTAAGCGAAGGCCAGGCCAAAAAATTTCTCTATTACGCTTTCGATCTTCTCTACCTCGACGGCTACGATCTGCGTGAGCTTCCTCTGCTGTCGCGCAAGGAGACGCTGGAGCAGCTTTTGAAATCGGCGCGCGATCCGCTGCGCTACAGCGCGCATTTCGTCGAAGACGGCGAATTGATCCGCCGCCACGCCTGCCGCCTCAGCCTCGAGGGCATCGTTTCAAAAGTGGCGAGCGCGCCTTATCATTCTGGCCGCGGCAAGGATTGGATCAAATCGAAATGTTCCGAGCGGCAGGAATTCGTCATCGCCGGTTTCGTGCCTTCGACGACGACGCGAAAAGCTATCGGCTCGCTGGTGCTCGGCTATTACGATAAAAAAGGCGCTCTCCTTCACGCCGGCCGCGTCGGCACGGGCTTCACCGCCGCCGTCGCCGCCGATCTTTATAAGAAGCTTGAGAAGATCCGCGTCGCAAAGGGTCCCTTTGCGCGACCGCTCACGACGGAGCAGGCGCAGCAAGTGACCTATGTGAAACCGCAGTATGTGGCGGAGATTGAGTTTCGGGGCTGGACGGCGGACCAGAGTCTCCGCCACGCAGCCTTCCGCGGCTTGCGCGAAGATAAGCCGGCGGAGGAGGTCGTCCGTGAAGATGCGCCGGCAAAGGAGGCCGCCACGCCCAAGATATCGAGCAAGACATCCATCACACTCACGCATCCCGATCGGCTTTATTGGCCCGATGCCGGCGTGACGAAAGCGGGCCTCGCCGATTATTACGCCGATGTGTGGAAACACATCGCGCCTTTCATCGTCGCGCGTCCCTTAGCGCTGGTGCGCTGTCCAGGCGGCATCAAGGAGCCGTGTTTCTTTCAGAAGCACGCCTGGAAGGGCCTCAGCGGGTCGATCCACCAGATCAAAGATCCCAAAGAGAAAGCGGAAGAGCCGATTCTCTACATTGACGATCTCGACGGATTGATCGCGCTGGTGCAGGGCGGGGTGCTGGAAATCCATCCCTGGGGTTCGGCGCTCGCGACTCTCGAACAGCCGGATCGGATCATCATGGATCTCGATCCCGGCGAGGGCGTCGCCTGGCGCGACGTGATCGCCGCGGCAAAAGACGTGAAGCAGCGATTTGCGGACTTCGGCCTCGCGAGCTTTGTGAAGACGACGGGGGGCAAGGGGCTCCATGTCGTCGCGCCATTGAAACCTTCGGCCGGCTGGGAAGAGGTGAAAAATTTTTCGCGCGACATCGCGCAATCGATGGCGGCGGATTCGCCCGAGTCTTATGTCGCGACAATCACCAAATCGAAGCGGCATGGAAAAATCCTGATCGATTATCTTCGCAACGGCCGCGGCGCGACGGCGGTCGCGCCTTATTCGACGCGCGCGCGGCCAGGCGCGCCAGTCTCTATGCCGCTCGGTTGGAGTGAACTGACGCCGGAAATCGGTCCCGCCTATTTCACGCTCGCCAATGCGCCGGCACGTTTGGCGGCGCTGAGCAAGGACCCCTGGGGCGACTTTCAGAAGTTGGCGAAATCTTTGCCCTCGTCGAAGGCGAAAAAAGTCCGCGCCACTGCCAAGCCCGCGAAGACAAAATCGACGACAACAAAATCGACGAAGAAAAAAACCGCCAAGCCAAAATTGTCAAGCGCACGCGCGCGATAATAAGTTGCACGCAAAAAAAACGCCGGCGCGAAGCCGGCGAATAGACGATCAGGCTGCAGAGGTCGCCGGCGGCGTGCCGCCAGCGATTTTGCCAAGCGCAACGGCACTCTTGCGTACCTTGCGCTTGATCGCCTTTGCCGCGACCATGGTCGCCGACTCTTCGCTCGGCTCAAGCGCGAAGAGTGTGTAATGCGGCGCCGGGAAATTGGCCTGTTCGCAGGCCTTCGAGGCGACGATCTGCCGCCATGGTCCGCGCTTGTGCCACACAAGCTGACCGTCGCTGATCTCGTCCGGCTCACCATATTGTTCGATGACACGGCGCGCCGCCTCGCGCGATTGCGCCGGCCAGTTTTTAATCGAGTTCATTCCAATGCCAGGCATGGCTCGTCTCCGAAAGGATCGCGCCTGCGTCGTCACGGGACGACCGCGCCAAGGGTTGATTGTCGTGCCTCAGAAACACACAAATTCGTGTTTTCGTTCCATCGATTGCGGCAAGAAACGGAAAGTTTTACCGAACGTGAGTTCCTAAACGCACGCAGGACAACGTAAAATTTTACATACGCGACGCGTCACTCAACGCTTTTTAGCGTGGCCATTTGGAGCGCGCTTTTCCTCGGCGATGCTTTTACGCAGAGCATCCATGATGCTCACGACATTGCCGGAAGGTTCTTGTTCCGGCTTTGCTTTTGGCAGTGGCCGATTCGCCGCCTTGGCGGCGATCATCTCGCGCAATTTTTCCTGTACGGGATCATGCACTATCGCCGGATCCCATTCTTTCGTCCGCTCGCCGATCAATGTCGTGACTAGGCTGAAAAGCTTGGCATCGAGCTTGACGTCTTTGATCTCGTCGAAATAGGCGCCGGCATCGCGTACTTCGTCACCGTAACGCAGCGTCCATAGAACGAGGCCGCGATCGCGCGGCTCCAGCATGACAGCGCGCTCGCGCCGGTAAAGCACAAGGCGCGAAATCGCCACCAGCCCCGTCTCCACCATCGCATCGCGGATGACTGAGAAGGCTTCTTCACCGACAGGATCGTCGGGAAGAAGATAATGCGGGCGATCATACCAGATCCAATCGATCGAGTCTTTCGGCACGAAGGTCTGAAGATCGATCGTATTTGTACTTTCAAGCGCCACGGCTTCGAGATCGGAATCTTCGAGCGTCACATAATCGTCGGCGCCGACAGCATAGCCTTTGATCTGATCGTCGCGTTCGACCGGCTCATGCGTCTGCGAATCGATATAGCGAGATTGGACGCGATGGCCCGTCTTTTTGTTCAACGTGTGGAAGCGAACCTTCTCGCTTTCCGACACAGCCGAGGCCATGGCGACAGGACATGTCACCAAAGAGAGTTTGAGATACCCCTTCCAGAATGTGACGGGTGCCATAACTTTCCGGCGCAGCCTTATTCAAATCGATAACGTCCACCGCGAAGCTTGGTTCCTCGCGAACTGTTGCAAAATATTTCGCAGCCGTTTTTTGCGAGGAGGGAACGCGAGAAAACGTATGTGGGGGACAATCTTAGCCGCGCTTCTTCGCATGACGCGGCGCAGGGGGAAAAATTTCTCTAATTTGCTTGACGCGCAGAGTTTTAACTGAAGTGCGGATCGATCAAATGCGAAATAGGGAGCCGGCATGTGCTCGGAGGCGAGATATCGGCTCACTTTTATATAACCTGCGCAGTGGTGTCAGACGGCCTTGACCTCAATCTTCTTCTCGTTCTTCAAGGCTTCCGCGGTCTTCGGCAATTTCACCGTCAAAACGCCTTTGGTGAAATTCGCCTCGATCTTGCTGGCGTCGACGCCGGCGGGCAGGGAGAAGGTGCGAACGAAAGAGCCGTAGCGCCGCTCGGAGAGATAGCGGTCCTTTTCGCGGCTCTCCTTTTCTTCGCTCTTTTCGCCTTTGATCGTCAGCGTATTGTCGGTGACCTTCACATCGATGTTCTTCTCATCGAGACCGGGCAGTTCTGCCGTGACCTCATACTCCTTTTCCTTCTCGACGATATCGACGGCCGGCGCGACAAGTCCGTTGCCGCCGGTCAAAAAAGGAAGATCGATGCCAAACGAGCGGCCGAAGGAGGGGAAACCGGTGAAGCGGTCGAAAATCTGATCGACCTCACGCCGCAAGGATTCGAACGGCACCCAAGGGCCCAAAGTCGAAGGCGTCATGGATTTCGTCTCGGATTTTACTGGAACTTTGTCTGCCATGATAAATGCTCCCATTGGCTAAGCACTCGCGAAGCAATGGCAAAGGTCTCGTCGCCATTCGCGATGCGGAAAGGCGGCACGAGTGACAGGCGAACTGTCGGCTCAGAAATAGTCATCGCTCCGCTGATGTCTATAGTTCAGCGATCAAATGAGGATTGCGGGCTGGCGCTCGCGCAGGCCTACTTTCCATGCATGGCCATAAAAGTCGCATCGGCGTCGGAGCGGCTTGATGTGAATCAAGACCATGAAAAGATCGCTGCAATTGGATAGCTCACGGCTGGGCCAATCCTTTGGAGTGTCGCCCCCATGACAATCGAAAGCACAGAATTCGGCTCGATTACGATCGATGGACACCCCTATGATCACGACGTGGTCATTGGTCTCTCGGGCGAAGTGAGGAAACGACACAAGAAACTCTCGAAAGAGCTTTATGGTACGTCCCACATCATCTCGCGCGCCGAAGCCGAGGATGTGTTCGAAAAAGGTTGCGATCAGCTCATTGTCGGATCCGGGCAGGAGGGCAATGTCCGGTTGTCTCCGGAAGCCGTCGAATATTTTGAAAAGAAGAAATGCGCGATTCTTTTGCAGCCGACGCCGCAGGCCATCGTGGCATTCAATCAATCGCGGGCCAAGAAAATCGGCCTCATGCATGTAACCTGCTGAACGCGTCGCGAATGCTTTCGCGCGCCTTGAGAGAGAGATTTATGGAAACCTATTCACTCGACATCGATCCCGCGCAGATCGTCCGCTGGCTGCGCGCCGAACATCGCCCCGGTAAATCGCCCTTCCGCGTCACCGCACGGCGCAGCAGCACGATCGAGGAGCTGCCGGCGGCGACCAGATTTCATTTGGGCGACAGCGAACGCGAAGATCTGAGCGAGGTCGCGACTTTTGCGACGCTCGACGTTGAACCCTTGCATGTCAATGAGGGCTGGCGCCTGAGCGTGATCATCGAAGACGAAGCAGGCCCGCGCCTTTCGGATTCAGAGGAAGGGGATGTCGAGGAAGAGGATGAAGAAGATGTCGGGGAAGAGGAAGAAATCGACCTTGAGACCTTCTACGAAGACTTCATTCGTCCCGGCCGCGGCGAGTCGACCGTGATTGCCGAAGTCGAAAATCAGGCGGCGCAAGCCCGCCTGCAACCACTGCTGAAAGCGATTGAGCAGGATCGGCACGAGGAGGGGAGGACGGGAAAGAAATAAGACACCGCGCTTATTTGTCGACGACTTCGGACGAAGGCCGATCGTCACCCGGATCGGTCTCCGTGTGCCACTTCCCTTTTTCATCCTCGAATTCAATGGTCTCTGTCGACCCGGGGACGCGCTGTTCTTGAGCCGCCCTGGCCGCGGCCGCATGCGCGGCGTCGTGGGTTGGAAACGTTTCCGAGAAAACGTCGCCCACTTTGTAAGCCCAGCCGCCGTCATGTTCGACGACTTGGTAGATGACTTTGGTCATGTGCGTACCTTTCGTGAAACGGATGTCTCGCCATCATAAGCGCATGCGATGAAAATGGCCTGAAAATTCGCAGAATCAAGTTTCAAAATGCGGCGGCTTGTATTGGCTGGGGACCTGGATTCCAACCAAGATTAACGCAGTCAGAGTCCGCTGTCCTACCGTTGAACCATCGTCCAAGGGCGACTCCTAAAAGAGCCGTTCGCTGTGGAGAAGCGCGCAGCGATGGCGTCCTGACATTTCTTTTTGTGCCGTCCTGTATCATGCTTCCAGAATGGTTGATCTGGCGTCGCGTCCGACCCGGGAACGGGTAACCGCGTATGAGGCACTGAGGGGTGGTGCCGCATTGGCAGTCGTCTTTGGGCATTCTTTCTTCGGTTTCGGCGCCAGCTATTTGGGCAAGTTCGTTCCGGAGATAATCCTGAGGACCATTTCGAACGGCAACTATGCCGTTACATTTTTCTTCGTTCTTTCCGGTTTCGTACTCACCCGCCGCTACTTTGTCGATAGACGTGCGAGCTATTTGGTCGTCGGCGCGTTAAAGCGTTGGCCACGTCTCGCGCTCATGACCACGATCGCCACGCTCACCTCCTGTTCAATGCGCGCGCTCGGTTTGTTTTGGTACCAGCAAGCGGGCGCCCTGGTGAATGCCGACGGTAAGGAGTGGCTGAGCCATTTCGGAAACGGCGACGGCCTCAGTTCGTCTTATCTTCCCGATTTTTGGCAGGCGTTTACGCAGGGTTCGTACACGACGTTCTTTTATGGCTCTGCGAGCTACGATGCCAGCATGTGGACGATGTCGATCGAGTTCTACGGCAGTTTCATTGCCTTTGCCTTGGCGTATTTGTTGGGACGGAACCTCTTGTTGGCCCTCCTGATCTCCATTTTAGCGCTGCCCTTTCTCCTTTCCTGGTCCACATTTTCTCTGTGTTTCGTTGCCGGCGTGCTGATGGCCTACAGTCTTACGATCGCTCAACCGCGCTGGCCCTTTCTTGTCAGCATGACTTTGCTGATCATTGGACTTGTGCTGCCGGCGACGCACTTCGCTCAAGATCATTTTGGACCGAAGGGATCGTTAGCGGCGATGGCCATCAACATTCCATGCAGCCTCCTCTCTATAGCGGCCATTGCGACTTCATCGAAGACGGAAGTACTTTTGAGCGGACGGGCTGCGGCGTTTCTCGGCCGGATTTCATTTCCGCTCTACCTGATACACCTGCTCGTGCTCACGTCCCTCGGCTGCTGGCTCTATATCGTTGTACCGCAGCCCTATTCGGCGGTCGTGGCAACAATGGCGACGGTCGGCGTTTCAATCCTTTGCGCCGCACTTCTTGCGCCCATCGATGCTGCGTGGTTGCGCGCGCTGAACGGCCTCGTGAAAAGGCTGCTTTTCGCATCGCCTCGAGACGAGCTGGCAAATCAGCGGCAAGCCTCCGAGCCGGTCCTTTCACGCTCTGATTAGGAACTCCGGCCTCTCGGCACGCGGAGCAGGGTCGGCCATAAGTGAAATTTGGCTGATCAAGCAGTTAGCAGGCAACCGGTCTGCAACTTCGAGTGCAGCAGAAATGGGATTTTTGTTTCGAGGAAATGGGAATTTTGATTGCGCGAAACGTGAACTGAATTGCGAAGAGATCGTGGCCGCACGCTCAGCAACGAGCGCTTTGCTTCAGCAAACGCCCGGTGGCATTGACAACTTAAGAAAATCTGGCAAGCTTGGTCGTAAGGCGTGCTCGTTTTGTCGAGTGCCTTAATAGCGGAAGCACCCCGACAGCCGTTTGGCCTTTCAAGGGGAGCATCAGCACAAAACCGGATGAAGTATTCAGACGCGCTTTCGCGCGCGATGAGCTTTGTCCTGGGCTGAGCTCTAACCTTGGAGGCAGTCATGCCGCCCCGGATCCGTCAGCGCCAAAGCGAACCCAGGTTCACTCGCGCAATCCAATCAAAGCTTCAGATCGAATATCGGCCGACAGGCGCGCTGAAGGCGTCTTCGGCTGAATTGCGGCGATATCAGAAGCGTCATCAAGAGCACCTCCTACAGGCACTTCAAAAGTACAGCTTTGTGCTGCCGGTTGTCGTCGATAAAGACGATCAGGTCATCCACGGTAGCAGGCTTCTATTAGCTGCCGAGGAACTCGGCATTTCCGAAGTTCCGACGGTCAAATTGGACCATCTCTCGAAGGAGGAAGCGCGGGTCCTTCGGATTTCGTTGCATAAGCTCGAAGAATTGTCCTCTTGGGATGAAGTGGTCCTCAAGAGTGAACTGAACTTCCTTGTCGAATACGATGTCGATCTCGTTACACACACCGCATTTTCGACGGCAGAATTAGACGCTCTCCTTTATGCGCCCGCAAAGGAGGTGTGCGGCGATCCTGATGAAGAGCTGCCGGCGATTGAACAGCAGGCGGTGAGCAGAGCAGGGGATGTGTGGGAGTTTATCGGCGACCACAGGCTCGGGTGCCTAGATGCTCTTGAAGAAGCGAGCTATCGCAAGCTGCTGGGTGAAGAACTGGCCGGCCTCATCATCTGCGATCCGCCCTATAACGTAAAAATCCGCGGCAACGTCTCAAACCGAAAAGATGCGCGAGAATTCGCGATGGCTTCGGGTGAGATGTCGCGATCCGAGTTCGAGACCTTCCTTCGCACGAGCTTTGAGCTGTCCGCCAGGTTCGCTAGGGAGGGGGCTCTATCCTACGAGTTCATAGACTGGCGTCACCTGGGCGAAATGCTGGCCGCCGGCGAGGCGATCTACTCGAGGCTACTCAATGTATGTATGTGGGCCAAATCAAATGGTGGGCAGGGATCTTTTTACCGCTCTGCCCATGAGTTCTGCTTCGTCTGGAAGATCGGCGAGGCGCCCCACATCAACAACATCGAACTTGGACGGAACGGCCGCAACCGCACCAACGTGTGGTCCTATCCCGGTACGAACGTCCCGCGCTCAAGACTTCAGCGCGAGGACGAAAAACATGTGACCCCGAAAAATGTCGCAATGGTCCAGGACGCGATCCTTGACGCGTCTCATCGCGGTGACATTGTTCTCGACGCATTCGCGGGCAGCGGAACAACCCTCGTCGCCGCTCATCGGGCAAAGAGACGCGGCTTTGGCCTCGAGATCGATCCGCTGTATGCCGATCTTATCGTCCGGCGGATGGAGCGCATCACCGGCGAACCGGCCCGTCTGGCCGGATGTGAGCGCACATTCTCAGAGGTAACTGCGGAACGGCGCTCACCTCCTTGCCGCATCCGGTCCAGATGAGGTCGCCGATCATGACGACCAAAGCACGCGATCCCGATAGGAGCGGACAAGGACAACAATCGGCCGAAGACGGAGATGCTGATTAGCATATGGTCGGCTACGGCCGACCTCCGAAGGAACATGCCGTCAAAAAAGGCGAGGTGAGGAACCCTTGGGGCCGCTGCGGCAAGCCGCGGCCAGAACTTGATTTTCTAGATGAATATGTAGCTGTAACTATTAATGGCAGCAGGCGAAAAGTTACTCGCGCTCAAGCCTTGGATGAGGCGCTCTTTCGGGAGGCCATGCGTGGCTCTGTGCTCGCCGCAAAGCATCTCGAGCGACGGGCTGAAAAGCGACGCGTTGAAAGGGCCCAAGGCGCAGAAAAAGAGGTACTGTCGGCCGAGGAAAACGAAATCCTCGACCGTTTCATCGAGAGGGAGACTGAGCAACGGCTGAAGGACCGGGAGGGAAAGTCATGACCCTGTCGCGATCCCAAATTTTGGACGTGGCTTGTCGGCAGAACTTCTCCACTTTCTTCGAGCGATGTTTTTATGAGCTTGAGCCGGGAACGCCCTTCCAAGATTATTGGTACCTCCATGCCATGGCCGAAGCCTTGCGGCAGGTCCTCGCGGGAGAGGTGACCAGACAGATCATCAATGTACCGCCTAGGTCGGGCAAATCATTGATGGTGACGATTGCCTTCACCGCCTTCCTTTTGGGTCACGACCCGCGAAAGCGCATCATTTGCGTCAGCTATTCCGAGGATCTCGCGAAGGCCCACGCCGCGGCTTTCCGCGCGATTGTCTCGAAAGCATGGTTCAGACGGCTGTTTCCGCGCTTTCAGATCGCACGTGGCGCGGACCGCGCGACCGAGGTCATGACCAGCGACAGAGGCTTTCGCTATTCGGTTTCGATCGGCGGCTCCGTAATGGGCCGAGGCGCCGATCTCATCATCGGCGATGACGCCATGGGACCGATGACCGCCATTTCGGAGGCGCATCGGCGCCGGGAAATCACCTTATGGGACACGGCGCATCGAACCCGTCTTAACAACAAGAAGAAGGGCGCGATCATCTTGGTCTCGCAGCGGCTTCATGAGGAGGACCTTGTCGGCCATGTCATGCAGAGCGATGATTGGCGCCTTCTGTCCTTGCCCGCAATCAGCGAGGAAGAGAAGGTCTATCGCGTTGGGCCTCGCGCAGATGACCTTTATCGCCGGCCGCCAGGCGAAGTCTTGAGCCCCGACCGGGAACCGATCGAAATCCTCGAGCAGATGCGGCTCGATATGGGCTCGATTGCCTTCTCGGCCCAGTATCTGCAGAACCCGATCCCAGCGGGCGGCAATCTGATAAAGCGCGAGTGGTTGCGTTACTATGAGGAGCGGCCGAGCAAATTCGATCATCTGATTGCGAGCTGGGACACCGCCTCGACTCTTGACGAGCGCAGCAGCTTCTCCGTCGGATCACTATGGGGAATGGTCGGCCCCAACATCTACCTTATCGATCTCGTCAGAGGACGATGGGAGACGCCTGAACTGCGCCAAATCATCATCCGACAGAACGAGGAATGGAACCCTGAGGCAACGGTCATCGAGGAGACCGAACTCGGGCGCACCCTTGTGCAAGATCTGCATCGGTCAGGTGATCTTCGGGCTCAACTGCATAGGCCCGTTGGCGGAAAGCAAAGCCGGCTCGAGGTCCAGAGCGTAAAATTTGAAACGGGAAGGGTGCACCTGCCATCGCTGTCCTCAGCACCTTGGATCACAAATTATGTCGCGGAGCTCCTCGCATTCCCGCAGGGCAAGCACGACGATCAGGTCGACGCGACATCTCAGGCGCTGAACTATCTTGCTGCATTTATAGCAAGATCAGGTCCTCTCTATCGTCGAGAGATCACACGGCGCGATGTCGTCCGGCGATGAACGACAGGCTCTTGGGAAGGAGGCTTTGAATCATGTCGATCATGGCCCTCACCGCTAGTTGCTAAAGCGGCCATTATCTCCGATCCGACTTGCGCGCCGTCATCTACATGATCCTTATCAACTAATCGTTACGATCTTCATGCTGGGCGCCTAATGGATCGCAGCAAGCCGTCAACCGCCGGCGCAGGACAACGCTCAAGCGCCAGCCTCCAGCGCAATCTTCCCACAGTTGCCACCGCCGAACTCTGGCCAGTGACGATCAAGCGGGCCCTTTGATCAAGATCAATGACGTCCTTACATTCGCACCCAACATTATTAAAAAAATTCTCAGGCGCACGAGGCAATCATTCGAGGCGATCATTTGTCGATCCGACAATTTCGGTACGCCTAATAACATCGCATGGAGTTCAGTGGCGGGCGAGACACTATGACCAACTACGTGTTGGAGTCGAATGTGAATGACCGCATTTAACTGATGAAACCGGACTGAATGTAGGGAGACGAAGATGCAATCCGGAAAACCTCAGGCTAACGAAATCCGTTGGATATTCGTAATCGCTTGGCTATTTTCCCTGATTTTCTATTTCCTTCAGTACGGACTTCGTTCCGCGCCGAGCGTGATGGTAGCGGACTTGACGACGGCCTACGGCCTGACGGCGCTAGGCATCAGTTCATTGATCGGAGTTTATTATTATACCTATTCGTCGTTCGCGCTCGTTGCGGGCGCCTGCCTCGATCGGTATGGCCCGAAATATACGATCCCGGTCGGCGTCGTGACGCTAGCCGCCGGATGCGCTCTGTTCGTGGTTGGCAGCATCGTGCCAGCCACCACGGGACGATTACTCCAGGGCGCTGGATCGGCAGTCGCGTTTCCAGGAGCGGTGTATCTGGCTGTTCAAGGATTCCCCGCACGATATCTCGCGACGGCCATCGGGTTCACCCAGATGGCCGGGATGTTCGGCGGTTCAGCGGGCCAATTTCTCGTAGCGCCAATCTTGAAGACGATACCGTCTTGGCGTGAGTTCTGGATTTACTCCGGCATTCTTCTAGTCGGCTTGGCGGTTGTCCTTGCTTTGGTCATCCCAAGAAAGGGAATTGAGCGCTCTCCCGAACCCCATACGTTTGCCTCGATTCTGGCGCCGATCAAATTGGTGCTTGAAAATCCGCAATCGTATCTTTGTGGCATCGTTGCTGGCCTGCTGTTTTTGCCGACAACGATCGGCGACATGATCTGGGGCGTGCGTTTCCTGCAGGTCGAGGGCGTATCCAACTATCTGGCGGCTTCTGATCGCGCTTCGATGGTGCCGCTTGGTTGGGTGATCGGCTGCCCGCTGTTGGGGTACCTTGCGGACTACATGGGTCTTCGCAAGCCAGTGCTGATCGGCGGGGCGATCCTCATGTTGTTAGCCAGCGCCGCCATCATTTACTTGCCCTACGAGACGCCAGCTTACGTCGGCGGCTTCCTGCTCGGACTCGGATCCGGCGCGGCTATGATTCCCTACTCGATGATCAAAGAGACCAACCCAGATAAGGTCAAGGGCAGTGCCACTGGCGTGATGAATTTCCTGGTTTTCTTGTTCAGCGCTCTTCTCGCTCCGGTGTATGGGGCGATCCTCGTCTATGTTTCTGGGGGCGCGAAGCTAACGCTCTTGGACTTTCAGGAAGCTGGCGTGTTGGGCATCGGATTGATTCTCTTGGCCATCATCCTGGCATTTTTCCTGAACGAGACTGGCGTCAAGGCGCGGAAGTCGGCTGCGCTCGTTGGCGGCGCTTCCGAAAACTAGATTCGTGCATAGCGATGATGTGATCATGATTACATGTGCAGCGATGTTTCCGAAGCGCGATCGTCGACGCATACGACGTCGTCGCAGCTCTGAAAAAAGAAGAATCTCTGAAGCTGCTCCGTGATAGGTCTCCAACAAGGATCAAGTTCCATGGAACGAGATAAATTACACCGCTTGCTTCGCGACATGCTGCTGGCACGAGCCTTCGAGGAGCGGGCTGCAGAAGAATACACGAAAGGAAATATCGTCGGCTTTCTCCACCTCTATCCGGGCGAGGAGGCGGTCGGCGCGGGCGTCATCAACGCGGCCGAGCCGTCCGATTACATCGTCAGCACCTATCGCGAGCACGCGCATGCGCTAATGCGCGGAACGCCGGCTCGTAAGGTCATGGCCGAGCTGTTCGGCCGCGCCACTGGCATTAGTGGCGGGATGGGCGGCTCCATGCACATGTTCGACAGCAAGCTGCGCTTCATGGGGGGATACGCGATCGTCGGCGAGTCCTACCCGATCGCTCTCGGCATCGCCTATGCCGTCGCAATGCGCGGTCTTTCCGAGGCGGTGATCTGCTTCTTCGGCGATGGCGCGGTCAACCAGGGCACGTTCCACGAATCGCTTAACATGGCCGGCTTGTGGCGGTTGCCGTTACTGTTCGTCTGCGAAAATAATCGTTACGCCATCGGCACGGAAATTCACCGTCACTCGGCGGTCGTCGAGGTTTCTAAGCGCGCCGCGGCCTACAACATCCCGGCCGAAAAGGTCGACGGGATGGACGTGCTGAAAGTCTACGACGCTGCGCGCCGTGCACTCGATCGGATTCACTCTGGCGGCGGCCCGCAATTTATCGAATGCGACACTTACCGCTACGGCGGCCATTCCATGGCCGACCCGGGGACCTACCGGCCGGCCGTGGAAGTCAAGGCTTACAAGGCGTGGGACCCGATATCCGCGGCGATCCGAGAGGTCGAGTTCAGCTACCCAACGCAGGCCGAACTGGCCGAAGTCGGACCTGACAATATCGGCCAGCTGACGGCCCACATGGTGGAGGCCGGACATCTGGCCGCGGCCGACGTCGAAGACTTCAAGAAGGAGGTCCAGGCAATCGTGGAAGATGCGGCGCAATTTGCATTGCAAAGCCCACAGCCAACGATGGAGGCCGCCTGGGCACACATGAATTGCAACCGACACCACGAAGTCCTGATCTAGGAGGCTACCATGTCAGAGGAATTGCTCTATTGGCAGGCTCTCAATCGGGCCATGGACGCCGAACTGGCGGCCGACGCGTCGGTGTTCACGCTCGGTGAGGATGTCGGCCTCT
>JBEKNV010000037.1:0-29716 GCA_049522395.1 Methylovirgula sp.
TGCTGGTCCTAAGAGCGCGATGATGCGGCTGCGCATATCGTCTCCGTCGCGCGGGGCGGCGGCGCCTTCCCCCGCCCCATCGTGAGTGCGCTGTAAAGTGCCGTCCCGCCCATCGCCCGTGGGCGATGTTTTCGGCGCGGCCGCGATTTCAGGCAGATCGAGTTCGTCCCAGAGCGGCTCGTCCGGCGCCTCGCCTGGCCCTGCCTCGGCCAAAAGATCGCGCTCCGGCCATTCGATCTGCCGCTCCAGCGCATCGATCACGTCTTGCGCCGAGGTGCAGATGATCGCGCCGTCGCGCAAAAGATCGTTCGTGCCTTCGGCGCGCGGATCGAGCGGCGAACCCGGCACGGCGAAGACATCGCGGCCCTGCTCGGCCGCGAAACGCGCGGTGATGAGTGAGCCGGACCGCCGCGCGGCCTCGACGACGACGATGCCTTGCGCCAAACCCGAGACCAGTCGATTGCGGCGCGGAAAATCGCGGCCGCGCGCCTCCCAGCCGAACGGCATTTCGCTGATGGCCGCGCCCTTCTCGATCAGCTTTTCGAGCATGGACGCATGTTCGGGCGGATAGATTTTGTCGTGGCCTCCCGCCAGCACGGCGATCGTGCCGGTCTCGATCGAGGTCTGATGCGCGCGACTATCGATGCCGCGCGCGAGGCCTGAGACGATGGCGAAGCCAGCTTGCGCCAGTCCACGCGCGAGGCCTCGGCAAAGGCGAGCCCCGCGCCCGAAGCATTGCGCGCGCCGACGATTGCGACGGCCGGGCGCGCGAATATCGCCGCGTCGCCGCGCAGAGCGATCAGCGGCGGCGCGCTGTCGATGCGGCGCAGCAGCGCCGGGTAATCCGATTCGCCAATCGCGACGAAGCGCGCGCCGCAGTGCGCCGCAGCTTCCATTTCACGCGCGATCTCGTCTTCCGTTGCGATGCGCACCGAGCGCCCACGTCCTGCGACACTCGGCAAAGCCGCGAGCGCCGCGCGCGCGCTGCCATAACGATTGACCAAAACGCGGAAGGTCCGCGGCCCCGGTATTATGGCGCAAACGCCACAAGAAAATGAGCTGATCCCCGCCTAAATTGGCGGGATGCCCACTTCAAAAATTGCCACTCACCAAGCCAAATACACTCTCGAACAGCTCCACGCCGAGTTGGGCGGCAAGATCATCGACAACGCAAAGGAAGCCATCCGCCTTCGCGAATCCATGAAGCACGTCGAAGCGGTCCTAAAACTTCTCGACCCCGAATATAGCCTCAGCCGGATCGCGCTTCGCCGCAAAGAGAAAAACCGCTTTTTCAAGCGCGGGACGATCTTCCGGCATGCAATGGAAGAAATGCGCCGAGCCGGGAAGCCGCTCAAATGCCGAGAGATCGTGGACCGGCTCATAGCCGGCCAAGGCGTCAAGAATCCGAAGCTTGCAGACGTTCGGACCCTTGTCGGCGCGGTGCAGTCGTCGCTCCGAAACAATGACGGCAAGACGGTCCTATCGGACGGCAAGCATCCGCTTCGCTGGACGCTCAAACCCTAGCGATCGGAAGGTAAGCGGCGCACGCGCCTAGAAGCATCATGCGGCGCAGTTTTCGGTTTTTCGACGGGTTCGGCCTTGGTCTCTTTGGGCACCTCTGCCTCGGCCAAAGAGAGCAGATAGACGAGCATGTAGAGGCCCCGCGCCTCAGCGATGTTTTTGGCCTCAGAAATCAGCTTTTGAAGGTCATCAGACATGAAAATGCCAGTGCGCCGGGGCATCTAAGCCCTAGCGCTGGCATCTTCATAGAACTATCTTGGAAGGTGATCGGCGGGACCGCGAATCCAGCTTCGATCAGATAACGATGACCGCTCATCGTGAGCCTACAGGCTACACGAAACAGGAGCGTTTGTCATCATGGCGCAGAAATTACGAAATATAGATTGGCTCAACAAAAAGGCTATCTGCCTGCCCACTTCTGAATCTCTTTCTTCAATTCGGAAATCAAATCGGCCTGCAATGCGATTGGATCAACCTGCACGCTCAAGACAGACGAACATGAAGGGCAAGCAAAAGAAACCCCTAAAAATCTAGCGCGCCCAGATTGGATTTCTACTTTGTCAGCCTTAGCTGTCGTAAGAATCGTTTCACAGTGAGGACATTTGCCTGACATTTGTTTCGCTCCCTAGTTCGCTTGACAGCTTCTAGGATAGCGATGGAAGGGGTCGGAGTCTTCCGGCCCCTTCAATCATGCCGCTTGGTGCCTTTGCCAATATCCGACGAAATCCGGTGATGTTTTTTTATGCAGCGCGAGGCCGGTGACGGCGAAAATCTGGTCGCCATTCGCCATGCGACGATGATCTTCCCGCCAGCTCGCCTCTTGGGCGTAGCGCAGCAAATACGTTCCGGCGATATGGTGATGATGACCCGCTTCCGCGCGGCGCAGGCGGCTGAAATATTCTTCCGCCATATTTGTGCAAGCGCCGTCCATCGAATAGGCTTCCTGATGGTTGATCCGCTTCATTTCGTAATGCGCGTGCAGCGCGTCCCATGAAGCGGCTTCATCAGCATTGACAATCGTTCCCTTGGCAATGCGCGACTTGATGAAGGAAAGCGCGGCGCCTTCTGTGCGGAACACCGCCGGCAGAGAATTGCCATTGCGCTCGCGAATGATGACGACGCACTTGCGCTTGCCGCTTTGATTGCGGGTGAAGCGGCGGTCCTTGCGATCCTCTTTGAGATTTGCAGGCTTCACGTATCCGCCAAAATATCCGCCGTCCACTTCCGCGACTTTGCCTTCGCCGCCAAGCACGCGGCCTTTCAGTTCATCGGCCATCGCTTCGCGAAGCTTGTGAGCGAGAACAAAGGCACATTTGTAAGAGACGTTCAAATCGCGGCTGAGGGCCAGTGCAGACTTGCCCTTCACTTCATTGCAGAAGATCGCGATGGCCGCGAGATAGGCCCGGAGGGGCAGCTTATGGCTGGCAAACAGCGTCCCGGACGTAATCGAGAAGTCTTTGCTGCAAGCCCGGCAACGAAAGCGAGGCGCGCCCTTCAAGCGGCGGCAATCGTAAGCATCAGTCCCGCCGCAGGACGGACAAACCGGCTCGCCATTCGTCTCGTTCCAGCGGATGCGGCGGAAGGTCATTTCCGCGTCGGCATCCTTCATCGTGAAAACGGACGCCAGGGAAAGGGTCTTGGCGGCGGGGGAAAGGAGGAAGTGTTGAGCCATCTGCACACCTATCGTTTATGAAAGCTATCATATCCGATAGGGATTGCCTGTCAAGGGAAAATATCATATATGATAGCCCTCAAATCTGATAGGAGGGCCAATGTCCATAACCTCAGAGGCCGAATGGGCGGAACGAGCCGCCGCGTTCCTGAAGCACAAGCTACGGGAATCGGAAGTGACCTATGTGGAGCTGGCGAAGCGGCTCAAAAAGCACGGGTTCAAAGAGGAAACCGAAGCCTCGGTCACGAATAAATTGAAGCGGGGAACGTTTCCAGCGACGTGGTTTCTGGCGTGTCTTGCGGCTCTAGAATTGGATGGTGTAGCTTTGGAGGAGATTTAAGTCTTTTTAGAAAGCGCCTGAGCGATGGCTCTCAACAGATGGCAGAAGGTCGCTTTTGTTATTTTGCTAATCGCCATCGCTTTATTTGCGGTCTCATTCGCCTTCCCGTCCAAATACGAAATATGTTCCCCAAACGAGTACACACGCGCAAAAGAGTGCCCCCAGTACCATCTCGGCCCATACGTTTTTCTTTGGATCGTCAGCGTCGCTGATGCTCACAACGGCCTCTTGACCGCCATTGCAACTATTTTTGTTGCGAGATTCACAATTGTCCTTGCTCGTGTCACTGGAAGACAAGCGCAATTGACGCGCGAATCCATCGATCTTGCTCGGGATGAATTCAACGCTACGCACCGACCGCAAATCATCGTTCGAGGGTTCCAGATTTTCAATGGGCTCCCAGAAACATCGGATGACACGGTTGATGTCATATGCGTCGCTCATAACAAAGGCGATGCGCCCGGCACCATTATTGAGATCAGAAGCGCCAAAATTATTTTGGACTCTGATGAGAAGATTCCGGGAGACTGGACTTTCCCCTTTACCGAGAAGTTTAATTTTCAGTTGGCAAGCGGGGAGCGGGAATTGATCCCACTCAATGGTGCCCTTATTAAAAACAATCACGAGGTCATGGGGATCCTTTTCCAAGAAAGAACCCTCTATTGTGTCGGGACAGTCGTTTACGTTGATGCTGGAAAACGGCGCCGCGAAACCGGATTCTGCCGCCGGTTCGACCCAATTAGCGAAACATGGGAAGCCGTCGAATGCGAATATGAATATGCCTATTGAAGCGGCCAACGCCGCGCGGCGCCACACGGCGCTTCTCCTAACTCATATGATCCCCCTCTGAGCTAGGGTGCGGTCCGCACGCCGCCTTGTGGCGTTTGCGCCAGAATACCGCGCGGCCCGACGCTCTCGCTGCGTAAAAGGCGCAGCCAGTCGATGCGCTGCTCATCCGAAAGCCGCAGCTCTTCGACATTCGCCATCAGCGCTGTCCGATCTTCGTCTCGGTTCCGTCGACGAGGCGCATGATATTGGCGCGATGCATGAACCAGAGCACAGCGGCCAGAAGCGTATAGAGAAGCGCGACATCGGTCCGATGCAGCAAAGCCAGGACGACCGGCATCAAGGCACTCGCGAAGAGCGCGCCGACGGACGAATAGCGTGTCGCGAATGCGGAGAGCAGCCAAACCCCGATGAAGGCAAGGCCGGCGCGCCAATCGAGCGCGAGCAGCGTGCCGAGAAAGGTTGCAACGCCCTTGCCGCCTTTGAATTTCAGCCAGACGGGAAAAAGATGGCCGAAAAAGGCGCCCGCGGCGGCGAAGAGCGGCGGCAGGCCCGGTTGGCTATAAGCGACGATGAGAACGGCGGCGGCGCCTTTCAGTGCATCGAGTATGAGCGTCGCGGCGGCAAGGTCCTTGCGCCCAGTGCGCAACACATTGGTCGCGCCGATATTGCCCGAGCCGATCGAGCGCAGATCGTCCGTTTTGGCCATGCGCGTGAGCAAGAGGCCGAAGGGGATCGAGCCGCAGAAATAGCCGAAGAGAAAGGCAAGAAGGCTTGCGACTGGCAAAGGCGGGACCCGACAGCGTGAGCGATGCTTGCCAAACTAGCCGCTGGTCACAAAGGCGGCAACTGTCGGATTATCGGAACGGCCCCGGGCGAAACGGCTTAGAGAAAGACGAGCGAGGAGATCATGGCTTACGAACTCTATTACTGGACCGGCCTTCAAGGCCGCGGCGAATTTATCCGCCTCGCGCTCGAAGAGGCCGGCGCCGACTATGTCGATGTGGCCCGCGAGTCGGGACGCGGCAAAGGCACGCCCGCCATGATGCGGATCATGGAAAGCACAAGCGAGCCGCATATCCCCTTCGCCCCGCCCTTCTTGAAGGACGGCGATCTCATCATTCCGCATGTCGCGAATATTCTCTTTTATCTCGGCCCGAAACTCGGCCTCGCGCCACAGGACGAGGCTCAGCGCTGCATTCTGAACGGGTTGCAACTCACCGTCACCGATTTCGTCGCTGAAGTGCATGACACGCATCATCCGATTTCGGGCGGCCTCTATTACGAGGACCAGAAAGAGGCAGCGAAGGCGCGCTCTTCCGCCTTCTTGAGCGAGCGCGTGCCAAAATTCATGGACTATTTTGAACGCGTCCTGATTCAGAACCCCGCCGGCCCGCAGCACGCCTTCGGCGACAGCCTCACTTATATGGACCTCTCACTGTTCCAGCTCGTCGAAGGCCTGCATTATGCGTTTCCGCGCGCGACGCGCGGCTTCAAAAAGCGCTATCCGGCCCTCGGCGCCGTACATGACACGGTGAAGCGGCGCAAGAACATCGCCGCCTATCTCTCCTCCGACCGGCGGGTTCCCTTCAACGAGGACGGGATTTTTCGTCATTATCCCGAGCTCGATCAGGACCCCGAGTGAGCGGGAAATAGATGCGCCGCTCGCGTTCTTGCGATCGCACCTCTGCACGGACGCGTAAAACGTCCTTGCGCGAGACAAGGCCGACAAGCCGGCCCGCGGAATCGATAATCGGCGCACGCCCGACATCGTTTGCGACCATTCGGTCAACAAGAGTAATGACCATTTCCTCCGGATGCCCGACGATGACGGGACCGGGCGAGAGGCGATCGAAGAGCGTCGCGCCCTCCTCCGCCTGCTCGCTGATCCAGGCGAGCACATCGGCTCGCTCGACCATGCCGACGACACGGCGCTCGGCATCGACGACCGGATAGCCGTTGTGGCGGCGCTCATGGCCGGTGAAGAAGACAACTGCATCTTTCACCGACATCCGCGCCGGCAGAGTCTCGACTTCGCTCACCATGATCTCGGCGACGCGCATCAGCTCGAAAGGATCGATGCTGTATTCGCGCGTCAGGTGATTTCCGCGCCGGGCGATTTTTTCGGTCAGGATCGAGCGCTTGAGGATCAGCACGGTGACGGCATGCGCCGCGGCTGTTGCAGCAAGGAGTGCCGGCAGCGCGTGAAGATCACCCGTCAGCTCGACGGCAAAAAGCGCGCCGGTGAGCGGCGAGCGCATGGTGCCCCCCATTGTTGCGGCCATGCCGAGCAGCACCCAAAATCCCATGCTGCCGGGAAGCACCATGCTTTCCACCGCGCCGAGCGCGCCGCCGAGGATCAAGAGCGGCGCCAAGACGCCGCCGGATGTGCCCGACGACAGCGCGACGAGCCAGATGACGGCCTTAACCAGTAACAGCCGTTGGACATCGCCCATCGCCATGTGGCCGGAGAGCAGCGCGCCGATGACGTCATAGCCGACGCCCAAGGCCGCGGGATCGAAGAAGCCGCCCACGCCGACAACGAGACCACCGATCACCGGCCACCACATCCAGTGAATGGGCAGCATCTCGAAGAGATCTTCAGCTTTATAGAGCAGCCCTGTCAGCAGGCTCGATTGCAGCCCCGCGACAATGCCGACGCCAATGAAGAGCGCGAGGCCCCACCACGGCAGCGAAGGATCATTTGCAAAAGGAAAGAGCGGTCCGGCGCCGATGAGAAAAGGCCGCCAGGTCGCGGCGACGAGAACGGCGGCGATCACTGGAAGGAGGCTGCGCGGCTTCCACTCGAAGAGTAGCAGCTCGACCGACAACATGACGGCCGCAAGCGGTGTCCCGAAGACACCCGTCATGCCGGCGGCGGCGCCCGCGACGAGCAGCGTCTTACGTTCCACTGAGGTCAGATGAAAGAATTGCGCGAAGAGCGAACCGAAGGCGCCGCCCGTCATGATGATCGGCCCTTCGGCGCCGAAGGGTCCGCCCGTGCCGATCGAGATCGCGGAGGACAAAGGCTTCAGCAGCGCGACTTTCGGCGACATGCGGCTGCCGCCGATCAGGATCGCTTCGATCGCCTCGGGAATGCCGTGGCCGCGGATTTTCTCGGAGCCATAGCGCGCCATGAGCCCAACGACGAGGCCGCCCGCCGCTGGAATGAAAAGCGTCAGCCCATTTGGATGCAGCGAAGCGAGCGAAACGGACGCGGCGGATAAACGCCCAAACCAGACGAGATTTGTGACAAGCGCGATCAGCTTCAGCAGAAGCCAGGCACCGAAAGCGCCGGCGCTGCCGACGACGAGCGCCATCGCGAGGAGCAGCAGAACGCGCCGGTCGGTGGTAAAGTCGCCGAGCACAGGCGGCTCATGACGCGGCAGTGTCTTGAGATGGTGATGCATGGAACCTGGAGAATTTTGGCGGGCGGCGGCAGAGCGCCGCAGCCTCGCGACTCTGAGGGCAGGCTCTAGATATATCGTATTACGATATGTTTCAACAGGAGGCGGCTGTGGCGAAATCTCCGGCGTGGGTGAGGCAATTGACGGCGGCCGATTATCACCGGCTCGCGGCGTTTCGCCATGCGCTCAGAGGGTTCCTCGCCTTCAGCGCGGGCGAGGCGGAAGCCGTCGGCCTCGCGCCGCAACAGCATCAGGCACTGCTGGCGATCCGAGGTTGGGATGAAGAGAGGCCGCCGACGATCAAGGCGCTCGCAGGGCAGCTCATCATTCGCCACAACAGCGCGGTCGAGCTTGTGCGTCGGCTCGAAGACGCAGGATTCGTGCGCTGCGTCCCCTCGCACGAGGATCGCCGCCAGATCGAACTCTCGCTCACCAAGAAAGGCGACGCCGCGCTCGCGGCGCTCTCAGCAAGCCATCTTGCCGAATTGCGCCAGCGCGGGCCGCGTCTCGTCGCCATTCTGGAAGAGCTGATCGCGAAATGATCAGTTTGGCTGCGCGGTCGGACGGATCAGAATTTCATTCACATCGACAGTGCGCGGCTCGCCGATCGCATAGGCGATGGCGCGGGCGATGGCGTCCGCCGGTATGGCGATCTGCCGATAGCGCTCCATCTGCGCCTTGAGCTCCGGATCGGAGATTGTTTCGGCAAGTTCCGATTCGACCGCGCCGGGCGAGACGATGGTGACGCGGATCTTTTCGCCGACTTCCTGCCGAAGCCCTTCTGAAATCGCACGCACGGCAAATTTCGTGCCCGCATAGACGCCGGTCGTCGGCCGCACAGTATGGCCGGCAACCGACGAGATATTGATGAAATGCCCGCTCTCCTGCGCGCGGAAGATCGGCAACGCCGCGGCGATGCCATAGAGCGTACCTTTGATATTGACGTCGATCATCCGGTCCCATTCCTCGATCTTGCCCTGATCGAAGAGCGAGAGCGGCATCAGCCCGGCATTGTTGATGAGCACATCGAGCCGGCCGAAGCGGCTTTGCGCGCCTTTGACGAAGGCAAAGACTTCGTCCGATTTCGTCACGTCGAGCGGATGGGAATCCGCCTCGCCACCGGCCTTCTTGATCTGCGAGACGATTGTCTTCAGCCGATCGACGCGCCTCGCGCCGAGAAAGACTTTGGCGCCGGCTTTGGCGAGATGCAGCGCTACCGCTTCGCCGATGCCGCTCGATGCGCCGGTGATGGCGACGACTTTGCCGGAAATCTCGAACATCGGGGTTCTCCTATGGATGGCGTAAAAAAATGCCGGCTCTGCTGGCGCGACTTTCGGCAAAGAAGATAGGGCGGCCCCGACCGCAAGGCTTGATCCGGATTGCTGAAATTGGCGGCGATTGCGCCGTCTAGATCGTCAAGCGCGATAGACGACTTCGCCCGCGACCATCGTCAACTTTACCCTGCCCTGCATCCGCGCCTCATCGAAGGGCGTGTTCTTGCTGCGCGAGTGAAGCTTCGCAGGGTCGACGACATAGGGCTCGTCGGGATCAAAGCGGATAAGATCGGCGGGCGCGCCGATGGCGAGCCGGCCTTGCGGAAGTCTCAGGATTTCCGCAGGCCGCAGCGTCATCGCGGCAAGCAATCGCGGCAGGCTGATATCGCCGGCGTGCACGAGCCGCATTGCGGCCGACAACATGGTCTCGAGGCCGATCGCGCCATTCTCGGCTTCGGCAAAGGGCAGACGCTTCGTCTCGACATCCTGCGGATTGTGATCGGAGATAATGACGTCGATCACGCCTTCGGCCAACGCTTCGACAAGCGCGAGGCGGTCGTCCTCATGCCGCAAGGGCGGCGCAAGCTTGAGGAAGGTCCTGTAATCGCCGATATCGTTCTCGTTCAACGTCAGATGATTGATCGATGTGCCGCAGGTGACGGGCAGGCCCGCAGCCTTGGCCTGGCGGATCACATCGACCGAAGCTTTGGTCGAGACGATCGAGGCGTGATAGCGCGCGCCCGTCGCGGCGACGAGCCTGATGTCGCGATCGAGCATGATCGTCTCGGCTTCGCGCGGAATGCCCGGCAGGCCGAGCCGCAGCGCCAATTCGCCCTCGTTCATCACGCCTTGCCCCGCAAGATCGGGATCTTCAAGGTGATGAATGACGAGCGCATCGAAATCCTTGGCATAGGCAAGCGCGCGGCGCATGACCCGCGCATTGCGCACGGAGGTCGCGGCATTGGTGAAGGCGACAGCCCCGGCATCGAGCAGCAGTCCGACTTCGGCGATCTCTTCGCCTTGCAGGCCTTTGGTCAGCGCGGCGGCCGGCAAGAGGCGGACAAGGCCCGTGTCGCGCGCGCGGCGCAGAAGAAAATCGACGACCGCCGGATCGTCGATCGGCGGATTTGTGTCTGGACGCGCGATGATCGTCGTCACCCCGCCCGCCGCCGCCGCGGCGCTTGCCGTTGCAATCGTCTCACGATATTCGGCGCCCGGCTCGCCGACGAAAGCGCAGAGATCGATCAGCCCCGGCGCGATGACATCGCCGGCGCAATCGACGATCTGCGCATGCGACGGCAGCGCGGCGGCGGTGACGGCAGTACCGATGTCGCGGATGACGCCGTCGATGACGAGAACGCCGCCCTTCGCCTCTTTCTGCGTCTGCGGATCGACAAGCCGCCCGTTGACGAGCGCCACCGGTTGATGCGCGATTGACTGTGAAGCGAGTGTCGTCATGGCCGCTCGCCACCTGTCGCATTGGGCAGATGTTGGGAAAGCGCATCGAGCACCGCCATGCGCACCGCGACGCCCATCTCGACTTGTTCGCGGATGAGACTTTGCGGCCCGTCGGCGACCGTCGAATCGATTTCGACACCCCGGTTCATCGGGCCGGGATGCATGACGAGCGCATCCTCCTTCGCATAAGAAAGCTTTTCCGAATCGAGGCCGAAGAAGCGGAAATATTCGCGCGAAGACGGAATGAAGCCGCCGACCATCCGCTCGCGTTGCAGGCGCAGCATCATGACGATGTCGGCTCCCGCAAGTCCGCTCTTCATATCGCGATGAATTTCGACACCGAGCCGCGCCATGCCCGCCGGCAATAAAGTCGAAGGGCCGATGACGCGCACGCGCGCGCCGAGCCGCGACAACAGCAGAATGTTCGAGCGCGCCACACGCGAATGGAGGATGTCGCCGCAGATCGCGACGGTGAGCCCTTCGATGCGGCCCTTGTTGCGGCGGATTGTCAGCGCGTCGAGCAGCGCCTGGGTCGGATGTTCATGCGCGCCGTCGCCGGCATTGACGACGGAGCAATCGACTTTTTTGGCAAGCAGATGCACGGCGCCCGCCTGCGCATGGCGCACGACGATGATGTCGGGATGCATGGCATTGAGCGTCATCGCCGTATCGATGAGCGTCTCTCCCTTTTTTACGCTCGATGTCGAGACCGACATGTTCATGACATCGGCGCCGAGCCTCTTGCCGGCGAGTTCGAATGAGGATTGCGTGCGAGTCGAGGCCTCGAAGAAGAGATTGATGAGCGTGCGCCCGCGCAGGGTGGCGCGCTTCTTCTCGATTTGGCGGGAGATGCCGACGGCCTCTTCGGCCATGTCGAGCAATGTCACGATATCCTTCGCCGAAAGCGCTTCAATGCCGAGCAAATGCCGGTGCGGGAAACGCGGGGCGGGCCGATATTCAGACATTAAAGCCGCTGTATGGGACCAATTCGTCGCTTCCGCAAGGCCGGCGGGCGGGATTGGTGAATGCTATCCAGTATCATTAATGAGCGGTGCTGCGGGCGCAGCCTGCCGAAAGGCGAGAAATCGGGACGCAACTCCACAGCCTCGTCATAGGCCGGTTAACCCTCGTCTAAACCACTGAAGAGAAACCATTTTTTCGACCAAAACCGTGGCCGGCGCGGGCTTTCCCGAGGCCTTCCGGCCGACGGCGCCCTTGCAACGGGGGGCGGTTTAGCCCATATGGCCCCTGACTAAGGCTTCACCCTCCCCGACCGTTTCGCGGATTTGCGCGGCCGGCTTGTCCGGCCGAAGCCGCCCCCACTCCCAGCTTTAGTCTCGGTTGAGTCCTATGGTTCCGCTGCTTTGCGGCGGCGGAGACCTGTTGCAACAAGAGGCCGGCTGGCTCTTTTGCCGCCGGTTTCGGTCAGTCGCCCGCGCGGCGAGGCCACTGCGCAATGAAAGCGCGGCGGCGCGCGTGGTTCGAGGATTAAGGAATTCCATGGATCTCGTCATCGTCGAATCGCCATCGAAGGCCAAGACGATCAACAAATATCTCGGCCGCGGCTATGAGGTTTTGGCCTCGTTCGGCCATGTCCGCGATCTGCCGGCCAAGGACGGCTCCGTCGATCCGGACGACGATTTCGCCATGCTTTGGGAAGTGGATGCGAAATCCGCCAAGCGCCTGAACGATATTGCGACCGCCGCTAAATCCGCCGACCGCATCATTCTCGCAACCGACCCCGACCGCGAAGGCGAGGCCATCTCATGGCACGTCCTCGAAGTGCTGAAGGGCAAGAAGGTGCTCAAGGGCAAGACGGTCGAGCGCGTCGTCTTTAACGCGATCACGAAATCCGAAGTGCTGGAGGCGATGAAGCATCCGCGCGCAATCGACGAAGCGCTCGTCGATGCTTATCTCGCCCGCCGCGCGCTCGATTATCTCGTCGGCTTCAATCTGTCGCCCGTGCTCTGGCGCAAACTGCCGGGCGCGCGCTCGGCGGGCCGGGTGCAGTCCGTTGCGCTGCGGCTCGTCTGCGACCGCGAACTCGACATCGAAAAATTCGTCGCTCAGGAATATTGGTCGATCATCGCCCATCTTGAGACGGCAGCCAAAGCGCCGTTTACCGCGCGCCTCGTCGCCGCTGACGGCGAAAAACTTGGCCGCCTCGATATCGGCACCGGCGCGGCCGCGGAAGATTTCAAGCAGGCGCTCGAAAAGGCGAAATTCTCGGTCACCAATGTCGAGTCGCGCCCGGCCAAGCGCAATCCAGCGGCACCGTTCACGACATCGACCTTGCAGCAGGAGGCGTCGCGCAAGCTTGGCTTCGCCCCTGCTCTCACCATGCGGATTGCCCAGCGTCTTTATGAAGGCGCCGAGGTGGATGGCGAGACGGTCGGTCTCATTACATATATGCGTACCGACGGCGTCGATATGGCGCCCGAAGCGATTGCGCGGGCGCGCAGCGTCATCGGCGAACAGTTCGGCGCCGCCTATGTGCCGGCCTCGCCGCGCAAATATGTGACCAAGGCCAAGAACGCTCAGGAAGCGCATGAGGCGATCAGGCCGACCGATCTCGCGCGCCTGCCCGCGCATGTCAGCCGTTTCCTCGAACGCGACGAGGCGCGTCTTTATGAATTGATCTGGACGCGCACCCTCGCGAGCCAGATGGAATCGGCCGATCTCGAGCGTACCATCGTCGATATTCGCGCGGACGCCGGCGCGCGCACGCTGCATTTGCGGGCCAACGGCCAGGTCGTGCGCTTCGACGGCTTCCTCAAGCTCTATCAGGAAGGCCGCGACGACGAAGAGGACGATGAATCGAGCCGTTTGCCGCCGATGGAGAAGGGCGAAGCGCTCGCCAAGAAGAGCATCGAATCCAGCCAGCATTTCACCGAGCCGCCGCCGCGCTTCACCGAGGCGACACTCATCAAGCGGATGGAAGAACTCGGCATCGGCCGGCCTTCGACCTATGCCTCGACGCTCGCGGTCTTGAAGGACCGCGACTACGTCAAGCTCGACAAGAAGCGGCTGGTGCCGGAAGACAAGGGCCGCATCGTCACCGCCTTTCTCGAGAGCTTCTTCACCCGCTATGTCGGCTATGATTTCACCGCCGATCTCGAAGAGAAGCTCGATCGCATCTCCAATCACGAGATCGACTGGAAAGAAGTGCTGCGCGATTTTTGGCGCGATTTTTCGAGCGCGCTCGCCGGCACGAAAGACCTGCGCATCACCCATGTGCTCGACAGCCTCAATGAGCTTCTCGGCCCGCATATCTTTCCGCCGAAGGCCGACGGCTCCAGTCCGCGCGCCTGTCCCTCTTGCGAGAATGGCATTCTGTCGCTGAAGCTCGGCAAATTCGGCGCCTTCATTGGCTGCTCGAATTATCCCGACTGCAAATTCACCCGCACGCTGACGAGCGGCGGCGAGGGCGATGCGTCGGGAACGAAAGTGCTCGGCGTCGATCCTGCAAGCAGTGAGGAAGTCACCGTCCGCGACGGCCGCTTCGGCGCCTATGTGCAATTGGGCGAAGGCGCGGAAGGCGAAAAGCCGAAGCGCACCTCGATCCCGAAAACCATGGTGCCGTCGGAACTGACGCTCGAAGAGGCGATCGGCCTTCTCGCTCTGCCGCGCGAAGTCGCGCGTCACCCTGAGAGCAAAGAGCCGATTGTTGCCGCCATCGGCCGTTTCGGCCCCTATGTCCAACACGGCAAGACCTATGCGAGCGTCGGCAAGGATGAGAATATTCTGGAGATCGGCGGCAATCGCGCCATCGATCTCATTGTCGCCAAGGAAAGCGGCCTCACCGGGCGGCGCTTCGGCGGCGGCGGTGCGAGCCGCGACCTCGGCGCCCATCCCGAAGGCGGCAAGGTCACGATCAAGAGCGGCCGCTTCGGTCCCTACGTGAATTGGGGCAAGATCAACGCCACTTTGCCGCGCGATGCTGACGCTACCAAATTGACGCTCGAAGAGGCGGTCGCGCTCCTCTCCGCCAAGGCGCAGGGCGGAGGCCGCGGCGGACGCGTGCTCGGCAAACATCCCGACGGCGGCCCGATTGCCGTTCAAAACGGCCGGTTCGGTCCCTATGTGAGCTATGGCAAGATCAATGCGACGCTGCCCGACGATCTCTCGACGGAAACCGTAACGCTCGAAGACGCGATCCGGCTCGTTGACGACAAGGCGGGTCGCGCGCCGTCGAAGAAAAAAGCGGCGAAGCGCGGCGCGAAAGCGACGGCGCCGGCCAAAGAGGCGAGCAAGCCCGCGGCCAAAACAACGGCGAAGAAGCCGCCGGCCAAGGCAGTCGCGGCGAAGAAACCATCGGCTGCTAAGGCGCCGGCCAAGAAGGCTCCCGCTGCCAAACCCGCCGCTGCGAAAAAAGCCAGGCGGGCGTAAACACAATGACCGGTGCAAGCTCCAAACGCGGTGCGCCGGTGCGAAAGCGACAAACGACGATGACAGAGAAAGCGTCCGGCACATTGCCGACGCGTGATGACATTTTAAACTTCCTGAAACGCGAACGCGAAGCCGGGCATGCCGACAAGATCGGCAAGCGCGAGATCGCGCGGGCCTTTGCGATCAAAGGCGCCGATCGCGTTGCACTCAAACAAATGCTCCGCGAACTCGAAGCCGAAGGCACGATTGAGCGGCGGCGCAAGACGCTGCATCGGCCCGGCACGCTGCCAAGCGTTGTGCTCGCCGACATTTCCGCCCGTGATAGAGACGGGCATCTGCTCGCCGTTCCCATCGAATGGGATGAGGAGCACGGTCCCGTGCCGACGATCCTGATCATGCCGACGCGGCAGCGCCAAGGCGCGCCGGCCGCGGGCATCGGCGACCGCGTGCTGCTGCGCGCCGAGATTCTCCGCGATGCGCGGCCGAAGGAGCCCGCCTACAGCGGCCGCGTCGTTAAACTTCTTCAGCGCGCGCGAACGCAGGTGCTTGGCATCTATCGGTCCGATCCGCGCGGCGGCGGCCGCGTGCTCCCGATCGACAAGAAGAATGTCAGCCGCGGCGAGTTTTTCGTCGCCGAAGGCAGCGAGGGCGGCGCTCGGGACGGCGATCTCGTCGCCGTCGATGTGACGCGCAGCGCTAGGCTTGGCCTGCCCTCCGCCAAAGTCCGCGAACGGTTGGGTTCGCTTGCGACTGAAAAAGCGATGAGCCTCATCGCGCTCCATGCGCATGGCATTCCCAATCAGTTTCGGCCGGAAGCGATTGCGGAAGCGGAGCGCGCAAAACCCGCCGCGATGGCGGAGCGCGAAGATTGGCGCAGCATTCCTTTCGTCACCATCGATCCGCCCGATGCGAAAGACCATGACGATGCGGTCTATGCCGCGCCAGATCCCGATCCTGCCAATCGCGGCGGCCATATCGTCCATGTCGCCATTGCCGATGTCGCGGCCTATGTGAAACCGGGCAGCGCGTTGGACCGCGACGCGCTCGAACGCGGCAACTCCGTCTATTTTCCGGACCGTGTCGTGCCGATGTTGCCGGAGCGGATTTCGAACGATCTTTGTTCGCTTCGCCCTAGCGAAGACAGGCCGGCGCTCGCCATGCGGATTACGATTTCCGCCGACGGGCGCAAACTCGCCCATCGCGTCCATCGCATCATGATGCGCTCCGCGGCGAAGCTCGCCTATGCGCAGGTCCAGGCGGCATGGGACGGCACGCCCGGCCCTGAGACGAAAGACCTGATCGACGAGGTTCTACGTCCGCTATTCGCGGCCTATGAATCGCTAAAAGCAGCGCGGACGAAACGCGCGCCCCTCGATCTCGATCTGCCAGAGCGCAAAATCCTGCTGAAAGCCGACGGCACGGTCGATCGTGTCACCATACCACCGCGGCTCGAAGCGCATCGCCTCATCGAAGAATTCATGATCCTCGCCAATGTCACGGCGGCGGAAGTGCTCGAAGACAAGCGGCAGACTCTGATCTATCGCGCCCATGACGAGCCGTCGATCGAGAAGCTGAACGCGCTTTCCGAATTTCTCGACTCGATCGACATCAAGCTCGCCAAAGGCCAAGTGCTGACGCCGCATCAGTTCAACGGCATCCTCGCCCGCGTCTCAGGCACGGAGCATGAGAACATCGTCAACGAGGTCGTATTGCGCACGCAGGCGCAGGCCGAATATGTGACGGAGAATTACGGACACTTCGGCCTGCATTTGCGCAGTTATGCGCATTTCACCTCGCCGATCCGCCGCTACGCCGATTTGATCGTGCATCGCGCGCTCATTCGCGCTTTGCATCTCGGTCACGACGGCCTGCCCAATATGGAGGGCGAAGAACTGGCCGAAATCGCCGCCCGCATTTCCGCAGCGGAACGCCGCGCCATGGCGGCCGAGCGCGAGACGATCGATCGTCTCATCGCCGCGCATCTTGCGACGGAAGTCGGCGCGGTCTTCGAAGGCCGGATTTCCGGCGTCACAAAGTCCGGCCTTTTCGTCAAATTGCGCGAAACGGGTGCCGACGGCTACGTTCCCGCTGCGAGTCTCGGAACCGAATATTTTCATTACGATGAAGGTCTTCATGCACTCGTTGGCGGACGCAGCGGCGAAATGCATCGGCTTGGCGATGAAGTCTCCGTTCGCTTGATCGAGGCCGCCCCCTTCGCGGGTGCATTGCGATTCGAATTGTTGAGCGAAGGAAAAAAGGCGCCGCGCATGCCGGGCCGCGTCAAAGGGAAGCGGTCGAGCCGCCGCGACAACAGGCCCAATAGCGGCGACGCACATTCGCGCTTAGGTAAATCGCATCGACGGTGACTCTCTTCCGCATTGCGAGAAGACCTGTCATCGCCAGCTGTATCGCACGTGTGTCCCGACGAGACGCTCTTTCGAGAGCCATTTTGCAACGCAAGGCCGCGCTGCAGCTCACCTCACCAAGCGGGTTTCCGCAATGACGATCCAAATGGCAACTGAACCCTTCACGGCACTCCCGGCGCAGGAGCCGGTGGCTCGCGACCGAAAGGTCTGGCAATCCATCAGGCGCGGTGCTGCCGGAAAATGCCCGAACTGCGGCAAAGGCAAAATCTTCTACCGCTACCTCAAGGTCAACGACCGTTGTCCGGAATGCGGCGAGGAATTGTTCCATCAACGCGCCGATGACGCGCCGCCCTATCTGACGATTCTTGCGACTGGCCACATCGTCGGCACCGGAATGCTGGCGACCGAAAGCTTCGCGCCCGATCTGCCCATTCTCTATCCCATGCTGATTTGGCCGACACTGACGGTCGGCTTGTGCCTCTGGCTGTTGCCCGTCTTCAAAGGCGGCCTCATCGCCTTACAATGGGCTTTGCGCATGCACGGCTTCGAGACGGCGGCGCCGAACAGCACGCATGGCTGAGGCCACGCAAGACACTTCAAATGAGTCTCAGACGCCGAAGGTTGTCACCCCGCAACCTTCGGCGTCGATCGTTCTGGTCGACCGCAGCGGAGCTGAGCCGCGCGTGCTGCTGGGGCGGCGCAATTTTTCGCTCGCCTTTCTCCCCGGCAAATATGCGTTTCCGGGCGGACGGCTCGAGGCGGACGATGCAGCGATGAGCGCAAGCGGCGCGCTTGATGCCCTCTCCACTGCGCGTCTTCTGTTGCAGCGCCCTTCCCCATCGCCGCCGCCACAGGCTTTTGCGCTCGCTGCCATCCGCGAACTGTTCGAAGAGACGGGCCTTCTGCTCGGCACGCGCTCTGCGGCATCCGGTTCCGTTCCGCCGGTCTGGCAGGATTTCGTTGCGCACGGGCTGATGCCGCATCTCGCGGTCTTGCGCTTTTGTGCGCGCGCGATCACGCCACCGCATTTCCCGCGACGTTTCGACACGAGTTTCTTTCTCGCGGATGGGAGCGCCATCGCGGATCGGATCGATGGCCATATCGGCGAAGACAAGGAGCTGATCGAGCTTGCCTGGCTTTCTCGGAAAGAGGCTGAGAAACGTGATATCTCTCGCATCACGGCCATGATCCTGTCAGAACTCGAAACGATGATGGCCGCCTCGTCCCTCGACCGTCCTGTTCCTTTCTTTCATGCCCGAGAGCAATGCTGGATTCGCGAAGAGCTCTGAGGCCGAGCGCGCCCAAGGCGCATCGGCGCGACCGGGCTTGGCCCTTGCGGCGGCGATCACCACAGTCTCGCTCGTCGGCGTCGGCCTTTCGCTGACGATGGCGCTGCTTGCCGTTCGGCTTGCGCAAATGGGCTATTCCGCGCGCGCGATTGGCCTCAATCCGGCCGCCGGCGGATTGGCGACGTTCTTCATCGCGACGCATGTGCCGCGTCTCGCGCATATGATCGGCTTGCGCACGCTTCTGTTCGTCGCGCTCCTGACCGGCATCGCGAGCCTGACCGCCTTTGCGTTTTATGAAAACTATTGGGTCTGGCTCTTTCTGCGCGGCGTCTTCGGCGCGGCACTGACGATCCTGTTCGTTCTCAGCGAATTCTGGATCAATGTCGTCGCGCCGCCGCAGCGGCGCGGCCTTGTGCTGGGAATCTATACGATGAGTCTCGCGGCGGGCTTCGCCGTGGGGCCGCTCATTCTTGCGTTGACCGGAACCGACGGCCTGCCGCCGTTTCTCGCCGCCGTCGCCCTCTTTGCCACTGCGGCACTCCCAGTCCTGTTCATTGGCAGCCAAGCGCCTGAACTCGAAGAGCAGGCCGATACGTCCGTCATGAGCTTCATTGTCGGCGCGCCCGTCGCGACCTGCGCGGCGATCGTGTTCGGCGCGGTCGAGACGGGCGCGCTCGGCCTGCTGCCGGTTTACGCTCTGCGCAGCGCGATGGACGCGCAGACGGGCGCGCTTCTCGTGAGTCTCTTTGCGCTCGGCAATGTGATCTTCCCGATTCCTATCGGCTTTCTGTCGGACCGGCTCGACCGGCGAAAGTTGCTGACGATGATCGCGGCCGCGGGCCTCGTCGCGACGCTGCTGCTGCCGCTCGCGGCAGGGAAATCCTTCGCGGTTTTCGCGGTCCTGCTGGTCGTCTGGGGCGGGATTGTCGGGAGCCTCTATGCTGTCGGCCTGGCGCATCTCGGCGAGCGCTACCGCGGCGCCGAACTTGCCGCGGCGAATGCCACCTACATCCTGCTCTATTCGGTCGGGATGCTGCTCGGGCCGCCGATTCTGGGCCTCGGGCTCGATATGGCGCCCTCAGGCCTGTTCCTGGCGATCGCGGCTCTGCTTGTCGCCTATCTCGGCCTCGCCTCATGGCGGATCGCCAAGTCCCCTTCTTGACGTCTCATTCTTGACAGGCCGGGCGCGATCCTTATGGTGCCGGCAGCTTTTGGGCTCCCCCACTTTTTCTCAGGATTTGCCGGGACGAGCCGGAGTCTCTCGCTCCTCGTCGAGCGGCATAAAGGACGAAGACCATGGCCAAGGCCGCGATGATCAAGATCAAGCTCCAGTCGACTGCCGACACGGGCTATTATTATGTGACGACGAAGAACGCGCGGACGAAGACGGAAAAACTGTCGTTCAAGAAATACGATCCCGTCGCGCGCAAGCACGTCGAGTTCAAAGAAACGAAGATCAAGTAAAGGTTTCGCTGGACTTCAGCCCCGCAGGGACCATGCCGAAAACGGCCCAGCGAGGAACAAGCGATGTGAGAACACTCATTCGGCGGCTAAGTACCCCTTTGCCGATAGCACTTGCCAACTCCATTTTCCTTGCGGAAGATTTGGTTCACGGATGGCAATGCAGAAGGTAACGGCCGAGAATGGCTTTATCTGCAAATAAGTGGCGGGATCCGGAGGCAACCCGGTCATGATCACGCCAGGCTTGGGTATCTGAAGGAAATTTGTTGCTTCGTAGTCATTCCACTTCGTGCCCATTTCAGTTGCGACGCGAATCATCATTTCCGTGATCGCATATGGGGAATTGTTTTGAACGGTGACGTATAGTTGGTTGCTATCGTCGAATTGTCCACTCCCCATGGCCGCCGTCGCTTGGATGGAAAGATGTTCTGGCGCGATGGCACTCGAGATTCGCCCGAGACACGCTTGCCGAACAAATTTCGCGGCAGCGTCGGACGTTACCCCGGCCATATTCTTGAGCGTGCAATCGTCGAGCGGGTTTGCTTGGCAGGGCGTTTTCGCCAACACGGCTAAGACGGCAAATCCGATTATCGCGCGCATAGCTACTCGCGTTCGCAGATGATGAAAACGCCGGCCCTAGCTTGGTCAGTCACGTCAAGCCAATCGTAACTCATGTCGCCCGGCAGGAGCGACATAAAGACTCGCGTCTCGCCTGTTTTCATCACGGCGCGAAAGCCGTCGCGGTCGCCTTCTGAAATGGCGGTCCCGTTCGGATGCGTCCAATTGGAGCGGCTGACTAGAAGCAGTTTCACAAGAGGTTTTTGTGCGTCAATATCGTCGCGCGTCATTAGCGCAGTTCCCAACCCAATCGACGGCTCGGCCTATCTCTGAGGGAGAGGTGGCCGGCGGCAAATGGTGTCTCGAGGAGGCCACTCCAAACCATTTGCACGCCGGCCGACCCTACGGACCCAGGAGATGCGGCGGACCTGAGCACTCCGCAGGGTATAGAAACTCATCTTCAAAGAGACCGGCGCAGCCGCTCCGCGACCGCGAGGCCCGCGTCAGAGCATGCTCCCGGCACTGACGCTTCAGCCGGGGAAACAGCTCCATAACCGCCCGCGCTGGCGGAACCCGTAAGTCGGAGCAGTCCAAAAATCTGAATTTGTATTGATCGATGGCGCGCCGGCGATCTCCCGGCTCTGCCTTACCGCCCCAGCCCTCACGGACCATCTTGAGGGGACGTTAGCGCGGCCTCATCAAAAAGCAAACTGCTTATTCGACGGGAATGGTCAACCGATCGTTTACCTGAACAGGCAAAGTTAACGGCGCGTTGACCATGCGGATTATCACGCGGCGTCCGCCGAGACGCGATTGCGGCCGCCAGATTTCGACCGGTAAAGTGCCCGGTCTGCCCGGCGGAAGAGGCTGTCGGGGTCCGCCTCGCGGCCACGTTCGGCAAGCCCGATCGAGGCGGTGATCTCGATCGCGCGCCCGTCGTCGGCGATGGGAAAGCGATTCTTTTCTATCTCGCAGCGCAGACGCTCCGCGACCTTCTCCGCGATGTCGAGTGTGGTATCGGGCATCACCACGACGAATTCCTCCCCGCCGAGACGGCAGATCAAATCCGAGGTGCGGATCACTTTGCGGATGCGTTCGGCAAAGCCGCGCAGCACGATATCGCCCGCGCCATGGCCATAAGTGTCGTTGACGCCCTTGAAGTGATCGATGTCGAGAATCATCAAGGCCAAAGGCCGGCCGCGATTGGCGGCCTCCGCGACCAGCGCCGCAAGATGGCTCTCGAAATAGCGCCGATTGTAAACCGCCGTCAGCGGATCGACGACGGCGAGTTCGATCGAAGCCTGGACATTGTCGCGCAACGCGTCGGCATAACGTTTGCGGCGCATCTGCGTGCGCACGCGTGCCATCAGCTCATTACCGTCGATCGGACGCAGAATGAAATCGTTGACGCCGAGATCGAGCGCCCGGAGCACGCGCACCCTGTCTTCGACATCGGCGAGACAGAGGATCGGCATCTGCCGCGTGCGCTCAAGCGAGCGGATCTGGCTGCAGAGTCTCAGCGCATCGAAGTCGTTGAGGCCGAGACTGACGATGAAGATGTCGTAATTGCCGGCGACGGCTTTCACCAGCGCTTCCTGCGGGTCCTTCTCGACATCGACCTGCGCCTTGCCGCGCATCGCCGCGACGATCTGATCGGTGGATGAATTGCGGTCATCGACGAGGAGGATGCGCCCGCCCAAGCCGTCTTCCGAGAGGGCCTGGGCAAAAGGATCGGGCATGCCGAGCGTGACCGAGGTTGCCGCGCGCGAGCGCAGCTCGTCGAGCACCATCTTGAGGCGGGCGAGCGAACGGACGCGCGCGATCAGCGTCATCTCGTCGATGGGCTTGGTGAGGAAATCGTCGGCGCCGGCCTCAAGGCCTTTCAGCCGGTCGGCGGGCTGATCGAGCGCCGTCACCATGATCACGGGGATGTGCGCCGTCGCGGGGTCGCGCTTCAACCGGCGGCAGGCTTCAAAGCCGTCCATGCCCGGCATCATCACATCGAGAAGGACGATATCGCAGTCGTGGCGGGCGCAGATCGCCAAGGCCTCGGAGCCGCTGGTCGCCGTGGTGACGTCGAAATATTCCGCGGTCAGGCGCGCTTCGAGCAACTTCAGATTTGGGATGACGTCATCGACAACCAAAATACGAGCTGTCATAACTTACGCTTCCTTAACGCTGATCCATCACGCGCATTCTACTAGTCGGCGATGTAATTACGCACCGTCTCCAGAAATTTGACCACCGAAATGGGTTTCGAAAGATAGGCTTCGCATCCGCCCTGACGGATTTTTTCCTCGTCCCCCTTCATTGCGAAGGCGGTAATGGCAATCACCGGAATGTGGCGGAGGTCCTCGTCATCCTTGATCCATTGGGTGACTTGCAGACCGGAAACTTCCGGGAGTTGAATGTCCATCAAGATCAGATCGGGCCGATGGGTGCGGGCGAGTTCGACCGCTTCCACGCCGCTGCGTGTCTGGACGGTCTGATAGCCGTGCGCTTCGAGGAGATCGTTGAAGAGCTTCATGTTGAGTTCATTGTCCTCGACGATCAGAACGCTCTTTTGCATGATAAAATCCAATTCCGCCCCGAAGGCGGCGGACCATCCGCAGCCGGCCAGTCCGAACATAACGGCAAGCGGTAACAGAGAGAAATTTACGAAAGGGAAATTCAGTTGAAGAAAGCGCTGCCAGGTTACGACTTGTCCACAGTGCCTGAGGAAAATTTGCCGTTTCCGGCCGTTGTCCCTTCAGACTCCTCGGAAAGCGTTGAAGAACCAGCGCAAGACCTTGCGATCAAAGCTTTCCTTTTTCTGGCGGTTGATCCTGAACGCGCACGGCGCTTTGCGGCAGAAACAGGGCTCGGCCGCGAAAATCTCCGCGCAGCGGCAGAATCGCCGGACATTCTGCATGGCGTTCTTGATTATCTCGCCAGCAATGAAAGCCTGCTCCTCGCCTTCACGGAAAATTGTGGTATCGAACTGGCCGAGTTCGAAAGCGCGCGCGCTTCTCTTTCCGCCACGGAAAAATAATGGTTGCGGCCGGGGCCTCTTGCCGCGATTGCCTCACAGCGTTCACGCCGGCTGGCAAAGCCTCTCTCAATCGCTGCCCCGTCTGTCATTCGCCACGGCTTCTGCGCCACGCTGAAATCGACGCACTCGCCATCGCCCATATCGATTGCGACGCTTTTTATGCGACGATCGAGAAGCGCGATGCGCCGCATCTGCGCGATCAGCCGGTCATCGTGGGCGGCGGCAAGCGTGGCGTCGTCGCAACCTGCTGCTATGTCGCGCGGACCTATGGCGTGCGCTCGGCCATGCCGATGTTCAAAGCGCTCGCCGCCTGTCCGAACGCCGTCGTCATTCGCCCAGACATGGCGAAATACGGCCGCGTCGGAAGGGAAATCCGCGCTCTGATGCAGGAGCTGACGCCGCTCGTCGAACCGCTCTCGATCGATGAAGCTTTTCTACTGGGGCTCACCATCTCCGTCGGGCTCAGTTATTGCAAATTCCTGGCGAAGATCGCCTCCGATCTCGATAAACCGCGCGGCTTCACCGTCATAGGACGCGCTGAGGCCAAAGAATTTCTCAGCGAGCGCCCGGTCACGCTCATCTTCGGCATCGGCCGCACGGCCGAGGCGCGGCTCGCGCGCGACGGCTTTCACAAGATCGGCGATCTGCAACAGCGCAGCGAAGCCGATCTGATGCGCCTTTACGGCCAGGAAGGCCGGCGTCTATGGCAATTGTCGCAAGGCATCGATCAGCGAAAGGTCGAGCCGGAGCGCAAGGTGAAGAGCATTTCGGCCGAGACGACATTCGATACCGATATCGCCAAAGAAGACGAACTCGCGCCGATCCTCTACCGGCTCTGCGAGCGCGTCTCAGCGCGGCTCAAAAAGGCCGATCTCGCCTGCCGCAGTGTCACGTTGAAATTGAAGGCGGCGGATTTCACGCTGCGGACGCGCGCGCATTCGGGCCTTGCGCCGACGCAATTGCCAGGCCGGCTCTTTGCGCCGGCCGTCAAACTTCTGAAAGGCGAATTGGACGGCACGCGCTACCGTCTTCTTGGCCTCGCCGCGGGCGATCTTTGTCCCGCCGATTTAGCCGACCGCGGCGATCTCGTCGATACGGACGTCGCGCGCGACAGGGCAGAAGACAAAGCCATCGATCAAATCCGCAGCAAATTCGGCGCGGCGGCAATCGTCAAAGGCATTGCATTGGAGAAGCGGCGGCGTTGAATCTATTTGGTGCAAGCCGTCGTCGGCAGAAGCTCCAGGCTCGTCATTTCGCCGGCGAGAACGAAGTCACCATAATCGAGACGCAACGCGCGCGAAATTCCGTTCTCATAAAGATCGAAGGAGAGAATGTAATTCGGCAGCTCGTCCTTGTGTGCGATATCGAAATAGGAAATCGTCACCGGCCAGCGGCGCATATCCTTTAACAAGGGAATCTGCACGGCTGGCTCGATCGGAGCCTTGGTGACCGGATCGCCGATGAAGGTCGTCGTTTGAAAGATCTTTTCGCCCGTATCCGAGCCGTCATAGACCTTCTCTTCGAGAATGTGCCGCCCTGCTTCAGCGGCTGCGAGGATGTATTTCAGATGTTCGGTCGGAAACAGAGCGGAGTGATCGATATCGAGATTTTCCTCTTTCGGCTTGGTCAGCGCGACGGCGACGGCGTCAGGCATGCGCTGCGCGTGACCATCGATCGAATCCGCCGGCTCATCATCGATCTGCGTCTCGGTCTTGAAAGCGAAGGTCTTGCCGTTGGCATCTTCGAAGGTCGTCGACCGCATATCGGAAATGCGGGTCGGCCCTTCCGCCGGCTGCAATTCAGTCAATTGCCGGAAGGTCTGCGTATAACCTTCGCAGGAAGAGCCGGTGAAATCGAACGCGATGCGACCGCGCGCGAAGGTCGGGCTTTTGGAGCCTGTCGCCGTCATCAGCGTGAGGTCATAGACGGCCCGGTGGGAAGCCAATTGAATGGCGTCGACCGCGGATTCCTTCAAGATCGTTTTCGGCAGTCTCGGCTGCGTCCGGGCGGCAAAAACCGGCAAAGAGAAAAAGCCGATGACGGCGACACTTGCCAGAATTGAGGCGGCGAGGACTGGGCGTTCTTCGATGGGGCTAACCAAGGCACGTCTCTCCCTTGCCGTCATGACGGTAGGCCCTTTCTCGGGCGGCGGCGGAAAGTAAGCCGCAACGGCAGCGTGGGCAATCTAATCCATTGCGCCGTCTCGGCAAAGTGAGCGCGTTGGCGCTTGCCCGGCGGACCTTGGCCGCTGTCGGCCCCCGGACTTGCCAAGCCATTCGCAATCAGCACAGTGGCGCAACCACTTGAACCGGAGTGCCAGAATGAGCGCAGTCGCGTCGCGGCTAGAGACCCTCAAGATTACCCTTCCCGCCGCGGCCGCTCCCGTGGCCAATTATGTCCCCTTCGTGATTTCGGGTCCCGTTCTCATCATTTCCGGCCAGCTTGCCTTTGGCCCCGACGGCAAGCTCGATCCGGCTCACGTCGGCAAAGTCGGCGGCGCGGTTTCGGTCGAAGCGGGACGGGCGGCGGCCGAGCGCTGCGCCATCAACATCCTCGCGCAGGCCAAAGCGGCACTCGGCGACCTCGACCGAATCCGGCGTTGCCTGCGCCTTGGCGGCTTCATCAATGTGGCGCCCGGCTTTTCGCAGATCGCCGGGGTGATGAATGGCGCCTCGGATCTGATGGTGGCGGCCCTCGGTGATGCCGGCCGGCATGCCCGCTCGACCGTCGGGGTGGCTGAGCTGCCCCTCGACAGCGCCGTCGAGATCGAATCCATGTTCGAGATCGCGGTATGAGCCCCAAAATGGGGTGCAACTCGAGGCCGCCTTCTCGCGCTCTCTTGGGCCGCCGGAAGGCGGGTCGCATGATATTTGCAGGGAGGAGCATTCCGGGTAGACCGTGAGGCCCATTGTCAGTCAATGAAAACGAAACGGCCTCCCAGCCATCCGTCCCGCCACTAGCTCATGTCCCTTTGTCCTTCGCCGAAATCCGGGCGATGATTTGACCAATAAGTGCTTCCCGACCCAGGAGCCCCCATTTGTTTCGTCCAAAGTTCGATCAAGACAGCCCGCCCATTTCCATTTCAGCGGAACCGATCCGAGATTGGGGCTTCGGCTTTGTCACCGGCCACAGAACACGCGTCGTCATCTGCATGGTGGTCGTCAATTTCGTTTTGATCGGCTGGTATCTGATGTCGCCCATCGCGAAGATGTCGACGACTACCTTCGACCATGTCTGGTCCTGGGCAAGCCTGCTTTGGCTCTCCCCGCTCCTCTCCGGCACGCTCGGTCTGTTTGGCACGATGACTTATCGTCATCCGGAGGATCTCGATCAGGCGCAACCGATCAACCGCGCGATCTGCTGGCGCATTGTCACCGCCGGCAAGAATATCGGTGTTGTTCTGAGTACCATTCGCCGCTGCCAAAGCGAGATGGCGAGATCGCCGCTCGCGCAATACATCATCGAAGTCGTCATCGATGAATGCGACAATGTCCATCGCCTTCCGATGGATCATGAGGATGTGCGCATCATCGTTGTTCCGCGAGACTACCGAGCGCCGAACGGGTCGCGCTTCAAAGCAAGGGCCTTGCATTACGCGCTTTTGCATTCGCCGATCGCCGATACGACCTGGATCGTCCATCTCGACGAAGAAACTCAGCCGACGTCTTCCTCGATTAAGGGGATCTGCAAGTTCATTGCACAAGAGGAAGAGTCGGAAGCGCTGCGCATCGGGCAAGGCGCGATCCTCTATCATCGCGAATGGAAGCGGCATCCTTTTCTGACGCTTGCAGACAATTTCCGTACGGGCGATGATCTCGCCCGCTTTTATTTCCAACATCAATTCGGCATCACGTTCTTCGGCCTGCACGGTTCCTACATCGTGATCCGCAATGATATCGAGAAGGCAACGGGCGGCTTCGATTTCGGCCCGCATGGCGACATTACTGAGGATTCGTTCTGGGCCGTGAAGGCGATGGAGGACGGCCGGCGCTGCGCCTGGGTGCACGGCTATCTCGAAGAACAATCCTGCATGTCCGTCCTGGATTTCCTTCGCCAACGTCGGCGCTGGTTCCAAGGATTGGTCAAAGTCTCATTGCACGCGCCGGTAAAGTTGCGTTGGCGCCTCTGTCTCGGCCTCAACACGATCCTGTGGGGCCTTTCACCGCTCGGCATCTTCTATACGATCGGTAACTGCTTTCATCACGTGTACATCAGCCCGGTCATCATGGCTTTGGCGAGCTTCTCTTCCGCGGCCTTCGTCACGTTCAACATCACGGGCCTGAAGATCAACATGGATGAACATGGAATTCGCAGCCGCCGGCGGCGGCTCATTTTGACGGTGTTCCAGTTAATGCTGATCCCAGTCTTTTCCGCGATGGAGAGCTTCGCCGCCCTCTGGGCCCTGTTCACTCCGACCAAGGGCTTTCAGGTCGTCAAGAAATAGACAGGCGGGTTCGAAGCCAGGTTCAAGCTCGGGGTTTAACCCTTATTCCCGCAACGCTTTTCGGCCCGGCGCTAACCACGCCGCAAGAGAAAGTCGCGCCAGGGCTTGCCGCAGCGGCAGAGCCGACCGACAACATTAGCCAATGTGTTGGTTGGGAGCCGTATCATGTTGAGTAAGCTCTTTTTTGCCGCCGCCGGCGCGGCGCTGCTGGCGAGTACGCCGGCCTTTGCCGGACCTTGGGTCAATTACGACGGTTACTATCCGATCGGTCTCTATGCCCAATATGCCGTGCCCTACTATTACGCCTATGGCAGCTATGTGTACCCCTATAGCCGCTATGCGTACCCCTACGGCGGCTATACGGATGTGACCGTGGCCGTGCCGGTCGTGACCTATGCGCCCGTGCATGTGCGCGTCTATACCGTCCCGCAGGAGCCGCCCTATTATAATGTTCCGCCCTATGCGGTTTACGCGCCTTATTGAAGGTAAGCTGTGAGCATGGCAGAAGGCGGCGCGCCTCGCTTCGGCGCGTAATCGCGCATGAGAGGCCGCCATGTTCATCGCCATGAACCGTTTCAAGGTCAAAAAAGAGGAATGCGCGGCCTTCGAGGATGTCTGGCTCAACCGCGATTCACGCCTCAGCGACGTGCCGGGCTTCATGAGCTTTCATCTGCTGCGCGGCCCCGAGCGCGACGATCACGTGCTCTACGCCTCGCATACTTTATGGGCGAGCCAGGACGATTTCATTGCCTGGACGAAGTCCGAGCATTTTCGCGCCGCGCATGCGGGCGCAGGCGAACGCAAGCCGCTCACCCTCGGCCATCCCGAATTCGAAGGGTTTGAGGTGGTGCAGAGCCTGGAAAATCTGGATTTGCACGCGGCGCTCTAAGGCGCGCTCAGCGCACCTTGTCCCAGCGCGTCGAAAAGACCGTATCGCAGATGCCGGGGCTGCCGAAGCCGTCGCTGAAGCTCACATTGAAGCGGCGATGATGTTCTGCATGCGCATGGCTGCTGATCAGACCGCCGATGATGCGGCCAAGCGGCGGAACGGCCTTAAAGAAACGGCTCTCCTGGAACGGCACGGCGAAATCATAGCCGGAATGTTCATAAAGGCCGCCGAATGCGCCAAGCCCGGCAACGAGAAATTGAAACAGAATATCGCTGCCGCCGCCGCCAATGAGAACCAGCGGCAGGAGATAGGGCAAGGTGATTTCAAGAAAGAAATCCGGCCCGCTCATATAGCAGGCGCTGATGCTGCGGCTCGCGCCCGTCGAATGATGGATCGCATGGCCAAGCAGTTTCATCAGGGCTGGCCGATGCAGAATGCCGCGATGGGCGATGTATTGAACGATGTCGTGGCCGACGCCCATCGCAATCATGCTCAGGATGAAACGCAGGGGCGACAAATGCGCCACGCCGGTAAAGGCGAGCCGGCTCCATTGCAGGAAAACCATCGACGGCAAAAGGATGAAGAATTGATTGGCGAGCACCCGCGGCAGCATATCGCGATAAGAAAGGCGATCGACGTTGCGGACCTTGGCGCTCTGGAGCCAGCCATTGCGGTCGCAGAGTTCGAACAAGAATCCGAAGCCGTGATAGACGGCCATCATCACCAGGAAAGTCGCAACGGAGAGGGGCAGCCATTCCGGCAAGGCGCCATTGGCCGCAAGCCCGCCCGCGATGTTGCCACTATGCCAACCCATTGCCCGCCCTTATTCCC
>JBEKNV010000038.1:0-22831 GCA_049522395.1 Methylovirgula sp.
GTCTCGATGATCGGAATGATGAAAAACAGGCCCGGTCCTTCAAGCGAACGGAAGCGACCGAGCCGCAGAACGATGACCCGTTCCCACTGATCCGCGACCTTGATGGAATAAGAGACAATGGACGCGAGGATAAAAAAACCGACGGCAATCAGGAGACTTTCCCCGTAGCCGCCTAAAGAAAAGGCCGAATAGGCAAAGATCAAGCCGGCGACGAAGATGACGACGAAGATCAATCCTGGCAAAGAATTGGATTTCCTCATCTCATGTCCCCTTTCAGGTCGGATTCGAGGCAATCTCCATAGATATTTTTCGGAACATCCTGACCCGCGCCTTGATCGAGCGCAATATCGAACCGAAAGATCGCTGAAATTTCCGTAATGGTCTACGGCAGCCGTCGCCCTGGCTCACTCTTCGAATACGCCTTCAAGCGCGTAATGCGTGACAGTTTTGCGATTGGCGATGAGCTGGGCGACGGTCGGCTCGCCTTTCATCGCGCGGGTGATCGCGAGCTTCGTCGCCTCGTAATTGGTACGATAGAGATCGCGCTTGTCGAGATTTTCATCGTCGGCGCAGCGCGGATCGAGCCAGATCATGACGATCATGCAGAGCTCGCCGGCCCGCTCCTTCGGCAGAATATCTTCGGCAAGGCAATCGACGATGGCATCGCCTGTCGCCGCTTGCACGATGCCGCCGAGAAGTTCGACATAGTCCTCCGAGACGACCGTCATTTTGGTCGTCATCATGGTCGGCGGGCGAACCATCTGATTGATGTCGCGAATAACAAACATGCGCGGATGTCCAGCGACCTGCCCCGCCATGCTGGCGAAGGCGTGGCCAACAGGGCCTCTGATGTCGCCGATCATCACTTCCGGCATGGCGTCGGTGAATTGCCCATCCGCCGCAAGAACCGTCGCTTCGCCCGTGCGCAGCCAAATATCGCTCATGGTCATTCCCCTGTTGCCGATCCCCGTTGCAACGCGTCCGCATAGCATTCGCCTGCGCAGCATGGAAGCCTGAACGTGACAATAGGCAGGACTATGGAGATGACAATGGAATGAAACGACCGAACTCGCTTTCAGCCGCGTCACATCGAACAAAACTCTTTGTGTTGGCAAGCGGAGCCGTTGTTCAGGTCAGGTTAATGCGCCCGACTCGTATCATGCCAAACGATGCATGCTTCGCAGCATCGGGACCAAGGATTCGTCCAAGGAGATCATTCATGTTGAAGAGAATTTTTGCGACTGGCCTGCTCGTGTCGATGCTGGCTGCCGCTCTGCCGGCCATCGCGCAGGCCCACGAGCACCATCATTGGCTCCCCTGGCATCATGAGCATCATGAACATCATGAGCATCATGAGCATCATCATCATTGATGGTGAACGGACAGCGACCAAGCTGTTCGCAAATTTAAGACCGCGCTCTCTTTTGCGAGAGGCGCGGTCTTTTCTTTCCAGTCATTTTCATTTCAGTCAAATGCAGCCTCTCAATGCAGCGGTTCTCGTTTCAAGAACCGGTAGCGGTCGGCCGATTTGACAGTGAAATCGAAGACATCGCCTTCCCGATCGATCTTGAGCGGCACATCGATACCCGCTTCGCCCAAAGCCCAAATGGCCTTGAAGAAATCGGAAAGCTCGTGGATTTCGCGGCCGGCGACTGCGAGCACGAGATCGCCCTCGCGGAGGCCGGCGCGAATCGCCGGGCCATTGCCGGCAAGACCGATGATCATGATTCCGGCACCAGGCGCTTCGGCCGCAAAGAGGCCAAGCCAAGGACGCTGCGGCCGATCCGCACGGCCGATGGTGCGCAGCGAATTCAAGATCGGAAACAGCGCCTCGGTCGGCACAACCATGTTTAGCATTGCGATCTCGCCGTCTTCGAGCTGATGCGGCACTTGCAATGAGCCGATGCCCCATAATTCGCCTGAAGGTCCGATCAGCGCCGCGCCACCCCAATTCGGATGAGCCGGCGCAGTGAAGATGGCGTTGTCGAGGACATATTCCCAATAGCCGGCGAATTGCTGTCGCGCGACGACATGCGCGGCCATCGCGCCGCGGCGCCCGCCGGCCCCTGCCAAGACAACACGATGGCCCGACCGCGCTGCCTCCGAGTCGCCGAGCGGCAATGCGGGGCAATGCAACGGTTCCTGCGCCTGAACGAGGCCGAACCCTGTCGCATAGTCATAGCCGACGACATGGCCGGCCACGACTCTGCCCGAGCTGGTGACCAGCCAGATGTCGGCTGCCTCGACAATCAGATAGCCGATTGTGAGGAGCAGATTGTCTGGCCCGATGACGACCGCATTGCCCGAGCGCTCGGTGCCCAGCGATTGTGCAGTATTGGCGTCAGCCGGAACGCGGGCCGAGAGAGCGACGACGGCATCAAGCGCCGCGTCAAGATCGTAGCGGTAATCGCGCGCCTGCGGTTGCGCCTCGGCGGGCACCTGCCAATCGTCATCGTCCTCTTCCGCCATAATGCAGTGCACCCTTAACAATTTTGTCAGGAGACCTCATCAAGCCAACGCGACGTACAACGCGAATGTCCCGAAAACGATAAGGCTTGATTCAGGCCCCGTCACCTCAGCTTCCCTTATCGCGCGATTGCATGTCAGCGGTCCTTGTGGCTAAGGTCGCGCGCCCAGTCGGAAACATTGCGGGGGGCCGAGCACAGTCCCGTCTCCCGAACGAATTGCAAGCCCGGATCGGTCCAACAGGCCTGATCTTTCGGACGAGGGAACGAGGGCGGGTCGGGCCGCCTAACTGAATGATGGGAGGATGTGTTTATGAAAAAGCGTTTGATTCTTGCGGCCGCCAGCACCACGGCGCTGCTTCTGTCTTGCCTGTCGGCCGCTGCGGTCGACGCGAGCTACGTTGCGAAGTCGAGCGCCTCCGTGGACGCGACGTGGGCGAAGATCGGCAATTTCTGTGGCATCGCCTCGTGGCATCCCGCGCTTGCGAGCTGCGATCTGTCGACCGACGGCAAAGAGCGCACCCTGACGCTGAAGGGTGGCGGCACCATCGTCGAAGACCTCGTGAAGTGGAACGACAAGGGCCATAGCTACACCTACACGATCAAGTCGAGCCCGCTCCCGGTTGCGAATTACATCTCGACCATCGCCGTCAAGAAGCACGGCAAAGGCTCGGAGATCGTGTGGACCGGCCACTTCAAGGCGAAGGGCGCGCCCGCCGCCAAAGCCAAGGAAACCATCACCGGAATCTACAAGGCCGGCGCTGACGCGCTCGCTCAGTAAGACCAGCGCGACACCGACAATTCTTCGCGCGGCTTCGGCCGCGCGAATTTATTTTGGCGGAAATTCCATCTGCGCGATGAAGCCGTGCGGGATCCCCGGCGGCGGCGGCGGGAACGGCGCAGCGCGGCGGATACTCGCCACGGCCTCGTCATCGAGAATGGGATGGCCGCTCGTCCGGTAAAGCGCCTGATGCACGAGATCGCCACGTTCATCGACCCAGAAGGCGACGACGACGGTTCCCTCGATATGCTGCGCCCTTGCCTCTTCCGGATAGTGCTGCTTACGCATGATCAGCCCGAACAGCGTGCACAGATAAGGAGTGGCGTGACACTGGCCGCCGTTGATCGGTGATGGTTTTGCTTCGGTCGCGACGGCGAACTTCGGCGCCGGGGTGAGCGCCGCAAATTCGCGCGCGAGCGCCGCCTTTTCGCTATTTGGCAAAGGCGATTTGTCTTTCGACGGCTTCTGTTTCTCTTCCGCCTTCTGATCCTTGATGGGCGCGGCCTTGTCGAGCGGCTCGGCGTCGGGCTTATCCTGCGTTTCGTTGGGCGCGACCGTGCGCTCGGCCGGCTGCGTCGCGGATTTGCTGGCCTGGGTCTGCGGATTGGGCACCGGCTTCAAATCAGCGTTCGGGATGGGTTTATTCTGAAGCGGCGACGTCGAGGCCTTGTCGGTCGGCTGGGTCCGCAACTTCTCATCATTGGGCGGCGGCGCAACGTCGCGCGCGACTTCGTCCTTCAGAACCTTTTCTTTCTCTTTCGGCTGCGGTTTCTGCTGCTCCTTCTGCAGCGGCTTCGGCGGCGGCGGCTCGATGATGACCTCGACCGGAATCTGGGTCTCCTGCAGCGCTGGCGCGGTCGCATGGTCGCGCACGAGAAGAAGAATCAGAATGACGACGTGCAGAAGGCAGGCGAAAACGATGATCGTCCCAAAGCGCCTTTTCGCATTGCGCAGCAGCGGATCGATTGGCGCCAGGAAACGATCCCGGGGATCGGCGGCGAAAGTTTTGGCGAAAGTCGAAGCCTTTTGTGCCACGGTCAACGTCGGATCGCTCGCAATGCTGGTTTCCGGCGCCGATCGCTCGTTCATCTCCGCCTCTGCGGCCAAGGCGGACTTTCGAAACGGCGAAAGGCCCGACCCCAGCCTTTTTAGCGCCATGGCTCTGAGAGGCCAATGGCGGGGAAATTCCCAGCGCAGGAGTATCGGTTGATCAACAGAGCCTCGCTCAGGGAGGCAGACACAAACTTATGGTCGCGGTTGGTCAAGTGAACGCAACGGCAGCAGGCGACTATGCTCAGTTGCAGTTGTCAAAACAAAGGCAAATCGGCCTCTCCCTCGCCGCGACCGTGGTGATCGCCCTCTCGGTGTTCTCAATCCGGAACGGCTACGCCCGTGCAGTGCAGCGGACCGAAACGCGCGTCTATCTGCCGCGTCGGCGAGCCCTGAAACAGCTTCGAAGCGGCTCGAAAAAATCCTCCTAAGCAATTGATAAAACGCGATCTCTCTCTTTGAGGCGGAACCTTGACAGAGTTTGAGGCGATTTCTATGGTGCGCGCCGCTCGGATAGGCCTTGCACGCGAATGAGGGTCTTTGGATCTTCGTTTCGCGGTTTCGGCTGCGCTCGCTTTTCGTATCGCTGAGCCTTATAGATCGCCCACCGTTCTGGCTTTGGAACGGGCGGCAATTGGGCGAAAACGTGAGCGGGAACGGACAAAACACGGGTCGCGACGCGGACAGCGATGCTGCCTTGCGCGCGCGGCTTGAGAAATTATCCCACACGCTCGACGCACACCGCGGCGAGGACTCTGGGCCCGACGGGCAAGGTGGCGCGGAGGGTTCGGGTTCACTGGGGGCCGCGACGAACCTTGGCCTTCAGGCCACGATCGAATTCGTAACGGCGATCGTTGTCGGTCCCATCATCGGTTGGCAGATCGACTCCTGGTTTAAGACCAAGCCGATCTTCTTCATCATCTTCCTGTTCGTCGGGATGGTGGCGGGATTGATGAACGTCTATCGCTTGGCGATGCGCCAGCCGGGACAAAAGAGCGGTCAGAAATAATCGGGCGCGTCCTGTGCCCGCAAGAATGGCAAGAGTTTCGGAGATCAAGGCTTGAACCCGATCAGCCAGTTTGAGATTGCACCGATCCTTTCGTTGCACCCTTTCGGCGTGAACGCGTCCTTCACCAACGCGTCATTGTTCATGCTGATCATCGTCGCGGCGATCATCGCGTTCGTTTTGGGCGGCACCGCCAAGCGCGCGCTGGTGCCCGGCCGGCTACAATCGGCGGCCGAAATGTCCTATGAATTCGTCGCCTCGATGGTGAAGCTGACCGCAGGCACGGCGGGCATGCAGTTCTTCCCGCTGATCTTCACGATCTTCATGTTCGTGCTGTTCTGCAACGTCATCGGCCTCATCCCCTACACTTTCTCCGTCACCAGCCAGATCGTCGTCACCTTCGCGCTCGCCATCATGGTCATCAGCCTGGTGATCATCATCGGCGTCTGGCGCCACGGCTTCAAGTTTCTCAAAGTCTTCGTGCCGTCGGGCGTGACCCCTGTGCTGCTGCCCTTCATCGTGCTGGTCGAAATCGTGTCCTTCGCGACGCGGCCGATCAGCCTCTCGGTTCGTCTCTTCGCCAACATGCTCGCCGGCCACATTACGCTGAAAGTCATGGGCGGCTTTGTCGCCGTGTTGCTCGGCGCGGGTACTGCCGCGATCATCGCGCCGCTTCCCTTCATCGCCACCGTCGTGCTGTTCGCCTTCGAGCTACTGCAGGCGGTTTTGCAGGCTTACGTCTTCGCTATTCTTTCTTGCGTCTATTTGAACGACGCAATTCATCCGGGCCACTGAATAAAGAGCTTAACAACAGATCGGTCGCCCCAGACTCTAGGAGCACATAATGGATGTCGAGATAGTTTCAGCAGCGAGATATGTGGGTGCCGGCCTCGCCGCCATCGGCATGGGCGCCGCGGCAATCGGGGTGGGCTTGATTTTCGGCCACTTCCTCTCCGGCGCGCTGCGTAACCCGACAGCATCTGACGCACAGTTCGGGCGCGCCTTCATCGGCGTGGCGCTCGCGGAAGGTCTCGGCATTTTCGCCTTCCTCGTCGCGATCCTTCTTCTGTTCGTGCTCAAGTAGGCTCTAAAGGCGCGCGGGCCCTCGGTCCGCGCGCTCTGTTTATTTCCCAGGATCGACGATGGCCGATACCGATACCACGACCACGACAGGCACCGAGGCGCCCGCGCCGAAGTCGGAGTTTCCGCCTTTCGACACGACCAATTTCGCGCCGATGTTGATCTGGCTCGCGCTCAGCTTCGGCACGCTCTATCTCCTGATGGCGAAACTGATCGTGCCGCACGTCGAAGGCGTCCTGCGCGATCGCCGCGTCAAGATCAGCAACGACCTCGGCGATGCGTTCGAAAAGCGCAAGAAGGCCGATGAGACCTCCGCCGCCTATCAGAAGACCCTTGCCGACGCGCGCTCGAATGCTCAAACGCTCGCGCAGCAGACGCATGCGCGGCTCGCCGCCGAGGCGGACGCCAAGCGCAAGACGCTCGAGACGGAACTTGCCGGCAAACTCGCCGAGGGCGAGGCGCAGATCGAAGCGATGACGGCGAAGGCGATGAGCAATGTCGGCCAGATCGCTCAGGAAACCGCCGCTGCGATCGTCGAACATCTGACCGGCAAGCCGGCCGATGCCAAAAAGATCGCCGCAGCGCTGAGCACGGTGAAAGACTAGGGTCCGGAGAGATCGCAATGCATTTCGAATTTGATGCCGAGTTCTGGGTCTTCGTCGGCTTTCTCACCTTCGTCGGCGGCCTCGGCTATTTGAAGACGCATACGAAAATCATCGGTGCGCTCGATGCCCGCGCGGCGCGGATCAAGAAGGATATTGACGAGGCAGAAAAGCTGCGCGCCGAAGCCTATGCGCTGCTGGCCTCATTCGAGCGCAAGAAGGAGGAAGCAGAAGCCGAAGCCGCCGCCATCATCAAACAGGCCGAGCAGGATGCCGAAGCCATTGCGCGCGAGGCGCACGATCACGTCGCCGATTTCGTTCGCCGCCGCACCAAACAGGCCGAAGACAAGATCGCCGCCGCCGAGACCGCGGCGACCACTCAAGTTCGCGCCGCCGCGGCGGACGCCGCCACCAAGGCCGCCGAAATCGTGCTGAAGGCGGAAGCCAAAGCCGGCCTCGGCGAGAAGCTCATTGCCGAGGGCATTGCCGATCTGAAGCAGCTGTTGCACTAACCTGGCACGCAGCGCCTCGCTTAATCGCGCACCCAATCGGCGCATTTCGCCAATGCGCCAGTTCCGCCCCAAGGCGCGATCGGCACGCTCGATGTCGAATTCTTAGGCGAGCCTTGGATCAGCTTGTCGCTATAGACCATATAAACGATGACATTGCGCTTCTTGTCGCAGCCGCGCACGATCTGTAGGCGTTTGAAAAAGAGCGAACGCCTTTCGGTGAAGACGATATCGCCCTGCCCGAATTTTTCCTTGAATGTGATAGGGCCATATTGGCGACAGGCGAGCGAGACATCGGATGTTTGCTCGGCAAAGCCGAGCGTTCCGGCGACGCCGCCCTTTTCTGTCACTGTGTAATAGCAGGCGACGCCATCGACCGCCGGATCGTCGATCGCATAGGTCGCGAGCTTGTCATTGGGCGTCAGAAATCTGAAGACCGTCGATCTGCGAAAGATCAGGTCCGGTCCGTCTGCATAGGCAAGTGGCGCCGCCAAAACGGCCCCGAGAGTGAGGAGAAGAACGGCGCTTGGCCGCAAAATCGACAGGATCATGAGGGGAAGTGCTCCCGATGAGGCTTGAGGCTGGGACACGTGCTTTCCAGCGCCTTTTAGCCTTGACCGAATATGGGCACCAGCAAATCCCGGTCGGGAGACGAATCGACAGGCTTTCCCGGATGGGCATAGATCGCGGCAGAATCCCGTGATTCGGCGTCTCGCAGGCACTCCCCGTTCTCCGCGACCATATGACAAGCAGCTCTTGGGCGATAAAGACTCCTGGGCTGCACAGACGAGCAATGAATGAACGTCTCCGATAGAATTCGACGCCCCGCTTCTCTGCTACGGCTCCTGTCGTGCCTCATCGTTGTCGGCGCGGCCATTGCCGCAAGCGACGCGTTCGGCCAGGCGCCGCCACAACCCGTCGATTGCGGCCAGATTCTCGGTCAGATCTCGGCGATGGATCGCGCCAATGCCGCGACCAATCCTTATGCCGATTCGATCCAGAGCCAGAAGGCCGAACTCGATCGGCAAAGCTCCTACGCCCATTCGATCGGCTGCGACCGCCAGCAGTTTCTGTTTTTTGGCAGCCCGCCGCCGGCGCAATGTCCCCAGATCAACGCGCAGATCGCCCGCATGCGTGCCAATCTCGCGCAATTGCAGGCCAATGCCGCGGCGAGCAACAACACGCCGCAGCGCCAGGACCTCGTCGCGCGCTACAATGCCTATTGTCGCCAGCAACAACAGCAGGCGCGGCATGGCTTCTTCGATTCGATCTTCGGCGGCAGTTCCTCGCCTGGCCCCGGCGACGTGCCCGGCACCGATGGCTTGCCCCCGCCCGGCGGCACGCTGACCCCGACAGCCGGCGCCGAAGCGCTCTGCGTGCGCACCTGCGACGGCGGCTTCTTTCCGCTGATCTATTCGTCCCGCCATCTGAGCCCCGACGGGCTGACCGAGCTGTGCAAAGCCTCCTGCCCCAACGCCGACGTGAAGGTCTATACGCGCGTGCCGGGCGAAGAGGTGAAAACCGCGGTCGGTCTCGACGGCACGCCCTATACGAATCTGCCGAATGCGCTGAAATTCGAGAAGACCTACGATCCCTCCTGCAGCTGCAAAGCGCCAGGCCAGTCCTGGTCGCAGGCGCTGGCCAATGCGGAAGCCATTCTCGGCCGCGAAGGCAAGGGCGACATCATCGTGACGCCGGAGAAATCCGCCGAGATGTCGCGCCCGATGCCCGATAAAACCAGCAAGAAGTCGAAGACGCTCAAGCCGACGACCGATGATGCCTCGGCCCAGGACGCCGCGACCGCGGCGCAAGTGCCGACGGCGAGCAATGATTCAGCCGGCATCTCCACGGGCGATCTGAAACCGACGGACTCTTACGGCCAAGGCCAGGGCAAGACGATCGAAGTCACTGGCCCTGACGGGGCAAAGCGGCAGGTGCGCGTAGTCGGGCCTCAGCCTTAGCCCGCCCGATGAGCGGCAGAAGCGGGCCGAGTTCCGGTCCTTCCTCGCGTCCGGTCAGAGCCTGCCGCAAGGGATGATAGAGTGGGCGGCCCTTGCGGCCCGTCGCCGCTTTGAGCGCCGTCGTCCACTGCCCCCATGTGTTTCCATCCCAGGGCTCCGCCGGCAGCAGGCTCTTGGCGGTCTCGATATAATCCGGCTCTTCTACGATCGGCTCGATTTCGCCTTCGACGATCCGCCACCATTCGACCACGTCGAGAAATGTCGTGAGATTGCCGCGCACGGCCAGCCAGAAGGCTTCGGCCTTGTGGCCGGCGATGTCGTGCGCCGTCAGCCGCTCGCGCGCGTGCTCGTAGGGCATGTGATGCAGGGTTTTGGCGGAGAGAGAGGCAAGCTCCGCCGGGTCGAATCGCGCCTGATTGCGGGAGATATGCGTCAGCTCGAATTGGGCGGCGAGCGCGTCGAGCGAGGCGATCGGATGGACCGAATCGGACGTGCCGGTCAGAACGGCAAAGGCCGCGAGCGCCAAAGGCTCGATGCCGCTGTCTCTCAGCGCGGCAATCGACAAAGAGCCGCTGCGCTTGGAGAGGCCCTCGCCTGATGCGGACGTTAATAAATTGTGATGCCCGAAGCGCGGCGCCGCAGCCTCGCCAGCCAGGGCCTCGAACAGCTGAATTTGGACCGCCGTATTCGTGACATGATCCTCACCACGGATGATATCGGTGATTTTGAGGTCGATATCGTCGACCACGGACGGCAGCGTATAGAGGTAGCTGCCGTCTTCCCGTACCAGGACCGGGTCGGAGAGAGAGGCGCAGTCAATATGGCTTTCGCCGCGGACGAGATCATTCCAGCGCACGATTCGATGGTCGAGCTTGAAGCGCCAATGCGGCCGGCGGCCCTCCGATTCGAGCTTTTCGCGGTCTTTGGCGCTCAGCGCCAGGGCCGCCCGGTCGTAGACCGGCGGCTGGCCACGCGCCTGCTGGCGCTTGCGGCGCCGCTCCAGCTCATCGGCCGTCTCGTAGGAGGGGTAAAGACGGCCCTCCTCGCGCAGTTTTTGGGCGGCTGCCGCATAAAGCGCCCCTCTTTCGGACTGGCGGAGCGTCAAATCGGGGCGAATTCCGAGCCAGTTGAGGTCGATTTCAATGCCCTGGGCGTATTCCTCCCGGGATCTTTCCACATCAGTGTCATCGAACCGAAGAATGAATTGTCCATGGTGCTTCTTGGCGAACAGGAAATTCATGAACGCGGTTCGGGCATTGCCGATATGGATGCGTCCCGTCGGCGAGGGCGCGAAGCGGACGATGGGGGGCGCCATAATGCTCCTACGATGGGACGGGCCTCTCGGGCGCTCCGGCTCTCTGAGCGCCGGCAACCGTGTGGCCAACCGTGTAGCGTTGTGAAAAGCGTCAGTTTTCCAGAGGAATCGCGTCGCGCCAGCCATCGTCCTTGGGCGGGCGCCATGGCTGATCGCAGCGGACTTGTAGCCCAACGGATCGGCAATTCAACCGCGATGCGCCAACCGCGACGGCATAGGCAATTGACCGAGGCACGCTTTTCGATTGGGAGTTGGAGACGGATTATTTTTTACCGTTGCCGCGACCATTTCGCCCCTATTACGTTTGAAGGCTGAGACATGCTGGGGATCGACAACATGGTGATCGCTTATGGGACGGGCATTATTTGCCTGATTCTCATTGTCCTGAATGTCGTCAGCATCGCGATCGCGATCCGGCGCGCCAAGCCCCGGGCGACGCCCCTGCCCGCGCCGGCCGATGCACCTGGCGTCACCTTGGTGCGGCCCGTCTGCGGAATAGACAATTTTTGCGAGGAGACGCTGGGGTCGAGCTTCCGGCTCGATTATCCGACCTACGAACTCATTTTCTGCTGCGCCCGGGCGAACGACCCGGTCGTGCCCGTGGTCGAGAAGCTGATCGCCGCCCATCCGGACGTGCGGGCAAAGCTGATCATTGGCGACGAAAAGGTCAGCGCCAACCCCAAGCTTAACAATTGCGTGCGCGGCTGGGACGCGGCGGCCTATGAATGGATCATCCTTGCCGATTCGAATGTGCTGATGCCGGGCGACTATATCCAGCGCTTGCTGGCGAGCTGGGGCCCGAAGACGGGCCTCGTCTGCTCCATGCCGCAAGGCTCGCATCCGCTGAACATCTGGGCCGAACTCGAAATCGCGATTCTCAACACCTATCAGGCGCGCTGGCAGTATTCCGCCGACGGCATCGGCACCGGCTTCGCGCAAGGCAAGAACATGCTCTGGCGCCGCGACGTCATGGACGCGGGCGGCGGCATTCGCGCGCTCGCGGCCGAGATCGCGGAAGACGCCGCCTCGACCAAGCTCGTCCGCCGCCAAGGCCTCAAGATCAATCTCGTCGACAGCCCCTTCGAACAGCCATTGGGCACGCGCAAATTCAGCGACGTGTGGCTCCGGCAAATCCGCTGGGCGCGCATGCGGCGGAAGACCTTCCCCGCCCATTACGCGCCGGAAATCCTCGCCGATTGCATCACGCCGATGCTCTTGGCGAGCTATACCGCGCATCTGCTCGGCTGGAACGTGCCGCTCGTCGCGATCGCGACGCTCGGCCTGCTGTACGCGCTGGAATTTGTCCTCGCCAGCGCCAACCGCTGGTATTTCTCCTGGCGGATGCCGTTCCTGTTCCTGCTGCGCGATCTGATGCTGCCCGTGATCTATGTCGATGCCTGGCTGCAGGACGACTTCACCTGGCGCGGCAACGCCATGAGCGTGCGCGAGGAAGAGCGCCCGAGCACTTAGGCGCTCGCTCCTCCATCTTCATTCGTGGCTCATCGCGAGCACGTCGGCCTTCTTTGCGTCCTGCACGTGATCGGGCAGCGCGATGATGCGCGCGCCGCGACGCGACGTGAAGATGCCGTAGATCCACGAGATCGCGACGACGAAGCGGTTGCGGATGCCGATCAGGAAATAGATGTGCGCGACGCTCCAGAAGAGCCAGCCAAGAAAGCCCGTCAGCGTCAAATGATCGAAGTTAAGCTTCACCACCGCCGAATGGGTGCCGATCGTCGCGAGGTCACCCTGGTGGTGATAGACGAAGGGTGCCGTGGGCCGCGGTTTGCCCTCGATGTCGCGCCGGATCAGCTTGCCGACATAGCGGCCCATTTGCTTCGCCGCTGGCGCAATGCCGGGCACGGCTTCGCCGTTCTTCCTCATCACGCTCGCCGTATCGCCGATCGCAAAGATATTGTTGTGGCCCGGCACGGAGAGATCGGGGGCCACTTCGACACGTCCGGCGCTGTCATGCGGCGCGCCAACCCAGTTTGCGGCGGGCGATGCGACGACTCCAGCCGCCCAGATGATGGTGCCCGCATTGATGCGCTCGCCATCGACGACGACGCCATTAGCATCGCAATCCGTCACGCGTGAGGACGTCATGACATCGACGCCCATCTTTATCAGCGTGCGCTTGGCGTAATCGGCCAATTTGTCGGGAAAGCTCGGCAACACGCGCGGCCCCGCCTCGATCAACAGGATGCGCGCCTTGCGCGGATCGATCTCGCAGAAATCGTCAGGCAACGCATGCAGCGCGACTTCGGCGATCGCGCCGGCCATCTCGACGCCTGTCGGGCCGCCGCCGACGATGACGAAAGTCAGAAGCGCCTTGCGCGTCGCCGCGTCGCTCGCAAGCTCCGCATGTTCGAAGGCGAGCAACAAACGGCCGCGAATTTCCGTTGCATCAAAGACCGTCTTGAGACCCGGCGCATATCGCGCCCATTCGTCGTGCCCGAAATAGGAATGCGTCGCACCGGTCGCCAGGATCAAATAGTCATAAGGCACGGTCACGGAATCGGTGTGCACCAGCTTCGCCTTGACATCGACGCCCGTCACTTCCGTCATCAACACGCGAACATTGTGCTGGCCGCGCATCACGGCGCGAATGGGCCAGGCGATATCCGCGGGCGAGACGAGCGCCGTCGCGGCCTGATAGAGCAGCGGCTGGAAAAGGTGATGATTTTGGCGATCGATGATGGTGATCTCGATCGGAAGATTTGTCAGCTCGTGGGCGGCGGCAAGTCCGCCAAATCCGCCGCCGACAATGACGACCTTCTTTCCATTGGGGAAATGCTCCACGCGGGCAACCTTTGTCTGTTTGAGAGTCGAGTGAAAGAACCGAAATCGTGCGCGGCGCGCTTCGATTCGGCTTTGGGAAATTAGCGTCGGCTGGGCAGAATTCCAGTCCGCAGCCAACCGAAATCGATCCGCGAGGCTGAGCCCTGGACGACTGGATCGAGACGCGGCCCATCCCCCTTTCGACAGAGGGATTTTAGCACGATTTTGGCTCTTGTCCGCCTAGTCGCTCCGACAAATCCTTGCTTTAACAGGATTGGTCCTGGGCGCGTCGGCGCCATCTCGAAGACCCTGTCGCGCCACTCAATAAGGCCGACCCGACTAAGCGCTCGCCGCAATGGCGATGCCCTCAAAAGACGATCAGTTCCCAAGGGACATCGACGGCCGCCGCACGCGGCGCGATTGACGATTCGTCTGGCGCAGCGAGGCGCCCACGCGACACTGACACGCGACAATGAGGAGCCGCGACATGGGATCAGACTCTCGCGACATTGGTGGCCTCAAGGTCGCACACGTCTATGCCGATTTCATCGAGCACGAGGCTCTCCCCGGCACCACAATTGCCGCCGAGACCTTCTGGGCCGGCATGGCGCGGCTTCTCGCCGAATTCGCGCCGAAGATTGCCGCGCAGCTCGAAATTCGTGACGCCCTGCAGGCGAAGATCGACGCCTATCATAAAGCGCGCAAGGCGCAGCCGTTCGATGCCGAAGCCTATGAGACCTTCCTGCGGGAGATCGGCTATCTCGTTCCCGAGCCCGAGGATTTCTCGATCCGCACCACGCATGTGGACGCCGAGATCGCATCGATTGCGGCGCCGCAGCTCGTCGTGCCCCTTTCCAATCGCCGTTATGTCATCAATGCAGCGAACGCGCGCTGGGGCTCACTTTATAACGCGCTCTATGAAACGGACGCGATTGCACCGGGGCCTCCACCGCGGGGCAATGGCTACGACAAGGCACACGGCGATAAAGTCGTCCAATGGGTTCGCGCTTTTCTCGACGACTCTGTCCCGCTCGCTGAGGCGAGCCACAGCGATGTTCAATCCTATGCGATCGTGGACGGAAGTCTTCAGGCGAGGCTCGGCGACGGCCGCAGTGTGGGACTGAAAGAGCCGGAGCAGTTCCGCGCCACTCGCGGCGCGCCCGAGGATTCCTCTCTTCTTCTGCTGCGCAACCACGGTCTCCACATCGAAATCGTTCTCGACCGCGCCCATCCAATTGGCGCTCTCGATCATGCCGGCATCGCCGATGTCGTGATCGAAGCCGCGATCACGACGATCATGGACCTCGAAGACTCGGTCGCCGCGGTCGATGCCGCAGACAAGATCGAGCTCTATCGCAATTGGCTCGAGCTGATGAAAGGCACGATCGCGTCGCGTTTCGAAAAAAATGGGGTGAAGCGCGAAAGAACGCTTGCTGCGGACAGGCTCTATACAAAGCCCGACGGCTCTGCCCTCGCTCTTGCGGGCCGCAGCCTGATGCTTGTCCGCAATGTCGGCCATCACATGACGAGCGATATTGTGCTGCTTGACGGCGAGCCCGTTCCAGAGACGCTGCTCGATGCGCTGACGACCGCGCTCATCGCATTGCATGACCTCAACCGCAACGACGGCCGCAAGAACAGCACTGAGGGCTCGGTCTATATCGTCAAGCCGAAGATGCACGGGCCGGCGGAAGTCGCGCTCGCCGATCAGATCTTCGCCTTTGTCGAAGATTGTCTCGGCCTGCCCCGCTTCACCTTGAAGATGGGCATTATGGACGAGGAGCGCAGAACGACCGTCAACCTCAAGGCGGCGATCAAAGCGGCGGCGGACCGCGTCGTCTTCATCAACACCGGCTTTCTCGATCGCACAGGCGACGAAATCCACACGTCGATGGAAGCGGGTCCCATGGTGCGCAAGAGCGACATGAAGAAGACCGCCTGGATCGCCGGCTATGAGGACTGGAACGTCGATGTGGGCCTTGCTTGCGGCCTGCCCGGACGGGCGCAAATCGGCAAAGGCATGTGGGCCGTGCCCGACGAGATGGCGGCCATGCTGCAGGCAAAAATCGCGCAGCCACAGGCGGGCGCCAGCACCGCCTGGGTGCCCTCGCCTACAGCCGCCGTTCTGCATGCGACGCATTACCATCGCGTCGATGTGGGCCGCCGGCAAAAGGAACTGCGCAGTCGCCCGCGTGCGAAACTCGGCGACATTCTGACGATCCCCGTCTGCCGCGGCAATTGGGAACAGTCCGATGTGCAGGCGGAACTCGACAACAATTGCCAGGGCATTCTCGGCTATGTCGTGCGCTGGATCGATCGCGGCATCGGCTGTTCGAAAGTGCCGGACATTCATGACATCGGCTTGATGGAGGATCGCGCCACATTGCGCATCTCAAGCCAGCATGTCGCGAATTGGCTGCATCATGGCATCGTCAGCGAAGCGCAAGTCGAAGACACGCTGAAGCGCATGGCGGCTGTCGTCGATCGTCAAAACATAACCGATGAGGCCTATCGGCCCATGACATCAAACTTCGATGGGCCGGCTTTCCACGCCGCGGCCGACTTGATCTTCAAGGGCCGCGTGCAGCCGAACGGCTACACGGAATTCATCCTGCATGAGCGCCGCCGCGAGGCCAAAGCGCGCAGCGCCATGTGACGGTTAAGTTTCCAAACAATTTGACATTTTTGCCAAGCATTGGAGCGGCACAATCACGCTTGCCGCGCGACCCTTTCAGCCATAGAAGTGATTCAAGACTGATGAGGCATCGGCCCCTGAGATTGGCCCTAAGCCATGCAGCGATTCATCCTCCAGCAGAATGTCAACCGTTTTAAGCAGATGCTTGCTGAGAAAAATCTCGACGAGCGATCGCGGCCTATGGTGCAGGCTCTGCTGATCTCGGCGCAGCGCGATCTCGCGGTTATCGACAGCGAGAAAACGGGTGCTTACGGCGGGGTTATGCACGCCGCGCGGGCGCGACATTTTTCCGGGCAATATCCGCCCGATACGCCCCAGTTCGAGGCTCATTTCAAGACTGCGCGCGAACCCTACATGCTTCTCGATCCCGGCCCCGGGCTGCGCATCGTCGATATCAACCTAGCCTATGCGGCCGTGACCATGGTCGAACGCGAGGCCGTCGTCGGCAGAGGATTGTTCGATGTTTTCCCCGACAATCCAGAGGATTCATCGGCCGACGGCGTGAACAATCTCTTCACATCGCTGCGCATCGTCGCCGAAACGGGCGAAGCCAATACGATGCCAGTTCAGCGCTACGATGTGCGCAATGGAGACGGCGTTTTCGTCGAGCGCCATTGGCAGCCCATCAACACGCCGATCTTCGATGAGGACGGTCATCTGCGCTACATTCTGCATTATGTGGAGGATGTGACGGATCAGGCCACGGCGGAACGACGGGCAGACAGGGCGTAGTTTGCGTGCCGTTCGCTGAATAGCCCGCCAAATCCGGTCCCCAGCAACAGACGAATCAAACCGCGCCAAAGCGGGTGTGGGGACAGCTTTGACGAAGCGTCCTTCACGGTTCGGCTGCGAGAGCGCACTCAAGGGTAGGATATCAAAATTGATAGAATATATGGCCAAAAGGGCGCCTTACTTCATTGCGTTGCGATAATACGGCAACGCCTAATCAAAAAGATTGTGGTGCCTGAGCGGCTTGATTGAAATCAATTTGCCACGGGCAAAGAATATGTTCAGTTTGAAGAAGAAGCGAGCAAGCCAATGAGCGTGCCCGCAATCTTGCTATAAAACCGGCGCATACCGGGGGGCGTGCACGATGCTCGGAGATGAGGAAGAGCAGGAATCTGCTCCTCGAGCCGTGGCCCGAGACATGTCGGACCGGGAACAATCTCCGACATGCTCCCAGAAAGATCTCTCATTTCAGTTCGCATTGGGCGGTGCGGTGCTCGTGCTGGGCGCTGTGGTGTGCGTTGGTCTAGCGCTCGCTCCCAGATCGGCATCGGCATTACCGAGTTTTGCCATGCAGACCGGCCAACCCTGTTCGGCCTGTCACACCGCCTTTCCCGAACTCACCCCTTACGGACGCGAATTCAAACTCAACGGCTATACGGCGGGCGGCGGTCTTCCCTTCCCGCCAGCGCCGCCGATCGCGGTGATGATTCAAGGGCCGCAATTCGAGCATTTCGACAAGAACCTCGATGCGCCGCCAACGTCGGATACGCATACGAACAACAATGTGGTCTTGAGCCAACTCAGCTTTTTCTACGGCGGCAAGATTTACGGCAATCTCGGCGCCTTCATTCAGGGAACCTACGACGGCGTAGGTCACTCCTGGAGCATCGACAACACCGATATTCGCTACGCCGACACGGCGAAAGTCTTCGGCTCCGATCTCGTCTGGGGCGTTGACGTCAACAACAATCCAACCGTTCAGGACGTCTGGAACACGACGCCAGCGTGGGGCCTCCCTTATATAACCGCAGCCACCGGCCCTGGTTTCACGCCTCCGGGTACGATGCTCGAAGGCACCTTCTCCGGCGGCGTTGTCGGAGTCGGCGCCTATACGTGGTGGAACGATATGATCTATGCCGAGGCGACTGGCTATCGGACCCTGTCCTCAGGGACACAGCAGGCGCTTGGCCTCGATCCCACCTCATTTCCATCGATCGATGGCGTCGCGCCTTATTGGCGGCTCGCCTTTGCGCCGACGATCGGCGAAAACAGTTTCATGATCGGCACCTTCGGCATGTTGGCGAACGAAGTGCCCTATGGCGGCGCGATGGGCTTTGGCGTCGATCGAGTCCTCGACCTCGGATTCGATGCGCAATACCAGTTCATCCACGGCAAGCATGCGTTCGAAGCCAAGGTGTCGGATATCAACGAATATGCGCAATACAATGCGTCGTTTGGACTGATGAGTGTCTCGAACCCGACCGACACTCTGAACAGCTTCCGCGCGACCTTGGATTACGTCTACGACAACACCTACAGTGTCACGGCCGGCTATTTCGACGTGAGGGGGTCGAGCGACGCTCTTTACGGCATGAATAGCGCAACGGGCGCCAATCTCAGTCCAAACAGCAATGGCTTCCTCTTTGACCTCGCCTACCTGCCCTTCAGCCACGGCAGTCCCGGACCCTTCCCGTGGGCCAATGCGCGCATCGGCGTCTCATACACGAAATATCTGACGCTCTATGGCGGCATGGCGAATTTCGACGGCGCTGGCCACAATGCGTCCGACAACAACACGTTCCTGGCCTACTCGTGGATCATGTTCTGATGCATCGCATTCGTGGCAGACCGCTGGAAACAAGATCATGAACGTGATGAGCGCGAAGTCCCTCCTCTCAGCCGCGATCCTCTCGACGCTTGTCGTTGCATCCGGTCGCGCGGAAAATGGCACCGTCACAAAACAGCAGCTCGATGCCAAGATCGTCTATTGCAAGACCTGTCATGGCGTTGCCGCGCAAGGCTTTCGCGGCGCCTTTCCAATCCCACGGCTTGCCGGCCAGCAACCCGACTATATCAAGAACCAGCTGACGGCTTTCATCGAAGGACGGCGCAAGAACGCCGTCATGTTTCGCGTCGCGCATGTGCTGAGCCCGGCGATGGTCGATGGTCTGGCGGCGCATTTCAAGTCGCTCGACCCGAAGCCGGTGGGCGGCGCGCCGAAAGAGCTGATGGCCGAAGGAAAGAAGATTTTTCAAGAAGGCATCGACAGCGCCAATGTTCCGCCCTGCGCCTCCTGTCACGGGCCGGAGGCCAAAGGCGACGGACAGTTCCCGCGCCTCGCCGGTCAGCTCAACGATTACATCATCGCGAAACTGACGAATTGGAACAAAGAGCGCGGTCAAGATCCGAAAAATCCGGACACGTCTGCCATCATGGCGCCGATCGCGCACAATCTGACGCCACAGCAGGTCGCGGCGGTCGCTGCCTATCTGAGCGGGCTCGAGTAGCGGAATGCAGACCATGATCCGATCGGCATCCATCGCAGTCCTCCTCGCCCTGATCCTCAGCGCTATCGGGCCGCAGAATCGCAGTCGCGCGCAGGAATCACCACGACAGGATATTCAAGCAAAGCTCGAATATTGCACCACCTGCCATAATCAATGGGGCCAAGGCTTTCACGGCTATTACACCATGCCGCGCCTTGCCGGGCAGCAACAGCAATACATCATCAATCAGCTGCGCGCCTTCATCGAACGCCGGCGCACCAATCCGATCATGGCCAATGTCGCCCATTCCCTGAGCCCGGGGATGATGAGCGGCTTGGCAGCAGAATTCCATGCGATGAATCCCGCCCCCTATGGCGGCGCGCCCCTTGGCGCGGCGGCGCTGGGAAAGAAAATTTTTGAGGAGGGACTTCCCGAATCCAATGTCCCGGCGTGCTTTGCCTGCCATGGAACGGAGGCGAAGGGCCATGGAGAAATTCCGCGCCTCGCCGGCCAGCTCTATTGGTACATCATCAAAGTGTTGACCAACTGGGACAAGGAACGCGGCCAGGGTTCGGCGAAAGATATTTCGGCGATCATGGTGCCGACCACGCATAATTTGAACGGCAAAGAGATCGCGGCGCTCGCCGCCTATCTCAGCACACTCAGATGACGGACGCCGTGGAAAATCGGATGATGAAATTCATCGCAACCACAACAGCAGTCCTCGCGGCTTGCTTTCTTGTGACGAGCCCGCTTGGCGCGCAGGAGCCTGCGAACCTCAAGAATTGCACCTGGTGTCATGGCACATCGGCGGAGGGCTATTCGAACGCGCCGCGGCTCGCCGGACAAGGCGAGCTTTATCTCGAAGATCAGCTCATGAATTTCGCGCGGCACATTAGAGATAATCCCTACTCACAGGACTTCATGTGGCATGCGGTGGCCAATCTCAGCCCCGATGAGATGCATGATCTCGCCGCCTATCTCTCGACCTTGCCCGCAAGACCCGCTCTCGATGGCAACCGGGACCTCGTGGCCGAAGGGCAGCGGATTTACCAGGTGGGGATCCCCGATTCCAATGTCGCCGCCTGCGTCGTCTGCCATGGGCCGAATGCGGAAGGCGTCAGACAAATTCCGCGTCTCGGCGGCTTGGAATTTTCCTATTTGAAAAGACGGCTCGAAGAATGGGGCGAAGGATATCACGCGGCGGCCTATCCCATGCCGCGCGTCGCCAAACATCTGTCGCCGAGCGAGATCGACGCGCTGGCGTCTTATCTGAGCGATCTCGAATAGGGCTTGGCCGCCGGACTAGCCAACAAATCAGTCATCCATTCTTTTTGCAGTACCGTGACCTTTTATAGGGCCGCTACAGTCCTGACCGTTATAAGACCAGGTAAGAGCGTCAGCATCGAACTTTAGCGACGCCGCGTATGAGCCGGGACAATTTGGTGCCGTGCTCTGCACTGGCATAGAGGCAACCGTGCCGTCATTGCTGAGCGTCCCTGTGCCCTTTCCTTCTCCTGCCCCCGCAGTTTGAAAAGTCACATTTACGACGCCGCCCGCCTGCGCCACGATAATTGAAATTATTTCATCAATGTTTCCTTTTGTCCCGTAGTTGCCCTGGATGGACCCTTTGTAAACGCCCGCCACCAGGGGTGCAGAGCCGGCACACCCTGCTTTCAGAAGAGCGACAAACGGGTTCGCTTTAACATCAATCTCCTGAAACGGAATAAGCGCAACAAAATTCAGTAAGTAACCCGCCGTATCAAAACGCTCGATGCTGGATGTTTGTATTTTTCTAGCGGCGCAATTCAGTTGCAAATATTGTACGAACGCACGATAGCCTGTGGCCGGGAGGCCCAAAACATATTGTCCGGGAAAAAGCTCTGCAAAGCTGTGCTCATCATGAAGTTTGACCAAAACCGGTAACTCGATCTGATAGGGCGAATTTAAAGTGGCTTTTGGTAGCCCATAAAATATATCCCCATCTCCGTTAATAGTGCTCGATAGGTACGAGAAGTTTTTCTCTGACGCTTGTCGGGCGGCGATAAGTTGGGATCTCATTTGTTCGTCACAAAGGATACGTTGGGCCAATGAAATGACGGTGCCTTGAGCAACTTTGCCGCCGATCGATAAGTCTAAGGATTCTGGTTCACCCCATTTGAAGTGAAATGTGGACTTGCCATTTTTGTCATACAGCGTCCTTTCAGACCACGCCCATAATGATGCTTTGCAATCCAATACGGTGACGTCCTCTTCGTAAGCGTTTTGAGAAGTCATTGCGTCGGGACTCTCGGACGCATTGGCGCGCTTCAAGAGAAAACGGCCCGCGAAGACCACTCTGCCTCCGAATGTTGCGACAGAATGCGGGTTTATGTAGTAGGCGATTGGGTTGTTGTCGGTTGCGTACATCACCCATTCGCCAGGCTTACTGGTCCAAAGCTCAACAGGGTTTGTACGTGCGGTTACGAGGGTCCGGATGCGTTCAATCACGTCCCGAAATCCGACAGCCTGACCGAGCGCGACGAGAGCGACCAGCGGTATTACTCCAGCTGCAATGATCCCAAACCGTCGCCACGGTCGACGGACAGCAATCGCCCTAATGTCTCGAACGAGGCTGACCATCTCGTGTCGAAAGCCAGCCAGCGAGACCGATATAGCTTGATGATCGAGCAAGCTCCGGATTTCATCGGGCAGCGATGACCTAGTAGGCAACGGAGCGCCATTCACTCGCACGGGTATTACCGTGATGTTTCGCCGTAGTGCATGCGCGATCTCAAGTCGCACCCAGTCATGCGGATTATCGAGGCGGTGATTTCCTTCATCGTCCTTTGCATTGAGCCAATCAGGCCCAATTAGGACCAACATCACCTTGCATTCTGACAGACGTTCCTCCAGGACGGCGGGGAACTTAGCTCCCGCGCGCATGTCAACGTCGATAAAAACACTCTTCCGCCCAAACTCGCGTTCCAAATACTGGCTGATGCCAAGCGCATTGGCACCGCTGTCCTCACGACGGTAGCTTATGAATATCTTGTTCTGCATGAGACGCGCGCTTGACTTGGAGCCAGACTGGCACCGTTCCGCACCAGCACCGAACAATCTCAACTCAAGCTTATATTATCAGCGCCAGTCGAGCCAATTGTAGTCAATTGGACTGTTCAAGCGTGCTTTGCGTATTTCTGGCTCCCGCCAAAATCATCACCAAGCTGGTTGTGATGCGAGCCCGCAAGTTACTTCAAATGAAGGTAGACGCGGGAGGTGGCGCCCGTAACGAGTAAGCAATCGCGGAAAGTCCCGATCGGCAACGTCTGTGATGGCCATAATGGTGGGCGCGACAGGGATTGAACCTGTGACCCCTCCCGTGTGAAGGG
>JBEKNV010000039.1:0-22520 GCA_049522395.1 Methylovirgula sp.
GGCTCCCCACACGGCGTTCAAATGACTGAAAATCGACATTCTTCCTCCTGTCGGGGACCTTCGGCAGGCCGCCTGCCCTCTTCGCGCGCTCAGCGCGGGACAGCGGCCAGTCAGCAGACGGACAGGCGCGCCCCCTAAGGTCGCGAAGCCCCTGCTTTGGTTACCAATTCCTTACCATGACGGATCGAGTTCACGCCGCCAAGAGGGAGCGGGTTCTTTCTCTGGCGATATGGTCAATGGCGAGCGCGTCCGCCACAGATTGTGGCTCGTGCGCCGTACCATCCGCGAGCGCCGCCTCAATGGCGCGTTCGACGAGGCGAGCGATGTCATGGAAGGAGATTCGCTTGTTGAGAAAGGCCTCGACCGCGACCTCGTTGGCTGCGTTCAGCACGGTCGGTGCGCCGCGTCCGGCGCGTAACGCATCGAGCGCCACACGCAATGCGGGAAACCGGTCGAAATCCGGCCTCTCGAAGGTCAGGGTCCCGATCGCGGCGAGATCCATCCGCCGGGCCCGTGTTTCGAGCCGGCGTGGATAAGAGAGGCAATGGGCGATCGGCACGCGCATATCGGGCGCGGCGAGGCCTGCCGTGACCGAACCGTCGCGGAAGGCGACAAGCCCATGGACGATCGACTGGGCGTGAACCAGAACGTCGAGCCGTTCGCGCTCGATCCCAAAAATATGATGCGCCTCAATAACTTCGAGGCCTTTGTTCATAAGGCCTGCGGAATCGATCGTCACTTTCGGTCCCATCGACCAATTCGGATGCTGCAGCGCCTGTTCGGGCGTCGCTTTGGCGATGGCCTCCGCCGTCCAGGTGCGAAACGGACCGCCCGACGCCGTCAGCGTCATCATCTCGATCGAATCGAGATCGGCGTCGCCGAGCGCCTGGAAGATGGCGTTGTGTTCGCTGTCGACCGGCAAGAGCCGCGTTCCCATGGCGGCGGCCTGTTTGATGAAAGCCGGGCCGGCGCAGACGAGACATTCCTTGTTGGCGAGCGCGACGGTGCGCCCCGCCGAAAGCGCGGCATAGGTCGGCTCAACCCCCGCTGTGCCCGCAATCGCCGCCATTACCATGTCGGAAGGGTGCAGCGCCGCTTCGACTACCGCCGACGTGCCGGCTCCTGCCTTGATGCCGCTGCCGAACAAGGCGTCCTTCAGATCGTTGTAGCGGGAGGCATCGGCCACAGCCGCGAATTTGGCGCCGAGTTCGCGCGCCACACGCGCGAGCGCGATCGGATCGCGCCCGCCCGCCACAGCCGCCACCGTGAAGGCGCCGTTCGAGCCCGAAATGATATCGGCGGTCGATTTGCCGATTGAGCCGGTGGCGCCGAGAACCACAATCGAGCGCGGCGCCTCATCGCGTGCGCGCTTGATCTGTCGCCCGTGGCGTTCCGTCTCGAACCGCAGGTCAGCCTGTCGCGCCATTCAACCCGTCCTCACATCCAATGAAACAAGCCTTCGGCTGGCGAAGGAAAACCGCGCAGCGCGCCGAGAATAGCAACCCACAGCGCCGCAGCAATGAAGCCGTCGAGCCGGTCCATCAGCCCGCCATGGCCCGGAATCAGGCCACCCGTGTCCTTGGCGCCGAAGCGCCGCTTCGTCCAAGATTCGAAGAGGTCGCCGCCTTGCGAAATGGCGGAGGTGACGAGCCCCAGAACGAAGAGAATCGCGATCGGCGCCGGCGTCTCGAGCCGGGTGATCTGCGCTTCGATCAGTAGAAAGATCGAGCCAAGCGCGGCGCCGCCGACCATGCCGCAGAGCGTTCCGGCCCAGGTTTTCGACGGGGAGATGATGGGGGCAAAGCGCGGTCCGCCAATGAGCCGTCCGGCGAAATAGGCCATCACATCCGTGCCCCAGACGACAGCGAAAAGCCAGCCGATGGCCCGTTGCCCGAAGGGATAGGAGAGCCTCAGCGCCGTCACCGAGATGATGAGGCTCCCGGCATAAAGGACGCCCGCCGCATACCAGGCGCGCCGGCCCTCTTCGGAGATGAGAGCAACGATGCCCGCGCCCAATGCGAGTACGAGAATGGCGGCCAAGACAATCCCGAAATTGGCGAGAATCCCGGCGGCGACGATGGCAATCGAGCCGGCGGCCACGCGGACCATCAACCTGCTGTCGCTGATAAGACGCTGCCATTCGAGATGCACGACGAGCGCGGCCGCGAGCCAAGCGATGAAGAACAGCAGTCCGCCCGCCAGCCAGGTGATGAGCGCGCCCGCGGTCAGAATCAGCGCCGAGGCGACGCGTGGCCCGAGATCGGCAAGCCGATCCTTGAGCGACGTCGGCCGCGAACGACGCGGGACCGCGCCCGTGTCACCGGCGGCAGACTGATCCGGTGCTTCGGCAGGAATGGTCATCAGGGTTCACTTGCTCTTCTGCCCCAGCCTGAAATCCCAGGCGAGACGCGCAGACCAGCCAATGATCAGCGAAAATGTGCGAAGACCGCGGCGCTGGTCGCACGGAGGCCCAAGGATTTGCAGCTCAGTTGTTGTCCATTTCCCTAGCCGGATTCGGCCTGGAGACACCGCCCCTTAGACCATGTTCCGCCCTGGATGGAAGCATTTTTCCCGTCACTTGCCTAATCAGGGCCGGCAGCAGGTGCGGTTGGGCCCTCAGCGGTGGGTCTTGGCCGCCTGAGCCGGGAGCGCTACACCGCCAAAACGCCGGTCGCGCGCGGCAAATTCGGCAAGCGCGGCTGCGAAAGCGCCGCGATCGAAATCCGGCCAATGAATCGGCAGGAAGACGAATTCGCTGTAGGCCGATTGCCACATCAGAAAATTGGACAATCTCTGCTCGCCTGATGTGCGGATGATGAGATCGGGATCAGGAATGCCCGTGGTGTCGAGATGTTGTTCGAGCACCGTCTCATCTACGGTCGCGGGATCGATGAGGCCAGCCGCCACTTTATAGGCGATGAGCCGCGCCGCCGCGGCGATCTCCTGCCGGCTGCCGTAGTTGAATGCGACGACCAGAGTGAGTCCTGTGTTGGCGCTCGTCAGGGTCTCCGCTTCGTCGAGCAGCGCGAGAATGTCGGGCTTGAGATTCTCGCGCGAGCCGATGACCTTGATCTTGACGCCGCTCTTATAGAGCTCCTTCAGATCCTCGCGGATGAAGTGTTTGAGCAGGCCCATCAGATCGCTGATCTCTTCGACCGGCCGGCTCCAGTTCTCCGCCGAGAAGCTATAGACCGTCAGGTAATCGAGACCGAATTCCGCGGCGGCGCGAACCGCTCGTCGAAGCGCTTCGACACCGCGCCGATGGCCCTCGATCCGCGGCAGACCGCGGCTTTGCGCCCAGCGGCCATTGCCGTCCATGATCACGCCAACATGGCGCGGGACTCTTGCCGGCAGCACATCGATGTTTGGTGCCGCTTCCGCCTGGATCATAACCCTGTTCACCCTTCGCTGCGGCGCTGCGAGCCACTGCGCGCGCCCCGAGGAATCCTTGCTGGATTCGGGCCGGGGCCGATCGGTACCGACGCGGCGGAAGAAGACATGCTCTTCGAGAGCTTTTCGCCGGGCGTCATCGCGATCAATTGTCTTTCACTACAAGAGTTTATCCAACGATCTTGGAGCCTCGTCGCAAGTTCTAGACCTGCATGATCTCTTTTTCTTTGTCGGCCAAAGCGCGGTCGATTTCGACGATAATTTGATCGGTCAATTTCTGCACTTCGGATTCGTGACGCTTCTCTTCGTCTTCGCCGATCAGCTTCTCTTTCAGCGACTTTTTGAGGGCATCGAGCCCGTCACGCCGCACATGCCGGACGGCGACGCGCGCCTCTTCGGCATATTTGTGCGCGACTTTTGTCATCTCCTTGCGGCGCTCTTCGTTGAGCTCCGGGATTCGGATACGCAGAATCTGGCCCTCGACCGTGGGCGAGAGGCCGAGATTGGCGTCTCTGATGGCGCGATCGACGGCCGCCACCATGGCCTTATCCCAGACCTGCACCGACAACATACGCGATTCCGGCACGGAAATGGTCGCCACTTGGTTAAGAGGCATGGATTGACCATAGGCATCGACATGGACCGGCTCGATCAGGCTGGCGGAGGCCCGTCCCGTGCGTAAACCGCCGAGTTCATGCTTCAGCGACTGGATCGCGCCCTGCATGCGTCGCCTCAAATCGGAAATGTCGAATGCTTGACTCATTGTCGAACCTTGGACTGTCGAACCCTACCGTGACGACAATAGACCAATCGCCCCAAAAATTCACCGGAAGATCGGCCAGCGTGCCGGCAAGCCCGCCGCTGGGCCGTTTGAACCGCCTGCCGCGCCCCTTCAGGGCAGAACGAGCGTGGACTTGCCCTTCCCCTCGAGCGCGGCGCAAATCGCGCCCGGCTCCTTGATCGAGAAGACGATGATAGGAATCCGGTTTTCGCGCGCCAAAGCGAAGGCCGCCGTGTCCATGATCGCGAGATTTTTGGCGATCGCCTCGTCATGCGTCAGCGTGTCGAAGCGAACGGCCTTCGGATCGCGTTTCGGATCGGCCGAATAGATTCCATCGACTTGCGTCGCTTTCAAAATGACATCGCAAGAGAGTTCCGCGGCGCGCAGTGCCGCGCCCGTGTCGGTCGTGAAGAACGGATTGCCGGTGCCGCCGGCCAGAACGGCCACGCGTCCCTTGCCCAGGTGATGAAGTGCGGCCTGGCGCGAATAGGGTTCGCAGATTGACGGCATCGGCACCGCCGACAGAACGCGCGCCGCCCGGCCCTGTTTCTCGATCGCATATTCGATGGCGAGCGCATTCATCACGGTCGCGAGCATGCCGATCGAGTCGGCGCGCGCCCTCTCGATGCCTTTTTCCGCGCCGGCGATGCCGCGAAAAAAATTGCCGCCGCCGACCACAACGGCGGTCTCGATGCCCCGCCCCGCGGCTTCGGCAAGGTCGGCGGCAATCGCCGCCAAAGTGGTCGCATCGAGCCCGTGGGTCTGGTTGCCCATCAAAGCTTCGCCCGAAAGCTTAATGACGACGCGCCGCCATGGCCGAGCGCTGGTGTTCATCCGATCCCCTCTCCCGTCAGCGACGCCTTCTTAAACCATGTCGTTCCGCGTTGTCCGGGAATTTTCATGGTAAGTTCAGGACAAAGTCCATGGCCCGGTAGCGCCGGTCCGATGCGACTCGCAATGCCCTGTTTCTTCTTGTTGCACACTGCCGCATCCAAGGCCAAAACAAGCGTGGAACGTCGCGGAAAGGACGGACGGCATGCCACATTTCGGGCTGGCGCGGAGATCGCTTCGGATGCGCGTCGTGCTCATCCCGTCGGCGATCCTGTTCCTCGGCATGGTGGCCGCGATTGGCGCGACTCTCTTTGCCGCGCGCAGCCGCATCGTCAGCGAGACGCATTCCAGCGTCACCGTGGGCAAACTGCTGATCGGTTATGCGCTCGAAAAGATGGCCGCGGCGCAGGACGCCGACGAGGACTTCACGAGGCTCAGGCGCGAGCTCGCCGAAATCCGGCATATCAGCGTTCATTATGCACCGCTGGCACCGCAAGCCAACATTCAGCATTTCGAACGCCCGCTTGCGGCCGACAATGCGCCCTACTGGTTTCTCAGACTCTTCGAACCGGCGAAGACTGTCGAAACTTTTCCGGTCGTCATCGGTGGTGCCAAACGCGGCGACCTCGTCATGTCGACGCGCCCGGCCGACGAGGTCGCGGAGATCTGGTCGAGCCTTGTCTTTCTCATCACGATCCTCGCGATCATCTCGGTCGCCATCGTCACCCTGCTCTATCTCGCCGCTCGCTTCACCTTGAAGCCTCTGCACGACCTCGCCGATGGATTGGACCGCCTCGAGCACGGACAATTCGATGCCTTGGCCGAGATCAGGGTCGAAGAGCTGCAGCGCATCGGCGAAAAATTCAACCGTCTTGCGCGATCGCTTGCGCGGACCGAAGCGGACAATTTCCTGCTGATCGATCGTCTCATGTCGGTGCAGGATGCCGAACGCAAAGAACTCGCGCGCGAGCTGCACGATGAATTCGGCGCCTCGCTTTTCGGCATACGGGCCGCCGCTTCCTGCATCATCGAAGATGCGACGAAGAACGCGGACGAGGCAAGCGCCGACATCATCGAACAGGCAGAGGCGATCTCAACGCTCGCCGATTCGATCCAGAAGCAGAATTATCGGATTCTCGATCGCATTCGCCCGGTGATCCTGCATCAGATGGGCCTTGCCGATGCCGTCCGTCAGCTCATTGACTCATGGGCCTCGGCCAATCGTCAGATCGCGTGCAAACTGAGCCTGCCGGAAAACGGCGCGGCGCTCGACCGTCTCCTTCATAATGAAGAGACGAGCCTGACGAGCTACCGCATCATTCAGGAATGCCTGACCAATGTGGCGCGTCATTCGAAAGCCAAGAAGGTCGATGTCGCGCTCGCTCTCGACCTCGCCAACAAGGCCGCACCGCAATTAACGATCTCAATCGACGACGACGGCATCGGGCTTGCGCCCGACTTCCGTTTCGGCTTCGGCTTCCTCGGCATGAGCGAACGCGTGCGCAAATTGGGCGGCAAGCTCACGATCGGCAAAGGGACTTGCGGCGGAACGTTGATCAGAGCATTCATTCCATTGAGCGAAAACAACCGTGCTGCGGGCGCTCGGACGCGCCGCCGCCCCGCCGCGGCCCCCGCTACATCAGGATAGGTGGTGAGATGGAGACGGAAAGCATTACCGATCAGGTGAAAGTCCTGGTTATCGAGGATCACCCGATCGTGCGTGACGGCTGCCGGCGGATTTGCAGCCGGCGTCCCGATCTCGTGACGCGGGAGGCGAGCACGGCGGAAGAAGGCCTTGCCACCAATCGCGAGTTCATGCCGGATGTGGTGATCCTCGACATCGGCTTGGGCGATATGAGTGGGTTCGACATTTTGCCCAGGCTCGTCGCCGACAATCCCAGCGCGCAAGTCATCGTCTTCAGCATGTATGAGGCGGCACGCTTCGTCACGCGCGCGCTCGATCTCGGTGCCCGCGGCTATGTCACCAAGAACGACGATCCCAATGCCATTCTCGCGGCCATCGATAAGGTGCGCACCGGCGCCATCTATCTCGGCCAGTCCGTCGCGCAGACGCTCGCGCTTGCGAGCCGCGAGCGCGCCAACGATCCGCTGCGCGAATTGACAGAGCGTGAGCGCCAAGTGGTCGGCTTGTTGGGAGACGGCAAGAATCTCTCGGAAATCGCCGAGCTGCTCGACATCGGATACAAGACCGCCGCCAATACCGTTGCGTCGATCAAGCAGAAACTCGGAATTGCGACGAGTCCTGCTCTGATCAAATTCGCGGTTGAATTAAAATCGAGAAATTAGTCCCGCTTTCGATGGCATTGAAGGTGAATGGGCGGGAGTTTTTCCAAATCCAAAATGAAATTTTCTTCCCGACACGTAACTATTCTGACTCGGTGCGGCCATTCTTCTTAGTAGCCAGGTCATTGAATTCCAACGACTTCTGCTCTATTGAGGATTTACGGCGTTGCTAAAAATAAAACTCGCCCGCAAATGCGGTGAGGTGAATGCAGCGAAATTGTTATGGCGCATGTTTCGAATGCAATTTAAGTGACGCGCAACGGCTCGGGGGGGTCATGAAGTCGGCTTTATCGCTGATCGCTGGGAGGCATTCGCGCGTTACTCGAGTGGCTAGCGTGCTTGCCATTGCGTCGGGCCTCTCGTTCATCTCCGTCGCCGCCGTCGCGCAACAGCCTGTCGTTCTGGCGCCGGTCGAAGTCATCTCGACGACGCCTGGCGAAGGCGCCACGATCAATGCCAGCGAATTCCCCGCCTTCACGACCAGCGTCGGCGCGGATGCTTTCGCGACCACCGATTCGCCGAACGTCACCGACACTCTGGTGCAACGCGTGCCCGGTGCGATCACACAGGATACAAACGGCAACGCGTTCTCGCAGGAATTCTATTACCGCGGGTTCGTCGCCTCGCCCGTCGAAGGCCGACCGCAAGGCCTCGCCGTCTATGAAGACGGCGTGCGCATCAACGAAGCCTTCGGCGACACGGTCAATTGGGATCTGGTTCCGCCGCAAGCAATCTACGACGCCGAAGTCTTCACCAACAATCCGATCTTTGGTTTGAACGCGCTCGGCGGCGCAATCAATCTTCAAATGAAGAACGGCTTCCTCTGGCAAGGTTTCGAGAGCCAGGTGCTGGGCGGCTCCTGGGGCCGCGTCTCCGGCATGTTCCAATATGGCGTCAAGAAGGACGATTGGTCCCTCTATATCACCGGCGACGCGCTGCATGACGATGGTTGGCGCTATTTCTCGCCCTCCTCGCTCGTGCGCCTTTTCGGCGATCTCGGCTACAAGACGCAAGATGCGGAAATCCATCTCGTCGCACAAGGCGCGACCACCGATCTCGGCATCATCGGCTCGACGCCGGTGTTGCTCCTCGATCAGGATTACCGTTCCGTCTTCACCAATCCGCAGACCTCGCGAAATCAAGCAGCCTCGATTGCTCTGAATAGCAAAGTCGATGTCAGCCCGACGTGGACGGTGCAGAACAATCTCTATTTCCGCGCATTCCAGCAGTATCATACCGATGGCAATGACGCGAATTTGGCGGATTGCAGCACGGTTGGCGGTACGCCGGGACAGCTCTGCGACAGCGACAACGGCTCGCCAATCGTCGATAAATCCGGCAACCCTGTCGCGTCGGCCGGCCCGGCCGCACTCACTTTCCCCTATGGCGTGCTGAACGAGACCTCGGTCCACGCCAACACGGTTGGCACCACGATTCAGGCGACGAACCGCGACAAGATTTTCGATCACACGAACCAGGTTACTTTCGGCTCGAGCATCGATCAGAGCTGGCTTCATTATAATGCCACCGCGACGGTCGACTGCATAAACTCCAATCTGACAGTGGTGGGCTGCGCCGGTTTGCCGAGCAGCGGCACCATCATTCAGGATGCGAGCGGTACGAATTACGTCCAGACCTATCTCGGCGGCACGACGACCTATGTCGGCGTTTTCGGGCTCGATACGTTCAACGTGACCGACGCGCTCGCGCTGACTGGCGGCGCCCGTTTCAACTATGCGGTCATCGGCACAACCGATTTGAGCGGCGGCCTCTCGCCCGAACTCAACGCGACGAACAGATATAACCGCATCAATCCGGTCATCGGCGCGACCTATAAGATCACGCCGAACCTCTCCGTCTATGCCGGCTATTCGGAAGCGAACCGCGCACCGACGCCGCTTGAGACCGATTGCGCGAACCCCGCCAAGCCTTGCGTGCTGGCGAGCACACTTCTCTCCGATCCGCCGCTGCAACAGGTCGTCTCGCACACGATCGAAGCCGGCTTCCGCGGCGATGTCGCGCCGGAAAACTTCGGCGCAATCAATTGGAAGGCCGGCTATTTCCGCACCCAGAACACGAACGACATCATCCAGCTCTCGAGTCTCGTCCTCGGTACCGGCTATTTCACCAATGTGCCCGAGACTCTGCGCCAAGGCGTCGAAGCCGGCGTCACCTACAAACAGGGGCCGCTCGACGCCTATGTGAACTACTCCTTTGTCGATGCGACCTATCAGTTCACCGGGCTTCTGAGTTCGCCCTTCAACCCGATGGCCGATGCCAACGGCAATATTCTCGTCTCCCCCGGCGACCATATTCCCGGTATTCCGCAGCATCAGGCGAAAATCGGCATCGACTACGAATTCATGCCCCGCCTCAAGGGCGGCATCGACGTGATCATCGTCGGCAGCCAATATTTCGTCGGCGATGATTCGAACCAGAACCCGCAATTGCCCGCCTATTGGGTCGCCAATCTGCACGGTTCCTATCAGGTGACCGACAACATTCAGTTCTTCGGTCTCGTCAACAATCTTTTCAACAACCACTACGCGACCTACGGCACCTATTTCGATACCACCACCGACTCGCAGTTTGCGACGGCGCGGCAGTTCACCGGCAACCCGCAGACAATCACTCCGGCACAGCCCATCTCGCTTTATGGCGGCGTCAAAGTGACCTTCTGAGTCGCATTTCCCTCGCGCCCCCAATCGCCGCGCCGGACTCCTATGTCAGGCGCGGCTTTTGTTTGTGACGGGCCGCCTTGTCTCGGCACCGGTTTTGCCCTTAAGCCAGTCTGTCCTTTCAAGGGGTGCCGATGCTGCTCACATTCCTGCATGGCTTTTTGGGGCTATTCGCCCTTTTGTGCATCGCCTGGCTCTTGAGCGAAGAGCGCTTCGCCCCGCCCTGGCGCATCGTCGTCGGCGGCGTCGGTCTGCAGATCGCTCTCGCTCTCCTCCTCATCAAATTTGCGCCAGCCGCGAAGCCCTTGCTTCTGCTGAACGACGCCGTCGGCGGCTTGCAGAAGGCGACGGACGCCGGCACATCGCTCGTCTTCGGTTATCTCGGCGGCGGCGCCCTGCCCTTCGTCGAGACCCATCCGGGCGCGAGCTATATCCTCGCCTTTCGCGCCTTTCCGCTCGTTCTCGTCATCAGCGCGCTCGCGTCTCTGCTTCTCTATTGGGGCATTCTGCAACGCATCGTCGCCGTCTTTGCCTGGGGCCTCTACCGCACGCTCGGCATCGGCGGCGCGCTGGGGCTGGGCGCCGCCGTCCATATCTTCGTCGGCATGATCGAGGCGCCGCTGCTGGTGCGGCCCTATCTTCTCACCATGACACGCGGCGAACTCTTCGCGCTGATGAGCTGCGGCATGGCGGGCATCGCCGGCACGGTGATGGTGATTTATGCCTCACTCTTGGGGACCGCCATTCCCGATGCGCTGAGCCACATTCTCATCGCCTCCGCCATCTCGACTCCGGCAGCGCTCGCCGTCGCGGCTTTGATGATCCCCTTTCGGCCGGAGGGCGACGCGAGCGCCGAGCTGATCGTCGAAAACCCGCCCGCCAGCACGATGGATGCGATCGCCCGCGGCACGCTCGACGGCGTCGGCTTTCTCGCCGCCATCATCGCCATGCTGATCGTGCTTGTCGCGCTGGTGACGCTCGTTAATCTCGCGCTCGGCCTTTTGCCGGTAGTGGGCGGCACGCCGATCACGCTGCAGCGGATTTTCGCGCTCGGCTTTCAGCCCCTGCTCTGGCTCATCGGCGTTCCCGGGAGCGAGATCGGCACGGCCGCGAGCCTGATGGGCACCAAGACGGTCATCAATGAATTCGTTGCCTATCTCGATCTCGCGCATTTGCCGGCGAATGCGCTTGCCCCACGGACGCGGCTGATGATGACCTATGCGCTCTGCGGCTTTGCCAACTTCGGCAGCGCCGGCATTATGATCGGCGGCATGACGGCCATGGCGCCGGGACGCCGGCAGGAAATCGTCGGCCTCGCCATGCGCTCGCTCATCTCAGGCACGCTCGCGACCTTGATGAGCGGCGCGGTCGTGGGAATGTTAATCTGACCAATGACCACATACTTCACCAGCGACACGCATTTCGACGACGCGCGGCGCATCCGCGTCGATCATCGCCCGTTCAAGACGATTGAAGAGCATGATGCCGCCTTGATCGCGCGCTGGAACGACGTCGTGCGAGCCAAGGACGACATCTATCATTTGGGTGATTTCACTATCTCGAAAAGCGCCAAGCGCGTGCGCGAATTGCTCGGCGCCCTCAAAGGCCGCAAACATCTCGTCATCGGCAACAATGACGCCGCAACAACGATTGAGAGCAAAGGCTGGGCGAGTGTTGCCACCTATCGCGAGATCAAGCTCAACGGACGACTGCTGATCCTCTGCCATTATCCTTTCCGCACCTGGCACAATATGGCCAAAGGCGCGATCGATCTTCACGGCCATTCGCACGGAAAGCTCAAGGAAGCGACGCGACAATATGATGTCGGTGTCGATGTTTTCGATTATCGCCCGGTAACGCTGGAGACGATTCTCTCGAAAAGGCGCGCAAGGCGCAAATGAGCTAGCCGATCGCCCGCGCCACTTCGGCGCGCAGCATCGGCAGAACCTCGTCTTCGAACCAAGGATTGCGCTTCAGCCAGCCGCTGTTGCGCCAGGACGGATGCGGCAGCGCGATCACGCGCGGGCGGATCGCCCGATGCTTGCGCCATGCACCGACGATTTCAGCCTGCGTCGCAGTCTTGGCGAGCGGATGCCCAAGCCGTTCGAAATGATAATCTTGCGCGTAACGCCCGACCGCGAGGATCGTCTCAACCTGCGGCAGCACGTCGAACAATCGATCATGCCATTGCGCGCGGCATTCGCGCCGCGGCGGCAGATCGCCCTTCGCCGCATCGTGACCGGGAAAGCAAAAACCCATCGGCACGATCGCAATGCGCGACACGTCGTAAAATGTCTCGCGGCTTACGCCCATCCAGGCGCGCAGCCGATCGCCCGACGGATCGTTGAACGACAGCCCCGTGTTATGCACGCGCACGCCCGGCGCTTGGCTGGCGATCAGCAGACGCGCGGTCGATGAGACGCGCAGGACCGGACGCGGCTCATGCCGAAGCGGTGGCACCGCATCGAGGCAGAGCCGACAGGCTCTGATCTCGGCAGCGAGAGTCTCGAGGCGTTTAACAACTTTCTTTGTGGGCCGATCGAGCATCGTCTATGGTACCGCGCTCGGCCGGCGGGAGACCGCACCATGCCAGCGCCGGAGATTCGTGAGTTCCGGCATGGCGATCGATGCGGGCTTTAGAAAATCGATCGCGACAAGCGCCGTAATGTCCGCAATCGAATAATTATCGCCCGCGATGAACGGTCGCTCCGTCAGTTCGCTGTCGAGATAGGTCATGAATTCGAGCGCATTGATCTTCCCCTTTTCGGCGACTTCAGGAATCTGCGGCTGCTCCAATTCGCGCATGGCACGATGGCCGTGACGAAAGGCCATCAACACCGGAATAAGAAGGTGCCATTCAATCCGCCTCTGCCACATCTCGACCAGAGCACGCCCGAGAATGCCTTCGCCGAATAATGGCGGCTCCGGTTTCAGCTCGTCGAAATAGCGGCAGATCGCGACGGATTCGGCGAGCACCGTGCCGTCGTCGAGCAGAAGCACGGGCGTGCGTTGCATCGGATTGATGGCGCGAAAAGCGTCGCGCTTATGCTCGGCTCTCATCAGGTTCACCTGCTCGCGCGGCACGTCGATGCCTTTCTCGGCGAGAAAGATCCTGACCCGCCGGGGATTGGGCGCGCCTTCCGTGTCATAGAGCTTCATCGGCATGGTCTTCTGCCTTGTTCAGTCCGCATGCGTTAACAACGAAAGCCAATGCGAAGCCGGGACGATCCGCAAAATAAGAGAGAATGGATTATTAACCATATTTACTTCTTGCGTCACCGGCCAAAGTGAGCGCATGGCAGCGCCTTGCCGAGTGGGTCAACGCGAGACGGTTAATCGATTACTCACCATTCCGTGAGCCTTGCGTTAATCTTTCTCGGCGAATGTTCGATTGGTTTGCGGACGCTCGGCACTCCCACCTTTCGCCTGTGTTGAGCGGGCGTTAAGAGCGCACGGTAACAGTCCGTGCCCGGGTGAGCGGCAGTCAGGGTGAGTATGACGGAAGTTACTGCGGACATTGTTGAGCGTAGTCGCGGCCTTGATACAAAGACCGCGGGCGAACGCCGGCGCATCGCAGCGCGCGTGCGCGAGGCGCGCGAAAAACTCACCTCCGCCGGCTCCGGCCACAGAGCCTTCGACGTCGAGCTTCTGCAACTCTTCGCTCATGGCAAGCAGCAAGCGACCCTCAGCTTCATCGTTCTTGCCGTCGTTGCCGCAGTGGTCGCCACCGCCTGGACGCCGCGCAATGCTCTGATCCTCTGGCTCGGCATCGCGCTAATCACTATTTTAATCGCCTATGCTTTGGCCGCCCGCTTTACCTCTCTCGACGCAGCCAGCATCAATGTCGCACGCTGGCGCAGCCAGTTCGTGATTGCGGAAGTCACGCAAGGCATCGTCTGGGCGCAAATCGTCGGCCTTGTCAGCGTATCGCACGATCCCAACGCCAAGACCTTCGTTCTCGTGCTCTTGTTGCTCGTCTCGGCGATGAACGCGACGATCACCGCCTCGATTCCCGTCGCCGTTTATGCCGGCCTTGCGCCGATGACATTGGCGATTGCCGCCTTTCTCTGGCCGACGGGACTCACTGATCCCTCGATGCCCTTGGCCGCGCTGGCCGTCGGCACAATGCTCTATTCGGTGGTGCTCGCCAAAAAGCTTTATGCTCGCGCGCTCGATACGCTCTCCTTCCAATCGGAGAAGGATGAGCTGATCGCAGAGCTGGAACAGGCCAAGGTCAACAGCGATGTCGCGCGACTGCGGGCCGAGGAAGCCAATCTCGCCAAATCGCGCTTCCTCGCCACCATGAGCCATGAGTTGCGCACGCCGCTCAATGCCATCCTCGGCTTTTCCGAGGTCATGAAGCAGGAGCTGTTCGGCGCGCATAAAGTGCCCTCTTATAAAGAGTATGCGAGCGACATCCATGCGAGCGGCCAGCATCTTCTCACTCTCATCAATGAGATCCTCGACCTTTCGCGTGTCGAGGCCGGCCGCTATGAGTTGAAAGCCGAGCCTGTCGCGCTGAGCAACATCATCGAGGAATCGCGCCATCTCTTGTGCCTGCGCGCCAAAAAGCGCGAGATCATCATCCACGAACTTGCCGAGCCCAATCTGCCGCGCATCTGGGCGGACGAGCGCGCAGTACGGCAAGTCGCTTTGAACCTGTTGTCGAACGCGATCAAATTCACGCCGCCCGGCGGCGCGATCAGCATCAAGATCGGCTGGACTGCGCATGGCGGCCAATATTTTTCGGTGAAGGACACGGGCCCTGGCATTCCTGAGGACGAAATCCCGGTCGTCATGTCGTCTTTTGGCCGCGGCACGCTGGCGCAGAAGAATGCCGAAGAAGGCTCGGGTCTCGGCCTGCCGATCGTCAAAGGGCTCATCGAGCTCCATGGCGGGACTTTCACTCTGAAATCGAAGGTCCGCGAGGGCACGGAAGTGATCGTCGTGTTCCCGCCGGAGCGCGTCATGAACGCGCTGCCTCGGCTCGATCCGGAAGCCCCTCCGGAATTCGAGACGCACCCCCCGCGCAGGGTACGCTCCGCCGCCTGAGCGCTTTCGGCCTGCCCTTTTGCAGCGGCAGCGCGCGTGCTAATTCATAGAACAATTGAGAAGCCGCCGGCGATGCCGCGCGGCTTTGTTGTGAAACAATCATCCGCAAAGCTTATGCTACCCGCTTTGCGGCACCGGAGATTCTGATGGCTCGTTTCGCGCGTTTGGCTCCCCTGCTCTGCCTTTCCGTCCTTCTATGGCTGAGCCTCGCGTTCCCGCTCAGCGCTGCAGACGATGATGCGGGCGGCAAAGGCGCACCCGCTTCAGAACAATCGCAAAAGCCGACAACGCCGCCCAATCCTCTGCCCGCCGCCGTCACCACCGAGCAGACGCTGCAGCTGCCCGATCGGACGCTGCATTTCAAAGCCACCGCCGGCGCGATAAGGCTCAGCAATGCTGAGACCGGCGCGCCGCTCGCCGATGTCGCTTATGTTTATTTCCAGCTCGAAGGGACCGACCCCGCCAAACGCCCGGTGACAATAGCGATCAATGGCGGCCCCGGCGCTGGCTCCGCCTGGCTCGATCTCGGCGGCCTCGGACCTTGGCGCATTCCGCTGTTGGGGGAAGGCCGCAGCGCCGCGGCCAATCCGGTGCCGATGCCGAATGCCGATACATGGCTCGACTTCACCGATCTTGTCTTCATCGATCCGCCGGGCACGGGCTACAGCCGCATTCTCAGCAGCGATGCGGACGTCAAAAAGAGTTTCTATTCCGTCGACGGCGACATCAACACGCTCTCGGTCGTCATTCGCAAATGGATCGATAAATACCAGCGCGTCGACAGTCCGAAATTCATCGTCGGCGAAAGTTACGGCGGCTTTCGTGCGCCGAAGTTGACCAATCATCTGGAGACGCATGAAGGCGTCGGCATCACCGGACTTGTGATGGTGTCGCCCGTTCTCGATTTCGCATGGTTCGACGGCGAGACCAATCCGATGGTCTATGTCACCCATCTTCCCTCGCTCGTTGCCGCTGCGCGCGATCTGAAAGGTCCCGATCCGCGCAAGGACCTTGCCGATGTCGAAGCCTATGCCGCGGGGCCCTATATCGTCGATCTTCTAAAAGGCGAGCGCGATACGCAGGCTGTCGCGCGCATCTCAGAACAAGTCGCGAAATTCACGGGCCTCGACCCGGCGCTTGTGCGCAAGCTCGGCGGGCGTGTTGATTCCGCGACCTTCGTCCGCGAGCGCAATCGCGCCAGCGGTCAGGTCGGCAGCATGTATGATGCGCTGACGTTGGGCTATGATTCCTATCCGCATCTCGCGCGGAGCGATTATCCGGATCCGCTGCTCGACGTTCTGCGTGCGCCTTTTGCGAGCGCCATGACCTATGTCTATGAGAACAAGCTCAATTGGATTGTCGATGCGCGCTATGAGATTTTGAACGACGATGTCAATCGCGACTGGGATTGGGGCAAACACCAGCCCGCCGAAGCCATGGACGATCTCCGCCACGATCTCGCGCTCGATTCGAACCTCCACGCCACCATCGTGCATGGCGTGACGGATCAGGTGACGCCCTATTTCGCCTCGAAGCTGCTGATCGACCAAGTGCCGCCCATGGGCGATCCGAACCGTCTTAAGCTTGTGGTTCTCGGCGGGGGCCATATGGTCTATGCGCTCGATCCATCCCGCGCCGCGTTGCGCGACGCCGGAAAGCAATTGATCGAAAGCAAATGAGGACGCCACGCTATGGCGATGCCCGATGGGCCAAAGCTGGATGAGAGCGCGCGCGAGGGATCGCCGCGCGAGGTCTTCTTCGCTTTTCTCAAATTGGGCGTGAGCTGCTTCGGCGGCCCGATCGCGCATCTGGGTTACTTCCGCGACGAATTCGTCGCGCGCCGGCAATGGCTCAAGGAAGAGACCTATGCCGATCTCGTCGCGCTGGCGCAGTTTCTGCCCGGCCCTGCGAGCAGCCAGGTCGGCTTTTCCATCGGCCTGATACGGGCCGGATGGCGCGGCGCGTTCTCGGCCTTTCTCGGCTTCACGCTCCCCTCCGCGCTCATCATGTTGGCTTTCGCTTATGGCGCGAGCGCGATCAGCGGCAGGCTTGCCGAAGGTCTCTTGCATGGGCTGCGGCTCGTCGCGGTTGCGATCGTCGCGCAGGCCGTCATCAGCATGGCGCGCACGCTCTGTCCGGATCGTATCCGCACGGCCATTGCCGTCGTCGTGACGCTGATCATTTTGGCGAGCGGCAGTTCGGTGGCGCAGATCGGCGCCATTGCGCTTGGTGGCATCGCGGGTCTTCTCTTCTGCCAAGGAGAAGCGCAGCTCGTCGGCGACCATCTGCCCGTGCCGGTCTCACGCCGCGCCGGCATCGTCCTGCTCGCACTCTATATTATGCTGCTCATCGGACTACCGCTTCTCAATCATCTCATGGCGTCGCCGGCGTTCGCGCTCTTCAACTCTTTCTATCGCTCCGGCGCGCTCGTCTTCGGCGGCGGCCATGTCGTCTTGCCGTTGTTACGCCAAGCCGTCGTCGTGCCGGGCTGGGTGAGCGATCAGACTTTTCTCGACGGCTATGGCGCGGCGCAGGCGCTTCCCGGTCCTCTCTTCACCTTTGCCGCCTATCTCGGCGCCATCGTGAAAGGACCGCCGAGCGGCATTCTCGGCGCGACAATCGCCCTGACCGCAATTTTTCTTCCCGGCCTTTTGGCAATCTCGGGAACTCTACCCTTCTGGGATCAATTCCGTCGCCAGCCACGAGCGCAGGCCGTGATGCGCGGCATCAATGCATCTGTCGTCGGCCTTCTCGGCGCGGCACTCTATCATCCGCTCTGGACGACATCGGTGAAGACGAACGGCGATTTCGGGCTCGCGCTGATTGGCTTCGTTCTTTTGACTAAAGGAAACATGCCGCCCATTCTCGTCGTCATCGTCAGCGCCATCGGCGGGATCGTTCTCGCGCTTTTGAATCTGTGAGATCGCATGAACAAAGGAACCGCCATCCTCTTTGTCGTACTGCTCGGCTGCGTCAGCCTCTTCGGCGACGTCACCTATGAAGGCGCGCGCTCGATTGTCGGGCCTTATCTCGGCACGCTCGGGGCAACCGGCACGATCATCGGCATTGCCGCGGGCGCGGGCGAACTCGTCGGCTACGGCATTCGTCTCGCGTCGGGGTTTCTCACCGACAAGAGCAAACAGTATTGGCCGCTGACGATCGCCGGCTATGTCATCAATCTCGCCGCCGTTCCGCTGCTGGCGCTCGCCGGCAATTGGCAAATCGCCGTCGCTCTCGTCATCTGCGAGCGCGCCGGGAAAGGCATCAGGACTCCCGCGCGCGATGCAATGCTCGCCTCTGCGACGCAGGCGACGGGGCGCGGCTGGGGTTTCGGATTGCACGAAGCGCTCGATCAGCTCGGCGCCGTCTCGGGGCCTTTGGCGCTCGCGGCCCTGCTCGCGCATCACGCCGGCTACCGCATGGCGTTTGCCTTGCTCGCGGTGCCCGCCATCATCGCGATCCTTATTCTCTTAACAGCGCGGCGGCTTTATCCCGACCCCGGCACACTCGAAATCAAGAAAGTCGAACTGGCTGCGGATCGTTTCCCGAAGAATTACTGGATTTATCTTCTGGCCGCGGCGCTCATCGCTTTCGGGTACATTGATTTTCCGCTGATCGCTTTTCATTTCGGCAAAAGCGAGAGCCTCGCGACGTCTTCGATCCCGCTGCTTTATGCCGTCGCCATGTTGAGCGCCGCGCTCGCCGCTTTGATTTTGGGCCGCATCTTCGATCGTATCGGCCTCTGGGCGAATGTCATCGCCGTCGCGATTGGCGCGCTCTATGCGCCGCTCGTCTTTTATGGCGGATTTGATGCGGCGCTCGCCGGCATGATCTTATGGGGAATCGGCATGGGCGTGCAGGATTCGATCCTGCGCGCCTATGTTGCCGAAATCGTCGCGCCCGAACGGCGCGGCCGCGCCTATGGTCTCTTCGGCGCGATCTATGGCGTCGCCTGGTTTGCGGGCAGCGCGATGATGGGCCTTCTCTACGACCGCGCGCTTCCCCTCGTCGTCATACTCTCGATTGGCTTCGAAGTCGCCGCGGCACTCGTGCTGGCGGCGCTTGCCCGATCGGACAAGCCCGCAGCACAAGGATAAGCGACAAGAAAGAAGCCGCGCTCAGCGCGGCTCGGCGCCGACCGTGCGGGTCGCTTCGAACAGGAACCAGGTGCGGCGCTCGGTCTCGTCGATCCACACTTCAAGCAGGCTCGCCGTCGCGACATCCTTATGCTCATCGCAGAGATCGTGGACCTCGCGCATGGAGGCTGTGAGCTGTTTATTGTCTTCGCGAAGCTCCGCCAGCATGTCCAAAGGCGTGACAAATTCGGCATCATTGTCCTTCAGACGCTGCTTACGGGCGATTTCGCCGATGGAATGCAGCGTGACGCCGCCGATCTTGCGGACGCGTTCCGCCATCGGATCGGTCATCGCGAAAATCTGGTCGCCATGTTCGTCGAGCAGAAGATGATAGTCGCGGAAATGCGGGCCCGACATGTGCCAGTGAAAATTCTTCGTCTTGAGGTAAAGCGCAAAGACATCGCTCAAGAGAACATTGAGCGCGGGGGCAATATCCTTGATGGCGTTCGACGAAAGATCGGTCGGGGTGCCAAGCGGCGCGATCATATGGATTTTCGCGTCCTGCACGGCAGGCTTATTTGCGCTCATAGGAGATAATCCTTTGCGGTTGAGGTCTTGGTGAGGGCTACGGGCTTTGGCTCGCTGGCTCTGCCCGGTCTAAGAACTAAGAGCCCGCCCGCCCAGGGGTAGACGGCGGCTTTCAGAAAAATCCTTATCGATGAAGCTGTGACAGCCCGAAGACGGAGGCGTCTGCGTCCACAACGCAATCGCTACGGCTAAGGTTCCCCATTCCCTGGGCTTCATCCCTCTATCTTACCCGCGACCTGCGCTTCCGCAAATGTCGCCATGCCAGCGTGACAGGCAAGGGCCGCCTTGACGACGCCCGCCGCGAGCGCGGCGCCGCTGCCTTCGCCAAGCCGCAGACCGAGATCAAGCAAGGGCCTTTTGCCCAGCCTCGCCAGCACCTCGCGATGGGCGCCATCGCCCGAGAGATGGCCGGCAAGGCAATGGTCGATCGCCTGCGAAGAGTGCGCCGCAAGGATGGCGGCGGCGGCGCAGGCGATGTAGCCATCGAGAATGACCGGGATTCGCGCAAGCCGCGCGGCGACAATCGCACCCGCCATGGCCGCGATCTCATGGCCGCCGAGGCGCCGCAAGACCTCGAGCGGATCGGCAAGCGCCTCTTTATGAAGCGCGATCGCCGCATCGATCGATTCAATTTTACGCGCCAAACCGCGATCGTCGACGCCGGCGCCACGGCCGACCCAATCAGCGGCTTTGCCGCCATAAAGCGCGCAATAGATCGCCGCGGCGCTCGTCGAATTGCCGATCCCCATTTCGCCCACGCAAAGCAGATCTGTGCCCGGCGCAACAGCATCCATGCCGCGCAGAAAATAGGTCAGAAGCGTTGCCTCCTCCATCGCCGGCTGTTCGGTGAAGTCCTCGGTCGGACGATCGAGATCGAGGTCCACGATCGCAAGCGACAGCCCAAAGCTTGTGCAGATTTGGTTGATCGCCGCGCCGCCCGCGGCAAAATTCGCGACCATCGCTTGCGTCACCGAGGCCGGATAGGCCGAGACGCCGCGCGCGACGACGCCATGATTGCCGGCGAAGACGAGCACCAGCGGCTGCGCCAACGTTGGCATCGCGCGGCCCTGCCATTGCGCGAGAAAAGCAGCGATCTCTTCGAGCCGGCCGAGCGAGCCGAAGGGTTTCGTCAATTCGGCCTGACGCGCGCGCACCGCTTCAGCCGACTCATGCGATGGCGGAGGAAGCGCATCGAGAATGCGACGAATGTCGCTGAATGATGTCGGACGCGTGACGCTCTCGCGTGCGAGATCAGCGTTTGACTCAGAGCTCTTATGCAAATTCGTTCAACCGATCATTTCTGCGAGCGAAAGTTAACTTGCGTGTCAGTTTGTCTCAGCACTTGCTGCGATGGCAATATTGCAATGCAGCACGCGTCACCACACATAGAGACCACTGTCGGATTCGCTTCGAGATTCGGTGCGTGACGACCAAGAAGTGCTGACTTGCACCAAAAGAAATTCACCAGGCGCTGCCACGCGTCAAACTTTGGAAGGTCATTATGACTCGTTTCTTTTCCTCATCTCTCGCTCTCCCCTTCGCTCTTGCCGTCGCGCTTTCCACGGCCGGCGGCATTGCGCTCTTCACGTCCGAGGCCCGCGCGGCCGAGGCCCATCCGATCAGCGTTCGCTGCTTCATGGGTGCCACGCCTGGCGCCAAGCATGATCCGACCGGCGGCTGGATCTGCACGACGGAACAGCGCAACACCGAAGCTCAGTAATCGGAACGGGGCGGCTTAGCCGCCTCAACCGCCAAGACCCAAGAGAGCGCTTCCGCCCGGCGGAAGCGCTTTTTTATTAAGGAGAAGCCCAACCTCGCCCACCGCCCCGCTCAGGCCGCTGGCGCTGCCACTTCTCTACGCTTTTCCGAATTTCATGCTAGGGATAGGCGAAAGCCCAGGGAATTCATCACATGCCGCACTATCGCTCCCGCACCACGACCCACGGCCGCAACATGGCCGGCGCCCGCGGCCTTTGGCGCGCCACGGGCATGAAGGACGAAGACTTCGGCAAGCCGATCATCGCCGTCGTCAATTCCTTCACCCAATTCGTGCCCGGCCATGTCCATCTGAAGGATTTGGGCCAGCTCGTCGCGCGCGAGATCGAGGCGGCGGGCGGCGTCGCCAAAGAGTTCAACACCATCGCGGTCGATGACGGCATCGCCATGGGCCATGACGGCATGCTCTACAGCCTGCCCTCGCGCGATCTCATCGCCGACTCGGTCGAGTACATGGCCAATGCCCATTGCGCCGACGGCCTGGTCTGCATTTCGAATTGTGACAAGATCACGCCCGGCATGCTGATGGCGAGCCTGCGCCTCAACATTCCAACAGTCTTCGTCTCCGGCGGCCCGATGGAAGCCGGCAAAGTTGTTGTCGGCGGCAAGAAGAAGGCGGTCGATCTCATCGACGCCATGGTCGCCGCCGCCGATGAGCGGGTGAGCGATGCCGAAGTGCAATTGATGGAGCGCTCCGCCTGCCCGACCTGCGGCTCCTGCTCCGGCATGTTCACCGCCAATTCCATGAACTGCCTCGCAGAGGCGCTCGGCCTCGCTTTGCCCGGCAATGGCACGACGCTGGCGACCCATAAGGACCGCGAGCGGCTGTTCGTCGAGGCCGGCCACACGATCGTCGATCTCGCGCGCCGCTGGTACGAGCAGGACGACGCCTCCGCGCTGCCGCGCTCCATCGCGACGTTCGAAGCCTTCGAGAACGCGATGACGCTCGACATCGCGATGGGCGGCTCGACCAACACCGTGCTGCATATTCTCGCCGCCGCCAACGAGGCGGAGGTTCCCTTCACCATGGCCGACATCGACCGG
>JBEKNV010000040.1:0-19806 GCA_049522395.1 Methylovirgula sp.
CGATCGGCCTATCCTGATCGCGCAAAAAGGCCGCATGATCGAGGCCGAGGGCGGCGCAGAGGATCATCCGCGCTTCCATCATGCCGGCCTCGGAACCCTCGGCTTCCAAAACCCGCGCCAATTGACGCTGGACAGTGCCGCGCGAATCATCCGGTCGAATGATGAGCGCGGGGACCTCGGTCATGCCGTGGGTTCGCTCAGCGCCTTCAGCAACACACGCGTCAGCCGCGTCGCAAAGCTGCTTGCATCCTGTGGGCGCTCGCCGTCCATCAGACGCGCCTCATCGAACAGAAGCCAGATGACATCGCCGAGCGCCGATGGCGTGGCTTGGCCAATCTTTTCGGCAAGCGCCATCACCAGCGGATGCGTCGGGTTGATTTCGAGCACCGGCTTCGACACAGAACCCAACTGCCCATGCTCGGCCAAGAGACGTTCGAGCCTGCGATCGAGGCCGCGTTCCGAGGCAATGAGACAGGCGGGACTTTTCGACAGCCGATCGGAGGCGCGGACATCTTCGACGACATCGGTGAGTTCCTGTTTCATCAGCGCCATCAGACTGGCGAGCTGCGCGGAAGGCGGCGCGGCGGGCGGCGCTTCTTTTCCTTCTTCGGGCGCAATCGCCGCGATGTCGGCCGCGCCCTGCGAAACGGATTTGAACGGTTTGCCGTCGAAACCCGCGGCGGTCGAAACCCAGAAAGCGTCGATCGGGTCCGATAACAGCAAGACCTCAATGCCGCGGCTGCGGAACCCTTCGAGCTGGGGGCTGACGTTGAGCCGCTTCACGTCTTCGCCGAGGAGATAATAGATCGCTGTCTGATTGGGCCGAATCGAGGCGACATAATCGGCAAGACTGCGTTTGCCTTCCAGCGCGCGCGTCGTCGCAAAGCGTGCGAGTTTGAACAAAGCATCGCGGCGCTCGGGGTCTTCATAAAGCCCCTCCTTCATCACCGCGCCAAAATTCTCCCACACTTTCGCATAGGCCCCGGCATCGCTCTCGGCGAGCTTTACGAGGTCCTGCACGATGCGATTCGCGACGCCCTTTTTGATCGCCGCATAGACCGCGCTTTCTTGGATCATCTCGCGCGAGACATTGAGCGGCAGATCGGCGGAATCGACAACAAGGCGAATGAAGCGCAGCCAGCCGGGAAGGATTTCCGCATCCTGCGCGATCAGCACATGGCGGACATAGAGCTTGCCGCGGCCCCGGCGCGCCGGATCGAAGAGATCGAACGGTCGGGAACCCGGCAGGAAGGCGAGGACGGAATATTCATGCCGTCCTTCCGCGCGCCAATGCATCGTCAGCGCCGGCTCGTCGAACTGGCCGGCAAGGTTACGATAGAATTCCGTATATTCTTCTTCGGTGACGGCGCTCTTCGGCTTGTTCCAAAGCGCCGCGCCATCGGTGATGCGGCGCGGCGCGGCATCCGGCGCCTCCACGAGATCGACCGGCACAGCAATGGCGCTCGAATAATCGCGCAGGATTTTCTCGACGCGGTGAGGCTCGAGATAATCGTCGCTCGATTCATTCAAATGAAGAACGACGCGCGTTCCCGGCGCCGGCGCCTCATCGACTGGAACCGAGACTACGGAAAAACTGCCCTTCCCGTCCGAACGCCAGAGATGCGCTTCGCTTGTCCCCGCGCGGCGCGAAGCAACGTCGATCTCGCTTGCGACCATGAAAGCCGAATAGAAGCCGATGCCGAATTGGCCGATGAGATCGGCGCCGACCGTCTCATTTTCTTTCGCATTCGCCTGCAGACGGTTGAGAAAGGCGCGCGTGCCGGAGCGCGCGATCGTGCCGAGCGCGGTGACAAGCTCCTCTTCCGACATGCCGATGCCGTTATCCGTGACCGTCAACGTGCGGTTGGGCTTGTCGAGGGCGACCGTGATGAGAGCCGGACGATCACTGCCGAGAGAAGGATCGAGCAGCGCCTCATGGCGCAGTTTCTCGCAGGCATCGGCGGCATTTGAAATGAGTTCCCGGAGAAAAATATCGCGTTCGGAATAAACCGAATGCACCATCAGATCGAGGAGCCGCGCCACATCCGCTTGGAATGCATGGGTTTGGCCGTCCATCGTGTCTCTCCGGAAAAGGTTCGTTGCGTTCAGAAGTCCGCGCGTCGCGGCGCCGAACGTGCAGCCGTGATATCGCCTTTGGCGGGATTGGATTCAAGAGAATGCGTCGGACGGCGAGAAATCGCGCGGTCTCGCAAGCGCAAAAAAAAAGAGCCGGTTGAAGCAAGCTTCAAACCGGCTCTAAGAGATGTCGCCACTAAATCGACGATAGCTCGGACCTATGATCCCCGCGGGGGGCTGGGGGGCTGACGAATCCGAAGGAATCGAACCGGCCCGAGCGGCGACATGACCCAGCTTCACGCAGTATCCGGGCGTCCGATGGGCTGCAAATGGGCAAAAGTGTAATTTTGCCGCAGGCGGCTCCGTCCCAGGCTGAGGTTCGTTCTTTATTGTTTTTCAACCGGTTACGCCGGGTGCTCGAAGCCTGAGGAGGAAACCTCTTCGGCCGGCGAAAAAAGTCCCCGCGGCCAGGCTTCGTCAAAGCGTCATGCAAGGCTTGCCGCGGCAGGAGCTTTCCGCAATCATATTCAGACTGGGAGGACGAGTATGAGCGCGGAGTCGACGGAGGATAAGCAGCGGGCGGGCCGGGTGGTGCCTCTCGCCGCCGGCAAGAGCTTCCGACCCCCCTGGCCTAGTGGCTTTCCTTCCCTCCCCCGCCAAGTCGGCTTCGACCGCACCGAGCTGCGTCTCATCCTCGAGCTTTACGGACGCAAGGTCGCCGATGGCGAATGGCGCGACTATGCGATCGAGTTCACAAGCCAGAAGGCGGTTTTCTCGATCTACCGGCGCGCCTCCGAATGTCCCCTCTTCCGCATCGAAAAAACGCCGAAGCTCGCGCGCAAGCAGGGCGCCTATAGCGTGCTCGCCGCGACGGGCCGCGTCTTGAAGCGAAGCCACGATCTTGCGCCGCTGATCACCGCGCTCGATAAGAAGCTGCAACTGGTGATCGGCTGAGGAGGCACGCGCCTGCCGGAGCCTTATTTCTCCCGACGCAGCGCCTTCAATCGATAAAGCACCTCCAAGGCGTCGCGCGGCGAGAGCGCGTCGGGATCGCAGGCATCGAGAGCCGCCGCGATCTTGTCGCCTTTTGCAGGCGCAGCCTTCTGTACCGCGGCCGGCTGAGCGAAGAGCGGCAGATCGGCGACAAGTTTTTCGACCGGCATGCGGCGATCGCCCGCTTCGAGTTCGGCCAACAAATGTTTGGCGCGTTCGATCACCGCGCTCGGCAGTCCGGCAAGCTTCGCGACCTGAATACCGTAGGAGCGATCGGCGGCGCCTTGGATAATTTCGTGGAGGAACACGACATCACCCTGCCAATCCGTCACCCGCATGGTGAGATTGACGATGCGGGAGAGCTGTTTGGCGAGTTGCGTTAGCTCATGAAAATGCGTGGCGAAGAGCGTGCGCGAGCGATTAACCTCATGCAGATGTTCCATCACCGCCCAGGCGATGGAGAGTCCATCGAAGGTTGCCGTGCCGCGGCCGATCTCATCCAAAATCACGAGCGAATGGGCGCCCGCCTGATTGAGGATCGCGGCGGTTTCGACCATTTCGACCATGAAGGTCGAGCGCCCGCGCGCAAGATCGTCCGCCGCGCCGACGCGGGAGAAGAGCCGATCGACAATGCCGATCTCGCATTTCGTTGCGGGCACGAAGGCGCCCATTTGCGCGAGGATTGCGATCAACGCGTTCTGCCGCAGATAGGTCGATTTGCCGGCCATATTCGGACCGGTCACGACTGCGATCAGCGCGGACCCTTCATCAGCGGAGAGCGTGCAGTCGTTGGCGACAAAAGGTTTGCCAGACTGCGCCAGCGCCGCCTCGACGACGGGATGGCGGCCGCCTTCGATCCGAAAGGCGAGCGTCTGGGAGACGTCTGGGCGCACCCACTCGCGGCTTTCCGCGAGTTCTGCCAGCGAACCCGCAACATCGATGACGGCCAGCGCCTCGCCCGCCGCTTTGATCGCCGCCTCGGCGGCAAGAATCTCGGCCGTGAGCCGATCGAAGATCGTCTGCTCGCGCGCGAGCGCGCGGTCTGCGGCGGATGAGATTTTTCCTTCAAGCTCGACGAGTTCCGCAGTCGAAAAGCGCATCGCGTCCGCCATCGTCTGGCGATGCACGAAGGTCGCGTTGAACGGCGGCTTCATCAGCTTTTCGCTTTGCGCCTGGGGCACTTCGACGAAGAAGCCGAGAAAATTATTGTGCTTGAGTTTGAGCTGCCGCGTCTCGGTCAGCGCGCAATACTGCGCCTGCAATTCGGCGATGACGCGCCGGCTCTCGTCACGCAGGCGACGAAATTCGTCGAGCTCGTCATCGAAGTTCTGGCGAATGAAATGACCGTCGGCGCGTTTGAGCGGCAGTTCGTCGGCGAGCGCCGCGCCGAGATTTTTCGCGATCTTTGTGTCCACCGCGCCAGCCGACTCGCGCGCGGCGACGAGATCGTCCGGACAATTTTGTGCCTTCGCAAGCTGCGCGGCGATGGCGAACGCGGCGATCAGCCCCTCATGCAAAGCGGCGAGATCGCGCGGCCCGCCCCGGCGAAGCGCGAGCCGCGACAACGGACGGGCCAAATCCGGCGCGCTTTTGAGAATTTTGCGGAGGTCGCCGCGAAGAGCGCGAGCCTCGACCAGAAATGCCACGCTCTCTTGCCGGCGAAGAATCGCCATGCGATCGGTCAAAGGGCTCGCGAGGCGTTCCGCCAAAAGCCGGCTGCCTGCGGGCGTCACCGTAAGATCGATCGTCGCGAGCAGCGAACCGGCGCGGTCGCCGGAAAGCGTGCGCGTCAGTTCGAGATTGGCGCGCGTCGCGGCGTCGACCTCCATATGCGAGTCACTGCGCCGGCGCGAAGGCAGATTGAGCGCCGGACGCTCCGCAAGCTGCGTCCGCTCAATATAAAAGATGGCGAGCGCGGCGGCGGCGAGTTCGGCGCGCGAAAATTGCCCCAGGCCTTCGAGCGTCGCCAGATGGAAAAAATCCTCGATGCGTCTCTGGGCGCTTTTCTGATCGCCTATTTCGCGGCCGACGGGCGTCAGAGAAATCTTGAATTCGGCAATCAAGCGCGTGAAAAGCGGATCGCTGCACAAATGTTCCGCCGCGACGATTTCGGCCGGCTCGATGCGGCCGATCTCCGCGCCGACGCCGGAAAAGGGAATTTCGCTCACCTGAAAGGCGCCGGTCGAGATATCGATCGCCGCAAACCCATAGACGAAAGCGTCATCGGAGAGGCGTTGACGCGCAACGGCGAGCAGGCAATTCGGCCGCGCTGGATCGAGCAGCCGCTCTTCGGTGATCGTGCCCGGCGTGACGACGCGGACGACATCGCGTCTGACGACCGATTGCGCGCCGCGCTTGCGCGCTTCCGCGGGGTCTTCAATCTGCTCACACACGGCAACCCGATGGCCGAGCACGATCAGCTTTTGCAGATAATCATCGGCTCGCTCAATCGGCACGCCGCACATCGGAATATCGCGCCCCAGATGCCTGCCCCGTTTCGTCAGCACAATGCCGAGCGCGCGGGAAGCCACTTCGGCATCGCCGAAGAACAGCTCATAAAAATCGCCCATACGATAAAAGAGAAGACAATCCGGATTGGCGGATTTGATCTCGACATATTGCGCCATCATCGGTGTGATTTTGCCGGGCGCCTCCGCTGCATCCGGCGCCGCATCGGCTGGCAATTGTGCGTCCGGGCCGAGCGACGCATCGGGCTCTTTGGAAAATGGGGCTTCGCCGGCTCGCTGTTTCACCATAGGCGGACCATAGCAAAGCCGCGCCGCGGATGCACCGCAGAGGTACCGCCCTCCACTGCCGGCTTATGCGGAAGCGGGTGAATTCCGCGCTGGTCGTTGTGCCGTCTCAGGCCGCGAGGTGCGCTTCGGGGGCTTCGGTGGCCGCAGACGCCCGCTGTTCGCCCGGCAGGGGGAAGGAGACGAGTTTGCGATAGAGATGCCAAGTCGTGTGGCCGAGAAGCGGAAGCACGACGACGAGGCCGACAAAGAAGCACATAATCGACACCGCGAGCAAAAAGGCAATCAAGATCGCCCAAGCGAGCATTTGACTGGCGTTCTTGCGAACCGTCGCGACGCTCGTGATGATGGCGGTGATCGCGTCGACGTCGCGGTCGATCAGCATCGGGCAGGAGATGGCGGTGAGCGCAAACAATGTGAGCGCGATTGAGGCGCCTGCCAGATTGCCAACGACAAAAAACAGCGCGCCACTGGGCGTCGTGGCGATCGCCGTCATCAGCTCGTCGAGGGTGAGCACATGGCCGCCGAAAAACAAGAGATAAAGTATGAGCGCGATGTCGAGCCAGATGACCAGAGCAAAGATGGTCAGCAACGCCATCCAGCCGAGTTCCTGCGAGCCATTGCGCAAGGTGAGGATGGCGCCCCAAGAAAGCGGCTCGCCGCGTTCGAGCCTCCTGCTGATCTGATAGGTTCCCGCCGCCACAAAAGGCGCGATGAGCGCAAAGCCTGTCGCCAAGGGATAGACGACGATATGGACATTCGTCGCGAAGAGGAATGCGGCCAAAAGCGCGCCGCCGAGCGCATAAATGGCGCCGAAGAAGAGACTATAGGGAAGCGCCGCCTTCAGATCGCGCCAGCCTGCGGAGAGCGCCTGGCTCAGATCCTCGCGCGACATGGTCGCGATGATGGGCCTCGCAGCCGAACCCTCGTTTGGCATAAGACCTCCCCGAAAATTTATTTCTTATAGAAATTTCAGCTTCTCTCGGACTTTTTGCAAGGTCAAGGCGTCTTTTGACGTCACACCGTGACTTGCGCGCCGAGTTCCACCACGCGGTCCGACGGGATCGAGAAGAAGTCCGTCGCATTGGTCGCCTGCTTCATCAGGCTGACGAAGAGCTTGTCCTGCCAGGCCGGCATGCCGGAATGGGGCGAGGTTTTGATTGTCCGGCGGCCGAGGAAGAAGGACGTGGTCATGATATCGAATTTCAGCCCGCATTTCCGCAGCAGGGCGAGCGCCGCGGGCACGCGCGGGTCTTCCATATAGCCGTAGTGCAGAATGATGCGGGTGAAATCCTTCGAGATCTGCTCCATCTCGTAGCGGCGGGCGGGCGGAACACGCGGCGTGCCTTCGGTGCGCACCGACATGATCCAGACATTCTCGTGCAGAACCTTGTTGTGCTTGAGATTGTGCAGCAGCGCAGAGGGCGCGGAGTCGGGCTGGTTCGTCAGGAAGATGGCCGTGCCCGGAACGCGCGTCGGTGTCGATTTCTCAAGCATATGGATGAGCTCTTCGAGCGGAATCGAATCGCGTGCCATTTTCTGTGTCAGCAGCCGATTGCCGCGCACGAAGGTCCACATGATGGTCATCGAGCAGGAGGCGAGCAACAGCGGCACCCAGCCGCCTTCGACAACTTTGATGAGATTGGCGGAAAGGAAGGCGATATCGATGACCAGAAAGGCCGCGATGAAAGTCAGCGCCGCCCAGAGCGGCCATTTCCACTTTTTCCAAACGACGACGAAGGCGAGTGAGGTCGTCACCACCATCGTGCCGGTGACGGCGACGCCGTAAGCGTTGGCAAGCGCGCTCGACGATCGGAACATGAAGACGAGCAGCAATACGCCGACGAGAAGCAGCCGGTTCACATGCGGAAGGAAGATCTGCCCTTCTTGCGTGGCCGACTTATGCTGAATTTCCATGCGCGGCAGAAGCCCGAGCTGGATTGCCTGCCGCACGAGCGAGAAGGCGCCGGTGATCACGGCCTGGCTCGCGATGACGGTCGCGACGGTGGCGAGCACGACGAGCGGGAGAAGCGCCCAGGAGGGCGCGAGAAGAAAGAAGGGATTGTCGATCGCGGCTTTGTTGGTGAGTACGAGCGCGCCCTGGCCGAGATAGTTCAATCCCAAGGCCGGCAGCACGAAATAGAGCCACGCCGATTGAATGGGCTTGCGGCCGAAATGGCCCATATCGGCGTAAAGCGCTTCCGCGCCCGTCACGGCCAGGAAGACCGAGCCCAGCACGATGAATCCGACGATCCCATGGCTGAAGAGGAAGTGGATGCCCTCGACCGGATTAAAGGCGAGCAGAATGCGCGGCGCATCGGGAATGTGCATCGCGCCGAGCGCGCCGATCACCAGGAAGAAGACCGCCATGATGGGACCGAAGAAGCGCGCGACACGCCCCGTGCCAACGCTTTGCACCCAGAACAACGTGACAAGAATGATGACCGTAAGCGGCAAAATGTAAGGATCGAAAACGGGCGTCGCCACATCGAGACCTTCGAGCGCGGAGAGCACCGAAATGGCGGGCGTGATGATCGCATCGCCTGAGAACAAAGCGGCGCCCGCGACGCCCAGAAAGAAGATCATCGCAGCGCGGCGGCCGAAGGCGTTCTGAGCCAGCGCCATCAGCGAAAGCGTGCCGCCTTCGCCCTTGTTGTCGGCGCGCATCAGGAACAGCACATATTTGGCGGTAACGACGAAGAACAACGCCCAGATCAGAAGCGACACCGTGCCGATCACGTGATGATCGGTGATGCCGATGGTCTTCGAATGGACGAGGGATTCCCGCAACGCGTAGAGCGGGCTCGTGCCGATGTCGCCATAGACGACGCCAATCGAGCCGAGCGTCAGCGCGGCAAAGCTCTCTTTCTTGACCGCCGAGGCGCCTGCTCCCGTCTCGGCCGGATGTGCGGCCGAGGGCTTATCTTGCGCGGTCAGCGCCATTCGCAACATCCTTGTGTGGAGGAATCTCCCGCGGCGCAGTGGCAATGCCGTGAAAGGCCGCTCAGTTCATTCACCCCGCGCTTGGGGCGCAACGCCGGCCCTTTGGGATCGGCTCCGGGCGAATAGGCCCATAAAGGCTGCTCGGGGGTCCCCGCTTTGATCTTCGCCAGCGCCGCGCGCATATAGCGCTTTCTTTTCATTTCAAAAAGGGGGTGGTTCCGGACGCCACCCAAAGCGCCCCGACGCCTCTTGCTCGGCAAGCGGCGACCTGCCATCTGAGCCTCATGGATGGGCTCATACCCAAGCTTCCGATCGACGAGGTGTTGCCGAATATTTGCGCAGCCCTCTCCACAAGAACAAGGGCCGTGCTGACCGCGCCGCCCGGCGCCGGCAAATCGACCCGCGTTCCGCTCGCCCTCAAGAACGAGCCTTGGGCGGTAGGCGGCAAAATTCTGCTTCTCGAACCGCGCCGGCTCGCCGCACGTGCCGCCGCCGACCGCATGGCCGCGACGCTTGGCGAGGAGCTCGGCGAGACAATTGGCCTGCGCATGCGACTTTTGTCGCGTGTCTCGGCAAAGACGCGCATCGAGGTCGTCACCGAAGGCGTCTTCACGCGCATGATTCTTGACGATCCGGCGCTCGCCGGGGTTGCCGGCGTTCTCTTCGACGAATTTCACGAGCGCTCGCTCGACGCCGATTTCGGCCTTGCCCTGGCGCTCGATGCCTCCGCGCATCTGCGCGAGGATCTGCGCCTTCTCGTCATGTCGGCGACGCTCGACGGCACACGCGTCGCGCGGCTCTTGGGCGAAAAGACGCCGCTCATCGAAGCGCAAGGGCGGATGTTTCCCGTCGCGACGCATTATTTGGGGCGCGATCCGAACGATCGCATCGAAGACGCTTTGGCGCGCGCCACTCTGCGCGCGCTCGCCGCGGAGCCGGGCTCGATCCTCGTCTTTCTGCCCGGCCAGGGCGAGATTACCCGGCTTAACACCTTGCTCACGGACAAGATCAGCGATCCGGCAATTGAGATCATGCCTCTTTATTCGGCGCTCGACCGTTCGGCGCAGGAGCGCGCTATCGAGCCGACGAAGCCTGGGCGGCGAAAGATTGTGCTCGCGACATCGATTGCGGAAACCTCGCTCACGATCGAAGGCGTGCGGATCGTCATCGATTCCGGATTGGCGCGCGTGCCGCGTTATGAGCCCGATCGCGGCCTCACGCGTCTCGAGACCGTGCGCGTCTCGCGTGCCGCGGCCGATCAACGCCGCGGTCGCGCGGGGCGTCTGGAGTCTGGCGTCTGCTACCGGTTGTGGGAAGAAGCGGCGACCGGCACGCTCGAGCCTTTCGCGCAGCCGGAGATTCTGCAGAGCGATCTTTCGGGATTTCTGCTCGATTGCGCGGCCTGGGGGGCGCGCGATCCCGCCCGCGATCTCGCATTTCTCGATCCGCCGCCGAAGCCGGCGCTCAATGAGGCGAAGGCGCTTCTCTCCTCGCTCGGCGCACTCGATGCCGGCGGCGCGCTGACGGACGAAGGCCGCGCGATCCGTAAATTCGCTCTGCCGCCGCGTCTCGCGCGCATGATCGTCGATGCGGCGCGCATGGGCGAGGCAGACCTCGCCGCAGAAGTCACCGTCATTTTGACGGAACGCGGTCTCGGCGGTGACACGGCCGATCTTTCCTCACGCATCGAGCGTTTTCGCAAAGATCGATCGCCAAGAGCCGAAGACGCGCGCCGGCTCGTCAAAAATCTTCTGCGCCAGGCTGGCGCGCAATCTCACGCGAGCACCGATATCGAACATGCCGGACATTATCTCGCGGCGGCCTTTCCGGACCGCATCGCGATGAGCCGCGGCAAAACCGGCGATTTTCTCCTCGCGAATGGGCGCGCAGCCCATGTCGAGCCGCATGATCCGCTGGCACGCGAAAATTTTCTCGCGATCGGGGAAATCGCCGGGCGCGCGGCGGCGGCGCGCATCTTTATTGCCGCACCTCTCACGCTGAAAGACATCGAAGAGATCGCGGGCGATGAGATCAAGACAAAGGACGAACTCGCTTTCGATCCGCAGCGCGGGACGCTTCAAGCGCGGCGGCAGAGACGGCTCGGTGCGCTCGTGCTTGCCGAGCAGACGCTCACCGCCGCGCAAATGCCGGAAGCCGCAAAAGTGTTGGCCGAAGGCATCGCGAAATTTTCTTTCGAGAAATTGCCATGGACGAAAGCACTCATCCAATGGCGCGATCGCATTCTCTTTCTGCGCAAGGCCGAAGGCGACGAGGCGTGGCCGGACCTTTCCGGCGACGCCTTGAAAGCCCATGCCGCCGATTGGCTTGCACCCTTCATCGAAGGAAAATCGGCTCTCGCCGACATCACCGCCACCGATCTCGATGCGGCTTTGAAGGCGCTTTTGCCTTACGCCATGCAGCGCCGGCTCGAAGCGGAAGCGCCGACGCATTTCGAAACACCGGCGGGGTCAAGCGTCGCGCTCGATTATGCGGCGGAAGGCGGCCCGCTTCTCTCGGTGCGCGTGCAAGAGCTTTATGGGCTCAAAGACCATCCCACGATCGCCAAGGGCAAAGTGGCGTTGACTTTGGAGCTGCTCTCACCCGCGCATCGGCCGATCCAGATTACGCGCGATCTGCCCGGTTTCTGGCGGGGCTCCTGGGCGCAGGTGAAAACGGAGATGAAAGGGCGCTATCCGCGCCATCTCTGGCCCGACGATCCAAGCGCTGCGCAGGCAACGACACGGGCGAAGCCGCGCGGGACGTGAGACTTTTTCAGCCATGTCAATGGTCGGATTTGTCATTGTTTCCGTGCTAACTTGACCTAATTAGCCATCTGACTGGAGGGACATGGCGATGCGTATTTTTTTGGGCGTTATTCTTGGATTTTTTCTGACCCTTGGGCTGGCCTATGTGGCCGACACCGGCCGTCACGCCGTCTGTCCGGCGGTCGAGGGCCGGCCGCTCGTCAATTGGGACGAGGTCAATCTGCGGTTCACGCAATTGTCCGACTCGGTCCAGAAGGGCTGGCACAAACTCACCTCGCATTAAGGCTCTGAAAAGACAGGGCTCGAGCGCGTGATTGCACTTTGCCGCCCAAGCCCTTATAAGCCCCCCTCTGCGGCCGTTTCCGACACCCCTGGAGGCGCGCAAGGCCGCAATTCTGAATACCCAAAAGGACACCGACATGGCCGAAGCGAAGCAACTCGCGGCCACGGTGCGCAGCGGGACCGGCAAGGGGGCCGCCCGTAGCGTTCGCCGTGAAGGCCGCATTCCAGCCGTCATCTATGGCGGCGGCGAAAACGCCGAACCGATCGCGCTCGATTATCGCGATCTGAACCGGCTCATCTATGCGGGACATTTTCTGACAACGATCTACGAAATCGACGTCGGCGGCAGAAAGCAGCGCGTGATCCCGCGCGACTATCAGCTCGATCCCATCAAGGATCTGCCGCTGCACATCGATTTTCTGCGCCTCAAGCCCGGCACGACGCTGCGCGTCGATGTGCCGGTGCATTTCATCAATCAGGATGTCTCTCCGGGCCTCAAGAAGGGCGGCACGCTCAACATCGTGCGCCACGTCATCGAGATGCGCGTGCCGGCGGACGCCATTCCGGAATCGATTACTGTCGATCTGAGCAAAGTCGATATGGCGGAATCGGTGCATATCTCCGCCGTCACTTTGCCTGAAGGCTGCCGGCCGACGATCACCGATCGCGATTTCACCGTCGCGACGATCGTTCCGCCGATTGCGGCGGTTGAGGCGACACCTGCGCCAGCGGCTGCAGCCGCTCCTGAAGCTGGTGCTGCGGCAGCAGCGCCTGCCAAGGGTGCCAAAGCCGCGCCTGGAGCAGCGGCGCCAGCGGCTGCCGCGGCAGCAGCCCCCGCGCCGGCCCCAGCCGCGAAGCCGAAGAAATAAACCGATCAGCGGCGGATCGTCCCCATTGAGGACAATCCGCCGCTTCATATCCGCCGAGCCGAGCTGAGCGAAAAGCGCCGAACCCTGCCCTGCCCCTCGCTGCGAGGGATTTTTCGCGGTTCTCTCCACATGAAGCTTTTCGTCGGACTCGGAAATCCCGGACGTCTTCATGCTGGAAACCGACATAACATCGGCTTCATGGTAGTCGACGCCATCGCGCGGCAGTACAATTCCCCCCCGTTCCGAAAACGCCTTCAGGGCGTGGTGAGCGAAGCTTCGCTCGCCGGCGTGAAGGTCATTCTGCTCAAGCCCGAAACTTACATGAATGACTCGGGCCGCTCGGTCCAAGAGGCGGCGCATTTCTATAAGCTCACGCCTGACGACATCATCGTCTTTCACGACGAACTCGATCTCACGGCGGCCAAAGTGCGCGTCAAACGCGGCGGCGGAAATGCCGGCCACAACGGTCTTCGCTCCATCACCGAGACGATCGGCAACGATTATTGGCGTGTGCGCATCGGCATCGGCCATCCGGGCGATAAGGATCGCGTGCAGCCCCATGTGCTTTCGAATTTCGCCAAGAGCGAAGGCCCTTGGGTCGAAGCGCTCTGTAAGACGATCGCCGCCAATGCCGAATTGCTGGCACGAGGCGAAGATGCGAGTTTTCAAAACAAAATGCATCTTGCCATGGTCGCGGAAGGTTTTGGTAAGGACGGGCCGGACTGAAGCCTCGGCCACGGGCGCTGAACCAACGGTAATCTCATGTATGACACGATCAGGCCCGGCGAAAGCGCGATCGATCTTCCGGCGCGCTATGATGCTTCTGTCTATTTTATCGGCCGTATTCGCACGCCCTAGCGCGAACACGCCGATTGTCCGCGGCAAGGCGATCGCGACAACGGCCCAGAATGCCAGATTGAGATCGATCCACGTTGGCGCGACGCGCTCCTCGGGATCGACGCTTATTCTGAATTGCAGATTCTCTATTGGATGGGTCGCACGCGACGCGATCTCGTCCGGCAAATGGGCCGCGGCAGGAACGAGGCCGCCGGCACCTTTGCCTTGCGCTCGCCGGCGCGGCCAAACCCCATCGCCTCATCGGTCGTCACGTTGATCCGTCGCGAAGAAACGGTGCTGATCGTCAAGGGACTCGATTGCCTCGATCTCACGCCGCTCATCGACATCAAGCCACATTACGGCGCGCGCAGCCCGTCATCAGTCTAGCGCGACAAAACGGACTCCGGCACCGTTTCACGGATCACCGAGGCCGCCGGCACATCAAGCGTCCAACAGACGCCTTCGGGCGCGAATTGCGCCCGCGAGCTTCCGCCCAGGGCCTGCCCAGTGATGCGGTCCATGACCATATGGCCGAAGCCTCTGTGGTTCGGCGCTACGACGGGCGGGCCGCCTTTCTCCTCCCAGCACATGTGCATGCGGCGCGATTTATTTTCGTCTGTGGTGAGCGTCCATGAGACGGTCACAGTGCCATGCGGCACGGAAAGCGCGCCGAATTTCGCCGCATTGATCGAGAGCTCATGCAGGGCAATGCCGATGTTCTGCGCCGCCTCCGGTCGCAGGATGAGATCGGGCCCTTGAAGCTGGATGCGCGTGCCGAAGAGGTCGCCATAATGCTGCAACTGAGAACGGATCAGCTGCACCAGCGAGGCGCCCGCCCAATCGTCGCTCGACAGAAGATCATGCGAGCCCGCGAGCCCGCTCAACCGCTCGCTGAAGCGGACGACGAATTCCTCCGGCGTCGTCAGCAAGGAGAGCGATTGCCGCGCCATGGCCTGAATGACGGCCAGAAGATTTTTCGAGCGGTGCGTCAGTTCGCGCATCAAAAAGCGGACATGTGCTTCGCGCTGTGTCTGCGCCGTGATGTCGCGAATGATGAGCGAGCCGCCGACAAAATTGCCGTCGAGACCGCGCACTGGCGCGCCCCTGATCCAAACATCGATGCTCTGCCCGTCTTTGCGCAGACCGCGCGTCTGATATTCGATGGCTTCGCCGGCGAGCAGGCGCTGCATGATGGCGCGCCGCTCGGAAAGAACTTTGTCGGGTACGAGAAAATCGGCTTTGCGCCCCAGCGCTTCCTCCGCGGTATAACCGAAGAGCTGCTCCGCGCCATTGTTCCAGGTGAGGATCGTATCGGAGAAATCGACGCTGACGATCGCATCGATCGAGGAGGCGACGATCTCGGCCAGCTGCGCATTGCGCAGATCCGATTGCTTGCGTTCCGTGATGTCGAGGCTCAGGCAAAAGATGCGCTCGAGCCGCCCCGACGACGGCGCCTTGATGAACTTGCCCCGCGCGGTAATCCAGCGCGTCGAACCGTCCGAAGACACGATGCGGAAATCGCGATCGAACACGCCGCCATCGGCGGCGAGCGCGCGAAAATAATCCTGGAGTCCGGCGCGGTCGTCGGGATGCAAACGCTCCCTGATCATATCGGCGTTGAAGGGCGCGTTGTGCCCCGCTCCCGGCAGTTCGAAAAGTTCAGCAAAGCGCTCCGACCAGATCGCGCGTCCCGTCAACAAATTCCAGTCGAAGACGGCGAGGCCGCCGGCATCCTGCGCGAGTTGCAACCGCGCTTCCGTTTCCTGCAAGGCCGTCTTGGTTCGCCGCAGTTTGAGCAAGGCGCGCACAAGGGTGACAAGCTCGACGCCGTCGAAAGGCTCGACCAAATAGCCGTCGACAGTCTTCTCCGCAGCCGCGCTCAGATCGTAGTCGCTGCGGGACGTGTGCAAAATCGAAGTTTCGGGATGGTTCCGCTCGATCGTTTGACAGAGCGAAGGACCGTCCTTGTCCCGAGCATTGCTGTCGACGACGACGACTTCGAACGCGCCGATGTCGAAATTCTGCAAAGCCGCGGCATCGGATTCTGCCGCACTCACGCTCCAGCCTTCATTCTGGAGCAAACGCAGCTTGCCCTCCCGTGAATCGGCATCTCTATCGACGATGAGGAGATGAGCTTCTCTATCCATTGACCAAGAGCAACTTTACCGAGGGGAATTAAGGCGCCGGACGCCTATGCGAAAGACAATTACGCGAGTTCGCGCTTGGGCTCGACATTCGCGCCGTTCAACGGATTGGAGGGGTCCCAGCAATAATCAATCGTTTCGAAACGCATGCTGAAAGCATCCACCAGCAATAGGCGGCCGACAAGGCCCACGCCGAACCCGACGATCTCACGAATGACTTCAAGCGCCATCATGGCGCCGAGCACGCCCGCCAAGGCCCCGAGAACACCCGCCTCAGAACAGGGGAGAACGCTCCCCGGCGGCGGCGGCTCCGGGAAAAGACAACGATAGGTGGGATTGGAGTTGCCGGACGCATCCCGGTCGAACGGCCGCAATGTCGTCAGAGATCCATCAAGCGCACCGATCGCGGCCGTGACCAAGGGACGCTTTTCATAAAAACAACTGTCCGAGACGAGATAACGAGTCGCAAAATTATCCGAGCCGTCGGCGACAATGTCGAAATCGCGCACCAGCGCACGCGCATTGTCAGTCTCAAGGCGCTCGTCAAAGGCTGACACTTTCACGTTGGGATTAAGTCCGGCAACGACTTTGGCGGCGCAGTCCACTTTGGGGCGGCCGATGTCGGCAGTCGTGTAAAGCACTTGGCGTTGAAGGTTGGAGAGCGACACCCGATCGTCGTCGACGATGCCGATTTCGCCCACCCCGGCCGCCGCCAAATATTGAATGAGGGGCGCGCCGAGGCCGCCTGCGCCAATGACCAGCACGCGTGCGGCTTTCAGTTTTTGCTGGCCGGGACCGCCGACTTCGCGCAAGACCAAATGGCGTGCGTAACGCTCGATTTCGTCGGAAGAAAACATGGCGTCCCTCGATGCCAAACCGTGCGCAGATGGAGCCGGAAGCGACCTGCTTCGTCAAGCTTGGCGGTTATTATGGTCTTCTGGCCCTGCGCGGGAGCCGTTTTCTTGCGAACACCCCGGCCGAATTAGCAATCGGCGTAGACAGTGCTAACGTCTTAAATAGCTTGAAGTTCCACCGGGATAGCTTGGGCGCGGTCATAAACAGACAAACTGCCGAAAAGGTCGCAGTCGCCTATCGGCTCAACTGCCGCAAGGCCTGGCGCACTAAGGCCGCCGTATCGGCTGCCTCGCCGAGGCGTCGGCGCGCGCCTTCGATTGCGTCGGCCGCCTGGCCGCGCGCATAGCCCAATGTGAGGAGCGCCGCGACGGCATCCTGCGCCGCTGCCGGCTCTGCCTCCTCCACCGCTCCTTCGACTGCTCCCTGCGCAACGCCGTGGCGAAGAGAGAGGGACGCCGGCACTTTGTCTTTCAATTCGGCCGCTAAACGCGCGGCAAGACGCGGACCGATGCCAGGCGCGCGGGCAATCTGCGCTTTATCCTGGCGCACGATGGCGGTGGCGAGCTCATCCACGCTCAGACTGCCGAGAACGGCGAGCGCGACTTTGGCGCCCACCCCCTGCACCGTCTGAAGCAGACGAAACCAATCGCGCTCGGCCTCGCTCGTAAAGCCGTAGAGCTTGATCGCATCTTCCCGAACATGGGTTTCGATGGCGAGGCTCACCACTTCGCCGACCCGAGGAAGATCCGACAGAGTGCGAGCCGAGCAATGGACGACATAGCCGACGCCGTGGACGTCGATGATGATGAAATCTTCGCCGATGCTATCGATCGTGCCGCTCAGTTTGCCAATCATCGCGCAAGGCTCGCGGTCATGGGCTGCTCACACCTGTTCGGCAGCGATACGCCGAGCCTTCACGAGCGGGCTGGGCGCGGCGCGATAGCGCGCATGGGTGATGGCGACCGCGAGCGCATCGGCGGCGTCGGCGCTCGCCTTGGCGGATGCCTCGACCTGCCACTTCGGCAGCAAAGCCTTCACCATCAGGATCACTTGCGTCTTTTCCGCATGGCCGACGCCGACAACCGTCTTCTTGATCGTGTTGGCGGCATATTCGACGACGGGGAGGCCGGCGAGCGCCGGTACCACCAGTGCGACGCCACGGGCTTGGCCGAGCTTTAACGTCGATTGCGCATCGCGGTTGACGAACACCTCCTCGATCGCCGCCTCATGCGGCTGATAGGCGGCAACGATCTCGCGGAGGTTTTCGTGGAGCGCGCAAAGGCGGCTTGCGAGCGCCGCCTTTTCGTTGGAGCGGATCGTGCCGCACGCAACATAGATCAGGCGCGAGCCCGAAAGCTCGATGACCCCCCAGCCCATGTTCCGGAGGCCGGGGTCGATGCCGAGGATGCGAATCGCGGGCGCCTGCATAGGGCTTTGTAGCGCGTCCGCAGCAATTTGGCATCTTGGCGGAGGGCCTAGAGACAAAGGAGCCGGCGCTCGACGAGCGCCGGCCATGCGATCGACATTGATGCCGGGATTATCAATTGTCGATCAGCATTCGCTTCAACAAATCAACTTCCTCGGAAAGCTTGCCATCGGCCTTGGCGAGCGCCTCGATCTTGCGCACCGCGTGCAGCACCGTGGTGTGATCGCGCCCCCCGAAACGGCGCCCGATCTCAGGCAGCGAACGAGGCGTCAGCACTTTGGCGAGATACATCGCGATCTGGCGTGGCCGCACCACGTTGGCTGTGCGGCGGGAAGACAGAATGTCGGCGCGGGTCACATTATAATGGCTCGCCACGAGCTTCTGGATCTCTTCGATCTTCACGCGCTTGGGCTCGCGCGTGCGCACAAGATCGCGAATTGCGGCTTCCGCCGTTTCGATCGAAAGCGGCTGGCCGGTAAGCGAAGTGTGCGCAACGAGCCTGTTGATGGCGCCGTCGAGATCGCGGCCGTTCGTTTGAATGACGCTCGCAACGAAAGCGATGACGGAGGGCGAGATGTCGAAGGTCGGATGCAGCACTTTCGCCGCCGTTACCCGCGCCTCCAGCAATTTGATGCGCAGGGATTCATCAAGCGCACCCATTTCAATGCAAAGGCCGCCGGCAAAGCGCGAGCGCACCCGTTCATCGAGGCTTTCGAGATCGCCCGGCGGACGATCCGCGGCGATGACGATCTGCCGACGTGCATCAATGAGCGCATTGAGCGTGTGACAGAACTCCTGCTGGATAGATTTGCCCTGCAGGAATTGAACGTCGTCGATGACGAGGAGATCGATCGTCCTGAGCTTCTCCTTGAAGGCGATCGCGGTCTGCGCCTTCAGCGCGCAGACGAAGCCATGCATGAATTTTTCCGCAGTGAGATAAATCACCCGCCGTTTGGCCGATGCCGCCGCATGAGCGATCGCCTGCAGGAGATGCGTCTTGCCGAGACCCACGGACGCGTGGATGTAAAGCGGATTGAAGGACAGCGGCTCGGTGGATCCAGCAAAGGCCACACTCTGCGCCGCGGCATGCGCCAGCTGATTGGAACGGCCGACGAAAAACGTCGAAAAGTTCAGCCGTTTGTCGAGCGGCGAGCCGGCAAGCACGTCGCCGTCCGCGGGCTCGCGCGCCGTCGGCTTGGCGGATTTGTCAAAGCCCTGGCTCTGGGGGTTGCTCTTGGAGATGTCGATCCCGTTCGTGGGGCGCTGCGTCGGCCCCTCGCAAAGGGGAGAAGCGTGCTCCGACAGCCCTTTCTGGGCCAATTCGCCTTGCGCACGCGGGTTCAGCGGCCGCGACGATGAGCGCACGCTGATGACAATGTGTTTGACGTCGACGAATTCGCTGCCGATCACCTCGAGCAGCTTTTCCGCGTAATGCGCCTGGATCCAGCTCTTGAGGAATTTCGTCGGGACCGACATATGCGCGGTCCCCTCGGAAAGAGCCTCCAATTCCAAACGAACGAACCAGGAGCCGAAAATCGCATCGCCGAGCTCGGCCCGCAGACGGCGGCAGATCGCCGCCCAGGCTTCCTCGCTGCCGGAATGACGGGTCTCGCCGGCGCGTGCGACAACTGCGGGGTGTTCATTGAAATCATGGCTTTCGTTAAGGTTCTGGCGTGGCTTGAGCATCGAAGTTCTTCTCGGGCATAGAAATCCTGCCGGCGCTTTGACAGCGTCGGGCCGATTTCACCAATGGCGCAGGTTGAAAGGTTTGCTAGTCGTCCGTCAGCAAATCATACGGCTTCGATGACGAACGGATCCTCGGAAGACCTGGAACAAATCTCCGGGACGGGGATCGAAAGAACA
>JBEKNV010000041.1:0-19353 GCA_049522395.1 Methylovirgula sp.
TCAGCAAGCGAAGGATCGTCCCATAGTCGCTATCGCCAGCGTATCGCCGAATCAACGCCAGCTCGTCATCGGTCAGCACATGGTCGCGCGCGATTTCATTAACCGGCTTGCGCGTGCCGGTCACCGGATTCGTATCCACCAGTCCTTCCGCGATGGCCCAAGAGTAGAGACTGCTCAAGTGTGCACGCGCCTTATTGGCGGTTGGCCCACCGTGCTCCTCGGCGATGCGGGCGATCCGGGAAGCAACATCGGCACGCGTGATCTTTCGGACCGCAATTTCCGAAAGGGGAGCCCAATGAATTCGCAAATAGCGCTCCACATCAGAAAGGGTGCGGGCTCTAAGCTTTCTTATCGCGTGGCGTGCAAGATAGAGGTCAACCACGCTCCCCAGTGTCCTGGCCGCCTCAGCGCGCGCTTCAGCCTTCTCCAGCTGAGGATCGCCACCAAGCTCGACCTTGGCGAGCGCTGCCTTCGCCCTCCGCCGGGCCTCTTCCGCATCGATCGTCGTGACACTGCCGAGCGTAACCCGTCGCTGCTTGGTCCCGAGTCGGTACTGCGCAACCCACGTGCGCTTGCCGCCGGCGCGGAGCCGCAAACCAAAACCCGGCAAGCTTTCGTCGAAGACAATCGTCTCCTCCTTGCCTTCCGGCAGCTTGACGCGATCAACTGTTGCTTTCGTGAGCTTCATGCGTGGACTGGGAAGCAATTGGGAAGCACATTTGTGACGTTCCCTGCACTCTAATGCTTCCCAAAATAAGAGGGTGCTACTTAGAAATCAACAAGTAAGTATGCTTCTGGCACCTTGTGAATACTCATGATTTCTAGAATCTGCTCATTCGTAATGAGAGGGTCGGGGGTTCGAATCCCTCTTGCGCACCAGCGGCTCCATGCCGTTCTTCAAAGCGGACGAGGTTTATTGCGAAACCGTGAACCCGCACTGCTTCTGTTCCATCTCGATCTGCTTCGTGATGCGGACGGCGTTCTCTGCGTAGGCCTGGGTCACGGAGCCGTCGTGCACGGTCTTATTTTTCAGCGGACTCACGCCTGCGCAAAGGTGGAAGACATGCGGCGTCTTGGACTTCTTGGCGCCGTCTTCCGGCGCGATCCAGTAGACGACGTCTTGACCGTTGGGGTGTTGCGCGTCCTTCGTCGCCGCGGCCACCGTGGAGGAGTCCGTGGCGATCTCCTTCGCCTGGGCGGCGACATCGGGCGAACAGGCCGTGGTCGGCTGCCCCGTCTTAATCTGGGTCGCGCAGGCGTTCATGTCCTGGGTGTACTGCTCGACCGACGGGGGTTTGAAGCTGACCCCGATCAGCGTCGCGATTACGGCCAGCACGACACCGATGCCGCCGGCAACCTTCTTGGTCTGCGGATCCATATCCTTGTCGGACAAGATCAGGAAAACCAGCGGGAGGAAGGCGATCAGCGTGATGATCGCGCCGAGCTGGTTTTGGAAGAAGAATCGGGCCGTGTCGGATTCGCGGGCCGGATCGTGCCTGTTGGCCGCCTTCCACAGCAAGTTGCCGGCGATTGCGAAGACCGCGATCCCGACCAGAAAGCCGATCAGCAGCAGCATGTTCCCATGGTCGAACTTGTGCTGGTAGAACAAGTAGATCGCGGCGATCTCGCCGCTAATGGCGACGATCCAGCAGAGCGCGGCAAAAAGGCGGAGGCGCGTCGCGGAGGACTTCTGGTCCTGCGTTGCTTGCCAATCCTTGGTAACGTCTGCGGTCGGCTTTTTGTTGGTCATGACCAGGTCTCTCGAAATCGACGCTTGGCGAGGGGCGGCAAATCGAAAGGCCAACCGCCCGCCGCAGCGTCATTGAACGAATGTCTTCATCGCCTGCCTTGGCGACGGGGCGAAAATGTGAGTGCCACGGCAGACTACATCCCCATCCATATTGCCATATTGCGCAGGAATTGATCCGTCCATACCCACGGAGGCGGACGCCGATGCGTACATTATTTTTTGCGCTAAAACATAGCTATAAAAAACAATATGTTATTGCATATATTGGATTCCCTCTTGCGCACCATTTGCATTCAACAATGCCAAAATAAAAAAGAGCCGCCTTTCGGCGACTCCTCTCTGCAACTTAATTTCTCAAATTCCAGCCCCTCAAAAATTCGGATCTTGCGAGGCCTGCTTAAGGAGCGAAATAATAGTTGAGGCCGACGCGCGCGATCTGGCCATCGTATTTGAGCGTCGTCCACGGAAGCGCGGAGTTCGACACGCCGAAGGTCGTGAGCGAGGGGCTCGATCCGTAATTCACATCGCCAAGATTATAGAGCAGATATTCGCCCTTGAGGCTCAGGTTGCGGGCGAACATCCATTCGAAGCCGCCACCGGCAGTCCAGCCAGCCATGATCTTGTTCACGCTGCCGAACGACGGTGTGGTCTTAAATGTAGCGGTGATCCCGCCGGACCATTGCTGATCGACCATCGTGGTGGAGGTGGTCTCTCCGTACGCCAGACCGCCCGTCGCGTAAGCAAGAAGATTGGGCAGCACGAAAAGACCGATACGCCCGCGCAATGTTCCGAACCAATCGAGAGAGGTAAGATTGTCGACGCGCGTATTCAAGCCGACCGCGCCGCCGGCAAATGTATAGTTCGTGACGTATGCGTTGCGCCCCGACGCGCCTGAGCCCTGCAGATCCGTTTCGATGCCCACCAAGCCGCGGTTCAACTGAAGATTATAGCCGATTTGACCGCCGCCGATCATCCCATCCGGCTCCGCATTCGATTGGCCGGCGATTCCCATGGCCGCTGCGGGAGCAAAGCTCGAGGCGAGCGCCGTATCAAGAGCGGTCGACCCGACGGTCGCGCTGTTCGATGCCGAATTTCTGAACCCCCACGAATAACCGGTGTTCACGCCGGCATAGAAACCGTCCCAAACCGGTACGGGCGGGTCATCTTCTTTCCGCCCCTTGACGATCCGCCCGGAGGGCTCCTCATCCATGCCGAAATGATAGTTGAGGCCGACCCGAACGATGTGGCCGTCGAAATGGGCGGAAGAATTGGATGCCACAACGTTTGGAGGAGCGCCGAATATGGAGTTTGTAATCGTACCCGAAGCGAAATTTACGCTGCCAAGGTCATAGAAGAGATATTCGCCCTTGAGGCTGAGGCCCGGTGCAAACATCCATTCGACGCCGCCGCCGAGCGTCCATCCGACAAGCGTGTTGGAATAGTGACCGATGGCCACCGTGGAGTTGCTGGCGGAAAGTGGCCCGGCCGCGGGGTCTATCCAAGATTGGCTAGCACGCGTATCGGCTTCGACACCGCCAAAGGCGAGACCGCCGGTGGCATAGGCGAGAAGGTCGGGGGTCGCCATCCACCCGGCGCGCCCACGCAGTGTTCCCAGCCAATCGAGGCTTTTGCTGTCTTCGAGGGTCGTCGTCAGCGTGTCGATCGTCGCCCCACCAGCGTAGAATGCATTGGCTTGGCGTGAAGATGTCGTTAGCGACGATGCGCCGGCACCATCGATGTCCGCTTCCGCGCCGAGCAAGAAGGGGCCACCGGGTGCGAAATTGTAACCGATCTGGCCGCCGCCGATGGGCGAGGCAAAGGAGGTCGGGAATGCCCCCGTGATATTGCCGGCGGAAACAGCGGACGCATTGGAGTTTCCAAATATGTCCAAAGCATTTGAAAGCACAGTGCCCGTCGATGAGATCTTCGGGCTGGCGTCGAATGCATAGCCGAAGTTCAGGCCCCCGTACCAACCGGAAGAGGTGAAATTGGAGGGGCGGCTGTCAGGGTCAGAGTCAGGCATGCGCGCGAGCGCGAGCCACGGAGTGCCGCCGCCACCGCCGGAGAAAGGATCGCCACCATATTTCATCTGATAGGTGAATGAGCCGACATAGCCTTCTCGCGCGAAGGGCACGTTTGACGTCACGCGCGCGGCTTCGAGGTTGAGCGTTTCGTTGAAAGGCCAACCGGCAAAACTGGCATTGGCTCTTACGCCGCCACCGAAGGAGGTGGCGTGAACATCGGGATTTTCACCGGGGAAAACCTGTTCAAACCGGCCGGCGCCCCAGGCGCCAAAAACATAGGGCGCGGCTACTGCCGTCGCGCCGCTCACGGCCAGGGGGAAAGGACGTTGCAATTCAGCGCGACCCACGCCGCCGCTATCCACATAGACCGTTCCGAGGCCGAAGCCTGACAAAACATCCGGCCCTGCCAGCTGCAGTTCCTCCGGCTCCATCAGCGATTGGCCGAAACTGGTCTGAGCGCGGCCAAGTGCGGCAAAAATGAAACCTTCTGGCAGCGGCTGCTGGATACGCACTTCGGTTGCGAGTTTGTTGAAGTCGGGACTCGCGCCGGGCCGAGAAAGCGGGACGAAGGCATCGCCCGTTATCCCCCCAATACCGCGATTGTAGATCAGAGCGCTGATGGCGTGGCCGCCCCATGCCCACGGGAAATTGATACTCCATTCGCCAGCGACCCGAGCGTCCTCGTATTGATCGTGGAAAATGTTGTAAATGGGTACCCCAGCGGCAGTGACAAAGTTCGGAACGGGCGCAACGTCCTCTTTGTCGTCAACGAAATCGAAGCCGAGCTGGAACCGGAGCGTCTGCTGCTGTGACAAAAGCAGAGGATAATTTGCGCGTACCGCGGCGTCTTGCAAAACGCCGTGGAAGCCTTCGTTTCCCGGAACGCCGAGTGGAAAGGCACCCGGCTGCGGCGTCGGCGAGACGCGCGACTGGCTATAGTTCGCGCTGGTCGAAAACCCATCCGGACCGATCGGCAAAGAGCCGCCGAAGCTGAATGCTTGAGTCTTCGCCTGGCCGTTGAAGAACTGCCCGAAATCGTCGCTCGACGCCACTTCCGCGTGAATGGTTTCGCCCATGCCGAGCGTGTTGTTGATGGCGAATCCCTGAGAGAACAGGAAGGTCCCATATTCTCTCGTCAGATAGTTGTTGACGCCCGCGCCGTAGATCAGCGGCGTCTCGGTCGCTTCGACCACCAAAATGACGCCGCCGAATTCGTTCCCCAGCTTCGTCTTCGTGCCGCCAGTCACACCAGGAAGTTCGCCGATCAAAAGAATATGGCGCTGAATTTCCGGGAGCGTGATGTGCTTGCGTCCGACAATGGGAGCGAGCCTGTCGCTCACCAGCCGGCGCAAGTCTTGCGGCACACCCGTCAGATCTAGATTTTCGATAAATCCGTCGATGATCTTGATGCGAACTTCGCCCTCGGCGAAGAACTGCGGCTCCAATATCGCGTTGACGAGCGGATAGCCTGCTTCGCCATAGGCCTGTTGAACGCTGGCGGCGAATTGAAACGCGTCTGCGAGCGTCACACGACGCCCCTGGAAGCCCGCGATCAAAGCGGCAGTCTGGTTCTGCAATTCTGGAAAGCCGCCATCAATCCGAACGCGCCGCACGAGCGCCCACCGTCTTTTCGCATCAGGCGGGATAACTTGTTTCACAAGGGCGACGGAGAGCGATGCGCTTGAGACCGAGCTCGGATTGGTAACGGGCACCTGTCCCGACCCAACAGCGCTAGGCACATTGGGGCGACTGACCGTCTGCGCAAAGAGCGACGCCGCCGGCCATACTGCGGCGGCCAATGCGAGAGCCGACGTCGCCGCGCATTTCTCTTTTCTTTTCAGCGCTTTAACGAACTTCAACGCTCCTGCCCCCGAGCGGAATCATCCCACTGCGTTAACGTTACCAATTTCGGAGTCCCAAGTCCGCAAGGCCCTCCTGTTGATACCTTTTTGCGGCCGGCTATGGCGCCGGGGCAACAGGCAGAAGCGCGACCAGGGCGCCAGCGAATGAGGCTTACGCGGATTTCCCGACGTGCGGCGCGGCCCTCGGGGGCCCGGATCAGCGCGGTGCTTTAACCATCTCGCCCAGTAAACGTTCAGACTATGAAGTAAACATTTGGTTTACTTAAGTTTATATCCATTAAAAAGCAAGACTAACTAAATAATCAAAGTCTCTAAAATGCTAATTCCCTTATAAACTAACAGTCAAGTAGAATTAAACGCGCATATTTAAGTATTTATTTACCCGTGGTGTCGGCGGAAGCCGCGTCATGGGGGCGCAAACGTAGCAGCTTTGCGCCGTTTTACCTCTCTTTGGAGTATTCCGCATGAAGAAAATCCTTCTCATCGCTGCGTTGGTCGCCGTTTCCGGTAGCAGCGCGTTCGCCGGCAGCATCAACTATGCCCGCGTCTACAACACCGGCTTCTTCAACGTCGGTTCGGTCGTGCAAGGGGGCGGCTATCACACCATCAACACCGCCACTGTCACGAACTTCGGCGCTGGCAACGTCGCCGGTATCAAGCAGCTCGGGGACGGCCCCTTCACCGTCAACAACGCCGCGACCTTCCAGTTCGGTGTCGGCAACGGCGCCTTCATCCTTCAGAACTGAGCTTTGCCGCAAAGCGCCGCCCTTTGGGGCGGCGCTTTCAACATTTAACCCGCGCGATGCCATCGCCGTGACAAGGCGCATCAGCGCAAACAGAGGATGACGCGGCGATGATTATGAGAAGGCTACGCCAAGTATCGATTGCAGCGATCGTCGGCGTGCCAACGCTGACTGCAATGCAGGCCGCATCGACAGCGCAAGCTGGGTCGATCGCAGGCTCATACTCCCTTCCCCCCGGCGAGATTATTTACACCTACGTTACACCGGAGGTCTCGATCTACGGCGCCGTTGAAGTCGGCGGTCACCCCTCCGCCAACGTGACGCAGAGCAGCGCCCATAACTACGCTGTGATCGGTCAGGTCGGCATCTCGCCGAGCGCGAAGGTGAAGCAGATTGGCTCGGTGAACCTCGCCAACATTACGCAGATCGGCCATTGGACAAATGCGTTGACGATTCAGTTCGGCAATATGGAAAGCGTGATCGGGCCATAAACATCCGGCAATCTCTGCGTGTCGTAATCCGGCGTAATAGGTGAACCATGTTGCATACAATTGCTGGGATGTTCATCTTCGCCGCAACGATCGGCACAGTTGCCCTCTTCGTCATGCCGAGAGGACACGGTGAAAATCGGGCGATGATTTATCAAAGCAGCCCGCTGGGGAGCAATGCAACGATCGAAGTGAAGCAGCGGGATGGCGTGACCATCATAGAAAGTCACGACCCTGCCGGAAACAGTGCAACAATTATCCAACAAAGGTAATCACATGGGAGCTTCTTGCAGGGAGCTCCCTACTCCTTGAGAATTCGCCTCTCTCCGGTCGCCTCAATGACCGGAAAGCGGCCCGGCGCACAGGATGAGTAACCTGTTTTGGGGTTTGAGCGCTCGCGTATTGCCCGAATCCCAGCGCCGGGTTCGCGTTCCGAAACCGCGCAAATTTGGGCTTTTAAGCCTGTTTTTATTGACGATTCATATTCTGCCTGTTTTGTTTTCGGTTTGCGGGCGCGGCGTTCGCTTACTTCCTCTTTGATGGCGCCAGCCCATCTCCCTATTCCAGAAATTTCGTTGTCGCATAGCGATTTCGGCGCGCACATTCGCGACGGCGCGAGCAATGACGTCGTCCTTTCGCTGAACGGCGCTGGCGACCCTTGTGTCGGTTTCTTCGCGAGACCGCCGGCGAACGTCTCGTCAACTTCGACAATGCCACCGAGCCTTTCGCGAGCTTCGATCAACGCGGCTCTGGTGGCGCTTCGTCCAAGCGATGAACCGAATCCCATGCACCGTTGAATTTGGAGCGCGGGTCATTCCCTTCTTGCTCGTCAGTATCAAATGAATGACGCGAAGCATTCTCTGAGAGAATCTATTCGTCGTCTCGAAGATCGTTACGGCAATGTTGGAGAAGCGATAGCCAGTAGAGCCGGCGGAAACGCATTTGGAGCATTGCGAATCCCATTTGCGGGATGGCAGATCATCGATCGCAGGATTGCTTCAACGCAGCAGCGGACGACTTCGGGCTTTCTCCGGGCCTGCAAGATCCTGCAGACATGAACCGCAATCAGCTTCTCAAACTGCGCGACGCTCGGTTGATGAGTTGGTTTTCAGGCATGCGGCTTAAGCAAAACGGACCATCGTCCATTCTTGCAGCACAACAGTCTATCGTTAACGTATTTTGCGATTGCGCTGTTATTCGCCGACAGCAAACCTGTCCGAGTAACTATATTTTTTAACCATAACGCTTTATTCTACCTCTGAAGCGCATCAATTTCATTGTGTACAATTAAACTTAATCATATGTAAATGAATTGGCTACGCGTCTAAATTGAAATTTGTATTGGCGGTGCCCGAATTGCCTGTTAGGCCGCTACTGATTGGGGAGTAGCGTTTATGTATCCTCGTTCAGGCAATATATCTAAGACTCAATTTAATACATCTGAGTCTGCTCTGTCTGACGTTGCGCTCAACGGCAATGGCGGAGTAGATCAAAATGTTCATTCCGAACAGCGGAAAATCGCGCTTATCGGCGCGAGTTCTTTGCTACAAGAATGCTTTCTGCCTGCGCTTTCGGAACGTCTGCCTTTCGCTATTACAGCGTTGCAGGCGGTCGATGATCTACTGCAAGAGGACGCAGCGTCTTACGACTTGATTGTCCTTTTCGCGCCCGGCAAAGAACCGCGCCACAGTATCGCTGCCGCCAAGACGCTTCTCGACCAGATGGGCCAGCCGCCGCCCTTCGCGGTGCTGGCCGATTCCGAAGAGGCAGACGAGGTTTTGGCCGCATTCGAAGGCGGTGCGCGTGCTTATATCCCGACAAGCGTCACGTTCGATGTCATGATTGAAGCGATTAAACTTGTGATTGCCGGCGGCACCTATTGCCCGCCATGCATCCTGTCACTTTGCGTCCCTGGCGGAGAGGCGAAAGACGGCTCCGTGCATGCCCTCACGCCGAGGGAAATGGCGGTTCTGAAGGCCGTTCGCCAAGGGCTGCCTAACAAACTGATCGCGCAGGAACTCGGAATCAGCGAAAGCACGATCAAGGTCCACGTTCACCGGCTCATGAAAAAACTCAAAGTGCAGAACCGCACGCAAGCCGCTATTTGCGTGGATTGATCCACGCCGAATAAATTATAGGCATTCTTGTTCGTGATTGCAGTGACACGTGCGCGTTAAATGCGCCCGCAAGGCGCTATGAAAGATCAAAGATAATAATCGGTAATGAGAGGGGTCGGGGTTCGATTCCCTCTTACGCACCGCGGCCTTCCAACGATTCGTCCGACATAAAAGAGAGCCGTCTTTCGACGGCTTCTTTTGTTTTAGCTTCCGCCACCTCAAAAAGCGCGAGTGCGCACCGGCACCGACTTCGACGCCGGCGTCTTCGACTTGTCGTCGTGATGCGACAAGGCGATGAGCGGATTCATTTCGGGATAGTATGAGCCAAGGCAGCCGTCCGGCAGGCGGAAAGGCGTTACCTTCAAGGGTCCGACTTGACGCACCACGCCATCCTCCGCGTCGCTGACGAACGAGACCATCTGGCCTTCCTTCAGACCGGCGCGCGCGATCTCCTCCGGATTGATCAGCAGAACATCGCGCGTGCCTTCGATGCCGCGCAGACGATCGCTGAAACCACAGATCGTCGTGTTGAACTGATCGTTGCTGCGCATGGTGATGAGCCGATAGCGGCCGGGCGCATCGTCGAAACCGGTCGCCGAGAGATGCTCGGGGACGGTGAACTCCGCCTTGCCGCTCTCAGTCTTCCAGATGCGCTCGCGCGCGCTGTTGCCGCGGTAGAAGCCGCCGGGCGTGAAGAGCCGTTTGTTGAAGGCGCGAAATTGATCGGGGTAGGTCTCTTCGATCAGATCGCGAACCAAAGCGTAATCGCCGATCCATTCATCCCATTTGACCTTGGGATTGGGCGGCAGCGTCGCCTTGGCGAGCCCCGCGACGATCGCCGCCTCCGAGAGAAGATGCTCGCTCGCGGGCTTTCTGCGTGCAATCGAACTGTGGATGCAGCTGAATGTGTCTTCAATCGAGACGGTCTGCGGGCCGCTCGCCTGGATGTCCTCCTCAGTGCGGCCGAGGCAAGGCAAGAGATAGGCGATCTCGCCGTTGATCACGTGGCTGTGGTTCAGCTTCGTTGCGATCTGTACTGTGAGGCGCATTGTTTTCCACGCGACCTCCATCAACGCATGGTCTGGAATGGCGCGGACGAAATTGCCGCCGAGCCCGATGAAAGCCTTCACTTTCCCGGCGAGCATCCCTTCGCAGGCTTCAACGGTGTTCATGCCCTTTTCGCGCGGCGGCTCGAAGCCGAATAGTTTGGCGAGCTTGTCGAGCGGCACGAGTTCCGGCTTTTCGGAAATCCCGACGGTGCGCTGGCCTTGCACATTGGAATGGCCGCGCACCGGCGACTGCCCGCGCCGTCGCGCCCGATATTGCCCTTGAGCAGCAGCATGTTGACGAGCGTCGCGATATTCTCGAAGCCGTGCACATGCTGCGTGAGGCCCATGCCATAGACGGCGATGACATTTTCCGCTTCGACATAGACTTGCGCGGCCTCTTCAATGGCGGCGCGCGAAAGGCCAGAGCCTATTTCGATCCCGTCCCAGCTTGTCTCCCGCACCTTTTTTTCGAAGGCCGCGAAGCCATCCGTGTGCTGGGCGATAAAGTCGACATCGAGGATGCGCTTGCCCATGGCCTTGGCGGCGTCGTCGCAGGCGAGGACATGTTTGCACATGCCGAGAATGGCGGCGATGTCGCCGCCCGCTTTCAGCTGATGATATTGCGTGCTGATCTGCGTCTCATGGCCGGTGATCATCTCGGATGGATTTTGCGGGTTGACGAAGAATTCGAGTCCTCTCTCCCGAATTGGATTGAAAGTGATGATCTTCACGCCGCGGCGCGCCGCGTCCTGCAAAGGATGCAGAAAGCGCGGGCTGTTCGTTCCCGGATTTTGGCCGAAGAAGAACATGGCGTCGCAATTCTGTAGATCCTGATAGACGCAGGTGCCGACGCCGCTGCCGAGGACTTTCGTGAGCGTCATCGAAGTCGTCTCGTGGCACATGTTGGAACTGTCGGGCAGATTGTTGTGCCCATAAAGCCGCGCGAAGAGCGCGTAGAGATAGGAGGCTTCGAGGCTGGCGTGACCGGAGGCATAGAAAATCGCCGATTTCGGATTGAGCGCCTTAAGTTCGCGGCCGATCGCTTCAAAGGCCTCGTCCCAGCTGCAGGGCACATAGTGGTCGCTGGCGCGATCGTAACGCATCGGATGCGTCGTCAGCCGGCCCTGCTGTTCGAGATCGTAGTCTTGCCATGTCTCAAGTTCGCTGACGCTGTGCTGGGCGAAGAACTCCGGCGTGCAGCGCCGGCTCGTCAGCTCCCACAGAGTTGCCTTCGCACCGTTCTCGCAAAATTCGAAGGCGTGATAGTCGGCGGGCTTTGCCCATGAGCAGGAGACGCACATGAAACCATGCGGCTTGTTCTGCGACATCAGCGTTTCGATCGCCGTCGGCGCATCGAGTTCTTTTCCATAGACGCTGAGGATTCCCCTGAGCGAACCCCAACCTCCGGCTGGGCCTTCATATTCGATGGTGTCGACTTTGTCGGCTTTGCTCACGGTAGGTGCCTTTCGCCCGGCCGCTGCGAGGCAGCGGAGTCCTCAATAATAGAGAACGGGCTCGGTACGAGCCGGGTTCCGGCTGCGCTTAGTATTGAGCGCATCCGTCTTATTGCCAAGCTTCAAAGCAAGACGAGCAACGGAAGGCCGTGCGAATTGGACGTTCGCCCTTAGCGAAATGAGAACTTCTCGAAATCTGTCGAGTTAAGCGGCCGGTCCTCCGAGACCGGCTATGCCGCGTAGAACACGCCGCCGGCGCATGTGCTCGCCGATCGCGGCATCACGCAGAAGGTCAAGAGCTATATGTTGCTCGGCGATTATCGGCAGTCCAATCCGCCGGCTGCGATCGTTAGAGCTGTGGCCGAGGGCGATGTCTGCTCAGGATTTCGCGGTGAACGAACGCGAATCATCGCATGCCGCATTCACGCCATCATCATTACTTTGCGTTCGTTTGCGCATTCCGATTCGCTTCGAGCACAAACGCGACAATAGAACGCTGCGTGCAACACGCGTTTGTGTTCGATCGGACGCAATTGGTTCCACGATGAGTCTGATCGCGACAATCTGGCACGGTTAATCGCAGAGTTGACGATTTCCTGCCCAGGGCTGCACACTTTCTGAACAAAAAGCGACGCTAGCACCCGCCCTCTCTGCAACAACAGAAAGGGTGAGATATTGAGATTCGCAAGTGTCGCTTTAGGCCTCGTCTCGGCTTCCATGTCTTTCATGGGAGTCGCTTCGGCGGTTCCTTTCGGTCCAGGCTCCGCTGACAGCGCGACAAGCGTCGGCGCGAGTGCAACGAGCAGCTGGTCCGGAAACGACAACCTCAGTCAAAGCTTCAAAACTTCTCACAACGAGCATCATGAGAGCAATGAAGGCCTAGTGATCAAGGCGTCGTACTATTACCAGGGCACTCGCACGGCGTCGGGGGAACGCTTCAATCCCAATGGATACACTGCGGCGAGTCGCACACTGCCTTTCGGCACGATGCTGCGGCTGACAAATCCGAGGACCGGCCGTTCGGTCGTTGTCCGCGTGAACGATCGTGGGCCATTCGTCCGTGGCCGCAGCCTCGATGTCGCCCGCGGCGCTGCCGCCGCGCTCGGCATGATCGCTCAGGGAACCGCAAACCTCGTCATGGCGCGGTTGAACTAAGGCGCGGCGCTCGCGGGAAATTCCCCCAAGCAAGGCTTCGTAAATCGATTCGACAGCCGCCGCTTTGCGACAGTGTGATGGCGCTCCCCCGCGCCATCACACGCCTCTTTCTTGAGCGTTGCGCGTGTTTGCGTCGGCGCGATCAATGTCCTTCGAAGGCGATCAACGTGCGCACCGGTACGCCAAGCGCTTCGATCTTCTTGGCGCCGCCGAGTTCCGGCAGATCGATGACGAAACAGGCGGCGACCACTTTCGCGCCGAGTTTTTGCAACAGTTTCACCGCGCCTTCCGCCGTGCCGCCCGTGGCGATCAGATCGTCAACGAGGATCACCTTCTCGCCGGCGACGAGCGCATCCTCGTGCATCTCCATTTGATCGACGCCATATTCGAGCGAATAGCCGATCGACACCGTCTTATGCGGCAGCTTGCCTTTCTTGCGGATCGGGATGAAGCCGGTCGAGAGCTGATGCGCGACGGCGCCGCCGAGAATGAAGCCGCGCGCTTCCATGCCGGCCACTTTGTCGATCTTGGTCCCGGCAAACGGCTGCACCAGCTCATCGACCGAACGACGGAATGCGCTGGCATCGCCGAGCAGCGTGGTGATGTCGCGGAACATGATCCCCGGTTTCGGATAATCCGGAATGGTCCTGATTGCGGCTTTCAAATCGGTTTTGGAAATCATTGTTGCAAGTCCTGCCTTGAGAGACATGGTTTGGGACGCGGGCGTGTCACGAGCCTGCGGCCCGTTTCACGAGAAGGTTGAGTTTCTTCATCATCTCCGGGTCGCGCGCCTCTGGCTGCGTGATGATGGCGGCCTCTAACGCCCGGTCCGAGCCGATGGGGCAGAGTTCATGCTCGGCCGGGAAATCATGCAGCAGACGCGCCAGAAGCCGCGCGGCCTTGTCGGCATTCTCGCCGACCGTTTTGATGATGATCGCCACATCGACATGATCGTGGTCGGGATGCCAGCAATCGTAATCCGTCACCATCGCGACGGTCGCGTAGGAGATTTCGGCTTCGCGCGCGAGTTTGGCTTCCGGCATGGCGGTCATGCCGATCACATCGAAGCCGGCGGCTTTATAAGCGAGCGATTCCGCTTGCGACGAAAACTGCGGGCCTTCCATCGCGACATAGGTGCCGCCTTTGACATAGCCGATCTTTTCCGCATCGGCTGCGGCGGCGATCCGCGCTTGCAGAAGCGGCGCGATCGGATGTGCCATTGAGACATGCGCGACGCAGCCATTGCCGAAGAAGGAGGTTTGCCGCGCATAAGTGCGATCGACGAACTGATCGACGAGCACGAAGAGGCCGGGCGCCAGCTCCTGCTTGAACGAGCCGCAGGCGGAGACCGCGACGATATCCGAGACGCCTGCGGCCTTCAGCGCATAGATATTGGCGCGGTAGTTGATGCCGGAGGGCGAGAGGCGATGACCGCGCCCGTGGCGGGCGAGAAAGACGACCTTGGTCTTGCCCATACGGCCGAAACGCAAAGCGTCTGAGGGCTCGCCCCAGGGGGTCGCGATCGTCTCTTCGCGCAGATCCGCGAGGCCGGGGAGATGATAGACTCCGGAGCCGCCGATAATCCCGACGATGGCTTTGGTCATGAAGGCTCACGCGAGCGAGGAAAAAGCGCGGCAGTTTCAACGCCGAGCTGGAGCAAGGCAAGAGGGCGGCTTTAATTTTTCTTGAGCGTGGCCGGGCGCGGGAGGCCATTCGACGGAAAGTGATCGCGGCATGGAGAGCGGCGAAGACGTTGCCGCGAATTTACAGAAACGAATCCGAGCGCTGCCTCGTAGAAGGCTCAGACCAACCGCCAATGAGGAGCGGAGAGATGTTCATCCGTCATAAGAAACGCTGGGAAATTCCCGAGGGCGAGGCGACGCCCGAAGCCGCATTTTTCGCCCGGCGCCACCTTTTGAAGGTAGGGGCCGCCGCAATCGCGGTTGAGGCCCTCGGTGTCCCGCCACTTTTTGCCGCGGGCGAGGCGCCTGACCCGACGGCCAATCTCTATCCAGCCAAGCGAAACGATGCGTTCAAGGTCGATCGGCCGTTGACGCCTGAATCGGTCAATCAGCATTACAATAATTTCTACGAATTCAGCATGGCGAAGAGCGCCGGCGACGATGCTCGCGCCGACCTCGTCACGCGGCCTTGGACGGTCGAGTTTGAGGGGCTTGTCGAAAAGCCGATGACCGTCGGCATCGACGATCTCATTCGTGCCATGCCGCTCGAGGAGCGGCTTTATCGCCATCGTTGCGTCGAGGCCTGGTCGATGACCATTCCCTGGACCGGCTTTCCGCTGAAGAAACTTGTCGATTACGCGAAGCCCTTGTCTGGCGCGAAATATGTTCAGCTGCAGACATTCAAGAATCCGAAAATGGCGCCGGGCCAGCAGCAGTTCTGGTATCCGTGGCCCTATACTGAAGGCGTGACCATGGCGGAAGCCACGAACGATCTCGCCTTCATGGTCACGGGCGCGTATGGCAAGCCGCTCGACAATTCCTTCGGCGCGCCGATGCGGCTCGCGCTGCCGTGGAAATATGGATTCAAATCGATCAAATCGATCGTCAAGATTTCCTTCGTGGCGGATCGCCCAAAGACCTTTTGGGAGAGCTTGGGCCCGGACGAATATGGTTTTTGGGCGAATGTGAATCCCGACGTGCCGCATCCGCGCTGGAGCCAGGCGTCGGAAGAGCTGATCGGCACCGGCGGGCAGCGCCGCCCGACGCTCATTTATAATGGCTATGGGGAAGAGGTTGCCGGGCTCTACAAGGGCCTCGGCAATGAGAAGCTCTTTGTGTGATCAGATACGAAAAAGGCCCGCGACACGGGCCTTTTTTATGTCGCCCGCTCAGTGCGGCACGCTCGACCAGATCTTCTTCTTGGTGAAATAAAGTAGGCTGGCGAAGACGATCAAAAAGATCATCACCTGGAAGCCGAGCTTCTTGCGTTGATCGAGCTTCGGTTCGGCGGCCCAATAAAGAAAGGCCGCGACATCCTTCGAATATTGCTCGACCGTCTGCGGCGTGCCATCGGTATAGGGCACGACGCCGTCGGCAAGCGGCTTCGGCATCGCAATCTTATGACCCGGAAAGTACTCGTTGTACTGCGGGTCGTTCGAATTCGTGTAGCCGTTCATGATGCCGACGATATAGTCCGGCCCCTGCTCCTGATATTGCGTGAAAAGATCAAAGATAAAGAGCGGGAACGGCCGCGGAATCGAGCGCGCCTTGGCAAGATCCGACATGTCGGGCGGCGCAACGCCAAGCGCCGTGGCAGCCGCCTGCTCATTGGCGAAGGTCGACGGAAAATGGTCCGAGGGCCGGCCCGGGCGCTCGAACATGTCGCCGGCATCGTTCGGGCCGTCCTTGATCTTGTAGGTCGCGGCCAGCACTTTGACTTGTGCTTCCGTAAAACCGGGGCCGCCGGGCTCGCTCAAATCGCGGAAGGCCACGAGATTGAGCGAATGGCAGGCCGAGCAGACCTTTTGATAGACTTCAAATCCGCGTTGCAGCTGCGCCTGATCGTATTGGCCGAAGGGGCCGGCGAAACTCCAGGTCTGACGCGGCGGAACGGGCTCGTCCAAACCTTCTGCGCTGACCGCGATGCTGCCGAAGGCAAGACCGCCGAGCGCGAGGCTGATTGCGGCGGCGATGGCGAAGGGACTTTTTGTCTTGCGCAGCGCCATGGTCTTTTTTCCCGAGTGCCGATCCATTTGCATCATCCGCTCAGGCTTTCTTCTCTGCCGGCGCGAGCACCGAGTCGGCAATCGATGCCGGCAAGGCGCGTGGCGTCTCGATGAAACCGAGAAGCGGCAGGATGACGAGGAGATGCAGGAAATAATAGGTCGTGAAAATACGGCCGAAGATCACATACCAGCCTTGTGGCGGCATGGCGCCGATATAGCCGAGGCCGATGACGCAGACGACGAAGATCCAGAAGAAGATGCGATAGAGCGGCCGATAAACGGCGGACTTGATCTTCGACGTATCGAGCCAGGGCAGGAAGGCGAAGAGCAGGATCGAGCCGAACATGGCGGTGACGCCGCCGAGCTTTGACGGGATCGAGCGCAAAATCGCGTAGAACGGCAGATAATACCATTCCGGCACGATATGCACCGGCGTCTTCAGCGGGTTCGCTTGAATGTAATTGTCGGCGTCGCCGAGATAGTTCGGCACATAGAAGACGAACCACGCAAAGAAGATCAGGAAGCAGACGAGCGCGAAGCCGTCCTTGAGGGTGAAATAGGGATGGAAGGGCAGCGTGTCCTTCTCCGATTTCACCTCGACGCCGGTCGGATTGTTCGAGCCCGGCACATGCAAGGCCCAGATGTGCAGCACGACGACGGCCGCGATCATGAAGGGCAGGAGATAGTGCAACGAATAGAAGCGATTGAGCGTCGCATTATCAACCGCGAAGCCGCCCCAGAGCCAGGTCGTGATCGCATTGCCGACGATGGGGATGGCCGAGAAGAGGCTGGTGATGACGGTCGCGCCCCAAAAGCTCATCTGGCCCCAGGGCAGAACATAGCCCATGAAGCCCGTCGCCATCATGAGCAGATAGATGATGACGCCCAGAATCCAGAGCACTTCGCGCGGCGCTTTATAAGAGCCGTAATAGAGGCCGCGCAGAATGTGGATATAGACCGCGACGAAGAACATCGAGGCGCCGCTGGCGTGCGCATAGCGCAACAGCCAGCCATAGTTCACGTCGCGCATGATGTGCTCGACCGAGTCGAAGGCGAGCGAGGACTCGGGCGTGTAATGCATCGCCAGCACCACGCCGGTGACGATCTGCGCCACCAGCATGAAGGAGAGGATGCCGCCGAAGGTCCACCAATAGTTGAGATTGCGCGGATTGGGGAAGGTGACGAAGGAAGAGTGGAGCAGGCCCATGATCGGCAGCCGGCTTTCGAACCACCGGGCCAAGGCGCTTTTTGGGACATAGGTCGACTGGCCGCTCATGATCTCTTCTCTTTATGACCGTCTCGACTGGCGCATCGCGCTCGGATCAGCCGATCGTTATTTTGGTGGGAGATGTGAAGGCGTAGGCGGGAACGACGAGGTTGTAAGGCGCGGGACCCTGGCGGATGCGTCCGGACGTATCATACACCGAACCGTGGCAGGGGCAGAACCAGCCGTCATACTGACCTTGATGGCCGAGTGGCACGCAGCCGAGATGCGTGCAGATGCCGATGACGACCAGCCATTCCGGCTTCTGGACGCGGGAGGCGTCGGTCGCGGGATCGCGCAATTCGTTGAGGGAAACGGCCCCGGCGGCGTCGATTTCCTTCTTCGTCCGATGCCGGACGAAAACCGGCTTGCCGCGCCATTTCACGGTGACGATCTGGCCCTCGGCGATATTGCTGAGATCGACTTCCGTCGCTGCCTGGGCGAGCGTCGAGGCGTCCGGATTCATCTGGTCTATCAATGGCCAAACGGCCGCGCCGACGGCGACAACACCGGCAGCCCCGGTCGCCACATAGAGGAAATCCCGCCGGGTCGGTTCGCTGACCGTTGCGCTGCTGGCCACTCTGTTATCCTTGCAATTCAGACAAGCGGATTTGACATAGAAGCAACCGCCAAAGTGCCGCAATGCGGCGCTTCGCCACCCTGGGCCGCCTTCATGGCGGGCTTGGCTGGCCAATCGCTTGGAGCCGGGTCACACTCGCGCCGAGTCAGCCAAGGCTCGGCACAACGCGCAGGGTTGCGCCCAATCAATAAAACCCACGATTGAGTGCCGTGCCCGCTCTCACGCTTGCTCTCTACCAGCCGGATATTCCGCAGAATTGCGGGACAATGCTGCGGCTTTGCGCCTGTCTCGGCCTCGATGCGGCGATCATCGAGCCGGCGGGCTTTCCGGTCTCCGACCGCGCCTTTCGCCGCGCCGGGATGGATTATCTAGGTCATGTCTCGATCGCGCGGCACGTGAATTTCGAGGGTTTCGAGGCCTGGCGCCGGGCCGCCGGCCGCCGGCTCGTGCTCCTCTCGACCAAGGCTGCGGGGCCCTATTGCGATTTCGCTTTTCACGAAGGCGACATTCTTCTCGTCGGCCGCGAATCTTCAGGCGTGCCGGAGGACGTTCATGCCGCCGCCGATGCGCGCATTGTGATCCCCATGCAACCGGGCCTGCGCTCGCTCAATGTGGCGGTTGCCGCGGCGATGGTCGTGGGCGACGCGCTGCGGCAGATTGGCAAGGACGCTGCATCGGTCGCCAAAATTTGATGCGCATCAAAGGCCGGAGCGGCCGCTTCGTCTTTAACCAAGCGCATGACATTTGCCCATCATCGAACAGAAGCGAGCCGGCTCGATCGGCTGATTGCCAAATATGGCGGGCGCGTGCCGCGTTATACGTCCTATCCGACGGCCGTGCAGTTTTCGTCCGCCGTGGGCGAGAGCGATTTTCGCCGCTGGCTTCGAGCGCTCAGGCGCACCGACGGCGCGATCTCGATTTATCTTCATATCCCCTTCTGCGCGCAGCTCTGCTGGTATTGCGGGTGTCATACGAAGGTCGTCAACGCGCCTGCGCCCGTCGTGGATTATGTGGCCGATCTCCTCATCGAAATCGACCGTGTCGCCGATGCATTGTCGGGTCGGCTCGACGTCGCGTCCGTCCACTTCGGCGGCGGCACGCCGAACATGCTCTCAGCTGATGAACTCGCGCTTATTCTCGCGCGGATTGCGAAAAAATTCGATCTCAAGCCCGATGCCG
>JBEKNV010000042.1:0-19850 GCA_049522395.1 Methylovirgula sp.
TCCCGCGCATCAGATCATCGATGCGGCGATGGATTTCGATACGCTGCGCGATCTGAAATCGGGCCTCGGCACGGCGGCGGTGATCGTCATGGACAAATCGACCGATATCGTCCGCGCCATCACCCGCATCGCTTATTTCTATAAGCATGAGAGCTGCGGCCAGTGCACGCCCTGCCGCGAAGGCACCGGCTGGATGTGGCGTGTGTTGACCCGCATGTCGGAAGGCCGCGCGCAGCGGCGCGAGATCGACATGCTGCTCGAAGTGACGACGGAAATCGAAGGTCACACGATCTGCGCGCTCGGCGATGCCGCGGCGTGGCCCGTGCAAGGGCTTATCCGGCATTTCCGCGGCGAAATCGAAAAACGCATCGACCAATATGCCGCCAATCCGCATGCGGAGCCGGTGTCTGCGGTCGGAATTGCGGCGGAGTAGGCGGCATGAGCAAGCTCATCGTCGACGATAGAGAAATCGACGTTCCCGGCGAATATACGCTGCTGCAGGCCTGCGAAGAGGCGGGCGCAGAGATTCCGCGCTTCTGCTATCACGAGCGCCTGTCGATTGCCGGCAATTGCCGCATGTGCCTCGTCGAAGTCAAAGGCGGCCCGCCGAAGCCGGTTGCCTCCTGCGCCATGGCGGTGCGCGATCTGCGCCCCGGCCCGAATGGCGAGCCGCCTGTCGTCCTCACCAAATCGCCGATGGTAAAAAAGGCGCGCCACGGCGTGATGGAATTTCTGCTCATTAACCATCCGCTCGATTGCCCGATCTGCGATCAGGGCGGCGAATGCGATTTGCAAGATCAGGCCATGGCCTTCGGCGTCGATTCCTCGCGCTTCGCCGAGAACAAGCGCGCGGTCGAGGATAAATATATCGGCGTGTTGGTGCGCACTTCGATGAACCGCTGTATCCATTGCACGCGCTGCGTGAGATTCACCGCGGAAGTCGCCGGCACCGGCGATATGGGCGCCATCGGCCGCGGCGAAGATATGGAGATCACGACCTATCTCGAGACCGCGATGGATTCGGAGCTGCAAGGCAATGTCGCCGATCTCTGTCCCGTCGGCGCGCTGCTGCCAAAGCCTTATTCCTTCAAGGCGCGTTCCTGGGAGCTGACCAAGACCGATTCCATCGATGTGATGGATGCGCTCGGCTCCGCGATCCGCATCGATACGCGCGGGCGCGAAGTGATGCGCATCCTGCCGCGTATCAATGACGCGGTGAACGAGGAGTGGATTTCCGACAAGACGCGGCAGATCGTCGATGGGCTGAAGACGAAACGTCTTGACCGGCCTTATCTGCGCGAAAACGGCCGGCTGCGCGAAGCGACTTGGGCCGAAGCCTTTGCCGCCATCGCGGCGAAGATCAAAGCGGCGAGCCCGGACAAGATCGGCGCCATCGCCGGCGATCTCTGCGCCGTCGAAGAAATGTTCGCGCTGAAGCTGTTGATGCAGAGCCTCGGCGTTTCATCGATCGACTGCCGGCAGGACGGCACGAAGCTTCATCCCAAGTTTGGCCGCGCGAGTTACATCTTCAATCCGACGGTGGCGGGGATCGAGCAGGCCGATGCGCTGATGATTATTGGTTCGAACCCACGCAAGGAATCGCCCGTTCTCAACGCGCGCATCCGCAAGCGTTGGCTCAAGGGCAATTCTCTGCTCGGCGTCATCGGCGAGAAGGCCGACCTCACTTACGATTATCATTACATCGGCGCCGGCCCCGACTCGCTGGCACAATACCTCGATCATAAGCCGGTCGAGAAAGAGCGGCCGATGTTCCTCATCGGTCAGGGCGCGCTGGCGCGCCCTGACGGGCAGGCGATCCTTGCACAAGCCGCGAAAGCGGCTCTCTCGCTCGGTTGCATCAAAGTGGGCTGGCTCGGCTTCGGCATATTGCATACGGCAGCGGCGCGCGTCGGTGGTCTCGATCTCGGCTTCGTGCCGGGCGATGGCGGCCTCGACGCTTTGGCGATGGCGAAGGGGGCCGTGCTCGATGTGATCTTCAATCTCGGCGCCGACGAAATCGATATCGCGTCGGGCGCCTTCGTCATCTATCAGGGAACGCATGGTGACCGCGGCGCCGAACGCGCCGATGTCATTCTGCCCGGCGCGACCTATACCGAAAAATCCGGACTTTATGTGAACACAGAAGGTCGCGTGCAATTGGCTGAGCGCGCGAATTTCCCGCCCGGCGATGCGCGCGAGGATTGGGCGATTCTTCGGGCGCTCTCTGCCGCGCTCGGCCACAAACTGCCCTTCGATTCTTTGGCACAGTTGCGATCGAAGCTCACTCAGGCCTTCCCGCATTTCCAAAAACTCGACGCGATCGCGCCGGGCGAATTGGCTTCGCTCGAAAAGCTCGCCGCGCTCGGCGGCGCGCCAGCGAGCGATGCTTTCGTCTCGCCGATCCAAGACTTTTTTCTCACGAACCCCGTCGCACGGGCGTCTGCCATCATGGCGGAATGCTCGGAATTGGCGCGCGCGCGGCAAGCGATGCCGCAGGCGGCGGAATAGGAGTGGGCATGGACTGGCTGCTGCCGCTTCTCCTCACCGTGCTGAAAAGCGTGGTGCTGCTCGTCGCGCTCTTGATCTATATCGCTTACGTTCTCTATGCTGACCGCAAGATCTGGGCGGCGGTGCAGTTGCGGCGCGGGCCCAATGTCGTCGGGCCTTGGGGCCTGTTGCAGAGCTTCGCCGACATGCTCAAATTCGTCCTGAAGGAACCGGTGGTTCCGGACGGGGCGAACAAGGGCGTCTTTCTCCTCGCGCCTTTCGTCATGGGCCTGTTGTCGCTTGCCGCCTGGGCGGTGATCCCGATCGATAAGGGTTGGGCGATCGCCAATCTCAATGTCGGCATTCTTTATATCTTCGCGATCTCGTCGCTCTCGGTCTACGGCATCATCATGGCCGGTTGGGCGTCGAATTCGAAATATCCGTTTCTCGCGGCGCTGCGCTCCGCAGCCCAGATGGTTTCTTATGAAGTCTCGATCGGCTTCGTCATCATCACCGTTCTGCTCTGCGCCGGCTCGCTCAATCTTTCCGACATCGTCAAAGCGCAGGACACGCGCTTCGGGATTCTCGGCTGGTATTGGCTGCCGCTCTTTCCGATGTTCGTCATCTTCTTCATCTCGGCGCTCGCCGAGACCAACCGGCCGCCCTTCGATCTGGTCGAAGCCGAATCCGAACTCGTCGCCGGCTTCATGGTCGAATATTCCTCGACTCCCTACATGCTGTTCATGCTCGCCGAATATGTGGCGATCATCACCATGTGCGCCTTGATGACGATACTCTTCCTCGGCGGCTGGCTCTCGCCCATCCCCTTCTTGCCATTCACTTGGATTCCGGGCGCGCTCTGGTTCATTTTCAAGGTTTCGGCGCTGTTCTTCATGTTCGCCATGGTGAAAGCCTTCGTGCCGCGCTATCGCTATGATCAGCTTATGCGGCTCGGCTGGAAGGTCTTTTTGCCGATTTCCCTCTTTATGGTCGTCGTCGTCGCCGCGGTGGTCGAATTCACCGGCTGGGGCGCGACGATGGCGCATTGAGGTCTCCGATGCGCCGAGAATGGGAGTTAAAAGTATGAAGCTGGAACCGGCTGCAAAGGCGCTGTTCCTGCAGGAATTCGTCGCCGCTTTCTTTTTGTCGATGCGCTATTTCTTCAAACCGAAGGCGACGCTGAACTATCCGCACGAGAAGAATCCGCAGTCGCCGCGCTATCGCGGCGAACATGCGCTGCGCCGCTATCCGAACGGCGAAGAGCGCTGCATCGCCTGCAAGCTTTGCGAGGCGATTTGCCCGGCGCAGGCGATCACAATCGAGGCGGGGCCGCGCCGCAACGACGGCACGCGGCGGACGACCCGCTACGACATCGACATGGTGAAATGCATCTATTGCGGCTTCTGCCAGGAGGCCTGTCCCGTCGATGCCATCGTCGAAGGCCCGAATTCCGAATTCGCGACGGAGACGCGCGAAGAACTCTATTTTGACAAGAACAAGCTGCTCGACAATGGCGCGCGCTGGGAACGCGAGATCGCCCGCAATCTCACGATCGACGCGCCGTATCGATAATGAAAGCCCAGTCATGACCGCCGCCGTCTTTTTCTTCTATCTCTTTTCGGCCGTGATGATCGCCTCGGCCTTTCTGGTCGTCACCGCGCGCAATCCCGTGCATTCCGTGCTGTTCCTGATCCTCGCTTTCGTCAATGCGGCGGGGCTCTTCATTTTGCTCGGCGCGGAATTCTTGGCGATGATTCTCGTCGTCGTCTATGTCGGCGCAGTCGCCGTTCTCTTCCTTTTCGTCGTCATGATGCTCGATGTCGACTTTGCCGAATTGAAGCAGGGCTTCCTGCGCTATCTGCCCATCGGCGCGACGATCGGTGGCATCGTGCTCGTCGAACTCGCCTTTGTCGTCGGCAGTTGGACCCTCGGCGCCTTGGCGATATCGCAAGTGCCGACGCCGACGCCGCATAACATCTCCAATACCGCGGCTCTCGGCTCCGTGCTCTATACGCAATATGTCTATCTCTTTGAGGCTGCGGGTTTCGTGCTGATGACGGCGATGATTGGCGCGATTGTCTTGACCTTGCATCACAAAGAAGGCGTCAAGCGCCAGTCCGTCGAGGCGCAGAATGCGCGCACGGCAAAAACCGCGGTCGAAGTGAAAAAAGTGCCCTCAAGGGCAGGAATTTGAGAAGACGGGGATTCTGATGTCGGTTGGGCTTGGGCACTATCTCGTCGTCGCGGCCGTGATGTTCACGCTCGGTGTCGCCGGCATCATCGTCAATCGCAAGAACATCATCATCATCTTGATGTCGGTCGAGCTGATCCTGCTCTCCGTCAACATCAATCTCGTTGCCTTCTCGGCGTTTCTCAACGATCTCACCGGCCAGGTTTTCGCGCTGTTCGTCTTGACGGTCGCGGCGGCAGAAGCCGCGATCGGGCTTGCCATCCTCGTCGCCTATTATCGCAATCGTGGCACGATCGCGGTTGAAGACGTCAATCTGATGAAAGGCTGAGCGGGGAATGTATACGGCCATCGTCTTTCTTCCGCTGCTTGGCTTTCTGATCGCAGGCCTCTTCGGCCGGCTGCTCGGCCCGCGCCCCTGCGAGATCATCACGACGAGCTTCCTCTTCATCGCCATGGTGCTGGCCTGGATCGTCTTCGGCGAGGTGCTCGCGGGTCAGCTCACGCTCAACGTGCCGGTGCTGGGAAATTGGTTCACTTCGGGCGCGCTCAGGGTCGATTGGTCGCTGCACATCGATTCCCTGACGGCCGTCATGCTGGTCGTGGTGACGACCGTGTCGGCGCTCGTCCACCTCTATTCGATCGGCTATATGGCTGAGGATAAATCGCGGCCGCGCTTCTTCGCCTATCTGTCGCTCTTCACCTTCGCCATGCTCATGCTGGTGACGGCCGACAATCTCGTGCAGATGTTTTTCGGCTGGGAAGGCGTCGGCCTCGCGTCCTATCTTCTGATCGGCTTCTGGTATGAAAAGCCCTCGGCCAATGCTGCGGCGATCAAGGCCTTCATCGTCAACCGCGTCGGCGATTTCGGTTTCGCGCTCGGCATTTTTCTTCTGTTCGTGCTGACGCAGTCGGTCAGCTTCGATCAGATTTTTGCCGCGGCGCCGGGCCTCGCCAATAAGACCGTCCACGTCTTCGGCTTTGACATGGACGCGATGACGATTACCTGCCTGCTGCTCTTCATGGGCGCGATGGGCAAATCGGCGCAGTTCCTTCTGCACACTTGGTTGCCGGATGCGATGGAAGGCCCGACGCCGGTCTCCGCCCTGATCCATGCCGCGACCATGGTGACGGCGGGCGTCTTTATGGTGGCGCGGCTCTCCCCGCTTTTCGAACAGGCGCCGGCGGCGCTTTCCTTCGTCACGATCATCGGCGCGACCACAGCTTTCTTCGCCGCGACGGTCGGCCTCGTGCAAAACGACATCAAGCGGGTCATCGCCTATTCGACCTGTTCGCAGTTGGGTTACATGTTTGTGGGCTTGGGCGTCAGCGGCTATTCGCTCGGGATTTTCCACCTCTTCACCCATGCCTTCTTCAAAGCGCTGTTGTTCCTTGGCGCGGGCTCGGTGATCCATGCCATGCATCACGAGCAGGACATGCGGAAGATGGGCGGGCTCGCGAAAAAAATCCCGCTGACCTTTTGGATGATGATTGCCGGCACGCTGGCGCTCACGGGCTTTCCGTTCACCTCTGGCTTTTTCTCAAAGGATGCGATCATCGAGGCCTCCTTCGCCTCGCACCGGGTCGGGCATCTCTATGCCTTCATCATGGTGACAATCGCCGCGGGACTCACGTCATTCTATAGCTGGCGGCTGATCTTCATGACCTTCTTCGGCCCGGCGAAATGGGAACATGCGCCGGACCACGCTACCCATCAGAGCGGCCATGAAGCGGCGCATGACGCCGATGCCTATGTCCATGAGGCCCATCGCGGGCACGAAGACGAGCACGCCATCGATCCGCATGAATCGCCGAATGTGATGATGATCCCGCTTTATGTTCTGGCGGTGGGCGCACTCTTCGCCGGCGCCGCTTTCGTCCACACTTTCATCGGCGCGGGTTCCGCGCAATTCTGGAAGAGCGCGCTTTATATCGCGCAGGACAATCACCTCTTCGAAGAGATGGAGCATGTGCCGCTCTTCATCACTTTGTTGCCGACGCTCTTCATGATCATCGGCCTCTTGATGGCGCTCCGATTCTATATCTGGTCGCCGAGTTTGCCGGACGAATGGGCGAAGCGCAATCCGCTTCTCTATCGCTTTCTGCTCAACAAATGGTACTTCGACGAGCTCTATGACTTTCTTTTCGTCCGCCCGGCCTTCTGGCTCGGCCGGGTGTTTTGGAAGGGTGGGGATCAGAACATCATCGATCGTTATGGCCCGGATGGCGTTGCCGCCCGCGTCGTCGATGTCACCCGCAATGTCGTCAAGCTGCAGTCGGGCTATCTCTATCATTACGCCCTCGCCATGCTGATCGGCGTCGCCGCCTTCGTCTCTTATTATCTCGTGCGGGGGCTGCACTGATGTTCGGCTTCGGCATTCTCTCCGGTATCGTCTTTCTGCCTCTCGTCGGTGCGGCGTTCATTCTCGCTCTGCGCGGCGACGACGAGGCGAGCCTCAACAATGCGCGCTGGGCGGCGTTGATCACGACGCTCGTTACCTTTCTCTTGTCGCTTTATGCCTATTCGAAATTCGATACGAGTTCGGCGGCGTTTCAGCTTGTCGAGCAGAAGAGCTGGTTCGGCGGCGGTCTCATTTACAAAATGGGCGTTGATGGTATCTCGATTCCCTTCGTGCTCTTGACCGCCTTCCTGATACCGATCTGCATCGTCGCCTCCTGGCAAGCGATCACCCTGCGCGTCAAGGAATATATGATCGCCTTTCTGGTGCTCGAGACATTGATGCTCGGCGTCTTCTGCGCGCTGGATCTCGTGCTGTTCTATCTCTTCTTTGAGGGCGGCCTTATTCCGATGTTTCTTATCATCGGCGTCTGGGGCGGCAAGCGGCGCATCTATGCGAGCTTCAAATTCTTTCTCTATACGCTGCTCGGCTCGCTGCTGATGCTCGTCGCGATCATGGCCATGTATGGCGTCGCCGGCACGACCGACATTACGGTTCTGTTGAAGACCGCATTCCCGTCGAGCATGCAGAAATGGCTGTGGATCGGCTTCTTCGCCTCGCTCGCCGTGAAGATGCCGATGTGGCCCGTCCACACCTGGCTGCCGGACGCGCATGTCGAGGCGCCGACGGCGGGCTCCGTCATCCTCGCCGGCATTCTGTTGAAGATGGGCGGCTACGGGTTCCTGCGCTTCTCGCTGCCTATGTTCCCCGAGGCCTCCGTCTATTTCGCGCCGCTGGTCTTCGCTTTGTCAGTCATCGCGATCATCTACACGTCGCTTGTCGCGCTGGTGCAGGAAGACATGAAGAAGCTCATCGCTTATTCCTCCGTCGCGCATATGGGCTTCGTCACCATGGGCCTGTTCTCGCTGACGGAGCAGGGCGTGCAGGGTGCGATTTTCCAGATGATCTCGCATGGGCTCGTCTCCGGCGCGCTCTTCCTCTGCGTCGGCGTCGTCTATGACCGGGTGCATACACGTGAGATCGCCGCCTATGGCGGGCTTGTCGAACGCATGCCGCTTTATGCCGTCGTCTTCATGGTGTTCACTTTGGCCAATGTCGGCCTGCCGGGCACGTCAGGCTTCATCGGCGAATTTTTGACGATGATCGGCACCTTCCGCTTCAACAATTGGGTTGCAGCCCTGGCCGCGCTCGGCACGATCTTGTCCGCCGCCTATGCGCTTTATCTCTATCGGCGCGTCATATTCGGCGTGTTGGACAAGCCGGCGCTGAAGGCCATTCTCGATCTCTCGCCACGCGAATTGTCCATTCTCCTGCCGCTCGTTGTGCTGACGATCTTCTACGGTATTCACCCGGGACCGATTCTCGACGGCACAGCAGCGTCCGTCGCCCAACTTCTTCATCAAACAAACCTCGCCGCGCTCCATACCGCGGCGCTGCACTGACATCGGATCGCTCGATGACCTCATTTTCTTTCGCGCTCGCCCACAGCCTGCCTGAGGCCATCTTGGCCGCGGGGGCGCTCACGCTTGTGTTGATCGGCGCGATCCGCGGCAAGGAGCGCGACACGCTCTCGACGGAAATCGCCGTCGGCGTTCTTGGTCTTGCGATTCTCGTCATCCTGCTCGGCGCCAAGACCGATGCGGTGATCTACAATCAAAGTTTTGTGGATGACGGGTTTGGCCGCTTCTTCAAAGTGCTGGCCTATGCCGGCTCACTCGTCTCGCTTTTGATGGCGCAGGATTTCCTCCAGCGCGCCAAGATCAATAAATTCGAATTTCCAGTGCTCGTCCTGCTCTCCACGCTCGGCATGTCGATGCTGATCTCGGCTGCGGGGCTGATTGCACTCTATCTCGGGCTCGAACTCATGTCGCTCGCGCTCTATGTCGTCGCCGCCTTCCATCGCGACGACAGCCGCGCCACCGAAGCCGGGCTCAAATATTTCGTGCTCGGTGCGCTCTCATCCGGCATGCTGCTTTATGGCGCCTCGCTGCTCTATGGATTTGCCGGGACGGTTTCCTTCGCCGGCATTGCCGCGGCGCTGAAGGGCCCACCCGGCCTCGGCGTCATCTTCGGTCTCGTCTTTCTCTTCGCCGGTCTTGCCTTCAAAATGTCGGCCGTGCCCTTCCACATGTGGACGCCCGATGTTTACGAGGGCGCGCCGACGCCGGTGACGGCCTTCTTTGCCACGGCGCCCAAGCTCGCGGCGGTCGCGATCACCGTGCGCGTGGTGATGACGGCCTTTCCCGGCATCACGCTGCAATGGCAGCAGATCGTCATCTTCATTTCGATCCTGTCGATGGCGCTCGGCTCCTTCGCCGCGATCGGCCAGACGAACATCAAACGGCTGATGGCCTATTCCTCGATCGGCCATATCGGCTTCGCGCTCGTCGGCCTTGCGGCGGGAACGCAAGCGGGCGTTGCCGGCGTGCTCTTCTATATGAGCATCTATCTCGTTATGACGCTCGGCACATTCGCGGCGATCCTGTCGATGCGCGTCAATGGCCGCGCGGTCGAGGCGATCACCGATCTTTCCGGCCTTGCGCGCACCGACGGCACGATGGCTTTCTTCCTGGCGATGATGATGTTCTCGCTTGCCGGCATTCCGCCGCTCGCCGGCTTCTTCGCGAAATTCTATGTCTTCAATGCCGCGGTCCAGGCGCATCTTTATATTCTGGCCGTGATCGGCTTTTTGACCAGTGTGGTCGCGGCGGTCTATTATCTGCGCATCGTCAAACTCATCTATTTTGACGAGCCGGCGGTGACCTTCGACAAATCCGTGCCTGTCCTTCGCGCGGTGCTGATCGTGACGGGCATTCTCGTCACCTTTCTCTTTGCCTATCCGGCGCCAGTGATCGACGCCGCGAGCGCGGCGGCGAAATCGCTCTTTTGACGACTAAGAGGTTGGAAGCGGAAAGCGTGGATGAGATAAAGCCGTTTCGGCTCGCAGACAGCGCCCTTGCGCGCGGCTATCGGCTTCATGTTGATGATGAGATCGGCTCGACCAATGACGAAGCGCTTGCGCTCGCGCGATCGGGTGGAGAGGGCAGAGCCTGGTTTGTGGCGAAGGCGCAACGCAAAGGCCGCGGCCGGCATGCACGGGAATGGATCTCGCCGCCCGGCAATCTCTATGCAAGCCTTTTGCTGATCGACGAGGTCGCGCCCGCCATCGCGCCGCAGCTCGGCTTTGTTGCGGGCGTCGCGCTGCGCCGCGCGCTGCTAAAAGCAGTCGAGGACGGAGCGCGGCTCAAACTCAAATGGCCGAACGATTGTCTTTACGACGGCGCCAAACTGGCCGGCATTCTGCTTGAAAGCACGACGGTGAAGGACCATTTTGCTTGTGTGGTCGGCATTGGGGTCGATTGCGCCTCGGCGCCCGAGGGTCTTCCCTATAAGGCAACATCCTTGGCTGAGATCGGCGCGGCGCGCGATGCGCGGGACGTCTTTCTCGCTCTATCAGAAGAGATGATCTATGCGCTCGATCGTTTTGCCGGCGGCTCTGGCTTCGGCGCGATCCGCGAAGAATGGCTGAGTGTTGCGGCCGGCCTCGGCGCGCCGATCCGTGTCGAGACGCCGAGCGGCTCGCGCGAAGGCGTGTTCCGCACAATCGATGAGGCAGGTCGCCTCATCCTCGAATTTCAGGATGGAAGCAGGACCATCGAGGCGGGCGATGTCTGGTTTCTCGAAGCGCAGGCGGGCGCGATGCGATGACAGGAATGGATAGATAATGGCGCCGACGCGCGGGACTGACGAACTTCTCTTTGTGCCGCTTGGAGGATTGGGCGAGATCGGGATGAATCTCGCGCTCTATGGCTTCGGGCCGAAGACCAATCGTAAATGGCTGATGGTCGATTGCGGCGTCACCTTCGCTGGGCCGCAGCTTGCCGGCGTCGATCTCATCGTGCCCGATCCGCGTTTTCTCATCCAGATTCAGCGCAACATCGTCGCCTGCGTCATCACCCATGCGCATGAGGATCATATCGGCGCCGTCGCCGATCTTTGGCCCTCGTTCAAATGTCCGCTCTATGCGACGCCCTTCGCCGCAGGCCTATTGCAGGCGCGCGTGCTCAACGAGCTGGGCGCGCCTGAGATTCCGCTCAAGATCGTCGCGCAAAGCTCAAAGCTTTCGCTCGGTCCATTTGAAGTCGAGCTGATCCCCGTCGCCCATTCGATTCCCGAATCCTGCGCGCTCGCGATCCGCACCAGCCTCGGTTTGGTTCTGCATACGGGTGATTGGAAAATCGACCCGGAACCCGGCATCGGTGCCAAGACCGACCTCAAGCGCCTCGCCGAAATCGGCGAGGAGGGCGTGCTCGCACTCGTCTGCGATTCGACCAATATTCTGCGCGAAGGCAAGAGCCCGTCGGAAGGCGATGTTGCGCGCACGCTGCATGAGATCATCAAATCCGCACGGGGCAGGGTGGTCGTCACGACCTTCGCCTCCAATGTCGCGCGGCTGCGCGCCGTCGCGCTCGCGGCGGCTGCTGCGGGCCGCAAAGTCGTGCTGGTCGGGCGCGCCATGGACCGCGTCGTTGCCGTTGCGCGCGAATGCGGCTATCTCGACGATGTCGCGCCCTTTTTCTCGCCCGAAGCCTTTCCGTCCCTGCCGCGCGACGAGATCGTCGTCCTTGCCACCGGGAGCCAGGGCGAGAACCGCGCCGCCGTGGCGCGCATTTCAGAAGACGATCATCCGATCGTGCGGCTCGCGCCGGGCGATATGGTGATCTATTCGTCACGCACCATTCCTGGCAATGAGCGCGAGGTCGGCCGCATCATCAACAATCTCATCAAACAGGGCGTCGAGGTCATCACCGACCGCGATGCGCTGATCCATGCCTCCGGCCATCCGCGCCGTGGGGAGGTGGCCGAGTTCTATAAATTGCTCAAGCCGAAGATTGCCATTCCGGCGCATGGCGAGGAAGTGCATCTCAACGAACATGCGCGCTTCGCGCTTGAGGCGGGCGCGAGCCAAGTCATCAAGGCGCATGACGGCGATATCGTTCTGCTTGCGCCAGGTGAGGCGGGCATCATCGACGAAGCGCCTTTCGGGCGCATGGCGAAGGACGGCAATACGCTGATCTCCATCGATGATGAGATTTTCCGCACACGGCAAAAACTTGCGGCATCCGGCATTGTCACCGTCGCCCTCGCGGTCGATCGCAAGGGTGAGATGGTCGGCGCTCCCGATGTTCTTCTCGCCGGCATTCCGGCCAAGACCGGCAGCGGCGCAAAACTCGATGAAGTGGTCGACGAGGCCGTGTTTCAGACGTTCGAAGGCCTGCCACGGCCGCAGCGACGTGATGCCAATATTGTCTCGGGCGCCATCGAAAAAGGCGTGCGCGCTGCCGTCGCCAGCGCCTGGGGCAAGAAGCCTTTCGTGCACGTGCTGGTGCTTGAAGTCTAGCCGCGATCGTGGCTCGCCTCCGTTCTAAAAATTAAAGAACTTGTGGCGGAGCCCGTCCTCATAGTCCTTTTTCGCGACCAGGACTTTGTTGCGAAGCTCGTCCTCGCGAAAATGCGCCGCTTCCCATTTGTCGACTTCGGCGACGGAATGATTGACGGACGCCAGCGCTTCCTCCCGCCGGATCGCGCTCACCCAATCTTCGACGGCCGCTTTATAGACGTTCTGCATGCGATCGAGTTCGGAAAGATCATCGCTCATTTCAGCCCCCTATTTCGGCTGAAAAATAGGGGAGCGTTGTGAATAAACGACGACAGTTTGAGCGCACGCAGGACGTCGAAATGCCTTAATGAATTGTCTTCCAATTGTCAGCAATATAGCCCTGCGGATCGACGGTGAGCACGGCCTTCCCGGCGACGGCGTGCGTGCCTTTACAAGACCAATTGTAAATTGTCGCATGGCCCGTTGCCGCCATCGGAATGAAGTCCGATCCCGGATTTTGCCGGCACCATTCGGTGGCGCCCGGAAGCCTCCGGCGCGTATCGGCTTTGTCACAAACGAGATTGGCGCCGATAGTGCAGCCCATCAACACTGGGCCCACGCAGCGCACATAGGCCGCACCGGCGATGGCAGGGGCGTCGACATTGAAGGCTTTGGCGACGGCGGCCGTCAGATCGGGGGGAACATCGGCCGGCGTCGCGTGCGCGGGGTCTGGGCAATAGTCTGCTGCTTGCGCGGCGAGCGGCGCGGCGGCAATCAGCATTGCGACAAGAAGGCGAGGCGAGGGGAGACGCATGGACGATCTCCTATTGCTGGAGCAAAAACTTACTCCGCCGCGCGGATCTCATGCTTCTCGCGCTGCAAGCGTTCGCTCTTCAAAAGCTCCGCCACCAGGAAAGCGATCTCGATCGCCTGTTCGGCGTTGAGCCTCGGATCGCAATAGGTGTGATAGCGGTCGGAGAGATCGGATTCCGAAATCGCCCGCGCGCCACCGGTGCATTCGGTGACATTCTTGCCGGTCATTTCGAGATGCACGCCGCCGGCAATCGTCCCTTCCGCCTGATGGACGGAAAAGAAGGTGCGGATTTCACTGATGATGCGATCGAAGGGCCGCGTCTTATAGCCCGATGCCGCCTTGATCGTGTTGCCGTGCATCGGATCGCAGGACCACAGCAGATTGCGGCCTTCGCGCTTCACTGTGCGCAGCAGCGGCGGCAGGCAGTCGGCGGCCTTATCGGCGCCGAAGCGGCAGATGAGCGTCAAGCGTCCCGGCTCATTGTCGGGATCGAGGACGTCGATCAGCTTCATCAGCATGTCGGGCTTCAATGACGGGCCGCATTTGAGACCGAGAGGATTCTTCACGCCGCGGGCATATTCGACATGGGCGTGATCGATCTGCCGGGTACGGTCGCCGATCCAGAGCATATGGCCGGAGGTAGCGTAATAATCCCCCGTCGTTGAATCGACGCGCGTCAGCGCCTCTTCATAGCCGAGCAGCAATGCTTCGTGCGACGTATAGAAATCGGTCTGCCGCAGTTCGGGATGCGCTTCGGGATCGAGGCCGATGGCGCGCATAAAACCGAGCGTCTCGGTGATGCGGTCGGCCAATTCCTGATAGCGCGCGGACTGCGGGCTATCCTTGATAAAGCCCAGCATCCAACGATGCGCGTTTTCGAGATTGGCATAGCCGCCGGTCGCAAACGCGCGCAGTAGGTTGAGCGTCGCCGCCGATTGCCGATAGGCATCGAGCTGTCGGCTCGGATCGGGAATGCGCGCGGATTCGGTGAAGGCGATGTCGTTGACGATGTCGCCGCGATAGCTCGGAAGCGAAACGTCGCCGCGCTTTTCCATCGGCTCGGAGCGCGGCTTGGCGAACTGGCCGGCGACGCGGCCGACTTTGACCACGGGCGAGGCCGCGGCAAAGGTCATTACCACCGCCATCTGCAGGAAGAGGCGGAAGAAATCGCGAATATTATCGGCCGAGTGCTCGGCAAAGGCTTCGGCGCAGTCGCCGCCCTGGAGCAGGAACGCCTCGCCCTTGGCGGCCTTCGCCAGCAGATGCTTCAGCTTGCGCGCCTCGCCGGCAAAGACGAGGGGCGGGAAGGTCGAAAGCTGGCGCTCGACATCGGCCAGCGCCGCCGGGTCTGGATAGGCCGGCGCCTGCTCGATGGGCTTTGCCCGCCAGCTCTCAGGGGACCAATATTCGCTCATTATCTTCTTCGATCTCGTCGCATTCAGGGGGCCATAAGGCCCCTTAGGCTCTTGGAGACGGCCTTATACACATGGGGACCCTTTCAGGCCATATCGGCCTTGTCCTTATGGTAACGGGCCGTGCGGGTCCGCAAGGTCACGAATTCCTCGGCGGAAGTCGGATGCACCGCCATGGTGGCGTCGAAATCGGCTTTTTTGGCGCCCATTTTGACCGCGACCCCGAGGAGCTGGGCCATTTCGCCGGCCCCTTCGCCGAGCACATGGGCGCCGAGAACCCGGTCCGTCTCGCCATCGACGACGAGCTTCATCAGGGTCATTTCGGGCCGGCCGCTGACCGTTGCTTTCAGCGGGCGAAAGCGCGTCGCATAGATATCGACGCAGTGGAAAGCCTCGCGCGCCTCGCCTTCAGCCAAGCCGACCGTGCCCAGTTCCGGCGTCGTGAAGACCGCTGTGGGTACGCCCTCATAATCAACGGCGGTCTTCTTATTGCCGAAGACGGTATCGGCGAAGGCATGGCCCTCGCGAATGGCGACCGGCGTCAAAGCGAGACGATTGGTGACATCGCCGACCGCATAGATCGACGGCACGGTCGATTGCGAATATTCATCGACCTTGACCGCGCCCATCGCATCGAGCGCAACGCCGATTTTTTCGAGACCGACACCCTTGGTGTTCGGGGTGCGTCCCGTCGCCAGCATGACTTTGTCGACGTCGAGCGCCGCGTCGTTCGTCAGAGCGACCTTGAAGCCCGACGCGGTCTTTTCGATCGCGGTCGGCAGTGTCGAGAATTTGAAAGCGATGCCGGCTTGCACCATGGCATCGCGTAATCCGATGCGAAGATCTTCGTCGAAACCGAGCAGAATATTGTCGCTGCGTGTGACGATCGTCACCTGGCTGCCGAGACGGGCGAGCAGGGAAGCAAATTCGACCGCGATATAGCCGCCGCCGACGATCAGAATCCGTTTCGGCAGCTCGGGAAGATCGAAGACCTCATTCGAGGTAAGGACATGGTCGAGGCCGGGGACAGGCGGGACCAGATTCGGATGGCCGCCTGTCGCGACGAGAATATATTTCGCGCTGATCTCGCGGCCGTCGCCGGCAAGCCGGATCTGATTGGCACCTTCGACGACGGCGCGATCCTGAATCAGAGTGACGCCGGATCGTTCGAGATTGGCGCGATAGATTGCGGAGAGCCGCGTGATTTCTTTTTCCTTGGCGCCGACGAGCTTCGACCAATCGAACGAGGGTTTCGGAACCGTCCAGCCGAATCCTGCCGCGTCCTCGAACTCGTCGGCATAGCGGCTTGCATAGACCATCAGCTTCTTCGGCACGCAGCCGCGGATGACGCAGGTGCCGCCGACGCGGAATTCCTCCGCGATCGTCACCTTCGCGCCATAGGATGCGGCGATGCGGGCGGCGCGCACGCCGCCCGATCCGGCGCCGATGACGAAGAGATCGACGTCATAGTGAGCCATGGTCAATCAGCCCTCGATCTCTTTCCCGCTGCGTTCCGACCGCTTGCGGCAGACTTTAGAGGGTATGTCCCTTCTTCTTCATCTCGTCGCGCATGCGCTGTATTATTTCTTGCGAAACCTTGTCGTGCCAATCCTGCATCGCATTGATGGTCGCATTGAAGAAGATCGGCTGGACCTCGATATATTTCTTGCCCGCATCGCTGGTGAAGAAGGCGACAGTGGCGTGGATTTGCTCTTCAGTCAGAAGCTTCGCATAGATATGCGCGGCCTTATCAACCAGTTCATCGGTGCGGCTGGCGAATTCCGTTTTCAACGTGTTGAGCACGGGGACGAGGTCCGGCAACAGACCGGGCTCTGTCTGGCGATAGCTGTCGCCGATCTTGTTCAAGAGATCTGGAATGGCGGCATCGAAGGTGCGCTTCATACCGGTCGCCAGCACGAGCTCGCGCGCTGCGGCAAGATGCGAGGCGCTGGGTTCCGCGTCGGCGGTGGCGGGAGCCGGCGGCTGCTGGGCGGCGGCGATCGGCGCTTGCAAAACCAGGGATACGCCGGCGAGAAGCGCCAGAGCGACAATGCGGTTACGTTCAAAACTCAAAGACACGGACGTTCTCCTCACTCTTGTTTCCGTTCAGGACGGTTATTTTCCGATCTGCGACCGGGTTCGTTCATCAGTTCAATTGCCCAAAAATTTCGATGCCGTCGCCGCTCCCGGCGATGACCGCATCGGCCAATCCGATAAAGAGGCCGTGTTCAACGATGCCGGGAATGGCGCTGAGCCGTGCCGCCAATTTTTCGGGATCGGGAATGACGCCGAAGGCGCAATCGACGAGAGCATTGCCGCTGTCTGTCAGCACGGCGTTGCCGGCTCTGTCCTTGCGCAGCGCGACCGCGCCGCGGCACTCGCATTCGGCCGCGACATCGACGATGGCGGCGCGCGTTGCCTCTGAGCCGAAGCGGCTGATCTCAATCGGCAGCGGAAATTTTCCGAGCCTCGCGACGGCTTTCGAGGAGTCGGCAATGACGATCATGCGCTTGGAAGCAGAGGCGACGATTTTCTCGCGCCACAGCGCGCCGCCGCCGCCCTTGATGAGGCGCAATTGCGGGTCGAATTCGTCGGCGCCATCGACCGTCATGTCGAGTTCGCTCAAGGCTTCAAAATCGGAGAGCGGAATGGCGAGGGACTCTGCCTGAGTGCGCGTGCGCTCGGAAGTGGGCACGCAGAGAACCTGCAGCCCTTGGGCGACTTTGGCGCCGAGAAGGTCGATGAAATGGGCCGTCGTGGAGCCAGTGCCGAGCCCGAGCCGCATTCCAGGGGTCACGAGCTTCAGCGCGGCGCCGGCGGCCCGCCGCTTGGCCGCGTCCGGGGTCTGGCTTTCCATGGCAAGCGGTTAGGCTGTGGCGCCGCCCCCGTCAACCCTCGGGGGAGGCACTGGGTTTTCGCCTATTTTTTCTGCGGCGTGCAGACGACCGCCTCGTTCAGCACATAGCAGATCGACATCATGCCGGTGCGCAAATCGACCCGAAAGACGCCGCCTTCGCGCTCGTGCCGGGAGGCGATCAGGGCATATTCGCTCGAGCCTTGCGGGCCCGCGCCGTCGCCCGCCGGATAGCAGAGGGTGACGCCGACCGTGCCCTCCTTGAGGCCATATTGGCAGGCGCCGACTTCGCCCGTCGACTTGTCGAGCCGATAGACACGGTTCAGATCGATTTCGGGCGCTGCCACGAATTCATAATTTGCCGCCGCCACAGATGAGACGGAAGCCGCGAGCGCTGAAAGGACGAGAGCTGCGCGGAAAGTCGCCCGCAGTGGGCTCACCCCTGTCGGATACCACGGAGTCATGGGTCCCGCTCTCCCAATCCACGTTGCGAATCAAATGCTAGTTTACACGCAAGCGGCTCTTGGGATTGGGGCTATCTGTCTCTTGCTGGGCCCCGTCCCGCCCATTATGTGGAGCCCATGACTGCTTCTCCAAAGCCGCTGCTCGTCTTCGACCTCGACGGCACGCTCGCAGAAACTGCCCCGGACCTCGTCTCCACGCTGAACCTGCTGCTGACACGGGAAGGATTCGCGCCAGTGCCTTATGAGACGGCGCGCAGCCTCGTCGGCGGCGGCGCGCGCGCGCTGATCGAGAAGGGCCTCGCCCATTCCGGCGGTAGCCTGTCGGCGGCGCGGATCGATGCGCTCTTCGACGAATTCCTCGCCCATTACGACGCCCATATCTGCGACCACACGCGCCTCTTTCCGGGAGTGGATGAAGCGCTCGACCGCTTCGAGGCGGCCGGATGGGGCTTCGCCGTCTGCACCAATAAGATCGAATATTCTTCCGTGTTGCTGTTGCAGGCGCTCGGCATCGCCGATCGCTTCGCCGCGATCTGCGGCAAGAACACATTTCCGATGAGCAAGCCCGACGGGCGGGCGCTGCTGATGACAATCGACAAAGCGGGCGGGCACAGCGATCGCACGATTATGGTCGGCGACTCGAAGACGGATATCGAGACCGCGCGCAGTGCCAAAATCCCGGTCGTCGCCGTCGATTTCGGCTATACGGATCTTCCCGTCGAATCCTATGAGCCTGACCGCGTGATCTCGCATTTCGACGATTTGTGGGACGCGGCGGAAAGCCTCGTGAAGGCGCCCTAAAGGGCGGCAAAGCGGCCGCGCGGTCTTGATTTTGACTGCCTTGACTTGGCCCGAAAAAGCCGGTTTCCGTAGGCTTCCCAACCGGTCCGCCGGCGAGGGCGCGTAGCTCAGCGGGAGAGCACTCCCTTCACACGGGAGGGGTCACAGGTTCAATCCCTGTCGCGCCCACCATCACAGGTTCAATCCCTGTCGCGCCCACCAGATAAATTATTGTTATCTTTCGCCTTTATGCACGGGTATGCGAAAGCGAAAGTGCAGTATCGCGCAGAACGGCGCGAGAACATGCATCGTGGACCCGTGCGAAATCTGGGCGAAATGTTCGCGTCATGTTCAGGGAAATTTATCGAGGGCCGCTGCCGACGATCGCGCACGATCAAGCGCATGGCGTGACGAGCTTCACCGTCCATTGCGAAGGGCTTTATTGCGGTCATTGGGGAGATGTGACGATCGAGCGTCTAGCATTGCCGGACAGCGTGCCAGTCGTCGATATCGGCGACTTATAGACGAAATGATGATTGAGCAGCAGCCGGTATCAGGAGAAAGGTGAAATGTTGCGACTGTTTAGGCGCATTGAGCGGGCGCTCTTCGAGATCAAGGCGTGCCGTGCCGATCTCGCTTTTCTAAACGAGAATGAAGCAACGTTCTCGCATTGGGGCACGCGAGAAGACGCGATTAAGCTCGCAAGCTCTCCGCCAGAGCATCAACCTTCGCCAGAAAGACAGCGAGATGGTCGTCATTCGTGAGGACACGATCGGGCGTGAAGGCGCGGTGCTCGGACAGATGTTCCGCGCCTAATTCACTCTTTGCCAGCGGCCTTTTGACCTCGATGACAATGCCGCCGCGCGCATGGATCGCATCAACTTCGTTCTGAAAGCGCACATCATCGGCGACGATGAACCTCATGCCCATCTGCGCGGCGGGGCCGCGATAATGCTCGGCCGATCGGTTCCAATAGTTGATGACGGGAAGGCGCTCGATCGCCGCTGTCCATGACCGCACCCAGAAATCATGGCCGACGAGATCGCGGCCC
>JBEKNV010000043.1:0-16339 GCA_049522395.1 Methylovirgula sp.
CCCAACCGGCCTGAGGCAGAGGCACCCGGCCAATTCAAGAGCGGGAATCGCTCGCCATGGATGTTCAGGAGGAATCGATGTCTCGCTTGAAAACCAGCTTGTTTCTCTCGGCGGCCGTGCTGGCCGCCCTGGGCACAATGCCCGCGTCCGCCGAATTCGGCGATTCGGTCCAACAGCGCCAACAGCGCTGGGCTGACCTAGAAAAGGCCGTGTTCAACACGCGGACGGTCACCCACGACGAAAAAGCCATTCAGCTCGATGCCCCAGGGCGCCCGGATGACGCATCGCTCGTTCCCGTTACCATCACAGTGGCCGATCCGCAGAACACCAAAGCGATCTACCTCATCATCGACGACAATCCGTCGCCGCTCGCCGCACATTTCACCTTTGGGCCGGCGGGTTACCCCAAAGAGATCAAGATGCGCGTGCGCGTCAATGCCTATACGGATCTTCACGCCGTCGCGGAGACTAAGGACGGCAAGCTTCTTGAGACATCGCTGTTCGTGAAAGCTTCGGGCGGCTGTTCCGCCCCCGCCGGCATGACCGACGAGGAAGCCATGCGCGGCATGGGTGACATGAAGGTCAAGCTCGATTCCGGCGAGATGACAGCGAACAAGCCGACTGAGGCGACGCTTTTGATCCGCCACCCGAACTTCAACGGTATGCAGATGAATCAGGTGACGCGTTTCTATACGCCCGCCCGCTACCTCGAGAAGATCGACGTCGCATTCGACGGCAAGAACGTCTTCAACCTTGAAAGCGACATCTCGCTCTCCGCCAACCCGGTGATCCACTTCGCGTTCCTGCCGGATTCGGCAAAGGGCCAGATCACGGTCCAGGCGGACGACAGCAAGCAAGGCCATTGGTCGCAGAGTTTCGTCGTTCCCGTTGTGAACGACTGATGCGCTCTCTGTCCCCCCTCGTCGCTCTCTCGGTCGCGCTCCTGATCGCGGGGTCGGTCGCTGTCTGCGCACAGACCACGCGGCCTGACTTCGTGCCCGAGCCGAAAGGGCTGCACGAGGGCGGGGACTTTGGCTATACGCCCTACACGATCCAGGGCGGGACCGCGCTCGACACGAAGGGTGTGGCGAACCTTCTCGCCCAACACCCCGTGCTCATCGATGTCGCCGAACTCGATCGCAAGCCGCCGGACATGAGCCCGGGCATGCTGTGGCTGCCGCAACACCGCTCGCTTCCGGGCGCCGTTTGGCTGGCGGGTGCCGGATCGCCGGTCAAGGACGAAGCCTTCGACGCCGCGCTCAAGCGGCGCGTTGCACAGCTCACGGGTGACGACAAGGCGAAGCCCATCGTCGTGTTCTGCCATCCCGACTGCTGGGCGAGCTACAATGCTGCGCGGCGCCTGATCTCCTACGGCTACAATAAAGTCTACTGGTACCGCGACGGCATGGAAGGCTGGCAGCAAGAGCATGAGACGGTCGTCATCAAGCCCGACGCGGACTGGCTCGCGTCAAAGCTGGTGAACTGACCGAAGGACGATGACCCAAGCGCCAGAGAGCCGAGGGCTCAAGAGGATACGCCCATGAAGATGACCCGTCGCTCGGCCTTTGGCCTCGCCGCGCTATCGCTCGCCGTGACTCTCGCGGGCTCATTGCCCGCCTACGCCGCACCCAATGATCCGAAGGACTTCGATCAGGCCGCCTTCGCGCAGGCCCAGAAACAGGGCGAGCCTATTCTCATCGATATCTACGCATCGTGGTGCGACGTGTGTAAGCGGCAGACCGTCATTCTCGACACTCTGCGCAAGACGCCGAAATATGCCAACCTCGTGACCTTCCGCATCAACTACGATACTCAAAAAGACCTGATGCGCACGTTCAAGGCGACGGTGCAGAGCACGCTGATCCTTTATCGCGGCCAGACCGAAGTCGGGCGCTCCGTCGGTGAAACCCAGCCCGAGTGGATCGACGACCTCCTTTCCAAGGCCTTCGAAAAGCAGGCCCCCAAGGTCTCGACCGACTGATCTGACGCCGCTCTCATGACAACGTATCTCTTCGCCTTCATCGCAGGTGCGCTGTCGATCCTGTCGCCCTGCGTGCTGCCGCTCGTGCCGATCGTGCTGGGAACGGCCGCGGCCGAACATAAGCTCGGGCCGGTCGCGCTCGCGATAGGATTGGCGGTTTCTTTCGTTGCGATCGGTCTCTTTGTCGCCACGATCGGTTTCGCGATCGGTGTCGACGGCGATAAGTTCCGCACGGCCAGCGCGGTGATGCTGCTCATTGTCGGTCTCGTGCTGATGGTGCCACCCGCTCAGACGTGGCTCGCGGCGCATAGCGGTCCGATCAGCGACTGGTCGCATCGCACATTCGGCGGGCTCTCGACGGCCGGTCTCGCCGGTCAATTCGCTGTCGGCCTGCTGCTCGGCGCAGCCTGGAGTCCCTGCACGGGGCCGACGCTGGGCGCGGCCTCGCTGCTCGCCGCGCAGGGCAAAGATCTCGGCTCCGTCGCCTTGACCATGCTCATCTTCGGCATCGGCGCGGCGCTGCCGATGCTGCTCCTCGGCTTCATGTCGCGTGAACTTCTCGTGCGCGTTCGCGACCGGATGATCGGCTTTGGCAAGGGCGCCAAATTTGCGCTCGGCGCGAGCCTGGCGCTCGTTGCGATTGCGATCATCACTGGCTTCGATCGGACGCTCGAAACCTCGCTGACCGCCCTGATGCCGCCGTCGCTCGCCGCGCTCTCGACGAGGTTTTGAGGGGGCGGGGCGCAACGCGCGTGGCATCGCAACGCGATGCTTCGCTAGCCTCGTCTGGATGATGGGACCATCGATGCGCGAACAATCCGGGCCGGGATCGAAGCCTAAGTTGGCAAGCGCTGCCGATGTCAGCTCGCAGAACGGCCTGACGAGCGATGAGGCCCACAGTCGGCTAGAGAGGTTCGGCCGAAACGCGATGCCGGATACGAGCATGCATCCGTTGCGCATGGCCCTCGAAAAATTCTGGGCGCCCGTTCCGTGGATGCTCGAGGCTGCGATCGTTCTCGAACTGGCGCTCGATAAATATGTCGAGGCCGCGATCATCGCCGCTCTCTTGGTCTTCAACGCCGCCCTCGGACTGTTGCAGGAGAGCCGCGCTCAAGCGACCCTTGCCGCGCTGAAGTCGCGGCTCGCGCTGAATGCGTCCGTCCGCCGCGATGGTGCCTGGAAGACCGTCCCCGCCGCTGAACTGGTACCAGGCGATATGGTGAAGCTTTCACTCGGTGGCGTGGTTGCCGCGGACGTGCGGCTCACCGAAGGAGAAGTGCTGCTCGACCAATCTATGCTCACCGGCGAATCGGTCCCCATTGAAGCCGGCGCTGGTGTGCAGACCTATGCGGGCGCGCTGGTGAGGCGCGGCGAGGCAGTGGCGGAGGTGACGGCGACCGGAGTACGCACCAAGTTCGGCCGCACCGCCGAACTCGTCCGCACTGCCCATGTCGTCAGCACGCAGCAGAAGACCGTTTTGCGCGTGGTGCGCAACCTTGCTGTGTTCAACGGCGTCGTCATCGTGATGCTGGTGGCCTATGCCACATTCCTCAAGATGCAGCTTGCCGAGATCATTCCCCTCGTCCTCACGGCGGTCCTCGCATCGATCCCAGTCGCGCTGCCGGCCACCTTCACCCTAGCGGCAGCACTCGGTGCGCGCGCCTTGGCAAAGCTGGGCGTCCTTCCGACCCGTCTCTCCGCGGTGGATGAAGCGGCGTCGATAGATGTTTTGTGCGCCGACAAGACGGGCACGCTGACCCAGAACGCGCTGACGGTAACGACCGTCCATCCGATGCCCGGTTTTGACGCGGCGCATGTTCTGGCGCTGGCCGCACTGGCCAGCTCGGATGGCGGTCAGGATCCCGTTGATGGAGCCATTCGTGCCGCTGCCGCGGGCAAGGCCGTCTCCGACGCGCCGAAATTGATCAAGTTTGCGGCTTTCGATCCAGCGAAGAAAATGTCTGAGGCGACCGCAACAGATTCGGCAGGGAGCGCGCAACGGATCGTGAAGGGCGCCTGCGCCACGGTGCTAAGCCTCGTCCAGCCGTCTCCGACCGCGGCGGCCGCGGCGAGCGAACTCGAGGCCAAGGGATTCAGAGTGCTGGCGGTGGCCGCCGGCACCGCGACGGCCATGAAGCTCACCGGGCTGATCGCGCTCAGTGACCCGCCTCGCACGGACTCGGCGGCGCTCGTCACTGAATTGCATGGACTGGGCGTGCGTACTGTGATGGTGACGGGCGACGCGCCGGCGACCGCGGCCATCGTGGCGAAGGCGGTGGGGCTCGATGGCGCCATCTGTCCGCCCGGGCCTATCCCCGACGCTGTCCATCCCGAGGAATTCGCGGTGTTTGCGGGCGTCCTGCCAGAGGACAAGTACAAACTCGTCAAGGCATTCCAGAAGGGTGGCCACGGCGTCGGCATGTGCGGCGACGGCGCCAACGATGCACCGGCGCTGCGCCAAGCGCAGATGGGAATTGCGGTCTCGACGGCAACCGATGTCGCCAAATCGGCCGCCGGTATGGTGCTGACCGAGCCCGGCCTCGCGGGCATTGTTGCTGCGGTCAAGGAGGGCCGCGTGACGTTTCAGCGCATCCTGACTTATACGCTGAACTCCGTGATCAAAAAGATCGTGACGGTTCTCTTCCTGATCGTCGGACTGATCATGACCGGGCATGCGATTTTGACTCCGCTGCTGATGGTTATTGTGATGATCACCGGCGATTTCCTCGCGATGTCGTTGACGACCGACAATGTCCGGGCGTCACACATGCCGAATACTTGGCGCATTGGCAGATTGACGATGGCAGGTGTCGTCATGGGTATCTGTCTGCTGGCCTTCTGCAGCGGGATTCTCGCCGTCGGCAAATTTGAGATGGGCCTCAAGATTGAGGCGCTAAGAACCCTAGCCTTTACAGCCTTAGTGTTCGGGAGCCAGGCGACCCTCTATGCCATTCGTCAACGCCGGCATCTGTGGGGCTCTCGCCCAAGCTCCTGGCTTGCGTTGTCGTCTGTCGCCGATGTTCTAATCGCGTCGACGTTGGCCGTAGGCGGAATCGCAATGACGGCCTTGTCGGCTATGGTCGTGGTTGAGACGCTTGCCGCCGCAGTTGCGCTCGCCGTTGTCTTGGATTTCGTAAAGCTCCCTTTATTCGCTCGTGTGGGGATTACCTAGGGCGAGATTCGACCCCTCCCCCAAACCCCTTGCCATGATTCAGCCAAGCCTGTCGTACTATCCTCCGAGCCATCACCAATGGGGCCTTGCTTGCGTCTCTCACATTCATTTTCCGCCGCCGCGAATGGCCTGTCGCTCCTCGCGACGTCCTTGTTCCTCTTGGGCATTTCGGCGGTGCCGTCGTTTGCCCAATCGTCAAGCTGCGAAGAGACGGCCGAGGTGACCGTTCTGCCCGCGCCGATCGCGCCTTGGACAGGCGCACCGCTGCGCGTCCTCGTCGTCGCGGAAAAGCCGCTTGCGGGCGAGTTCTCGCTCACCGCGCCCGATGGCAGCGTGGTCCAATCCTCCGGCCGGCAGGGCGGGCCGCCTTATTTCTGGGTTGCCGAAGTCAAATCGCCGGCCGCCGGCACATGGCATGCGACGCTGGCGCTGAGCGACGGACCGGCAGGCTGCAGCACAATCACGCGCGACATTACCGTGGCCGATAGCGCGCCGGCGGGTCTACGCGGAAAGCCGGGCAGCGTCTGGCCGATCCGCAATACGTGGAACCGCGAAACGGAAAATCTCTATTCGGCCTGGATTCAAATTCTCTTCGATGCGCCGCTCGATCAGGATTTGTCGTGGCCGGTGCTCACCAATGTGCTGCGCGATCGCTCGCGCAATCTGCTTTTCAATTATCTCGGTCTCGGCGAAGACCAGATGGGCATCGTCTATCATCCCGATTGCGCGAAGTTCCCCTATTTCCTGCGCGCCTATTTCGCCTTCAAAATGGGATTGCCCTACGGCTATTCGCGCTGCTCGCGCGGCAAGGAGGGCAGGCCGCCGAGCTGTTTGGCCTGGTTCAACACGGGAAGTGGCGGCGGCGGAGAGAATCCAGCGGCCTCGTTCCGCAGTTTCCTGCCGGTGCTGGCCAACACGGTTCAAACCGGCAATGGGCGCACATCGGCTGCCGACAACAACACGGATTTCTATCCGGTCGCGTTGTCGCAAAATTCGCTGCGGCCGGGCACGGTCTACGCCGATCCTTATGGGCATTTTCTCATGCTGGTGCGGCGCGTACCGCAGGCGGGCGGCAAGTCGGGCATTTTTCTCGCCGCCGACGCCGAGCCCGACGGCTCCGTCACGCGGAAACGCTTCTGGCGTGGCAATTTCCTGTTCGTGCACGATCCTTCGCTCGGCAGTCCTGGCTTCAAGCGCTTCCGGCCGATCGAGCGCACGGCGTCGGGCAGTCTGCATCGCCTGAACAATGCGGAGATCGCGAAAGATGCCGCCTATGGCGACTTTTCACTCGAGCAGGCGCAGCTTGGCATGGACGCGTTTTACGATCGCATGGACGAAGTGATGTCGCCCGAGCCGCTCGATCCGACTCTCGCGATGGAAGATGCGATCACCTCACTTGAAGAGCAGGTGAAGACGCGCGTCACCGCGGTCGAGAATGGGCGCAAATATCAGGCGAAGAACCAGGGCGATGCCGGCATGCCGGATGGCGCCTCGATCTTCGAGACGAATGGCGCGTGGGAAGATTTCGCGACGCCAGCGCGCGATTTCCGCGTGCTGATCGCCATCGACGTGGTGCGCGGCTTCCCCGATCATGTTGCAAGCCACGCCGACCGCTATGCCATGCCTGCGGGCAAAAGCGCAGACGATGTGAAGGCCGATTTGCAGAACATGCTCGCCTCCGAGCTTGCCTCGCGTAAATTCACCTATACGCGCAGCGACGGCTCGCAATGGACGCTCACGTTACAAGATGTCGTCAATCGCGCCGCCAGTCTCGAGATGGCCTATAACCTCAACGATTGCGTCGAACTGCGCTGGGGCGCGCCGGAAGGCAGCGAGGAAGCCTCGACCTGCACGCGCCATGCGCCGGAATTGCAGCGCGCCAAGATGGAGAGGTATCGGAGCTGGTTTCACGAGCGCCATTGGCCGACGCATGCGTGAGGGGCGGGGCAGGCTCGGCCTACGAGTCCTGCTCTCTCAGCGACATCAAATTGGGACCTTCAAGAATGCCCGCAGCCCAAAGCCGATGAGGAACGAGAGACCGGCCGCGCTCATGCCGATCAACAACGTCTCTAATCCTGACTTCGCCCAGCCCGCTAGCGACCATCGGCTCTTCGCCGCCCCGATGCTGAAGAATACGAGGCCCGTCGCGGCGACGCACCAAGCGAGCCTGTAGGCGATGAGATAGCTGACGAGTGGCACCAATCCGCACAGTACGAAGGCGGCAGAGGTATTGAGCGCGGCCAGAATCGGCGACTTTACGGCCGGGGATAGACCATATTCTTCGACGGCCATCGTCTTCGCCCAGAGTTCTTCATCGGACGATATGACGTCGACAATTCGTTCCAGTTCGGCGCCGGAGAATCCCTTGAGACCGAATATTTGGCGGACCTCTTCGCGCTCGCCGCTCGGTTCCACTGCAATGTGTTTTCGCTCGATGGCAAGCAGGCGTCGATAATCGTCCAAATCGGACTTGGTGGCGCTGTAATTGCCCGCTCCCATCGCGAATCCGTCGGCGACAAGGTTGGCCAAGCCGAGCACGAGCACGACCGTGCCAGGTAAGTCGGCGCCAACGACCCCGGCTACGATCGCAAAAGTCGTGATTGTTCCATCGATCCCGCCGTAGATCCAATCCCGGAGATAGTTGCCACGTGTGCCGCGAGCGAGACGCGCCTGGATTTCTTCTCGGGTGTGATTGTGCTCCAGTCTCACACGTGGCGCAGGAAGATTATTACCCATGACCGCCTAACCGCTTGATGGTTGGGGGATTCCGCGAGTCGCACTGACAGCATGCTCTTATGCACGTTTCTCGCGTCGTCCAATCAGTCCCCGTTCCGCCTCGGCCTCCTGCTCCAACTGGAAGATATGCCTTCGCACCGCATCGAACCTTTCTTCGACGATCGCACTGAAAAGCGGAGCTTTCTGAGCGGTCAATGCCGAGTCAATTTCGGCCCAGTCCTGAGGCTGCAGGGCCTTGATGGCGGCCGGAAAGAAATCGCGCTCTTCCATCGCGATATGGGTTCGCTCATGCACGATGAAATCGCGAATGATATCGTCGATGGTTTGGCGCGGGACTTCACGATCGGTCAGTGCACAGTCGACCGCCTGCACGACCCGGCGCAGACGTTCGGCACAGCTGCGATGCTCAGCCGCAAGATCGCCGATATTGGCAGCCGCGACGGGATCGCGCGCTTCCACCTTCTTGAATATCAGGTCTTCTTGCGGATGATGGTAGGCGTCGGGATAGACTTTGAAATAAGAGATGATCTTCCATACAACTTCATAGTCAGGCCGCTCTGCCCGATCAAAGACGCTTAGCTCCTGCTCGAGAACGAGGAGCAGCTTTTCCATGTTGCGATGTTCTTGGCGCAAGAGATCAATGATCATCAGCTTGACCTTTCGCAAATTGGCTTTTGTTACCACCGGATCAGCCTCCCGGCTTTGCGAAGGATCAATTCGGCGACAAAGTCCTGACGCGATGGTGCCGGATCACGGACGGTGGGCCCGGAACCGTGGGGGCGTTGCACAATGGCCTAGGGAGGTCTCCTTTTGGCGCTGCGGTGCCGCCATTAAGCTAGAAGATATGACGGTTATGAAATAAGGGATAATACATGCCACGCGCGCGGATCGGTCTTGCTCTGGGAAGTGGCTCCGCGCGGGGATGGTCCCATGTTGGCGTGATCGATGCTCTTCACGAAGCTGGTCTCGAGCCCGACATCGTCTGCGGCACCTCGATGGGGGCGTTGGTTGGTGCCGCTTACGTTACCGGCCGCCTCTCTGTCTTGAAGGATTGGGCATGCGCGCTGACCTGGCGCGGGATGGCCAGCCTGATCGACGTGCACCTCGCAGGTGGCGGATTGGTCGACGGCGACAAAATCGTGGACCTGCTGAGTGAGCTCGGGATTACCGCACGGATCGAACAAGCAAAGAAACCGTTTGCAGCCGTGGCAACCAGCCTGATTAACGGTCGCGAGATATGGTTGAGGACAGGGCCAATCGCCGAGGCCGTGCGTGCTTCGATCAGTCTGCCCGGAATCTTCAGGCCCGTGAGACACGGCGACGATTGGTTGGTTGACGGAGGGCTCGTCAATCCTGTGCCTGTCGCGGTGTGCCGCGCCCTTGGCGCCGAAGTCGTCATCGCAGTCAACCTGAGCACCGATTTGCTCGGACGACGTTTTGAGATCGTCGAGGTACCGCAAGAAGTTGCAAAAAGCCGCCCTGCGCCGCAGGAACTCGTGAATCGATTGCTTGAACACACACCGGAGGCTTGGCGCGATCAAGCTGCGCAAATCGCGTCTCGCCTGCTTCCTTCACATGCCCCGACGCCGGCCTATTTCGATGTCCTGGCCAATTGTCTCAATATCATGGAGGATCAGATCACGCGCGCACGGCTTGCCGGCGAGCCGCCGCATGTCATGCTGGCGCCGCGCTTAGGCCATATCGGCCAGTTTGAATTCTTTCGAGCGGCAGAAGCTATCGCAGAGGGCCGGGCCCGCGTTCAACAGGCACTGCCGCACCTGACGCAATATCTCTAAACACTTCCGAACAGCAGTAATCACTGGGCGGACGACACCTCGGTCGCCGTGCCTTTTCGAAGGATCGCGTTCCAATTTGGAAGAGCGGGGCGTGCGTGTCTTTACGCTACTTCGGGCCGCAGACATTGTAGGAGGAGCGAGATCATGTCGGAGAAAAAGCCCCCATTTCCGCCCTTTACGCGCGAGACCGCCATCCTCAAGGTGCGCGGCGCCGAAGACGCATGGAACTCATGCGATCCGTCGCGCGTGGCGCTTGGTTATTCGCTCGACTGCTACTGGAGAAACCGCGCCGAGTTCATTAAGGGCCGTACCGAGATCATCGCCTTTCTTACCCGCAAATGGGCGCGCGAGCTTGATTACCGCTTGATCAAGGAACTTTGGGCGTTCGACGGCAACCGAATCGCCGTTCGCTTCGCCTATGAATGGCACGACGACTCAGGCCAATGGTTCCGCTCCTACGGCAATGAGAATTGGGAGTACGGCGACGACGGTTTGAACCGGCTGCGTTATGCCTGCATCAACGATCTGCCGATCAAGGAGAGCGAGCGCAAATACCATTGGGATCGTTCCGGGCCGCGCCCGAAAGATCATCCGGGTCTTTCGGATCTCGGTCTCTGACCGGCAGAGCGCGACCGCGAACGTAATCTTCTCCCGACGGAAGCGATCGGGTGAGGGTTACAGGGATACTGAGACTCCTTAACGTGAGGTCGCTGCCAGGGCCGCGGCGCGCCTCTGCGTTGAACACCGTGGCGATGACGCAACAGAGTCTGGAGAACCGCGGAATGCGTTGGATTTCCGCAAACGATGAATTGTCGGCCAAGGCGGGGAGACATAGGTTCGCAGTCAGGGGGGGCCGCCATGCCCAGACTGCTGACTGCGATTGTCGCCGCGGGATCGAGCCTCGTCGCATGCGAGTTTGCTGATGCTGCCGGTGCGTCGCCTGTCTATAGCTGGACCGGAGCCTATGCCGGCGGCAATGTCGGATTTGGTTTGGGTGAGTCCGACAGCACGGCGGCGGTCACAGGCCTCGGCGTTGGCCGGTTTGCGTTTACGCGTTCCGATCCGTTGACCCTCTTCGGCGTCCTCGGCGGCGGGCAGATCGGATATAATTGGCAAGTCTCGCCCAAGTGGGTCGCTGGTCTGGAAGCGGATTGGCAGGGCTCAAGCGAAAGGGCATCCCAGAGCTATAGCGACGCTTATTCCGGCTCGGGCGGCTTGCTCGGGGTTGTCGCGACCGGCACCGGCAATGCGAACTACGACGCCAGCGTCCCATGGTTTGGCACGGTGCGCGGCCGCGTCGGCTATGCGCTGGATCGTCTGCTCATCTACGGGACCGGCGGGCTCGCCTATGGAGAGGTGAGGCTTGGTGGAACGTCGATGGACAGTGGCAGCACTGTGGGGGTCTTCTTTCCACCCGCCCCACCGACGCCGTACAGTGTGTCGGCGCCATTCAGCACGTCGCGCGTGAATGTCGGATGGACCTTGGGCGCCGGCGTCGAAGGCCCGCTCATGGAGCACTGGACTCGGAAGGCCGAATATCTCTATGTCGATCTTGGCTCGCTGAACCTTTCCGCCGCATCGGCGCCGATAGCCGTCAACGTGCATGCCAATTTCACCGACAACATCGTGCGCGCCGGCCTCAATTACAAATTCGGCAACTGACGTCGGGTTGTCCCGAAGGATGCATCAGCATGCTCCAAAAGCTTTTTGCCGCCTTGCTCATCCTGAGCGCTACTGCGAGTGTAGCGCATGCGTCTGGATGGACGGGTCCGGGATGGTATGAATGGGACCCAGAAGACAAAGGACTGGAATCCGGACCCTATGGTTCCAAGGCGGCCTGCGAACAAGCGCTGGATAAGGATGCCGTCATTTATTGGCTGTGCGATTTCTTCATCAGCCCCACCGAGCGGCGAAAATAGAGCCAACAGTATTCACCGGTAGAACTCCGCCAACCGGCGACGGCATTGTTGATGCATATTAGTCCGAATTGAGGTGCGGCCAGTTCATAATGATGATTGGCTCCCACATCGGTGGCTCTTTGATCACGCTCAAGCTCCATCACAAGACGACCTACCGCTACCGTCAGCTGGTCAGCCTCGGCCCGCATCGGTTGATGCTGCGTCCGCGCGAGAGCCGCGATCTCCGTCTGATTTCGAGCGATGTCGTGGTAACGCCCGCCGCGCACGTGACATGGGCGCAGGATGTCTTCGGCAATGTCGTTGCCACCGCAAGCTTTCAGGCCATGGCCGACACGCTCGTGATCGACAGCGTCGCCGAACTTGAGCTCGACACGAGCGCGTGGCCCGTCTTCGCGATCGCTGGCTCTGCGATCTTCTATCCATTCCGCTATTCCGATGATGATTGGATCGACCTCGGCGCTTTGACAATCCCGCAATATGCCGACCCCACCGGGCGATTGCGGGCATGGGCACATGCCTTCGTCCGCAGCAATCCGACCGACACACTCTCGCTGCTGAAAGATATCAACGCTAACATCGCGTCGTGGATCTCCTATCAGAGCCGCGACGATGAAGGCACGCAGACGCCTTTGCAGACCTTGGATCGCGGGTGGGGGTCCTGCCGAGACTTTGCGATTCTCTTCGTCGAAGCGGTACGCAGTCTCGGCTTCGGCGCGAGAATTGTCTCAGGCTATCTCCACAATCCCAATCAGCAGTTGCGAGGATCGAGCGATGCGGGATCGACGCATGCCTGGGCGGAAGTCTATGTGCCGGGCGCGGGCTGGATCACTTTCGATCCGACGAACCGCAGTGTCGGCGGCGTCAATCTCATTCCCGTCGCTGTCGCCCGCGACATTCGTCAGGCGATCCCTGTCGGCGGTAGTTTTGTCGGCGCGAGCGACGCCTTTCTCGGTATGGAGGTCGAGGTCCGCGTGACAACGCAATTCCCGCAGTCTCAATTCGGGACGGGATGATCATACGGATAGGCAACTCTGCTTTGATCCGCAGAGACTCAGTTTGAAACCTCAGTTTGAAACCTGCGGCCGCAAAACAGCCAAGGGAACGTGGATTTTGCAGACGACGCCCGTCGGCTCGAACATCAATCGTGTGTCGCCGCGAAGTTGACTGGCGAAGGCCTTCTCGATCAAGCGCGATCCGAAACTCCGGCGCGCGGGCTCTCGAACGGCAGGCCCTCCTTGCTCGGCCCACGTGAGAAGGAGGTTCTTCTCTCCATCGTCAACTTCCGTCATGATGCTGACGCGTCCTTCCGGCGCCGAAAGCGCCCCGTATTTCACCGCGTTCGTGCAAAGTTCATTCAGCGTCATGGCCAAAGGAAGCGCGGCGTCCGGATTGACTTCAATGTCCGCGGTTCGAATGAGGAACTGTCCGTTGCCGGGCGTTGTAAAAGGCTGCGTCGCGACTTTGAGCAACTCCGTTAATCGGGCGCCACTCCAATTGGTTCGCAGGAGCAGATCATGCACCCTGCTCAGAGCAAGGAGGCGGCTCTCCACCGCTTGCCGCGCGTGTTCCACGCTGTCCGCGGATCGAAGGCTCTGCAACGTAATGGCCTGAACGGTCGCCAGCATGTTTTTAACGCGATGGTGCAATTCCTCCAGGACAATGCGTTGCAGCTTATCGGTCGTCTCATGCTCCGATACGTCGGTTAAGGCTTGCTCCAAAAGGCGCCGAAGATGAGCATTCTCGATCGTGAGCTCTATCTCGTCGTCGCTGCTCATGCGCGCGCGGGCCTCGCCTTCCAATCGCTTGCTTATGCACCTAAACGGGCGCGGAGTCATTATCCTCAAATGTCTATGGGTAACAAGGTGCTGCTGGCAGTCACGCAGAGTTTACAAGAGCGCAGGGCGGCTTGCCGCCACGGGCGGTGCTGCGCGGCATGATGATCATGGATCTGCGGCGCGCCGTGATGTTCGGTCAACGCCCCGCGCCGAACGCCAAGGAGATCGTCGCGCGCGCAAAGGCCTGCGCGAAAATTTTTCTTGATGGATGTCGAGTGAGGGCGGGGTGAGGCTGTCGGCGATGCAGTCTCAGCGATAAACCAGGACTGGGATATTCGAATGCGTGAGAACCTTGACCGTCTCGCTGCCGAGGACGACCGCAGCGATGCCGTGGCGGCCGTGTGAGGCCATGACGATCAGGTCACAGGGTTTCGACTCTGCGGTCTCGATGATGGCGAGATAAGGATGTTCATGCTCGACATGGACCGTCTCGCAGGCGACGCCCGCGGCCTGCGCTTGACGGGCCGCGTCGCCTAGAATTTCCTTGGCATGCGTCTCCATGCGCGTTTTGTACGCTGCCGGCGTGTCCTCGATCATCTGCGCGTCGGTGGTGAGCGTGTGAAACGGCGGCGTCACCGTCAGCACGGTTATTTTGGCGGCGAGCGTTTTGGCGAGCGCGATGCCGTGTTGGACCGCTTTCTCGGCGAGTTCCGAACCGTCCGTTGGTATCATGATGTTGCTGTACATCGCTGTCTCCAGCGCGGTGTGTTAATCCGGTTGAACCACCCGCACCGCACGACTCGCCGCGCTCGTCGTCAGTGGGAACCCAGCGGACGTGGCGCTCCGACCGCGTTGGGGTCTTGAGCTGGATTGAAGGCGTCGTGGAGATGTTCGTGTTTCGGGTGCGACGTCGCTCGTGAGACAGAAGCGGGATGGGGCGCTGAGATTTTCTGTTCGATGCTCGCCAGCCGATCATTCACTTGCGAAAGCTTGGTCGTGAGGTCGGCTTCCAGTTTGTCGAGTCGAGCCCCAAGATCGGCAGTGGCGGCGCCGGCGGTCGTCTGCACGGGCGCCGCGCCCTTGTCGCCAACGCTGGATTTCAGAGCACGGATGTCGTCAGCCATTTGCCGCATCTCGTCGCGCTCGGTGCTTTGCTGCACTTGAGCGGCCCCGCTCCATTTGAGGAGGTCAAAGGGCAAATGGCCGGAGGAATAATAGGCGCCTGCCGCCCAAGCCAATCCACACAGCGCAGCCGTGAGCAACAGACGTCCGAAGAGTGAGCCCCTCCGCCTTGACGCTCTCTCGGCGTCTTTGAGAGCTCCAGGGCCAAAGAGTGCGTCATCCGGCTCGATCTTGATTTCCAAAGGATTGGCGTCCGGCCACGGGGCCTCATCGGCACCAGAAACAGCTTCGTCGTGGGGCTTAGCCATCCGCGTGCTTCATATCAGAGTCAAATCGGTCGATAAACATCGGGTCCAACAGGACAAGCAGCCTAAGCTACCATCAGCCGCGTTACAGCCAAAATGTGGCATCACGCTGAGCGCAAGCGAGGCTGATGCGGATAAGGCTTGGGGATTACCCGCGCGTCATGGCCGGGCTTGACCCGGCCATCCAGGCATCAGTGATAGAGAATTGCGCCGGTTTTCGAAACTTCTCCCTGGATGCGCGGATCAAGTCCGCGCATGACGGCGTGCTGTGCGACCCCTCATCCGTCATGCTTCGCATGCCACCTTCTCCCGCAAGCGGGAGAAGGGCGCCCGCTCACTCCACCACCCTTACCGCACCCTTCGCCGCGCTCGTCGTCATCGAGGCATAGGCCCTGAGCGCCGTCGAGACTTTGCGTTTGCGCGCGACGGGCTTCCAGGCGTGCGTGCCTTTGGATTCCATGTTGGCGCGGCGTTCCGCAAGCACCGCATCCGGCACATCAAGATGGATGCGGCGATTGGGAATATCGATCTCGATCGTGTCGCCTTCTTCGACGAGGCCGATCGTGCCGCCTTCCGCCGCTTCCGGCGAGACATGGCCAATCGACAGGCCTGACGTGCCGCCGGAAAAGCGCCCGTCGGTGATGAGCGCACAGACTTTGCCGAGGCCCTTCGATTTGATGTAGCTCGTCGGATAGAGCATCTCCTGCATGCCGGGGCCGCCGCGCGGGCCTTCATAGCGGATGACCGCAATGTCGCCCGCCTTCATCTGATTGGCGAGAATGCCTTCGACCGCCGCATCCTGGCTTTCATAGACACGCGCTTTGCCGGTGAAGGTGAGATTGTTCGCATCGACGCCGGCCGTCTTAACGATCGCGCCGTCTTCGGCGAGATTGCCATAGAGAACGGCAAGGCCGCCGTCTTTCGAATAGGCGTGCTTGGCGTCGCGGATCACGCCCTTGGCGCGGTCGCGGTCGACGTCATCGTAGCGCTCGTCCTGGCTGAAGGCGGTTTGCGTCGGCACGCCGCCCGGCGCGGCGCAGTAGAATTGCGAGACCATCTCGCTGTTCGAGCGGCAGATGTCCCAGCGATCGAGCGCATCGCCGAGCGACACGGCATGGACGACCGGCACGCGCGTCTCGATGAGCCCAGCGCGATCCAATTCGCCGAGGATCGCCATCACGCCGCCGGCGCGATGCACGTCTTCGAGATGCACATCGGGCACGGATGGGGCGACCTTGCAGAGCACCGGCACGCGGCGCGAGAGCCGATCGATGTCGGCCATCGTGAAATCGACCTCTGCCTCGTAAGCGGCGGCGAGAAGATGCAGCACGGTATTGGTCGAGCCGCCCATGGCGATATCGAGCGTCATCGCATTCTCGAAGGCGGCGAAACTCGCAATCGAGCGCGGCAGAACGGAGGTATCGTCTTGTTCGTAATAGCGCCGCGCGAGATCGACGATCAAATGGCCCGCGTCGACGAAGAGGCGCTTGCGGTCGGCGTGCGTCGCAAGCACCGAGCCGTTGCCGGGGAGCG
>JBEKNV010000044.1:0-14757 GCA_049522395.1 Methylovirgula sp.
GTTTTTTGCGAAATCACGATTCCATAAAGAAAAAGGACGATCTCCGAGCCCTCACGCAGCACCGCGACCGCGACGACGATCGCCAGAGCAAAAAGTGTCTTCGATCCGTCGCGGACCTGCTCGCCGATCGCTTGCAGGTCTTGCGCCATTTCGCGGCCGTGTTTTGCCATCCAGACATTGTGCCAAGTGAGCATCACCACGGCGAGGGCGAGAATGCCCGCGTTGAAGACTTCCTGTCCATTGCCCTGCATCAGCGAGGCGAGCGCGCCGGCAAAAACTGCGACAAGACTCGCGCCGGCAATGCCGGCCAACAAGCCGCCGATAATGTAGGGCAGGCGCATCGGAATTGATTGCGTTACGGCAAAGACGATGCCGACGACGAGCCCCGCTTCGAGAACTTCGCGAAAGACGATAATGAGAGCACCGAGCACGTGCTGCTGTCCTTGACTGAAAGGGCGCTCGCGCGACTGCTGGGTTGGTTGCCAAGCGAAGCGCGCGCGGGGCGAAACGATGAACGATCCTATGAAAGGCCGTTTGTTCCGCCTCAAATCTCGGACAGAAATATACGAGCGGCGGCTCTCACCGCAAGTAATATGCATTTAGTTTAGACGGATACTAAATCGTCAGCCGGCTCGATCGTCAGCTGGCTTGGCGCAGTGCTTCGACGACAGGCGTCTCTTCGAGAGGCGCGGGCGCGGGCGGGGGGCTTGTCGGCAGCTCGATCAGTTTCGAGATGAGCACCGCATCGAGCATGATGGTCATGCGTTCAATGGGCTTCAGCCATTCGATGGCTTCATCGATGCTGCCGGCTTCGAGAAGTTTCGCTTCCGCCAAGGCCCATTCCGGCGGAATGTCGCCGCGCCGGCGGGACGGTCCCGTCGGCAGCATGGCGACATGAATCGCGCGGAATTCCGGATCGGCATAAAGGCTCTTCAACCCATCCGCGCTCGCCGTCGCGTTTGCGAGTGCCTTGGCAAGACGGTTGGCACGGCGCACCACCGTCGGCTTGTGTTTTTCTTCCGGCGTGATGAGCAGCCCCGCGCGCCGCAGGCCGATGCCGAAGGCTTTCTTGCCCGTCGCCCATGAAATGAAAATCGCCAAGAGAAGTCCGATGATGGTCGGCGACATCCAGGCGACGAGTGATGGCGAGATCAAAAGGCCCGCGATCAAAGTAATGAAGCCCATCGCCACATGCGAGCGATGGCGCCGTACGATCGCCTTGAACGGTATGGAGCCGTCGTCGCGGCGCTGCGGATTCCAACCCGTGTCGAAACCGAAGAGGAAATGCGCGACATGGCCGGTCTGGATCAGCATCTGAATCGGCGCGAACAAGGCCGACATGAAAATCTCGAACAGGGTCGAGAAGAGAAGAAAGACCCCACCGCCGCAGCCGCGTCGTGTTGGTCCATGCAGAAGCGAAAGAATGAGGCCGAAGAGTTTCGGCAGCAAAAGGATCGTCATGGTGACGGCGAACAGAGCGAGCGAGCGCTCCGCATCGAAGCGCGGAAACGCCGGAAACAGCGTGAACTCGCTCGTGAAATATTCGGGTTTGATGTAGCTCGCCTGGAAGACGAGCACGATACCGACGCAGAGTTGCAGCAGCCATAAGGGCGAGGCGAGATAGCCCATGATTCCGGCGATCAGATGTTGCCGCGAGGCGAAGGCGAGGCCGGCCGCCGGCAGAACGCGCATGTGCTGCAGATTGCCTTGGCACCAGCGCCGGTCGCGCGCGGCGAGATCGATCAAGGTCGGCGGGCTTTCTTCATAACTGCCCTCGATCCCGGGCAGCATATAGACGGCATAGCCGGCGCGGCGGATCAGCGCCGCTTCGACGAAATCGTGACTGAGGATATGGCCGCCCAGCGGCGGGCGTCCGCCGAGGCTGGGGAGGCCGCAATGGGCGGCGAAGGCCTTGGTGCGAATGATCGCGTTATGGCCCCAGTAGTTGCCGTCGCGTCCCATCCAGGCGGCGAGGCCCGCGGCGATCACCGGACCATAGATGCGAGCGGCGAACTGCTGGACGCGGGCGAAGAGCGTATTGCGGTTGATGATCAGCGGCAGCGTCTGGATGATTCCTGCGCCGGGATCGGCTTCCATAGCGGCGGCAAGGCCGATGATGGCGTGGCCGCTCATCAGACTGTCCGCATCGAGCACGACCATCTGCTCATAGGCGCCGCCCCAGCGGCTGACGAAATCGGCGATATTGCCTGCTTTGCGGGCGATGTTCTTCGGCCGGTGCCGATAATAGAGCCGCGCTTCGTCGCCGAGTTTACGCCGCAAGGCCGCGAAGGCATGTTCCTCGCCGATAAAGATTTCGGGATTGGTCGTGTCGGAGAGCAGGAACCAATCGAAGTTTGAACCGAGCCCCGTGGCCTCGACTTCCGCATAGATCGCCTGAAAAGAGCCGAAAACGCGGGCGGGCGCCTCGTTGTAGATCGGCATGGCGATGGCGGTGCGGGCGCTCAACGCCTCCGGAACCTTGGGCGCCTTGGGCCGCGCGAAAAGCAGCCACACAAAACCGACGAACGCGCTGGAACAGGCCAGCGAAATCCAGGAAAAATTGATGAGGAAAAAAGCGACGAGCGCCCATTCCAGGGGCGTGACAGTGCCGACCGAGACGACTTCGTAGATCTCATAGGCGCCGTAGGCGGTCAGCGCAAAGCCTCCGCCGAAGACAATGAGCCGGGCAAGCCAGCTCCAAAGGCTCGAATGTGGAGGCCGGCGCGCGCGATCCTTGCGACGATTGAAGTGAAACAGACTCTGGACCGGCATCGGCATCGGCGATTCGAGCGGCATGGCGCTGCTCCAATCGGGTTTCGACCGCTCGCCTTCCATAGCCGCGTTGGAGCGCTGGCCCCTGGGACTCGTGATCCCAACCGCGGCATTGTCGACTGCGTGCAAGGAGGTCAACGCGTCCATCGATATAACCAGGTTTCGCTTGCAGGCTTGCCACCGGCGTCGAGCACGAGACGCAATTCACATGCCGTCGCATTGCCCGGGTCGATTTCGAACAAGATCCGATAGGTCTTTATATTGGGAGCAGGATATGAACTTGTGAATACGACCGCTCCAGCATTCGTACTCACGATCGGCTTGACCGTGGCGCTCACAGCAGGATCGCCCAACATGTCGCCCTGGAATTCGACGAGAAAACGGCGTCGTTGCGCGTTCGAACCCCGACCTGAGCGGGTGTCCGTCACTACCGGCAACGCTGGAGGGTCCGGCGGGTTCCAGCACCAGAACTGACGATAGGCAAAACTTGTCTCGCTGCCGACGGCGAGCGGCTGCTGCGGCCGCCAATAGGCGATGATATTGTCGTTGGACTCGGCCTCGCCGGGAATTTCGATGAGTTCGACGCCCCCCGCGCCCCAATCGCCGATCGGTTCGATCCAGAGCGACGGGCGGATTTCCCAGTGCTGGTCGTCGTCCTGATAGTCGTGGAAGGAGCGGTCGCGCTGGAGAAATCCAAATCCGCGCGGGTTTTCATCCACGAAGGTCGAGATTTGCAGGGTGTCGCGGTTCGAGACGGCGCGCCAAAGCCATTCGCCGCGTCCGGTCAACATCTGCAAACCGTCGATGTCGGCGATCGTCAGGCGCGTGTCGTCCGGCAGGCGATGATCGATCGCGTCGCTGATCACCGTCGCGCTCATCGTGGCGATGCCGAGATTGTCCACCTTGGCGCGGGCAAAGAGCGTGCATTCGGTATCGATGATGGTCTCGTCGCCAGGATGAAGGGTGAAGCGATAGGCCCCGGTCATGCTCTCGGAATCGATGAAGGCATGGATGACGAGGGCGTCAGTGGCGAGATCGGGCTGTTCGATCCAGACGGTGCGGATCGCTGGAAATTCCTCGCCGCGCGCATCGGCGGTCTTGATCGACAAAGCGCGGGCCATCGTGCCGAAGCGCTGGTCCTTGCCGATGGCGCGAAAGAAACTCGCGCCTTGGAAGGTCGCGATTTCTGCCAGACCCTTGCCATTGTCTTGCGGCACCAGCACGCCAAATCCGGAAAAACCGATGTCGCCGATATTGGGCGGCACCGAAAGCGAGCCGAAGTCAAATTGCTTCGTGTCGTAGATGATGCGGCGGGCTTGTTCTTGCGCGACCAGATTGATCGTGACGGGCGCGGTGAAAATAAAACCGCGGTGGAACGGCTCCAGCGCGAAACCGAGATTTTGGTTTGCCCAGATGAATGTCGAGGGCTTCGCCCTGATCGCGACATATTGGTCATAAGAGAGTTTTCGAAACGCACCCGGAACGTCGCTGGAGATGGGCTTATAAGGCTGCTTCGCCGCGGCGCGGGCGATATCGGCGACGAGGCCGGGATGGAAGGATGTCGGAGCCCCGAGCGCGAAACCCGGAGTAGGCTGTGGCGGCGGTGGCGTGGGCGACGGCGGAGCTGGGGCGGGATCTGCTTCCGCGCGCGCCTTGAAAAACGCTGGGTCAAAAAGGAGATCAATCCAGGCGGCAAGGCCGCCGAGGCTCAATTTGATGACGTCTCGACGCTCGAACATAAGTGAATTGGCTGGTCCCGCGGGGGAGCTGTTTCTTGGATTCGACGGGATCTGTCGTGTATATCCCATTCACCGCCATGGCGGGATGGCTTTTTAAGGACTTTCTGCTGAGCTGCCCCTCAACCCGTGCGCCAGTGTCTCGTATGCATCAGCGGATCGGGCAGGCATGCCAGCGGCTCGTGCCGGCGAGGCAGGCGCATCTCTGAAAGTCTGGTCTGAACGTCTTGTCTCAAGGTCTTGGAACCTATTCCGCTCGAGAAGCGCGATCCCGCGGTCCGCGCATGATTTGGGAGATTTTCCGCGCATGAGGCGCCGCGCTCCATGACGTCAAAGGACACGCCGCGACGGCGCTGCCTGGCAGTCGTCCTCGCCGCTGGCGAAGGCAAGCGCATGGCCTCGCGCAAACCGAAAGTTCTCCATGAACTCGCCGGGCAATCGATGCTCGCGCATGTGCTCTCGGCCATTGCCGAGGCAGGCGCCGACAAGATCGCGGTCGTCGTCGGCACCGGCCAGGAGGCCGTCGAAGCCGAAGTCCGACGCAAGGCGCCCGACGCGGCCATTTTCGTCCAATCCGCGCCGCTTGGGACGGCCCATGCCGTCCTCGCCGCAAGAACGGCTCTCGCGGACGGCTATGACGATGTTCTGATCGCCTTCGGCGATACGCCGCTCGTGCGCCCCGCGACCTTCACCCGCCTGCGCCACGCCTTGGCCGAACGCGACACGGCCGTTGTGATCCTGGGCTTCGAAGCGAACGATCCGACCGGCTATGGCCGCCTCGTCCTCGACGGCGACAGTCTCATCGCCATTCGCGAGCACAAGGACCTTAGGGAGAGCGAACGCGACATTGCCTGGTGCAACGCTGGGCTGATGGCGCTCAGCGGAAAGCACAGCCTGAAACTTTTGGATTCCATTGGCACCTCCAATGCTCAGGGCGAGTATTATCTGACCGACGTTGTGGAACTCGCCTCCTCATTGGGCCTTGGCGCGCGGGCGTTGAGCGTCGCCGAGGAAGAAGTTTTGGGCATCAACGATCGCGTTCAACTCGCCGCGGCGGAAGCGGTCCTGCAAACGCGTCTGCGCACCGAGGCGATGCGCAAGGGCGTGACCTTCGTCGATCCTTCGAGCGTGCATCTTTCCTTCGATACCGAACTTGGCGCCGATGTGACGATCGAGCCCAACGTCTTCTTTGGTGCCGGCGTGCGTGTCGGCGCCGGCACGGCGATCCGCGCCTTCTGCCATATTGAAGGCGCGAAGATTGGCGATGGCTGCATCGTCGGGCCATTTGCGCGTCTGCGTCCTGGCACAGAACTCGAGAGCGGCGTCCATATCGGCAATTTCGTCGAGGTGAAGGCGTCCCATCTCGGCGCGGGCGTGAAGGCCAATCATCTTGCCTATATCGGCGATGCTACGATCGGCGCACAGACGAACATCGGCGCCGGCGCGATCACCTGTAATTACGATGGCTTTACGAAATTCAGGACCGAAGTGGGCGAGGGATCTTTCATCGGCGTGAATGCCGCGCTTGTCGCCCCAGTCAAGATTGGCGCGGGCGCTTATATCGGCACGGGTTCCGTCATCACCAAGGATGTCGCGCCCGATGCTTTGGCGGTCGCGCGCGAGAGGCAAGTCGAAAGACCCGGATGGGCTGCGGCCTTTCGGGCCAAACACAAGAAACCGCGTTAGGAAAAGGCGTCACAAAGAATGTGCGGAATTGTCGGCATTCTCGGCCAAGGACCGGTTGCTCCCGCTATCATCGAGGCGCTGCGGCGGCTCGAATATCGCGGCTATGATTCAGCCGGCATTGCGACGCTCGAAGACGGCCATCTCGCGCGCCGCCGCGCGCCCGGCAAACTCAAAAATCTCGAAGCCGTGCTCGCCGAGAAGCCGCTGCGCGGCTCATCGGGCATCGGCCATACCCGCTGGGCGACGCATGGCAAGCCGACGGAAGCGAATGCGCATCCCCATGCCAATGCGAGGCTGGCCGTCGTCCATAACGGCATCATCGAAAATTTCCGCGAGGTGCGCGAAGAACTGCGCGCCAAGGGCCACAAATTTGAGAGCGACACGGATTCCGAAGTCATTGCGCATTTGATTTCAGAAGCCATGGGCACGGGGCTGACCCCGGTCGATGCTGTCGCAGCAAGTCTGCCGCGCCTCAAAGGCGCCTTTGCCCTCGCCGCGCTTTTCGATGGCGAAGAGGATTTGCTGATTGGTGCGCGCGACGGCGCGCCGCTTGTCGTCGGCTTCGGCGATGAGAATAGCGAAATCTATCTCGGCTCCGATGCTCTGGCGCTCGCGCCCTTCACCGATGAATTGGCCTATCTCGAAGATGGCGATTTCGCGATCCTGACGCGCCATAGCGCCGAGTTTCGCGACGCGCATAATCAGCCGGTCGAACGCAAACGCGTCAAGACGCTCGCCGCCGCCCATCTCGTCGACAAGGGCAATTACCGCCACTTCATGGCGAAAGAGATTCATGAGCAGCCGGAGGTCGTGGCGCGCACGCTCGCGCATTATCTCGACATGTCGGCGGGACACACGGCACTGCCCTTCACTTTGCCGGTCGATGTGAAGACACTACCGCGTCTCACGATCGCCGCCTGCGGCACGGCCTACATCGCGGGACTTCTTGCGCGCTATTGGTTCGAGCGCTTCGCGCGCCTGCCGGTCGAAATCGACGTCGCCTCCGAATTCCGCTATCGCGAGCCGCCAATGGAACGTGGCGGGCTCACCCTCTTCATATCCCAATCGGGCGAAACAGCGGACACGTTGGCGTCGCTACGGTATGCCAAGGCGCAAGGTCAGCACGTCATTAGCGTCGTCAATGTCGCGACATCGACCATGGCGCGCGAAAGCGACATCGCCGCTTTGACGCTTGCCGGTCCCGAGATAGGCGTTGCGTCCACCAAGGCCTTCACCTGTCAGCTCGCGCTGCTCGCCTGTCTCGCGCTCGCCTTCGGCCGGGCGCGTGGCGTCATCGACGCTAAGCAAGAAGCAAAATATGTGACCGAACTCATGGCCGTTCCGGGCCTGATGGCGGAAGCGTTGAAACGCGAAGCGCGGATCGAGGCGCTGGCGCGGGACCTGAGCCATGCGCGCGACGTGCTCTATCTCGGCCGCGGCACATCCTATCCTCTGGCGCTCGAAGGCGCGCTGAAGCTGAAGGAAATCTCCTATATCCACGCGGAGGGCTATGCCGCTGGCGAATTGAAACATGGGCCGATCGCGCTCGTCGATAACGATCTCCCGGTCATCGTGCTGGCGCCGCGCGACAATGTCTTCGACAAGACGCTGTCGAATATGCAGGAGGTCGCGGCGCGTGGCGGCCGCCTGATCCTCATCACCGATGCCGAGACGCCGCATGATTTCGGCGGCGACGTCGAAGCGATCGTGATGCCGAAAATGGCGCCGGATTTTTCAGCCATCGTCTATGCGGTGCCGGTGCAGATGATCGCCTATCACACCGCGATCTTCATGGGCAAAGACGCCGATCAGCCGCGCAATCTCGCGAAGAGCGTGACGGTGGAGTGAAGGGCGCGCGACGCGCCTTTAGGCGTCATGGCCGGGCTTGACCCGGCCATCCACGCGCAATGTTGTTTTGTTGTTGAGAACGGTGCCTGGATGCGCGGATCAAGTTCGCGCATGACGCAGAGTTCGTCACCGCCTTCGACAAGTCAAATCTCTAAAAGCTGCTCAACGCGTTGTTGAGATTGTCGACGCATTCAGCGAAACGTTGCGATCCGATTTCGAGTCCAAGGCCAGCGCAGGCGCGTTGTTCCAACTCGTTCCGATCGCTGTGCCGGAAGTCACCATAAGCGTGCAAATTGGCGTCGCCCCGATCGCGCGCCGCCGCAACGGCTGGCGGAATGCCCGCAAACGCAGCGAGCGCCTGCACGCAATAAAAAAAATCATAGGCGCCGGGGCTAAGGCCCATGTCCGCGCAAAGCCGATGAATCCGGCTGACCCTCGGGTCTGCACGAGCGAACGCCGGCGCGAAACAGGCCGCGATGCCGACCAAAATGCACAGGCGTTTCAACATGACATCAGCCTCAGGAACATCACATATCGCGGTAATTCGGCCCGTCGCCGCCTTCCGGCGGCGTCCAATCGATATTCTGCGCAGGGTCCTTGATGTCGCAGGTTTTGCAATGGACGCAGTTCGTTGCATTGATGACGAAGCGCGGCTCGGCCTTCGCCGCCTCATCGGCATAAATCACTTCATAGACTCCCGCCGGACAATAAAGCCGCGCCGGCTCGCCGTAACGCGGAAGATTTTGCGCGATCGGAATGGAAGGATCGCGTAGGCGCAAATGCACCGGCTGATCTGGCTCATGTTCTGTGTTCGAGACGAAGACGGAGGAGAGGCGGTCGAAGGTGAGCGCGCCCTCAGGCTTTGGGTAGGCGAGGGCGGTCACATCCGCAAGCGGCTTCAGTGTCGCGTAGTCTGGCACATTATGCTTCACCGTACCGAAGAGCGAGACGCCGAAGAGTTGATTGATCCAGAGATCGAGGCCCGCGAACGCGATGCCGACACGCGTGCCGAATTTTGACCAGAGCGGCTTTGCATTGCGCGCGGGGAAGAGATCGCGGCCGATGTCGGAAGAGCGCCAGGCTGCTTCGTAGGATATGAGTTCGTCATGCGCGCGGCCTTGCGCGAGTGCGTCCGCGACATGATCGGCCGCAAGCATGCCGGAGAGGATCGCGTTATGCGAGCCCTTGTTGCGCGGTAGATTGACGAAGCCCGCGGCGCAGCCGATGAGCGCGCCGCCGGGGAAGGAGAGTTTCGGCACCGCTTGCCAGCCGCCTTCGGTAATCGCGCGCGCGCCATAAGACAGCCGCTTGCCGCCGCGCAAAATCGCGGCGACATGCGGATGCGTCTTGAAGCGCTGAAATTCGTCGAAGGGCGAGAGCGTCGGATTGCGATAGTTCAAATGGACGACCGTGCCGATGGAGATGAGCCCGTCGTCGAGCTGATAGAGAAAACTGCCGCCGCCGGTCTTGTCCTCGAGCGGCCAGCCGAGGAAATGCGCGACCGCGCCGGGCTTATGGTTTTGCGCGGGCATGGACCAGAGTTCCTTGAGGCCGATGCCATAGGTCTGCGGCGCAGAGAGGCGTTCGAGATTGAATTTCGCGATCAGCTGTTTGGCCAGCGAGCCGCGCGCGCCTTCCGCGATCAATACATATTTGCCGAAAATTGCGACGCCGCGGCTGAAACTGGATTTGGGCCTGCCGTCGCGGCCGACACCCTTGTCGCCAGTCGCGACGCCAATGACGGCGCCGTTCTCATCGTATAGCGCTTCGACGGCGGCGAAGCCGGGAATGATCTCGACGCCAAGCGCTTCGGCTTGCGCTCCAAGCCAGCGCACAAGCGCGCCGAGCGACCCAACGAAATTGGCCGCATTGCGCATGAGCTTCGGCAGAAGGAGCTGCGGCAGGCGCAAGGCGTGGCTCTTCATCAGAAAGAAGAAGGCTTCCTCGGTGACGCGAGTCTTGAGCGGGCACTCCTTGGCGTTGCGCCACGCCGGCAGGAGCCTGTCCAGCCCGATCGGATCGATCACCGCGCCGGACAAAATATGCGCGCCGAGCTCCGCGCCCTTTTCGACGACGATGACGGAGAGCGCGGGTGCCCGCTGTTTCAGCCGGATTGCCGCGGCGAGACCCGCAGGCCCCGCGCCGACGATAACGACATCGAAATCAAGCTGTTCGCGTTCCACCAAATCATCGCCTCACTTAGTTGACAAACTTTATGGACTAGATATCATAATATGACTTCCTAACGGGGAACGTTGATATGAACCACTTTTCTGCCCTCTCTTCCGCGATCCGCACGTCCGCTCTCGTCGTCGCGCTCGCCGGCCTCAGCTATCCGACCTTGGCTCTCGCCGACGTCACTATCACCAATGTCAGCTATGATCCGACCCGCGAACTCTACAAGGATTTCGACACGGCCTTCGCCAACTACTGGAAGACGAAGACCGGCGAGACGGTGACGATCCGCACCTCCAATGGCGGCTCGGGCGCCCAGGCGCGCTCCGTCATCGACGGTCTCAATGCTGATGTCGTGACGCTCGGCATCGCCTCTGACATCGACGCCATCGCGCAAAAGACGGGAAAAATTCCCGCCAATTGGCAATCGCGCCTGCCGAACGCTTCGTCTCCCTATACCTCGACCGTCGTCTTCCTGGTGCGCAAAGGCAACCCGAAGAACATCAAGGATTGGGCCGATCTGACCAAGGCCGGCGTCCAAGTCATCACGCCGAACCCGAAGACCTCGAGCGGCGCGCGCTGGAACTTCCTCGCCGCTTACGCCTATGCGCTGAAGCAATCGAACGGCGACGACGCGAAAGCCAAGGCCTTCGTTGGCGCGCTCTATCGAAACGTACCGGTGCTTGATTCGGGCGCGCGCGGTTCGACCACGACTTTCGTGCAGCGCGGACTGGGCGATGTCCTGATCGCCTGGGAAAATGAGGCCTTCCTCGCCGTGAACGATCTCGGTCCCGACAAATTCGAAATCGTCGTTCCGTCCTACAGCGTGTTGGCGCAGCCGCCGGTCACGCTCGTCGATGGCAATGTTGACAAGGACGGCACACGCAAGGTGAGCGAAGCCTATCTGCACTATCTCTATTCGCCCGAAGGCCAGAAGCTCATTGCGCATCATTATTATCGGCCGTCTGAAGCGCAATATGCGGACCCGGCCGATCTGAAGCGCTTCCCGAAGATCGCGCTCTTCAAGGTCGCCGACGTGTTCGGCCCCTGGGACGAGGTGCAGAAGAAATATTTTGCCGACAAAGGTGTCTTCGACCAGATCTACGGCGAAGGCCACTAAAGTCGAGCGGAGCATGTCCCAACTCACGCTCGGATGGCAGGGCCTGGGGCGACGCAACGTCGTCCCAGGCTTTCGCTCGTCTCTCGGCTTCACGCTTCTCTATCTGTCGCTGATCGTTCTGATCCCGCTGGCCGTGCTGGTCGCGCGCGCCGCGGGTCTGGGCTTATCGGGGATTTGGGCGATCCTCTCGACGCCGCGCGTGATCGCCGCGCTGCGGGTGAGCTTCGTTACCTCTCTTTTGGCGGCGGCTTTCAACGTGCCGATCGGCGTGCTCGTCGCCTGGGTGCTCGGCCGCTATGACTTTCCTGGCCGGCGCCTTCTCGACGCGATGGTCGATCTGCCCTTTGCCTTGCCGACCGCCGTCGCCGGCATTTCGCTTTCGGCGCTTTATGCGCAGAATGGCTGGATCGGCGCGCTCTTTGCGCCTTTCGGCATCAAGATCGCCTACACGCCGCTTGGCATCTGGGTCGCGCTGGTCTTCATTGGGCTGCCGTTCGTCGTTCGCAGCGTCCAGCCCGTTCTCGCTGAAGTCGACTCCGAATTGGAAGAAGCCTCGGCGACGCTTGGAGCCTCGCGTTGGCGCACCTTTCGGCAAGTCATCCTGCCGACGATCCTGCCGGCCATTCTGACCGGCTTTGCGCTCGCGCTCGCGCGCGGCATTGGCGAATATGGATCGGTGATTTTCATCGCCGGCAATATTCCCTTTGTCTCGGAAATCGCGCCGCTTCTCATCGTCACCAAACTCTCTGAATTCGACTACGCGGGCGCGACCGTGATTGCGGTTGCCATGCTCGGCATTTCGTTTCTGCTGCTGGCGTTGATCAACCTCCTTCAATTCTGGACGCTGCGGAGGTCCGGCCATGAAGGATGAGGATCATTCGCCGATGGCGCAAAAGTTTCGTTCGCCGATTACTGAGGCGCCCCTCATTCGCTTCCTGCTCATCGGCCTGGCGGTGCTCTGCATGGGTCTGTTTTTCGTCCTGCCCATGGCAGTTGTTTTTGTCGAGGCCTTCGCCCGAGGCCTTTGGCCTTATCTCGCCAATTTCGCCGATCCCGATGTCGTGGCAAGCATCGAGCTGACGCTTCTCGTCGCGGCCATCGCCGTTCCGCTCAATGCGCTCTTTGGCATTTCGGCCGCCTGGGCGATCGCCAAATTTTCCTTTCCCGGTAAAACGCTGCTCGTCACCCTGATCGATTTGCCCTTCTCGGTTTCACCCGTGGTCGCGGGCCTCATCTATGTGCTGCTCTATGGCGTGAACGGCGTCTTCGGCCCTTGGCTTGTAGCGCATGGCATCGGCATCATCTTCGCCGTGCCGGGCATTGTGCTCGCCACGATTTTCGTGACCTTTCCGTTCGTCGCGCGCGAACTCATCCCTCTGATGCAGGAGCAAGGCGTCGGCGACGAAGAGGCGGCCTTGTCCCTCGGCGCGAGCGGGCTCAAGACATTTCTGCGCACCACACTTCCGAACATTCGTTGGGCCCTCCTTTACGGTGTGCTTCTCTGCAACGCGCGAGCGATGGGCGAATTCGGCGCCGTCTCGGTCGTCTCCGGCCATCTGCGCGGGCTGACGACGACGATGCCGCTGCAGATCGAAATGTCCTATAACGAATATAATTTCGTCGGCGCCTTTGCGACGGCGAGTCTTCTCGGCGCGCTCGCGCTAGTCACCCTGGCCATCAAAACCCTTTTGGAAACGCGTTACGGCGATGAGATCGCCGCGGCGCGGCGCGTCTGAGCGGAGGCGGATCGTGAATCTGGAAATCGGCGGACTTCATAAAGACTATGGCAAGACGCCCGCCTTGCACGGCGTCGATCTCACGATCCGTTCCGGCGAATTGATCGCGCTCCTGGGCCCGTCGGGCTCGGGCAAGACGACGTTGCTCCGCATCATCGCCGGCCTCGATTTTCCGAAGAGCGGCCATGTGCTCTTCGGCGGCGAAGATGCGTCGCAAAAGCGCGTGCAGGATCGCAACGTCGGTTTCGTCTTCCAGCACTATGCGCTCTTCAAGCACATGAGCGTCTTCGAGAATATCGCCTTCGGCCTTCGCGCGCGTCCGCGCTGCGAGCGCCCGAGCGAGGCTGAGATCGCGCGCCGCGTCAACGCGTTGCTCGAATTGGTGCAGCTGCCCGATCTCGGCAAACGGTTTCCAGCGCAGCTTTCGGGCGGCCAGCGCCAGCGGATTGCTTTTGCGCGCGCGCTCGCCGTCGAGCCGCGCGTTTTGTTGCTCGACGAGCCCTTCGGCGCGCTCGACGCCAAAGTGCGGCGGGAACTACGGCGTTGGCTGCGCGATCTTCACACCTGCACCGGCCACACGACCGTCTTCGTCACCCACGACCAGGACGAGGCGCTCGAAGTCGCCGACCGCGTGGTCGTGATGAACAAAGGCAAGATCGAACAGGTCGGCGCGCCTGACGAGGTCTATGACGCGCCGGTCTCGCCCTTCGTCTATGAGTTCATCGGCGAATCGAGCCGCTTCGATGTCGAGGTCTTCTCCGGCAAACCTTATTTCGAGGAACGCCCGGTCGGCCTTCCGTTCAACTCGCTTCAGGACGGCCCTCAGGCCATTTATTTTCGGCCGCAGGACACGATTGTCGAGGAGCCGAAGCCGGGCCTGATCAATGGCGTGATCCGCTCCTTGCGGCGCTCAGGTGCGGCGCGCCGTTTGGAACTCGCGATCGGCGTCCACGAGAGAATCGTCGAAGCCGAGGCCCCGGACGACCGTTCTTTCGGCGTCGGCGAACGCGCGGGGCTGAGATTGAAGCGCGGCGGCGCCTTCGCGCTCGCCGGCTAGGCTCGGTGGTCTATCGAACGGATCGGGATGTGTTGACGTCGAACAATGCGACGCCCGACTTCATGCCGATCACGCCGCTGATCCAGCCCTTCGCCATGAACCAGGCGCTCAGATCGTCCGTGGGCCTGCCCGGTCGTCCTACATCGACGAAGGTTGGATGCTGGGCAATGAACGCATCGACGTCTTGCACCGGCAGGTCGGAGCGGAACGATCGGAAAAGCCGTTCGACCTGATGCTCGCCCGACGAGTCGCCGCCACCGAGCCCGTCGGGGCTCCTCAAATAGACAAGACGAGACCGCAACGCGGGCTCCGAACTCTCCGTGAGCTCGAGAAAGAGATCACCGTCGCTAACGACGATGGGACCGGCGGTTTGCGAATGATGCAGAAGATCCAAGGCCGGGGCCGACCAATCCTTTGGTGAGGCGCGAAACAGCGGAAGGATACACAACACGGCAAGGAGAATGACACCGACGCTGCTTTGATACGGAACCTTCCTGAGCGCCATAACAAAAAGGAGGATCGCGCCGATTGACGCCGAAAGAGCATATCGCCCGAGAAAGACATGGGTGACGCAGGAGGCGAAAGCGAAGCCGACGGGCAAGGCCATCAGCAAGGCAAAACCCATGA
>JBEKNV010000045.1:0-14146 GCA_049522395.1 Methylovirgula sp.
GCGAAAAAATTCGATCTCAAGCCCGATGCCGATATCGCGGTCGAAATCGATCCGCGTCTCTTGACGCGCGAGTGGGCTTCTGCCGCCGCGCGCGAAGGCGTCACACGCGCGAGCCTCGGCGTGCAGGATTTTAATCCGCAAGTCCAAGCCGCGATCCACCGTGTGCAGCCTTTCGAGACCGTCGCTCGCGCGCGCGACGCGCTGCGCGATGCGGGCATCGCTTCAATCAATCTCGATTTGATGTATGGCCTGCCGCGCCAGACGCTCGGCAGTCTTGAAGCAACGACCGCGCAAGCGATCGAACTTGAACCCGATCGCCTCTCTCTCTTCGGCTATGCGCATGTGCCGTGGATGAAACCGCATCAGGCGCTGATCAAAGAGACGGAGCTTCCCGATGCGCGCACGCGCCTACTGATGCAGCGTCAAGCCGCGATGGATCTTGAAGACGCAGGCTTCTGCCGCCTCGGTCTCGATCATTTCGCCCGGCGCGAGGACGCGCTCGCCGAGGCTTCGGCCGAACATCGCATGCGGCGCAATTTTCAAGGCTATACGAATGATGCGGCCGATGTCGTCTTGGGTTTCGGGGCGTCCGCCATCTCGCGGCTGCCGCAAGGCTATGCGCAAAACGTCGCCGACACGCGCGGATGGCGCGAAAGGATCGAGAAAGGCCGGCTTCCCGTCGCGCGCGGCGTCGTGCTCGATGAGGAGGATCGTTTTCGCGCCGCGCTCATCGAGCGGCTGATGTGCGATTTTTTCGTCGATGTCGCGGAGGTCGCCGAGCAGCACGCTTGGCCGCTCGCGGAGTTCGAGATCGACTGCAAGCGCCTCGCCGAAATGGAAATGGACGGGCTTGTGTATCTTTCGGATGGGACCGTCGGCGTGACGGAAGACGGCCGCGATTTCGTCCGCTCCGTCGCCGCGGTGTTTGATCGCTATCTGGAGCGCGGCACGCCGGCGCGGCATGCGCAGGGCGTGTGAGGGGGTTGGCCGCTATCCGGTCTCACCCTGCCCTCGCGTCAGCTCACGGTAGCTGCGCAATAAAATCTTGAAATTTGTGCGCGATACTGCGGCATGCACGGGAGCCGTCCATGCCACTGACGAAAACATCCTCTTTTTGGATCGCGGTTGCGATTCTGGTTCTGTTTCTCCTCCAGCTGTTTCCGTCAACCGGAATTTTCCTCATGTTCGTCGGGGCCGCTTTGTTATGCGGCCTGCTCGTGCACGTCCTTCTATTCAGCGTGTTCGTCGAGGCGCTCCGCGGCCGGCTCCCGCGTATCCTGGTCATCGTTCCCATCCTCGCCTATGGCGGCTATTACGCACTCTATGCCAAGCAGAGTTTTGACATCCTGCGAAAATCGGAAGCACTCAAGGCTTCCAATCCCTCGAATGTTTTGCGGTTCGATCCCGCAATCTATTCGCTCGCGCTCCCGCAAACAGGGAACTTCGACTCTTCCAATTTCGCCGCGTTCCATGAAATTCCGGTTGTCTATCAGTCCAATTCGAACTTCCAGCCGGAAGGCTATATCTCCTACAGGCTCGTGCATGGCGTCGCCTATAACAAGGCGAGAGAGGCCATAAGCAAGCTCCGGGCGCAGAAGATTTACGCCGCTGGCTCGATGTGGCCGGTCCGCGTCGGCTTCGAATGGCTCAAAAACATCGGAGTGCTGCAGTTTCCGGAAAAGCCGCCACTGGAGCTGATTACGGTAACGGAGTATGGCGGTAACGAAATCTGGCTAGGTAAGCGGGACATCAGCGAAAAGACGACCGAGTTCACCCTCAATGGGAAAACCTTAGCGACGTTCAAGACCGGCGGCGTTTTGCGACTTTCGCCGATCCCAACTCTCTTCATCGGCTGCGTCCTCATCGACAACCCGGCGGCGTGGAAATGCGACGCAGAATTCGATCGCCACTATCAGGCGATCGACAGCATGCCCAAGGGTGTCGACACCAAGCTTTATGATTCGCCCACTTCGGTCGTGCTTGGCATCAAGAAGCGGGAGAGTTTTGACTTGGCCAAACTGCCCGAGCAGGACATAGCGCCGCTTCTAAAGAAAATCGAAGATTATCCGCAGGCGGAGGCCGCCTATGCCATCCAGAGAAATGCCGATCTCTTCAAGGATTTCGCCGGATTTGTCGAAAGCACACGCATCGACGTCGTTCGTGCGGGGATCTTTTCGGAGATTTCCTACGACGGAAGCGTCGATCCGCCGAATGGAATGCGGGAAGCCGTCCTCGGCAATATGCAACGGCTCACTCCACTGCGTGACGCCATGATTGATCGGTTCGCGGCACTGATGCAGGCGCACATCATGGTCAGGAACAAATGGGTCGAACTTTTGACCAATGGTCTCACCGCCTTGCCCCAAAGCGCCTTCGCAAACCTTTCCGATGACAAGCTCGGCACGCTCTGGAAGACGCTTTCAGCCGATCGGGGCGTGGACTATTTCCGCTATCTCTATATTCGCACAGCGGACGCCGGCAAGCGGACGCTTGCGGCCTATGAAAAGGATTTGCTTCGTCTCCGGCACACTTCCTATTTCTCCTTTCCTATTCTTGCCATCTGCCGTATCGGCGAGGCGAGCCCTGAAGCGAAGACGGTAATAGAGGGTGCCTACGAGCGCAGCGCCAAATCGGATATGTTTGACGGCAACGTTGAAGAAAATTCAGCGGCCCTGGTAACTTTGATCAAGCTGCATGATGATGCTTTTCTCAAAGCCAATCCCGTGAAGTTCACCCGTCCCAACGTGCGCGAATGGTACGATTTGATTCTGCAAGGCAAAGCGGTCACTGCGCTCGGGCCGAACAATTGCCACGGCTGGGACCGCCTTGGACCCCGTGACTTTCAGCCGCCGCTGAGGCCGGCGCTCGTGTGGAAGGATAACGAATGGGTCGAGTCTCAACCCGAATAAGTTACCGCTGAGCGTCTCGCCTGAATTTTGCAAATCCGAAACGGATGCCATGAGTTACATGCACGCGGCCGTTGATCGGGGTCGTCACAAATCCTCCGCCCGCGCCTGGTTCGAGTCGTTGCAGACGAAAATCACCGCGGCGCTCAAAGCGAAGGGATAAATTTCTCCCTCACATCCCGAGCCGGCCCTGCGCATCGGCGAGCGTGGCGGCCCAGCGGGCTTGGGACTCTTCGTTGTCGGGAACGGCAAAGAGGTTGCAGAGCCAATCGATTGGCTTCAGCGCGCTGGCGCTCATCGGGAAACCGAACGGGAATTTCTGTCCCGAAAGATCGTCGACGTAATAGAGCTTGTAGCCGGCGAGCAGTTGCGGAAACGATTCAAGGGATTCGCCGCTTTGCGCGGTGGTCTGGGGATTATATTCAAAGTGAATGGCCGGCCGGTCCGGCCGCGAGAGCAAAGTCTCAGCGCCGCGCAAGACTGAAAGTTCGCTTCCCTCGACATCGATTTTCATCAACGACGGCATTGCGCCGGAGCTGAGTTGAAATTCATTCAAGGTGATCCCGACCGCATGGGTGAGATAATCGCCGATGTTTTTGTTGATGCCGTTCGGCGTCACCTGCGAGCAAAGCGATTTTTTCTTGGAATAGGTGAGCTGCGTCGGCCCCGCCTGATCGCGGATCGCGGCCGGAAACGGAAAGACCTTCTCCTCCAAGCCGAGCCGGAACACTGCCTTTGAGAGCGCGGCAAAGGTCGTCGGCACGGCCTCGAAGGCATAGATCCGCACCTTCTGATCGCCGAGCATCTGCGCGAGTTGGCAAGAGAAGAAGCCGCTGTTCGCGCCGACATCATAAACGACAGCCTCGTTTTTTTCCTGCCGCAGCCAGGACGCACAAAGCTCCAGCTCCTTTTGATAGGCGTCGCGAATATAAAAAGGATGTTCGGCGAGATCGCCGATCTGGCAAACGAAGGGATAGCCAAGCCCGCTCATGCTCACGATCTGCCTTATGCCGATCGCTTTGAGACTGCGGAGCCAGGCGAAGCGCAAGCCCGCACTGACCAGGGAAACATCCGCGAAGCCTGCCGGATCAAGCTCGCCGGCGGAGCCGAGCATCACGCGGCTGCCGCGTTCGATAAGCCATGTTTTCGCGTCCCGGGCATAGTGGCCAAAACGCTTGGGCGCGAGCGGCGCCGAAAGAGAGCGATTGCGATCACTCATCGGCGCACCCCCGACTCTGTCAGGGATGTACGCCACGCAAACTTTTCAAATTTCAATGAAGAACTCTTCGCGAAAGGGCTGAGGGGAGCGGCCGATGAAAAAATGATGCGGCCAATGGGGGTCAACGGCCGTCAATTGTCACGGCGGAGGCCTCGTTTTGTACCACGCCCATCCTTGCATCATTCATAAGATTCTTCCAACACTATGAAGCACCAGGGCCTTGGCAAAATCGTCGCTGCCCTCGTGTCGGCTTTTGGCGATAGTCCTGCCGCATTCGCGCCATTCGGCATCCAGACTGGACAAGCTGGCGGCTCTGTTATCTCTCACCTTTCCCAGTTGCGATTGCGGCCAAAAAGAGCTTTGCCTTGCCCATGCCGACCGATCTCGACATCCAAAAATCCTCCGTCCGCGCCTGGTTCGAGCAGCTGCAGACCAAGATCATTGCCGCGCTCGAAGCTTTGGAAGCCGACTGTCCCGGGCCCTCTGGCGATGTCGCGGCGCCCGGCCGTTTCGTACTCAAGCCTTGGCAGCGCACGGATCATTTGGGAGAAGACGGCGGCGGCGGCTCGATGGCGCTGCTGCATGGGCGGCTGTTCGAGAAAGCCGGCGTTCATGTCTCGACGGTTTACGGCAGCTTCGCGCCGGAATTCGCCAAGCAGATTCCGGGTGCCGATGAAGACCCGCGCTTCTGGGCCTCCGGCATTTCGCTGATCGTCCATCCCGTCAATCCGCATGTGCCGACGGTGCATATGAACACGCGCTTTGTTGTGACGAGCAAAGCCTGGTTCGGCGGCGGCGCGGATCTGACGCCGCTGCTGGCGGCGCGGCGCACGCAAAGCGATCCCGATGCGAAAAGTTTTCATGCCGCGTTCGAGTCCTGCTGCGCGCGCCACAGGATCGCGGACTATGCGCGCTTCAAAGCCTGGTGCGACGACTATTTCTTTCTAAAACATCGCAACGAGCCGCGCGGCATCGGCGGCATTTTTTACGATTATCTCGAGCGCGATTTCGCCGAGACCTTTGCCTTCACCCGCGATGTCGGCGAGACGTTTCTCGTGATCTATCCCGAGATTGTTCGCCGCAATTTTCATCAACCCTGGAGTGCGCAAGAACGTGAGGCGCAGCTCGTGCAGCGCGGCCGTTATGTCGAATTCAATCTGCTTTATGATCGCGGCACCATCTTTGGCCTAAGGACGGGCGGCAATGTCGACTCGATCCTCTCCTCCATGCCGCCTCTGGTGAAATGGCCGTAGGCGTCATTCTCGTGTAAGGCAGATGGGATTCGATTGTCCGCTTACCGGAACAATGACGATGGCGACTGGAACGCAACAGCAGAGGATGCTGATCACGCGCCGCGGCGGCCCAGAGGTTCTGGCACTTGTCGATGAGCCGATCCCTGAACCGGGTCCGGGGCAGCTTCGGCTTCGCGTGCTCGCCACAGGCGTTGCCTTCGCCGACATCTTGATGCGCGAAGGTCTCTATCCCCATCAGCCGCGCTTCCCTTTCGCGCCGGGCTATGACGTCGTCGGGCCGATTGACGCGATAGGGCCGGGCACACGGTCCGATCTGAAACTCGGCCAACGCGTCGCCGCGCTCACGATGACCGGCGGCTATGCGCGCTATATCATCGTGCCGGCGGAGGATTGCGTGCCGGTGCCGGATGGTGTTGATCCCGCGGCTGCCGTGAGCCTCGTCCTCAATTATTTGACTGCCTATCAAATGCTGCATCGTGTTGCCGCCGTTACGAAAGGCTCGCGGCTTCTGGTGCATGGCGCCGCTGGCGGCGTCGGTCTGGCGCTCATCGAATTGGCCTCGCCTCTCGGCTGCATCATCTATGGGACGGCGTCCAAGGCGAAACATCCAGTGCTGACAGCGCTTGGCGTGACGCCGATCGATTATCGCAACGAAGATTTCGTCGCCCGCATTCGCGAACTGACAGGCACGGGCGTCGATACCGTCTTCGATGCCGTCGGCGGCGGCTATTGGCGCCGCTCATTTTCGACCTTGCGGCCGGGTGGCGTGATGATCGCCTATGGCGCGTCGGCGACAACGAAGAACGGCCGCCGCGATTTTCTGAACATTCTGCGCTTTCTCATCGGCACGCCGCGCTATTCGCCGCTGTCGCTGTTGGCGACCAGTCGGGGCGTCATCGGGTTCAATGTGACGGCGTGGAAGAAGACGCGACCCGAGCTTTATCGCGAGGATCTCGCGTGCCTCTTAACCATGCTCGCGGAGGGCAAGATCGCGCCGGTGATTGCCGCGCGCCTGCCGCTGCGCGACGCAGCCGAAGCGCATAAGATGATCGACAATGCCGCGGTCGCCGGCAAGATCGTGATCGAGCCCTGGGCGTGACGGGCTGTCTTTGATCCGCCCCTTGTTCAAAATGTCGTGGCCGCGATAAAGCTCGGATTTTAAGCCGTGACTCGGCTATTATCTTTCCAGCTGAGTGGCTCTGGGCTGAACAGGGGGACTGACGTCATGGCTTCGAACCGAATGATTTCCGCGGCGCTTGTCGCCGGGCTGGGCTTGGGCTGCCTCTTTGCCGCCGCACCAGCCGAGGCGCGCGTGCGTCTCGGGGTCTTGGAGTGCAACATCGCGCCCGGCGTCGGATTCATCATCACCTCGGATCAGGCGCTTTCCTGCCGTTACAGCTCCGTGAACGGTTGGGTGGACTATTACGTCGGAACGATCCGCAAATTCGGCCTCACCATCGGTTTCTCAGGTCCTCAGCGGTTGGTCTGGGCGGTCTTCGCCCCGGCGGTCCCGGGCGCGCATTATGCGCTCGCCGGCGAATATGTTGGCGCCACCGGCAGCGTCTCGATTGGCGCCGGTCTCGGCGCCAATGTGCTGATTGGCGGCGGCGCCCAGTCGATCGCCTTGCAGCCGCTGTCGGTCAGCGCGAATACGGGGCTCAACATTGCCGCGGGCGTCGGCGATCTGATCATCATTCCCGCCCACGGGCCAAACCAATAAGGGCGTTAGTTCCGGCTCAAAGAAGGCTGATTGGCGCGTCCGGAAAGGCGAGCTGGTCCTTCGCCCGCCACTCCGGCCCGACATAATTCAGAATGATGGATTTACGCCGACCCCGGATCGGCCGCGGCGCAAATCCGTGCAAGCTCTCATGGCTTGGCACGAACATCAGAGCGCCATTGCGATGAAAAGGCGCGCGCTTGTAAAGTCTGTTGTCCACATTGTAAATATCCGTGCCCAGACTTGACTGTGAGTCGTCATCTGCCAATGAAATCAAGCAGGTGAATTTCTTCACACCGATGTCCGTATGGGGCGCGAGCCAGAAGCCGTCGGTGTCGATCGCATATTCGAGCCGGAGATAACTGCCTTCCATCAGCGCGCCGCAGAGGCGGGTGATGGCAGTCGTCACAGGCCGCGATTGCAGTGCCTCGGCGACCGCCCACATGATCGGGAAACGCGCCATTTCCGTGGCCCCGAAAAAGATCCGCAGCGCATTGTTTTCGCGTTTGCCGGAGGTCGCGCTCGGCTCGGCCGCAAGTGGCAGATCCGCCAAAGCGGCGACCGTCGCCTCGGGGAAAAGACCTTCGGCGTAGAGATGCGGATAAGGCGCCTCATAGCGCTTTGCGGCCGAAAGGCTGTTGCAGAAAGAGGCGGCGATGGCGGCGGGGGAGGCAGTCACAGCGCGACCCATGCCACAAGACCGTGCGTTTGGCGAGCCGGAGCGGGGCGCGAACCTTGCCGCACGCCCTGCCGGCCCATAGATTGCGCTTCAATTGATTTGCGCCGAAAAGGCTGTGGCGGAACGCGCCGCGGCCTTTTTCATCCTTTTTCCGAGGTCCGCATGAGCGATGCCGCGCCCATCCATTCCAAACTGATCATCCTTGGCGCGGGGCCCGCCGGCTACACCGCCGCGATCTATGCCGCGCGCGCCATGCTCAAGCCGACGCTGATCGCCGGCTTCGAGCCGGGCGGCCAGCTGATGGTCACGACCGACGTCGAGAACTATCCGGGCTTCGCCGAGCCGATCCAGGGCCCCTGGCTGATGGAGCAGATGCGGCTCCAGGCCGAGCATGTCGGTGCCCATATCGTCGCCGACCATATCGTCAAAGTGGAGCTTTTGCGCACGCCCTTCCTGCTCCACGGCGACAGCGGCAAGACCTATTCCTGCGACGCGCTCGTCATTGCCACCGGCGCCAAGGCGAAGTGGCTCGAGATCGCCTCCGAGGTCCAATACAGGGGCTATGGCGTCTCGGCCTGCGCGACCTGCGACGGGTTCTTTTATCGCGGCAAGGATGTGATCGTCGTCGGTGGCGGCAACACTGCGGTCGAAGAGGCGCTCTATCTCAGCCATCTCGCCAAGCGTGTCACCCTCGTTCACCGGCGCAATGAATTGCGCGCCGAGCGCATCCTGCAGGAGCGCCTGTTCAACACCGCCAATATCGATGTGATCTGGGACAGCGCGGTCGAAGAGATTTTGGGCGGCGGCGAACCGCCGGGCGTGACCCATGTGCGGCTCAAAAACGTCAAGACCAACGCGCTGCGCGAGGTGAAGGCCGATGGCGTCTTCGTTGCCATAGGCCATCAGCCCGCGTCCGACCTCTTTGTCGGTCAGGTCGAGGTGAAGCCGAACGGCTATATCAAGACCGAGGGTTTTTCGACCGCGACCAATATTCCCGGTGTCTTCGCCGCGGGCGATGTCGCGGACGATGTCTTTCGCCAGGCCGTCACGGCTGCGGGCATGGGCTGCATGGCCGCGCTCGAGGCGGAGCGCTATCTGAGCGTCAAGGCGCATCAGCGGGGCGCCGCCGAATAGCGCGGCCCGCATCATCCTTGCTTATGCTTATGCGTCGCAGGTTTTCGAGCCCCAAGGGGCGGAGGGTCAAGCATGGATTGGGACAAGCTGCGCATCTTTCATGCGGCGGCGGAAGCAGGCTCCTTCACTCATGCGGGGGAGGCGCTGGGGCTCAGCCAGTCGGCTGTAAGCCGCCAGGTGAGCGCGCTCGAAATCGATCTCGAAGTCCCGCTTTTCCATCGCCATGCGCGCGGCCTGATCCTGACCGAACAAGGCGATCTCCTGTTCCGCACCGTCCAAGATGTGATGGCGAAACTCGAGTCGGCGAAGTTGCGCCTCAACGACAGCCGCGAGAAGCCGCATGGCGATCTGCGCGTCACCACGACTCTCGGCATCGGCACCAATTGGCTGGCGCCGCGGCTCGGCCAATTCCTCGAGCTTTATCCTGATATCAAGCTGCAAGTGCTGTTAAGCGATGATGAGCTCGATCTCGCCATGCGCGCCGCCGATGTGGCGCTGCGGCTGCGCGAGCCCTCACAGCCTGATCTCATCCGGCGGCGGCTTTTCACCGTGCATTATCATCTCTATGCGTCGCCCGAATATTTGAAGCGCCACGGCCAACCGCAGACGCTCGACGATCTCGATGGCCATCGGCTGTTGAGTTACGCCGCGTCCTCTAATTCCTTTCTGGACGATCTCAATGCGCTGCTCTATGCGGGCCGCGACCCCAAGAATCCGCGCGAGCCGGTGATGTCGGTGAACAACATCACCGCTCTCCAGCGCGCCGCTGAGGCGGGCGTCGGCATCGCCATTCTGCCGGATTACATCAACATCCCTGCCAAGGGCCTGGTTCAGCTCTTGCCCCATGCCGTGATGCCGGAACTCGAATGCTATCTCGTCTATCCGGAGGAGATGAAGAATGTCGCGCGCGTCCAAGTCTTCCGCGACTTTCTCGTCTCCAATGCTCAGCGCTGGGAATATTGAGATGGCCCGCGCCGCGATGCAGCCGCTATTCGAGGGTAGAGAGCCAACTGCCTAGATTCGCGGCCGGACGCTGGGACAATCGATGCAGAGTGGCGCTGAAATGAACTGCCTCGATCGAGCCGAAGCGCTCGAACATCAGATGGCCATGGCGCTCGACAAGGCCGTGGTCCGCTCCGTCATTTCCGTTTCAGGCGATATCGACCCCACGCAGTTTCCCGATTTCGCGCCGCAGGCGCTCACCGGAAAACGCCTGCTGATGGGCGATGATCCCCGCCTCCAGCCGATGCCGAAGCGGTCAAAGCTCCTCGACTTCTTCAAACATCGTTTTGCTGGCGCGGCGCATCTTCTGCAGAGCGCGAAACTCGCCCTAAACGCAGGGCATGACGAGAAGACCGTTCTCGCCTGTCTGTTGCACGACATCGCGATCATCGGATTCATTCGCTCGGAGCACGGCTATTGGGGCGCGCAGCTCGTTGAGCCCTATGTCGACGAAGAGGTCTCCTGGGCGATCAGGGCGCATCAGGTAATGCGGTTTTTCGCTGACGAATCCGTGGGCTATGCTTATCCGCAAGCCTATGTGGAGTTCTTCGGCGAAGATTTCCGGCCGGAGCCTTATGTAGAAGCCGCCTACCGCAAAATGAGGGACCACAAATATTATATGACCGGCCGGCTGATTACTTTGAACGATGTCTATTCCTTCGATCTCAACGCGAAAGTTGAGATCGAAGAGTTCACCGATATCATCGGCCGGAATTTCCGCGAGCCGGAAGAGGGGCTCGGTTTTGACGACAGTCCCTGCGCTCATATGTGGCGCACGATTATTTGGCCTACCAAATTTCTATGACGCGTTTCACTTTGTCCCGGGCCGCCTAACCCTTGTGGGGATCGCTTGAGAGCTCACGAGATTGTCGTTTGCACTATTCTTGCAAGGATCAATATTGGACAGCGATCCAAGGGAGGGGCGCTGGCGTTGAAGCGCGTATTAGTACTTGCGTTCGCGTTGGGGGCGTCGATTACGGGGGCAGCGGGCCTCGTAGCTGGCATGCTCATGCACGACCTGACGCCGGCGAAGTCCATTGCCACCTACCACGGCGATCCCCGTCGCAGCGGACAATATGTTGCCCCCCATTTGACTTGGGAGCGGGCGCATAAGCTGAGGTTGGACGCGAGCTTCCATCCCGTCTTCTCCGGCCATGTTCATGCGCAGCCGCTCCTCTGGACGATCCCGGGGACGTCAAGGTCGCTGATCATCGTCGCGACGGAGGAAAACGTCGTCTATGCCTTCGATTCCAAGAGCGGCCGCACCGTCTGGTCGCGTGTCCTCGGGCCGCCCGTGCAGCGCGGCGAACTTCAATGCGGGGATATTTTCCCGCTCGGCGTGACCGGCACTCCCGTCATCGATCCGGTGCGGCAGGCGCTTTATCTCGATGCGGCCGTGGCGCGCCCGGACGGCCCTGGACAGCTCGTTTTTGCGCTCAGTCTAAAAGACGGCACGCCTTTGCCGGGCTGGCCCATCGATCTCGAACACGTGTTTTCAGGTCAAGAACCTGAGTTCCTGGGCCGTCGGCAAAACCAGCGCGGCGCGCTCCTGATCTTCGGCGACATGGTCTATGTGCCGTTCGGCAGTTTCTTCGATTGCGATGCGTATCACGGCACGGTGGTCGGCGTTTCGCTGTCCGATCCGCAGAAAGTGGCGCGTTGGGCGACGCGAGCGAAAGGCGGCGGCGTCTGGGCGCCGGGCGGCGTTGTTTCCGACGAGAAGGGACTATTTCTCGCCACCGGCAATACATTCGAAGCGACCGATTGGTCGGATGGCGAAGCCGTGATCCGGCTTTCGGCCGATCTACAGCCAAGCGCGAATGTGAGCGATTACTTCACGCCGGCGAACTGGCTGGATCTCGATTCCCAGGATTCCGATCTCGGCAGCATTGCGCCAATCATGGTCGATGCGACGGCGGGCGCGGATCATCGCCGTTTCGTTCTTGCGCTCGGCAAGGAAGGAAAAGCCTATCTTCTCGATCGCGACAACCTCGGCGGCATCGGCGGCGCCGTCGCTGTCACGACAGTCTCGGCGCGCGGAATCTATGCCGCGGCTGCGAGCTATGCGATCGGCGACACGGCCTATGTCGCCTTCCCTGCGTCCGATGCGAATTGCCCGAAGGTCGATGCGAAGAATGGCGTTGCGGTCCTCTCCGTCCAGGGCACGACCACGCCTTCGGTCAATGTCGCCTGGTGCGCGCCAATGCACGGTCTCGGCTCGCCGATTACGACGACCATCGACGGCCGCGCCTATCCGATCGTGTGGATGCTGGGTGCGGAAGGCGATAATCGCCTGCATGCGTTCCGTGCCGATACGGGCGAAGTCCTGTTCGACGGACCGGATCAAGGGCTCAAAGGCCTGCATCGCTTCCAGACGCTGATTGCCACGCGCGATCGGCTTTATGTCGCGGCCGACAACGCGATCTACGCCTTCAAATTCTAGCCCGATCTTCGACAGCACGATGTGATGCGCGAAAGGCGCCATAACGGCGCGCGATTTCCTGCGCAATGAGCGGCGTCGCATTGATCGGCTGATAGCGCCAATCCGCGAGTTCGCCGCCCCGCCAGCGCCGGATCGCGCCGAGCGATTCCAGCCGATCGAGATAGGCTTTGATCTTGGCGTGGCCGCCTGAGGGCTCATAGACATGAACGGGGGCGCCCGTTGCTGTTGCTTCGCCGACCATATTGACGCTGTCGCCGGTCACGACGATCGCATCGGCATTAGCAAGGATCGCGGCATAAGGGTTGGGCTCTTCGCCCGCCCAGAGGAAGACGTTGCGTTTCATCGCGTCGGGCAGTTGGCCGAGCACGGTGACGATCGCTTCCATGAGGATCGGCGGCGTGCGCCGCGAGGGCGTCACCATCAGCCCACGTCCGCTCCGCACGACGTCGAGCGCGATCGCGGCAAGTGCATCGATATCCTTTTTTTCGAATCGATGATGCTGGCTGTTGCCGCCAAGAATGAGCGCGACGCGCGGGCGGGGCAGTCCTGCGATGCGCGCGTCCGGCGCCGCGCGCTCCGCCGCGAGAACGCTCGCAGTCAGGCGATTGGCGGGCGTCACCGCGGCAAAAATATTCGCGCCAGCCAGCCGGTCGTGCTCCGGCACGACGATCAGATCCATCGCCTGCCGGCTCCAATAGGAGTCTTTAACGAAGACGGTGAATGTCGCGCCTTTCGAGGCACGTTTGAGCGCGCGTAGATAGGGCACAGCGCGGCGCCCCGCCGCGATGGAGAGATCGGGAAAAGGAGGAGCGAGCGGACCGCCGGCCCGGCCCGGCGCTTCATGGGGATCGATCGGCCCGTAAGGCATGGCCCAGGCATAGCGTCGACGCGGTGCAACATGCCAGCGCTCAGGGTTCAGCCCCAAAGCCTCGGCAATGCCGAGACATTGGACTTCGTCGCCGATCTTGCCGTCGGTCAGCACCCAGCAGCGTGTGCCTGGCGGCAAAAGAAAGTCGCGTGGATAGCGGGGATTGTTAGGAATTTTTTGCAAAATTGCGAGGAACCTCAGTGCGCTGACGCTTGAATTATTGAAGTCGCGATACCACTTATCATTGGGCGGGGCGGAGGTGCTCGTTTCGAACCCTCCGATGATGACTGTTCTAGCCCTCCCGGGCGCCGTTCAGCCGAAACACCGCACATGGAGTTTCGTGAACGTCTTGATGACGTTTTTTTCGAAATCCCGTGTTGACAGTCTGATCGGCCACGAACTATAAACCCGCCAGCGATGGCGACGCCGCTGTGAAGCGGCCGACGCGGATCGTTTCTCTCGAGTTACTCGGGCTCTAAGCCACCCGACTGAAAAGCCGGGGAGAGGGACGTTTCGCTCTTTCTGGCTTTCTGCTAGTCTACCAGGCTGCCCTGTGCAGTCTTGCTGTTTGAAAATTGAATAGGAAGAAAGAGAAACGTGGACGGCGGAGTCCTTGCGGAGCGATAGCTTTGGCTTTCGCTCGAGAAGAGACTTTGGCGGTCACGTTTATCAAGTTACATCGTGGTTTTCGGTCGCAGCAATGCGGTCGGAGACAGATGTGCTTGGGACTCGTCAAATATAAGCATGTCGGAGCGATCCGATGTGCCGACAGAGAGTGACCAGCCAGATTGAATTCTCATTCAAACTTGAGAGTTTGATCCTGGCTCAGAACGAACGCTGGCGGCAGGCCTAACACATGCAAGTCGAACGCCCCGCAAGGGGAGTGGCAGACGGGTGAGTAACGCGTGGGAACATACCCTTCGGT
>JBEKNV010000046.1:0-13123 GCA_049522395.1 Methylovirgula sp.
CAGGGCAGCGCCACGCTTACCTCGCTCACGCGCACACAGGGTCTCATCGTCATTCACGAGACGACCACGGAGATCAGGCCCGGCGATCTCGTTGACTTCATCGATTATGCGCTGATCCGGTAGCTAGATTTTTCCCAACAGTCCCGTCTCGGCGAGGTAGTGCGCAAATTTCTCGCAATTGTTGTCGAGAGCCGCGGCGATTTCGGCAAGCTCTTCGGCACTGTAGGCGAGCTTCTCCTCTTCATCTTCGACGAAATCTCCCGGCAGGCGGTCCGCCTGCGTGTCGAGCGGATGGATCCGCGCCGGCGGATTCAAAATCCAATCCGGTTGAATCGTTGCGCCAGTGCGGGCCGCACTCCAGGTCGAGTGGATGATATCGTGACGAAGGCGTGAGAACGGCAAGAGAAAACTGAGATAGGAGTTGACGCAATCATAGTGATCGAGCGGCGTCTTCGCGTGCCACAGAAGGTCGAGCACGGCTTTGCGCTTCTCTTCGAAGGTCAGGGCCCGCGTCAGCAGAATGATGGGCGGTACTTGCGTCCCAGTCACATGCGCCATGATCCGTTCCATCAGCAATTCATGCGCCGCGAAGCCTTGGATGATTCTGCCGAAGAGCAGCAAATGGCGTTCTGTCACTGCGTCTTTTTTCGCTACGGCCATAGATCGAAGCTCCCGCATTCGTCGGCGTCAGTGGGACGGCGGCGCCGCCGGTTGGCATTGGCCGAACTCGGCGATCGGCGGATTTTGAGAATAGGTCTGCAAAACGATCGCCCATGAAGAGCGCTCGATGCCGATGCTGATCTCGCCATTATAGCCGTTGATGGAGATCGTGCTGATCTTCACATGCGCCAGATCGAGGTTCTTCGCTCCGTCGACCACGACGAGCGTATTGGCTTCGGAGTCGAATGCGACCGTGATCGTGTGCGCGACATCCGTGCCGTCCGGGCCGAGATGCGTGAGGACGCAATCGAGCTTTATCGGCGCGGCATCTACGGCCTGCGAAGTCATGGGCGACGAGACCGCCACGAAGGCAAAGAGAATCGCAAAATCTCGCAGAAGAAACTTGGAGGTCATGCCTGCCGCTCGCCAAAGGTTTCTATAGAAGACCGCAATCAATTTATAGATGACCGCAATCGGTTGCGGTTGCGTTGACCCCGCTCAAAGCTGGCCCGCGGCCGGCGACGACTTTAGGCCCATGGCTTGTGTGACGTCTATTGTGACAAAGGTCGGCAGACTTCGCGCCGCCAAAACGCCGCGTATCATGGAACTATTCAACGATATACCTTCGGCAGACTTGACTTGAGGCAGCAAGACTTGCAGCTTAAAGAAAAATGGGGGGAAGGCGCCATGAGCGCGAGCGTGCCCGCGGCCGAGGCTGCGCGAGATCGTCCGCACCTATTCGCCCATCACCTGGGTCTTGAGCCCACTCCCCCTTTGCCATTTGACGCTCCAGCGATCCGAACCTCGTCCAGGGTTCGCGCCGCGGGGGAGTTGCAAATGCGCGAACTCGCGTTTTCCGGCGATTGCCGCAAACTGAGCTTGCAGCTATTTTCGCCAAGAAAATGCGCATACGATGCAAGAAATAAGAGACGGCGCTAAGCCGACACGTCTTCGCCGAATACGGCGGGGCGCAAGATACAAAGCAAAAGGGGAGTGAAATGAGCCTGTTTTCTATTCTCGACCGAAGCCATACGGTTGCGAAGCCTGGCTTCAGCCGCTGGATGGTGCCGCCTGCGGCACTCTGCGTCCATCTCTGCATCGGCCAGGCCTATGCCTTCAGCGTCTTCAACCTGCCGATGACAAAGCTCATCGGCATCACGAAGTCGGCGCCGGGGGATTGGACCAAGCCCGAGCTCGGCTGGATTTTCAGCCTTGCCATCCTCTTTCTCGGCGTCTCGGCCGCGGTCTTCGGCCGTTGGGTCGAGGAAAACGGTCCGCGGCGCAGCATGTTCGTCGCAGCGCTCTGCTGGGGCGGCGGCTTCCTCGTCGCCGCGCTAGGCGCGTCGATCCACAACATCTGGATCATCTATCTCGGCTATGGCGTGCTCGGCGGCTGCGGATTGGGGATCGGTTATATTTCTCCGGTTTCGACTCTCATCAAATGGTTCCCCGATCGGCCCGGCATGGCGACCGGCATGGCAATCATGGGATTCGGCGGCGGCGCCTTCATCGCCTCGCCCCTTTCGGTCTGGCTGATGCACTACTTCTCCACCCCCACCCATGTGGGCGTGGCGGAGACCTTCGTAAGCCTCGGCGTGATCTACTTCTGCTTCATGCTCGTCGGATCGGCGATCGTGCGGGTTCCCGCGCCCGGCTGGCATCCCGCCGGTTATGTCGCGCCGGCGCAGCCCAAGAAGCTCATCACCGACAAGAACGTGTATGTCTATCAAGCGCTGAAGACACCGCAGTTTTGGCTGATCTGGTGGGTGCTGTGCCTGAATGTGACGGCTGGCATCGGCGTGCTCGGCCAAGCATCGGCGATGATCCAGGAAACATTCCATGGCTCGGTGGGGCCGGTCGCCGCGGCGGGATTCGTCGGTCTCATGAGTCTGTTCAACATGGGCGGGCGTTTCTTCTGGGCCTCCACGTCGGACTTCATCGGCCGCAAGGCGACCTACATGATCTTCTTCGCGCTCGGCACGGCGCTCTATGTGACCGTGCCGCATGCCGGCCAAATCGGCAGCGTGGCACTGTTCGTCATCTGCTTTCTCATCATCATCAGCATGTACGGTGGGGGCTTCGCGACGGTGCCGGCCTATCTCAAGGATATGTTCGGCACGCGTTATGTCGGCGCGATTCACGGCATGCTGCTGACCGCTTGGTCGGCGGCCGGCATTTTCGGTCCGGTGATCGTGAACTACATCTCGGCCTATGAAGTCGCCCACAACGTATCCAAGGCGGATTCCTATAATCTGCCGATGTACATTATGGCCGGCCTTCTGGTGATTGGCTTCTTTTGCAATCTCGCGATCAAGGAAGTCGACAAGCGGCATCATATGGCGATCGAAAGTGAAGCTGACGCCGTCGGCGTGGCATAAGAAGGATCATGAATCATGGCAGATGACCATCACACAAGCGCCTCGATGACGCTGCAGCTCATCCTCGCCTGGGGATTCGTCGGAATTCCCCTCACCTGGGGAGTCATTCAAACACTTCTGAATGCGCTCAAGCTGTTCCAGCACTGAACGCTGAACCGGTCGAACGGGGAAGCGCTCCGCACAAGATCGGGCCGCAGCGATGCGGCCCGTTTCGTTTTTTAAGGATCAATCGCGCAACGAATAGGCCTTGGCTGCCACCATGGCGCGGCGCGCCTCGCCAGTGGTGACCCGGCCGTGCACGGCCTCGACGGCAGCAAGCGCCGAGGCCAAGGACGGCGAGGCATGCCGAAGGTCCAAGGCTCTTTCGACATCATCATTGCCCGTAAGCGCTGCCTCGACCATGGCGCGGTCGATCTCGCTACCGCCTTGGTCCAACGCCAGCATGAAGGCAAGAACGGGTCTATTTTCGGAGGTTTGCGTCCGGGCAATGCGATAAAGATTGACGAATCGCTTGACCGCGCGGGGGGAGGCCCCGGCGAGCGACGCGAGCGCTTTTAGTATGTTGGCCTCGTCCGTGGAGACGGACCAGTCGAACGGCTTCGCCTGCGCGCTGACCTCTCCCGCCGGGCGTTCGTCGCCGAGCAATTGGCCGACAAAACCGGCATAGGCGGCGTCGCGGGGCGTTGCCGCAATGTTGAGCGGGATGTCGATACATTTTTCGAGCGTCCCGCTCGCCTCGCCTTTATCGCCACTCAAGGCTCCGGAGAGCCGCTGCGGATCGGCCGCGATGATCGTCACGAAGAATTTTTGCCCGAATAAACGACTCGCCGTTTCAAGAAGCTGTTTCATCTGCGGCGCCGGAAGCCGATCGATATTGTCGAGCCCGATGACGACGCGATACGGCAGCCTCGCGCTCACGAATTCGGCGTGATCCCGCCCCTCACGAATCGCTTGGACGAGCGCGATGAAGAAGCGTTCGGCCTGACTTTCGGGCGTCATCGCGGCAAAAGGCGAAGGCTCCGCATAATCGCCGTTCGCGGCCATCGCATTCGCGGCGCGCCGATCCGCCTCCGCCGCGCGGCGCGCGGTCAATTCCACGTCTGCGGAAAGCGCGTCCACTCGGCGCATCTGATGCGCGAGAAGCGTATCGAGATCGCGGCGTCGATTCGCCACTTCCTTCTCGAGAAGACCGACTCCCCTAAAAAGCGGCTGCAGGAAACGGATGCCGCGCCAGAGATTGATGAGAATAGCCCCGGCCGCCGCGAGCCAACAGAGCTCGGCGATGGTAGAGAACCAGTTCATATGGTTTTCGAGCCAATCGGCGGTTGACACAAAGGCCTGATTGGAACGCAGACTGTCGAGCCACGTCGATCGGTGATCGACGGCGGCGCCACAGCTCAAGGCAATCAGGACGAAGATCAGCGCTGTGACAAGCAGGCGCGTCTGGCCTTTGAAAGCCCAAAAGGCGCGCAGCGCCACGCCGACGCGCGCCGACGCGCCGCCCGATTCCGCAATATCGCGAACGAGCGACTTATAATTTTTGACGGGATCGCCGGCGAGGCCGAAACTTTCGAGCCGGCTCTCGATCCTCGCGCGAATGGAGCGCGCATAAGAATCGATATGCGAGCCTGCCTGCTCGAACAAAATCATTTCCGCAAGACGCGCGCGGCGCGACTCGATCTCCGAAAGAGTCTGCCGTTCCGTGTCAAGACGGCGGCGCTCGATATCGAGCTGTTCTGCGGCTTCGCGTGCGACCACATGCGAATCGCGGACCGCATGCGCGGCTTCAATCGCGAGTTCGGGAAAATCGCGCGCCAGCTCGTCATAAACCGCGCCGGCCAAGGAAATGGCCGGCGTTTCGGAGAGGCTTGCGGCGTCGATCTTGACGGTCAGGATGGGGTTGATGACATCGTCGCTCTCGGGCGCGTTGGCGGCGCTCAAGGCCTCGATTGCCGCCAGAAGCTTGCCGAGCGCGAAGCTCTTGCCGGCGCCCGGTCCGCCGAGCAGACCAATGGTCAGGGGCGTCTCCGTGCCGCGCCGAACCGCCAAATCGGCCAGCGGAGCCAAGGCGCCCATGAGATTGAGCGCGTCCTCGCCCTCGGCCAGATCGGCGGAAAAGAGTGTGCGCGGCCTGGCGATCTCTTTTGCAGGCTGTTGGCCGTAGAGAGCCGGGCCCAGGGCTGGCCGTCCGAAAGAGGCGGGAGGCGACAAAAAATCATTGGGCGCAGAGGGGTCGGCCAGAGAGGCTGCGGAGAGCGAAGCACCCGGCGGCACAGGCGCCGCTTGCGCATCCGGCAGGAGTGGCTCTCGCGCAAAAGGGTCGGCGGGATCACGCGGCACAAGATCGTTCGCATTGTCCTTCGTCTCAAGACCAGCCATATGAAGGGAACCTTTCACGCATTCGATCGCGCCGGGCGCGAGCTAGCCATCGAATTGTGACTGCGAAAAGACCTTAGGCGGCTGGCCCCCTTAAGCCTAGACCAAGGCGAGAGGGACAATTAGAAAGCCTGCCACTCCATTCCTTCCAAAGCGAGATTGAGCCGCGATGGCGCGTCAATTCATCTATCACATGAAGGGCCTTTCCAAGACATACCCGGGTGGCAAGAAGGTCTTGGAGAATGTCAATCTCTCATTCTACCCCGACGCCAAGATCGGCGTGCTCGGCGTCAACGGCTCCGGCAAATCGACGCTTCTGCGCATCATGGCCGGGATCGACAAGGAATATACCGGCGACGGTTTCATTGCGGAGGGCGCACGCGTCGGCTACCTGCCGCAGGAACCGCCGCTTGAGCCGACGCTCGATGTGCGCGGTAATGTCATGCTCGGCGTCGCCGCCCAAAAAGCGATCCTCGACCGCTACAACGATCTCGCGATGAATTACTCCGACGAGACCGCCGATGAGATGACCAAACTCCAGGACGAGATCGAGGCACAAGGCCTCTGGGATCTCGATGCGCAAATCGATCAGGCGATGGATGCGCTCGGCTGTCCGCCCGACGATTGGAAAGTCGATCGCCTCTCCGGCGGAGAGAAACGCCGTGTCGCGCTCTGTCGGCTGCTGCTCGAAAAACCCGAACTTCTGCTTCTCGACGAGCCGACCAACCATCTCGACGCCGAAACGGTGAACTGGCTCGAAGGCCATTTGCGCAGCTATCCCGGCGCCATCCTCATCGTCACCCACGACCGCTACTTCCTCGACAATGTGACGGGCTGGATTCTCGAACTCGATCGCGGCCGCGGCATCCCCTATGAAGGCAATTACACGAGCTGGCTGAAGCAAAAGCAGAAACGCCTCGCGCAGGAAGGCCGCGAGGAAGAAGCGCGCCAACGCCAGCTCGAAGCGGAGTCGGAATGGATCGCGGCGAGCCCCAAGGCGCGCCAGGCCAAGTCGAAGGCGCGTATTCAGCGGTATGAAGAACTTGTCCAGAAACAGAACGACAGGGCGCCGGGCGCTGCACAGATCGTCATTCCCGTCGCCGAGCGGCTCGGCAACAATGTCATCCAGTTCGAACATCTGAGCAAAGGCTTCGGCGACAAACTTTTGATCGACGATCTGTCATTCAAACTGCCGCCCGGCGGCATTGTCGGCGTCATCGGTCCGAATGGCGCCGGCAAGACGACGCTCTTTCGTATGATCACCGGTCAGGAAAAGCCCGATTCCGGTACCATCGAAATCGGTGAATCCGTGCAGCTCGGTTATGTCGATCAGTCGCGCGATGCGCTCGACGGCAAGAAAAACGTCTGGGAAGAAATCTCAGGCGGCAATGAGATCATCTATCTCGGTAAGCGCGAGATCAATTCGCGCGCCTATACGAGTGCCTTCAATTTCAAAGGCGCCGATCAGCAGAAGAAGGTCGGGCAATTATCCGGCGGCGAGCGCAACAGAGTCCATCTCGCCAAAATGCTCAAATCGGGCGCCAATGTTCTTTTGCTCGACGAGCCGACGAACGATCTCGATGTCGATACGTTGCGCGCGCTCGAAGAGGCGCTGACCGATTTTGCCGGCTGCGCGGTCATCATCTCGCACGATCGCTTCTTCCTCGACCGGATCGCGACGCATATCCTCGCCTTCGAAGGCGAGAGCCACGTCGAATGGTTCGAGGGCAATTTCGCTGACTACGAGGAAGACAAGAAACGCCGTCTCGGACTCGACAGCATCATCCCGCACCGGCTGAAATATAAGAAGTTTTCGCGGTGACGAGAGCCAGAACCAGAATTAATAGCCGAGCTGTTTTGCCATCGCGAAATCGGCGTCCGCATGCGCCGTATCGCCCTTCCCCTTATAGGCAAGACCGCGATTGTTGTAGGCGGTCGCATATTTCGGATTGAGCTTGATGGCGTCCGAATAATCGGAAATCGCCTGATCGTATTTCTTCTCGTCGTAATAGACGAGGCCGCGATTGTTGAAGGCCTTGAAATAGGTCGGATCGGTCTGAAGCGAGAGATTGAAGTCGGCGATCGCCTGGTCGTATTTGTTCTGGTGATAATAGGAGAGGCCGCGATTGTTATAGGCCTCGGCGTCCTTCGGATTGATGGCGAGCGCCTGGTTGTAATCGACGATCGCCTGATCGTAATTCGTCTCTGCGTACCAGGCATTGCCGCGATTGTAATAGGCATTTTCATATTGCGGATTGAATTTCAGCGACACCATGTAATTGGCGATCGCCGCATCGTTCTTGCCCTTGTTCTTATAGCCCACGCCGCGGTTGTTGTAGGCGATCGCGAGGTTCTCGTTGGTCTCGCCCGGATTGTTGATGATATTCGTGCAGGCGGCAATCGCGACATCCGGATTTTCATTCTGGCAATCGGCCCAAAGCTGTTGGCTTGCGGCGAAGACTGGCCCGCCGGCGGCGATGAGACCTGCCAGAGCAACGATGGCAACCCGGACTTTCATTGAAACAATCTCCTTCACAATCTTCTGAGGCCCAACTCAGAGCTGGTTCGACTTCGCAAAATCCGCGTCGGCATGCGCCTTGTCGCCTTTGGCCTTATAGGAGAGGCCGCGATTATAATAGGCATCCTTGTACTTCGGATTGATCGTGATCGCCTGCGTGTAATCGGCGATCGCATCGTCGTAATCCCCTTGCGCATACCAGGCGTTGCCGCGGTTGTTATAGGCTTCGGCGTAATCCGGCCTGATGTTGATCGCCTCCATATAGCTGGCGATCGCCGCATTGTATTTGCCTTTAGCGTACCAGACGAGGCCGCGATTGTAATAGGCCTCTGCAAGCTTCGGATCGAGGTCGATCGCCTGATTATAATCGGCAAGGGCCTGATCGTATTGGGTCTGGTCGTACCAGGCGAGGCCGCGATTGTTATAGGCATTCGCATCGTTCGGATTGATACTGATGGCCTGCGTGTAATCCGAAATGGCCTGCGTATATTTCTTCTCCCGATACCAGGCCAAGCCGCGATTGCCATAGGCTTTGTCGTATTTCGGATTGAGACGGAGCGACTCGTTGAAATCGGCGATCGCCTTGTCGTAATTGAGCCTGGTCATCCAGCCGAGAGCGCGATCATTATAGGCGATCGAGATATTTTCCGGCGTGTCCGTATTGGCGTCGATGATGCGCGAGCAGGCGGGGATGGCGATATCCGGATTGTCGTTTTGACAATCCGTCCAGTCCTGCCCGCTGTCGGCGAAGGCCGCGGCCGGCCATAGAAGAGCGAGGAAAACTGCCGCAATCAGGGGTGGACGATGCATCAAAAATCCTCCGCCACGCCAGCCGCGTCAGACGAGGGCCTGAAGCTTGAATAAGCACTTGAAAAAATGACGCAAGACCCATTTGGGCGCAATGGCGGCGGGCAAGGGTGCTGAAGATTGTGGGCCCGGGCGATATTCGCGCAACCCCGAGGCGATTGTCCGCCTCTGGAGGTCGATGCGGGCAGCCGCCAGGGATAAGGTCAAAACCCTCAGTCGGCCGCGCTTGATGTCCAGGTGGCGTGGGAGACGCCTTTCGCCTTCTCCAATTGCTGCGTCACCTCGTCGAGTTCGGAGGACTCCACGCTGGTCGCGCCGAGCCGCATGCCGAGCGTGACAAAGCCGGGGGCACCGACAGCGACGAGCTATCACGCCAATTTCATCGGACATGAACCGCAGTTAACGAACCGGCCATGGGCTCCTCAGCTCCGCCTTCTATCTTTGCTCGTAGTCGGGCCTTCCCGGCTTCGAGCCAAGAGGAGCTGTCATGAGAAAATCAGTGATCGCTATCGGATTCGTCGCGCTGCTGCTCGCCGGAAACGCGCAGCCCGCCAGCGCCCATGCCCCGACAAAAGCAACACGCGCGCATGTCGCGGCCGTGCACCATCCTGCGCATCGGCGCGTGGCCCATGCACGGCCCTATTCCAATTATGCGCAATTGATCCAGATGATGTTCAGCGAGGCGCGTTCGCTCGGCTATGCCGGGCCTTTGCCCAAAGTCGCGAGCTTGCATTTTAAGCGCGGCGCTCCCGCCTCGTCGGACGACACCTGGTCCTACGACACGTCAGCCTCTGACAATCAGGCGGCTGACACGCAGGCAGCGATCGACGCCCAGAACGCCCAGATGGAGTCGGACAATGAAAACCAGGCAATCCAAGAAATGAACGATACGAATGCGCTGAACGCGTCAATGGCGGCTGCGGAAGAGCAAAATGATGAGGCCGTCGCGGCAACACAGCAGACCGAGATCAACGCCGGTAATTGAAGGATAAAGGCGCCTTTGTCGGCGGCCAGTACCGAGTCTCTCGTCTAGCCGCCGACAGGCCTTTTTGTTTTGGGCTTGCCCTTGATTGACTCGCTCTTTTCTAGTCTATGCGCCGCCGCCTCCTTTAGCGCGGCGCGAGCTGCATCAACGCGCTTTTGGATCGCGGACCCAAGTCAGCGTTTCCAAAGCGGCCGCTGCGAAAGGCAGCGCTGTCGAAATTGGCCCACGCCGCCACGGAGTCCCCCGCGTCTTAGAATTTTGGAGCAGTCATAGAAGCTTTGGGAGGCGATGCAACTGGCGAGGCTAGCGAGGGAGGAGCAACGGCCTCAGCGCGTTTTGGGATGATAGACGTAGGGCAGCTTTTCTAGCGGCGCGGTGGCGGCGCCGATGGCGTGCGCGCCGGCGACATGATTGCGATTATCGACATCGAAGGTGTCCGTAGTCGCAATCATAAGAAGCCCGCCATCGGCAAAGCGCTCGGTCAGCACATCCTCTGGTGGCGTAATGAGATCGGCAAAGGGCTTGGACAGATATTGCATCCAAGGGTCACGGAAATGCCGGTCGAGATCGATCAGGTCCAGCAGAGGCCGGGGCATGACGATGCAGTCTTCAGGTGCCCACGTCGCCACGATGGCGCGCAGCACAGGTCGGAATATTTCATACGTAAGCGACGATGGATCGGCATCGACCATGCGCGACGTCGTAAACATAAGATCATTTTGGTGTTCCGCCATCGGCTTATAAGCGCCAGCGTGAACGTTAATGGCAAAGGAGCGTGAGGGTTGCTGTCCACGTGTAATCGCTCCAAACCAATAACCATCAATCGGCAAAGGCTCGCCGAAATCATCTTTAGATAAACACGCCTTAATAACATCGGCATAGTGGTCCCGAAGAACCTCGAATTTCTTTGGGCCTTTCGCGCCGCTCGTCCAGAACTCCAAGACAGGATCGATTTCGCGAAGCTGGTCGATAAGAGATAGGAAACGATACGCTAGGGCATCGGGGGTTTCTTCGCGCGCGGTCCAACACGCCAGAGCATAGCAGCTCAAGTCGCGACTTGCTTGCATCACTGCGTTCCTCCGCTTGAGGGCGGTTGATAAATAATCTGGATATCTTGTAGCCCTTCGTGGTCTTTGAATAATCTACTGGCGTAAAGCGCGGCAGATTCTTCTGCAAAATACCAATCGAGTGTGTGCCAGCCGGCTGCATCAACTTGGCGCGTCGCCTGTTGCGTCCATCGACCCTCCAAGACGCCCCTAAGATATGAATCCCCCAACATATGCGAAAAGCCGGGCGCTTTCGCTTCGATCATCGTGCCATCGACTTCTCGGCAATCATCATAGGTAACGCGTCTGCCTGTATTCGGATTGATCAGGCTGACAGCTAACCCGGGGGGAAGAGGTCGTTGCGGATTGTTGAGAGCGCTGATGTAAGCCTGATAGGCAACCGATCTGGGCGATGCCCCATGCGGCACATCCGGTCCGGGATCGGGACAAAGCTGCGGGGTATCAAGCTCGCTTGTCGCGTTCGTCTCAGCGCCCGCTTGACTCTCATCTTCTCCTTGTACGGATGCAAGCGATTGCGCATCGAAGACCAGTGAGCTGCCAACAAGTCGCGCTATCGGCGTGCCGGTCTCCGTCTCAAAGAAAATGCCATCGCGCCCCAGGCGTGCGGCGGCGGCGATTTCTTGTCCTCCGACACCGTCGTGCAGGAGGCGCAGGACACCTTCATCAAGATTGAGCGAATAGCGAAGTTGAGAATCGCCTGGCACTGAGCCCTCAGAGGTTCCGCTCGTGGGCACGGGGAACATCGTTGCCCCGAGCACAACATCAGCCCCAACTGTGTCACTTAGAGCCGCGAGGCCTTCAAGAAAGGCACTATCGGAAGCGCTTTCGAACAGTCCTTCAGCAAGCGTGCCGATGGACAAAGAAACATCTGCCGTCGATCCCGCAACGATTCCGGCTCCAGTGGGAACGATGACCGGGCGCGAGGCGGAGTGGCTATCGCCAACTTCCGTAGAATCCGTTCCTCCATCTGATGTCCATTGGCCACTATTGCGCCCACTGCCCGCCGGAACGCGAGGCTGGTTTGGATCAAATTTCTGAAAGCCCGAAGGTGAAGGAGGATAACCGAGCTCTCGCAACAACTGACCTGGCGACAAGCCATCATCGAGCATGGCTGCGGCTAGATGCAGAGACCAAGCTTGGGTTTCACTTTCGAGCTGTGGCAGCCGCGCGAAGGCAAGGCGAATATTGGCAAGCGCCTTGTCACCTTGCTGCCAATGCTTCGACGCGCCTTCAAGGTGGTGCAAAATATCAGCAGGAGGCGGACGATCGAATGATACCGCAAGCAGCGCGAATAGCCGGGCTTCGTCTCGTGCGATCGAAAGTTTTGGGCCAGCAGCGCTTTCTTCCATCCGCATAAGCGGTGTGCCCGCGCCAACGACCAGTCCAACATCGCTTAACGACGCCGAGGTCTCAATCGGGTGACGAAGAAGATAGCTGTCAAATTGCTTTTTCAGGCTCGCGACCGGTCGCACCGAGGCCTCTGAATTGAGCGGTAATCCTATGATGATCATTGATACGGCTTGGTTTGGGCGATATTATACTTGGCGTATCATGGCCAGTGGAATACGCTGCATTAAAGAATGCAAACAAAGGGCTGTAACCTATGTCCATCGATTTTGCGCCTGAGCGCGGCCGCATATTAATGTGCGACTTCGATCCCGGGCGCATCCCTCCGGAAATGGATAAAAACCGCCAAGTTGTTGTGATGTCGCCGCGTTCCTACAACCGACGCCACGGGGAAGGCCCCGGAAGATCGCTTGTTGTGCCGTTCACTGCGACAGACCCGAAAGACTTTTTGACTCCAGCAGACGTTCCTTTTCGGGCAGGTCTCTACAAAAGCTTGCCAGATAAAAGTTGGGCGATTTGTGCTGCTGCAATGTCTGTGTCCCATGAGCGCTTAAACCGCGTTCGCGTTCGCGAGGGTCATTACCAACACTCAATGGAAGTCCTGTCAGCTCTCGATATGGCTCGAATTGAAGAGGGGCTGCGCCATGCCACAGCGCCACCCCAATCAAGCCTCACCTTTCGGTGGGGCTTTTTATTTGTCTTTTCTCCCCCCTTTTACTTGACGTATCATGATAGGCATAGTATGTTGATTCCATAAGGAGTTAGCCATGTCATCCATCATTTCCGACAAGCAATTTCACGACGAGCAGGCGGCCTACGATTTTGTTGAGGCTAGGATTTGGCCGAATGGCCCGATTTGCCCCCATTGCGGGAACGTGGATCCGTCGCGCATGAAACTTTTGGAGGGTAGCTCAACCCGAATTGGCGTCCGGAAGTGCAACGAGTGCCGCAAGCCCTTCACGGTAAAGGTCGGCACCGTTTTCGA
>JBEKNV010000047.1:0-11442 GCA_049522395.1 Methylovirgula sp.
CAGACGATCGCGGCCGAGACGGCCGATTTCTCGAAAGAGGCGATCGAGGCCAATTCGGCCTATGTCGAGAAATTGATGTCTGCCAAGACACTCGAAGAGCTAATTCAAATCCAGTCTGAATTTGCCAAGTCGAACTATGACAGGCTTACGGCACAGGCCACCAAGATCGGCGAGCTCTACACCAGCCTTGCCAAGGAGGCTTTCAAGCCGGCCGAAGACGCCTTTGCGAAGTTTCAGGCGACCGTCGGTGGTAATGCCCCCGGCGCCAAATAGCATCCTGCCGCGACGAGGCTTTCACGGCAGATCATTTTTGCGAAAGAGCCATGGCTGCGGCCGATCCAATGGCGTAGCGACCCGAGAGTGCGGCGTACGCATCGCCGAAAGTTGCAGAAGGAGCGAACCATGGCTCGCACAGCGATTGTCACAGGTGGTGTAACGGGCATCGGTGCTTCGACATGCAAGGCCCTTAAGAAGGCCGGATATCAAGTTGTGGCGACCTATTTCGGTAACGGGCCCGACGCCAAGAAATTTTTTCAGGAAACCGGAATCCCAATATTCGAGTGGAATGTTGCGGATTTCGACGCCTGCCAACGAGGCGTCGCGGAAGTCGTAAAGGCTATCGGGGCGATCGATATATTGGTCAATAACGCCGGCATTACTCGGGACGCGACGCTGCATAAGATGACCTATGAGCAATGGCGGTCGGTGATCGACGTCGATCTCGGCGGCTGTTTCAATATGTGCCATTCGGTGGTGGGACCGATGCGCGAGCGACGCTTCGGCAGAATCGTGAACGTTAGCTCGATCAATGCTCTGGCCGGGCAATTCGGACAGACTAATTACGCTGCCGCAAAGGCCGGAATTATCGGCTTCACCAAGGCCCTTGCGCTCGAAGGGGCTGCTCGCGGCATTACTGTCAATGCCATCGCACCCGGATATACGGACACTGCGATGGTTGCAATGGTGCGCCGAGACATCTTGGACAAAATCGTCGCGACCGTGCCTGTCGGACGTTTGGCAAAACCGGAAGAGATCGCGCGCGGCGTTATGTTTCTTATCGATGATGATGCGGCTTTCATCACGGGTACCACCTTGTCGATCAACGGCGGCAAGTACATGCAGTAAGCGAAGCGCAAATTCGAGGAGAAGTTGTCATGGGTGAACCTGCTGTCGTTCTCTGCGCACCGGTTCGCACAGCCATCGGCGCCTACAAGGGTACGCTGAAGGATATTCCTGCACCCGACCTCGGCGCGGACGTCGTCAAAGCGACCTTGGCGCGAGCAAGCCTTGACGCTGGGAAAGTCGAGACGACTGTCATGGGCCAGGTCATACAGGCGGGCGCCAAGATGAATCCGGCGCGACAAGCTTCGGTTAAAGGGGGCGTTCCGGTGACGGTGCCCGCCATGACAGTCAACCGGGTGTGCGGTTCCGGCGCGCAAGCCATCGTGAGCGTTGCGCAAGAGATCATGCTCGGTCTCGCTCGATGCGGCATCGCGGGGGGCATGGAGAATATGGATCAAGCACCTTACCTCATGTCCGGCGGCCGCTGGGGCTATCGCATGGGCGATGCCGAAATCTATGACAGCATGTTACGCGATGGCCTGAACGACGCGTTCTGCGATCAACATTCGGGTTGGGTTACGGAGGACCTCGTAGCGAAATTTCAAATCACGCGCGAGGCTCAAGACCGTTGGGCCTGCCGTTCGCAAACGAGGTTCAGCGCCGCGCAGGCTGCGGGAAAATTCAAGGAAGAGATCGTCGCGGTCGAGGTGCCAACCCACAAAGGCACTGTCGCATTCGATAAGGACGAAAATAACCGGCCGGACACGACCATCGAAACGCTGGCCAAGCTAAGACCCGCGTTTCGTAAGGACGGGACCATAACTGCGGGAAACTCGCCCGGGCTCAACAGCGGCGCTGCTGCGATGGTTGTCGCCGACGCAGCCTGGGCCGAAAAGCAAGGCATCGAACCAATGGCGCGGCTCGTATCATTCGGCGTTGGAGCCGTCGAGCCCGGGATGTTCGGCTTGGGACCCGTGCCTGCCGTGCATCATGCCCTGGAACGAGTCGGTTGGAAAATTGGCGATGTCGAACGCGTTGAAATCAATGAGGCCTTCGCCGCCATTGCTTTGGCCTTGATTCAGGAACTTGGACTTCCTGAAGACATCGTGAACGTCGAAGGCGGGGCCGTGGCTCATGGCCACCCGATCGGCGCGACGGGCGCCGTGCTGGCGACACGGTTGATGCACGCGATGCGGCGCGACGGCATTCGACGCGGTCTCGTTACGATGTGCATTGGTGGCGGCCAGGGTATCGCGCTTGCGCTGGAAAACACTGCTTGACGAGTCTGAAAAGCTTCCGGCTGCCGCTGGCGCGTCCCAAAGTGGAGATGAAACCGTGAGCAGCGAATGCCTCCGGCGGTCCGCGAATTTCCAGACCGGACAGCAAAACATCCGCATGAGTTATTCCGATGGACGAAGATCTCATGATTGCGCGACATACGTGGGCGCTTCTCAATCGGTCGCCGATCAAGGAGGTCTCCGATGATCGAATTCCTGGCTGAAGGCACCGGCAAAGTTGTCGGCGTCAAAGCGACTGGCACCTTGACCGGCGCCAACTACAAAGACGAGCTCATTCCGCGGCTGGAGAAAAAATTCGCCGAGTTCGGAAAACTGCGCATCCTTTTCTACATGGATGAGGGGTTCGTCGGGTGGGACCTAAGCGCGGCGCGGGACGATGCAACCGTCGCTCTCAAGCATCGAGCCGATTTTGAGAAGATCGCCGTGGTTGGCGGACCTGACTGGGTTGCCTGGTGCATTAGGCTCACCGCTTTCCTGATTGCAGGCGAGATCAGGATCTTTCCGGCTGGCCGGCTGCAAGACGCCTGGGACTGGGTGAAAGTGGCATAGGGAAGAGCGAAGCCAAAACGGATCGACGGCTGTTCCGGCAAAGGAGAATTGCCGCACTATAATCTCGCCGCTCACCTGTCTCGGCAGCTGGACCGGCTGGGTCGTCTTGACGGCGATCGACATGAAAGGAACAGACATGCTGAAGAAGCCATCAGTCAAATCATCCGAATTTTCGCTGGCGAGCGTGCCCGCCTTCTGGCCGATGGCCATGGCGGCGAAAATGGTCGAGGAAGGAACCGAGCTCTACGCAAAAAACATCGAATTTGTCGAGGAAGAAATCAAGATCCACGACGAATTGCGGCCGAAGCTCGCGACGCCGAACAAGGTGCGGCTCGATTTGCGCACCATGGCTCTGCGCGACTACGGCATGCAAGCGGGCATTCCGACTCTCGTCGATGCGCCGCATGCCGGCCATACGGCGATGATCGCCGATTATCACAAGGGCCAAAGCCTGATTGAGACGCTCCTCGCCAATGGCATTGCGCATGTCGCGCTGACCGATTGGAAATCCGCAAGCGACGACATGAAAGATTTCGATATCGACAATTATCTCGCCGAGATCGTCGTCGCCATCGATGATCTCGGTGGCCGCATCAATCTCGTCGGCCTTTGCCAGGGCGGCTGGGTCTCCGCGATGATCGCCGCACGCTTTCCCGACAAGGTGAATTCATTGGTGCTCGCCGGCGCGCCGATCGACACCGATGCCGGCGATGGACCGATCAAGCGCATGGTCCATGACTCGCCGATGTCCTTTTATGAAGATCTGGTCGAACTCGGCGGCGGCTTGATGAAGGGCAAATTCATGCTGCAGGGCTGGAAAAACATGCATCTAGAGCAGCATTATTTTACCGATCAGATCGATCTCTATGAGCACATCGACGACCCCGCCTATCTCAGCAAGGAAGAGACTTTCGAGAGTTGGTATGAGAATCCGATCGATCTGCCGGGGCGCTGGTATCTGCAGGTGATCAAAGAGCTCTTCATGGAAAACCGTCTTGCCAAAGGCAAATTTGTTGGCCTCGGCCGGCGGCTCGATCTGCACAACATTTCATGTCCGACCTATCTGCTCGGCGGTGCCGCAGACGACATCACGGCGCCCGAGCAGGTTCTTGCCGCTGCAAACTACATCGGTACGCCGAAAGACAAGATCCGCCAGGAGATCGTGCCGGGCGGCCATATCGGCCTATTCATGGGCGCCCGCACTTTAAAGGAACATTGGCCGCAAATCGCCGAATGGATCGCGGCTCAATAGTCACCATGGCTGGGCGCGGAGCATCCCGGCACGCTCGAACATCGCAATCGAGGAGGAAGAAAGACATGAAGGTCTATCGCTTAGACCCGACCGCGCCCGGCGATCCATCCTGGCAATATTCCATCGAAAAGGACAGCGTCTGGACGTGCGCGGCCTCGCCCAATGACGCACGCAAGCTGGTCGCCGAAAAGGCCAAAGCTGCTGTGGCGGGCGCCACAGCGCCCAGGTCACCCTGGCTCGATGCGGCCGTGACATCATGCGCTTGTGAGCCATCCATGAGCCATATTCGCGCCGGCACCGTGGTTAGGGCAGACGGCAGTATTGTTGGCGAATAAGGTCGGTGCCGTCCGGCTCGCGTCTCGTATACGCCGCCCGGGGCGTAACACCTGATTTCGGTGGTCATCACCAGCAACAGCTCAGAGACGCTTTCACTGCTGCGGGCAACGTCCGCTGTTGCGCAATCGCCTAACGTCCGGTTCTGGCGCGATCCTGACTTGAGGTTAGGTCGAAAGTTGAACCCTAAGCGGACGTTCGAAATTGTCCCGCACCGGTCAAAAGGCAACTTCGGATCGAATCTAGCGCGCCGCACCGCGAGGTAGATGACTGTTTTGGTCACGGGGCGCGAGTTCGTAATAAATCTTTGGCAGCGGGCCTTCTTTGGAAACCGCGAGCTACATCGCGTCACCCTCATCAGCCGGCGCGACCGGGACATGATCGATCACTCAAGCTTATTCGACGATCCACCGCAGCGCTTCGCTTTCCTGTCCCTTGTCATAGGCTTTTACGTCGGGATGCAGGAACATTCTGACCGCGCCGACCAGCCAACGCTGCCAGTCATGCGCGACGATGACCGCGATGCGCTCTACTTTTTGCTGGTGGGTTTTTATGAACCCAGCATGATTTTCGAAAGCTGCCATATTCTCCCAGCCACCGAATCCGGAAGCATCGATCAGCAATCGGATTTTGCCATGCTGACTGATGAGAAAATCGACTTGGGGGGCAATTTGGCGGAAGTCTTGCGCCTTCAATTTCTCTGGCACCACGATCTTCAAAACATTGGCGGCGATAACTTCTGTCTTGATCATACGATTCCTCCTTCATCGCCCACATAAGTCGCAAGTTGAGCTGAACAGTTCGGATTAGTGCAGTGCGACTCGGCGAAAGCGCAATCTATGCAATTTGAAATGTCGATGTCACTAGTGACGGCTACTTGACTAATTGAAACGAGTCCTCCGCAACTTGCGATTTGAGTACGCGAATATGAAGTGGTGCGACGAACCAGCTTGATGCGAATGTGCGATGCAAAACGATGGGCGAAATTGTGTTCTGCGCAAAGAGATTAGAGCAAAAAGCAATCGCGGTAATAATTAGTATTTGCCAATGTTTGAAAGCGACTGGCCAGGGTTCCTTTGACGACAGCAGTGCCTTAACGGAACTACTCTTCCGCCGCTGAGGGCACGCTCGCCGAGCCGCGCCCCTCCATCCTCACTCTCGGATCTAGGTAGTTTCCGAGGGTGGCGGGTTGATGAAGTCTCAACTTAGATCAAGGCCCACCAGCATTGAGGTCGAACGCTGCCGCTCGCGCGGACGGTGCTGGAATCGTCCCCGAGGGAATGAATAGGGCGGCCGCCGCTAGGGTGGGCACGAGCCTCGTTGCCCGCAAACTCATGCGCGAAGTTCGCACAAAGCCGGGTTTTCCGGTTTGGCGGGGCGGGCCGGGGTATCAGCCTGATCATCACGCGGATAGGCCGCGATGCCATCGGGGTCGAAACCGAGGAAGGTTCCGTAGAGGAACCCGCCCCTAAAGAGCGAAAGACTCGCTCCAAAGCCCAGAATCCTTCAGTGGCCGTTTCGCCTCGGGCAGGCTCGAAACAAGCTCCTCTGGTCGACATGTTGTCACGCAACAAGGGAACGACCCTTGAGGCCCTGACCAAAGCCACGGGTTGGCTGCCGCATACCATTCGCGCCGCGTTGACCTGCCTTCGCAAGCGGGGATTTGCGATCGAGCGAAGCCGAGGGGACGGCGAGCCGTCCGTGTACCGGATTGTCAAGTGAAGGCCTGAGTGATGCGAAATTCCTCTCTCAGGCACGGTGGCCCGCGGCAGCCATCCACAGCGCTCGATCTTGAGCAAGAACTCGACCGTATCGCTTCGCTGAACAAGGAAGAGCTTCGGAAACTCTGGCGCAAGACGAAAGGGAAAGAGCCGCCGGATGCGCTACCCAAGGATTTAATCGCACGCGCCTTGGCCCATGCCCTTCAAGAAGAGCGTATCGGCGGTTTGACGCCGAACCTGCGGAAGCAACTGGCCGCCTTTGCGAACGGCTCGGATCAAGCGGGCCGATATGTGAAGACTGGCTCGGTTATAGTCCGGGAATACCAAGGCCAGCTTCATGAGGTGACGGTCGTGCCAGAGGGATTCGTCTGGCACGGTCAAACGTATACGAGTTTGTCTACGATTGCTCGACAGATCACCGGCACAAGCTGGAACGGACCTCGTTTCTTTGGGCTCCGCGCCAAAACCGAAACTGTTGGCAGGGAGATCACCGAATGAAGTCCACCTCGCCGAAGCAGCAGCGTTGCGCGATCTATACGCGCAAATCAACAGAGCACAATTTAGATTTGGCTTTCAACTCGCTCGACGCTCAACGCGAGGCATGCGAAGCTTATATCAAAAGTCAGGCGCACGAGGGTTGGCGTCTTATCCCAGATCGCTTCGACGATGGTGGTCTCTCGGGCGCGTCGCTCGACCGGCCGGCGCTTCAAAAGCTTCTCGAAGAGGTACGCGCCCGAAAGATCGATGTTATCGTCGTCTATAAGGTCGATCGCCTGACCCGATCCCTCGCGGACTTTGCAAAGCTGGTCGAGCTCTTCGATCGGAACGAGGTCTCATTCGTCTCGGTAACGCAGTCTTTCAACACGACCTCCAGCATGGGGCGTCTGACGCTCAACGTGCTTTTGTCCTTTGCTCAGTTCGAACGGGAGGTTATCGGCGAACGGGTCCGGGACAAAATTGCGGCGTCCAAACGCAAGGGAATTTGGGTCGGTGGGCCAGTCCCACTCGGCTATCGCAGCGTAAACAAGAAGATCCAGATCGATCCTGAAGAGGCGGAACTCGTTCGAAAAATATTCGCGGACTACCTCCGCCTTGACTCAATTGGAGAACTTGCGGCTTCGCTCGAACAAGAAGGGATCAAGCCCAAATCAAGACAGGTCTCAAGCAGCGGAGCGCCCACGGAAAAACGATTTGTTCTCGGACCTTTGGCCTACATTCTTAAGAATCGAATTTATGTTGGCGAGGTGGCCTACCGTGGCGAAATCCACAAGGGAGAACATGAAGCCATCCTCGATCGAGACCTATTCGAAGCTGTTCAAAGAAAGCTCGCTGAGGGAGCGGTCCAGAGGAGGGAAGGAAGATCAAAATCGAAATCGATCCTATCGGGCTTGCTCTTCGACGATCGAGGCAACCCAATGAGCCCGAGTCACACGAATAAGAAGGGAATCCGCTACCGCTACTATGTTTCCCAGGCGGTCCTACAAAATCGGAAGGCCGCGGCGGGCAGCGTCACTCGAGTGTCAGCTCCCGACATCGAGGCCATCGTTTCGGATGCGTTGAGAGGTCCGGCCGCAAATACCGAAACGCATACCGCTATTCAGATTGCTGAAGGTTTCGACCGTGACTCTATCCCGAAGTACGTCGCGCGCGTGATTGTTCGTCGAGATGAAATTGAGATTGAGTGGCGCGCATCAGGGAGCGAAGTATCCACATCGCATTCTCAAAGAATTCCATTCGACGCTCGGCTTCCTCTCAGGAAAGGTCTTGTTCATTCACCCACCGAAGCCCGAATGGATCCCCGTGCACAGAAGTCGCTTCTCGAAACGATTGTCAAAGCCAGGCGATGGATGGATGAGATCACGTCAGGCAAAGTCCATTCGTTCGAAGAAATTGCAGCCCGAGAACATCTGGTCGAGCGTTATGTGAGGCGACTTTCGAGTTTGGGCTTCCTCTCACCAAAAATCGTTCAAGCGATTATCGATGGAACTGCGCCAGCGGATCTTACGGCGACCAGCCTCACGCGGGCGCTCCCGCACTCATGGTCTGCGCAGGAGATGTTGAGCGCGCTGCAAGGCTAGACCCCTTTAGCTCGCGAAAATACTGAGCGGCGCTTTGGAGCGCCGCTTCTGCATTTCTCTTTCAGAAACCACCAGAGTCTCCTCGGCGGTTGCGCAGGAAACGGGACGGTCAAAGCGAACCCGTCTCGATCATGCGCGAACCGGTCTGCGGTCTGCCGGCTCTTGCGCTTCGGACATTTCCAATTTGCGACCTGAGACGCGCGGCGGACTGCGGTGCGCCATAATGCAAATTCCGCCATCTCACAGTCTCGAACGAGTGAGTCCGAGCGCTAAGCTTCGGAAAAGACGAAGCTTCCCGGAGAGAGGGCCCGCAAGGGCGGATTTCAGGACTGCTTGGCTGGGGGACCTGGATTCGAACCAAGATTAACGGAGTCAGAGTCCGCTGTTCTACCGTTGAACTATCCCCCAAGAGCCTTTCCGAAAGAGCCGTTCGCTCAGACAGCTCGGGTCGGCGCCTTGGCGCCAGGGCGCGCGGCGCGGCCGCGTCCCATCTAAGACAATCTCAGCCCCATTCCAAGCCCCCAATTGCCCGCAGCGGTGGCCTTTGAACACCCTCCTAAAATCCTCTCACGCCGCCCCGCCGAGATAGGCCTCGCGCACGATTCTGTTCTCGGCGAGATCGGCGACGGGGCCCTCGCGGATCACCCGTCCGGTCTCCATAATATACGCGCGGTCGGCGACGCTGAAGGCGGCGAAGACATCCTGCTCGACAAGCAGCACGGTCACGCCTTGCGCGCGGATTTCTTTCAGCACGGCGAGGAGCTGATCGACGATGAGCGGCGCGAGGCCGAGGCTCATCTCGTCGATCACGAGAAGGCGCGGATTGGCCATCAGCGCGCGTGCCATGGCGCACATCTGCTGTTCGCCGCCCGACAGATTGCCGGCAAACTGGTCGCGGCGGCTCTTCAGAATCGGAAAGAGCTCATAGACGCGGGCGAAGCTCTCCGCGATGTTCTTGTCGCGGCGGCGATAGGCGCCCATCAGGAGATTGTCTTCGACGCTCATATGGCCGAAGAGCTGGCGGCCCTCCGGCACTTGCACGAGCCCGCGTGCAAAGGCGTCTTCCGGCTTCATCGGCACAAGATCCTCGCCGGCAAAGCGCAGCGTGCCGCGCGCGCGGATGAGACGCGAAATGGCGCGGAGTAGTGTCGTCTTGCCGGCGCCATTGCTGCCGACGAGGCAGACGATCTCGCCCTCATCAATGTGTATGTCGATGCCGAAGAGGATCGGCACGGCGCCATAGCCGGCATAGAGATCGGCGATGTCGAAAAGGGGACCGCTCATGCGCGCCTCGCCCCCAGATAGGCCTCGATGACGCGCGGATCGGAAAGAACGTCGTTTGGATCGCCCTCGGCGATCATTTCGCCATTGCGCAGTACCATCACGCGGTCGGAGAGGCTGCGGATCGCTTTCATCACATGTTCGATGACAAGGAGCGTCACGCCGCGAGCGCGAATCTTTTTGATGAGATCGACCATCTCGTCGATCTCGACGGCGTTGAGCCCCGCCATCACTTCGTCGAGCAGCAGAAGTTTTGGGCGCATGGCGAGCGCCTTGGCGAATTCGAGCCGCTTGCGGTCGGGACCGCCAAGCGCCTCGGCGCGCGCATCGATGTGGCGGGCGACGCCGGTGAAGGTGATCCATTCGCGCGCGCTCTCGCGCGCCCGCCGCATGGCTTTCTCGCCGCCGCCCTGACCGAAGAGCGCGCCGATCGCGACATTATCGAGAACCGACATGCCTTGAAACGGCTTCATCACTTGAAATGTCCGCGCAATGCCGAGATGCGCGCGCCGAAACGGCGGCAGGGCGGTGATGGGCGCGCCTTGAAAGACGATCGCGCCCGCGTTCGGCTTCAGCGTGCCGCTCATCATATTGACGAGCGTCGTCTTGCCCGCGCCGTTCGGGCCGATCAGGCCGAGGATCTCGCCCTCCGCGATCGCGAAGCTGACGCGGTTGACGGACAACAGGCCCTGAAAGCGCTTGGTGACGCCGCGCGCCTCAAAAATCGGTTGAGATTGCGCGGCGTCGCTCACAGACGGTTCTCGCGAATATTGCGCAGAAAATAGCGCCAGCCGCTGCTGCGCACGTTGGCAAGCCAGTCGGCGAGGCCCTTCGGGACGAAGATGACGGCGACGACAATGACGATGCCGAAGAGCAAAACGGCAGCCGTCGAAATTTTCGAGGCGAGCAATTCATAGATCACGGACAGAATGAAAGAGCCGACAACGGGGCCGAAGACCGTGCCCGGGCCGCCGAAGACGCACATGATCACCATGCGCACATTGAGCGTCGTATCGAAGGCGCTCGCCGGATCGACGAAGGTGCTCCAATAGGCATGAATGCCGCCGGCGATCGCGGTGAAGAGGGACGAAAGCACCAGCGCGCTCACTTTATAAAGCGTCGCATTGACGCCCATGCTGCCGGCGGCGTCTTCGTCTTCGCGGATCGCGACAAGCGCCATGCCGAAGCGGCTCGAGGCGATCCACCAGACCGTCGCGGTGCAGGCGACGAGAAGCGCGACCGCCAGCTCGTAGAAAAGCGCGTCGTTGCGCGTCAGCGGCAAAACGAGCCCGTTGTTAGAGCCGGCAATCGGCAGATTGGAAATGAGCGCCGCCATGGCACCGTTCAATCCGAGCGTTGCGATGGCAAAATAGGGGCCGCGCAGGCGCAGGATGGGAAGGCCGATCAGCGCGGCGCAAAGCATGGCGGCGAGCGCGCCGATAGCGAGGCCGACGCCGAAGAGCAGATTATACTGCACCATGGCAATCGCGGTGCCATAAGTGCCGAGCCCGTAGAAGACGGAATTACCGAAAGAGACATAGCCGGTGAAGCCGCCGAGAATGTTCCAGCTTTGCGCGAGGGTCGCGAGCAGCAGCGCATTGATGCCAAATTGAATGAGGACATCGTTGTGGAGCCAGGGCACGGCGGCGAGCGCGGCGGCAATCATGAGCGCGATGGGGACCGACCATAAGCGCATCAGGCTGTCCTCAAGCTGCGCGGCGGACGAATGACCAGCACGAGGACGAGAAGGCCGAAGCTGATTGCATCCGTATAGGTGGGGCCGAGATAGAGGGCCGCGAGGGATTCCGCAATGCCGACGACAAGACCACCCAAGATGACATTGAACGGGTTGTTCAAGCCGCCGATGA
>JBEKNV010000048.1:0-10962 GCA_049522395.1 Methylovirgula sp.
GGATTCGGTGGCTGGGAGAATATGGCAGCTTTCGAAAATCATGCTGGGTTCATAAAAACCCACCAGCAAAAAGTAGAGCGCATCGCAGTCATCGTCGCGCATGACTGGCAGCGTTGGCTGGTCGGCGCGGTCAGAATGTTCCTGCATCCGGAAGTAAAAGCCTATGATAAGGGACAGGAAAGCGAAGCGCTGCGGTGGATCGTTGAATAAGCTTGAGTGATCGATCATGTCCCGGTCGCCCCCGGCTGGCGACGATGTAGCTCGCGGTTTCCAAAGAAGGCCTGCAACGTTCTGGCTGCACACGGTGGTCAGCGTTGGGATATGGCTTTTGCATTTTTTCTGGTGCCGGAAACCAGTGACAAAAGCCTGAAACAAATCGAAGTACACCGCCGGGCACCGATGCATACAAGAGCATTGGATTGCGGAGCAATGCTGCGCAACCCTTCTAATCTGGCCGTGGCGGAGCATCTTGACGACCGGACTTGGAGCAATTACCGCAAGTCAAGAGAATAGATCCACGCCCGCATTGGCAAGTTGGTGTTCAGCTCGCCTTAGATTGCGCCATCGGATGTTTGGCATCAAACGACCGCTTTGGGTCAAACTACGACATCGCGGATTGTTCGTATTGAGTCCGCCTAGCCCCCAACTACGGGCATCCGTCGTTGCCATGGCGCCGCCCGACCTGCCATTAGCCTGATCGGCTCCATACCGCCTCTAGACTCGCACGGATTAGCTCACTGTCGGTCATGGCATAATTTGGCACGCGAATCGTGTTCACTGGGAGCGGAAATATCAACGCGATCAATGAACCGACTGGGAGAAACGGAAAATACGGTTCGAAAAGAGCTGTGGTTCTAGAAGCTTAGCGATTCAAAATCATAAATGTTTTGAGTGAGTTGGAGCGGGTGAAGGGAATCGAACCCTCGTATTCAACTTGGAAGGCTGCTGCTCTACCATTGAGCTACACCCGCGCTAGAGCGCAGAAATACAGGAAGGTTGCTAAAGCTGTCAAAGCACTGCGCGCGCGGCGGGCGCGTCATGTCACTTCGGCCAATTATTGCGGCCGATCAGTCGTGCTTCTTATTCTTCATATCGGCGAGATAGAGCGCCGCGATCTGCTTGTCGGAATCGCTCGCCGCCGCCGCGACCTTGTCGTAGAGGTCGTCGATCCATTTGTCTTTGGGCGATTGCGCGGCGGTATCACGCGCGAGCGTCAGCCACATCAGGCCGAGGCCGCGCTGCGGCGGCAGACCGTCGAGTCCGGTGAACAGCATTTGCCCGAGCAACGCTTGGGATTCGGCGTGGCCCTTCTCGGCTGCGAGATGCAGCCAGCGCGCGGCCTGGCGGGGATCCTTGTCGATGAAGCCGTTGGCGCCATCGAGATACATGCGCGCCAGATTGTATTGCGCATTGGGGTCGCCGAAATTCGTCGCCGCATATTGGAACAAATCCAGCGCGCGCATCGGCTCCGCCTGAACCTTGGTGTTGGCGATGCCGGTCAGGCTATAGACGCCGACCGCGACGAAGGCGCTCGAGACGACAGAGGCCTCGCGCGGGTCTGGATTATCTTCGTTGTAGTTGGCGACGATTTGCGAGAAGTAATCATAGGCCTTGATGTCGTCCTGCGGAACACCATCGCCATCGGCGTACATTTTGGCGAGCTTCCAACGCGCCAGAGACTCACCGCCCGCGGCGGCATATTTCAGCGCTTCAATTGCCGAGCGCGGATCGCCCGCCTTGAAATCCTCGACCCCGGCGCGCAGCGCCGCCTGCGGGTCTTTGAAAATGGGGAGCGCCACCTTGGCGCCGGCCGAGACATCCTGGCTGCCGTCGAAGGCGAGCGCGCTTGCCGCGCCGGCCGTGGCGAGGGCAAAGCCGAAGACGCTGGCAAGGAGGACACGCTTAGCCGAGACCATGAGACGGCCTCCGGCAGCCCTTTTCGACCGCGCAAGCGCAGGGGCGCTGGCGTCATTTCTGTTCTGGTCGAAGGTAGGCGCGTTCACGGTCAAAACCCCGCTTGGAAACCCTGTTGCTCGTGACCCGGTTCGGGACATTCTGTGCGCCGCGGGGGGAAGCGGGCGACCAACTCCACTCGCCGAATGACGTTCGAAGGACATCATCGATGTCCCGCAAACTTAGACTTTAATCACGTTCAGATTAGCGGACGGTTTATGGCTGAAAAGCGGCTATTGACTTCCGCTGGGAAGTCGCGCCGCAGATGCCGCGAGGCTGTGGCTCAATTGCCACAAACTTATGAAGACTCGCTTAAGCACGCACGCCAAGCATTCAACGAATGCCGGCGCCTTCGGTTCCTCTTCGTCGCGCGACAGCGTGCGATCCGCCGTGCGTTTCGAAAAAAAAGCGACTCTTCCGGGAAGGATGTTTCGCCGTGCGGCGCCTTGGCGACGACGATGCGCTGCAAAAAAGACGCAGTGCTAACGCCGACCGAGAAAACGGGCGAAGGCGGCAAGCGCCGTATCTGACACATGGTGCTCAATGCCTTCCGCATCGAGCTCGGCGCAGTCTTTCGGCACGCCAACGGCGACCAGAAGATCGACGACGAGGCGATGGCGCGCACGCACGCGCGCCGCGAGCTCAAGACCAAGCGGCGTCAGGAACACGCCGCGATAAAGTTTCGAGGTCGCAAGCCCCCCCCGCTTCAAGCGCGCGATGCTCTTGATCGCTGTTGCGTGCGAAACGCCGAGCCGCCGCGCGATGTCGGTCGGGCGCGCCTCGCCTTGCGAGGTCAGAAGATCGTCGATCAGCTCGACATAGTCTTCGAGCACGGCGGTGGCTTGCGCCGAGCGCGCCTTGCCGAAGCGCTGCGCCTGGACGGCCTCGGCCGGGAGCTCGCCCTCGATGTCCGCGTTCGCCTTGCTCTTCTTCGCCATCGTCCTGCCTGCGACAGGCTACGCCCGAATCACCTCTCATTTGTAGATCGTCCCAAGTCATCGGCGCCAAAAGAATTTGTGGGAGGGCTTGCGTTTTTGTAGCCAGTGCTACATTTTAGGGCTGTGGGGATAGATCGAGTCGGAAACGCTGCCCGGCCTACCGGGAGTCCTAGGCGGGAGTTTGAGAGAGCGCATGACGGATATTGCTGCAGAAACCAGTGTATTGCGGGGAAGCTCGCATAAGACGCAGCTCGCCATTCGCGAGGTCCTTGAGGGCCGCCGCAGCGGCTGGCGCTCGCTTCTGCCTTTGGCGGGGCCGGCGGTCATCGCCTCGATCGCCTATATTGACCCCGGCAATTACGCGACGAACATCCAGGCCGGCGCGCGGTATGGCTACGGCCTCCTTTGGGTCGTGTTGCTCTCCAATGTCATTGCGATGCTGTTTCAGGCGCTGTCGGCGAAGCTCGGCATCGTCACGGGCCGCAACCTCGCCGAACTCTGCCGGCTGCACTTTCCGAAGCCGCTTGTCTTCGGCATGTGGATCGTCAGCGAAATCGCCGCGATGGCGACCGACCTTGCCGAATTTGTCGGCGCCGCCATCGGCCTTTCGCTCCTGGCGCATCTGCCGCTTCTTTGGGGCATGGTCGTCACGGGCATCATCGTCTATGCAATCCTGATGTTCGAACGGCGCGGCTTCCGGCCCATCGAACTTCTGATCGGTGGCTTGGTCGGCGTTATTAGCCTTTGCTATCTTATCGAGACCTTCATCGTCCCGCCGGATTGGGCATCTGCGGCCTATCACAGCGTCGTTCCGCATTTGCAGGATCAGGCGGCGCTGACGATCGCCGTCGGCATTATCGGCGCGACCGTCATGCCGCACGCGATCTATCTCCATTCCGGCCTGATGCAGGCGCGCATGCCAGTGCGTAACGACGGCGAGCGGAAAAAACTGATCGGATTCTCAAACCGCGAAGTGGTGGTCGCGCTCTCCCTCGCCGGCGCCGTCAACATGGCGATGGTAATGATGGCGGCAGCCGCCTTCCATCAGGGCCATAGCGATGTGGCCGAAATTCAGACCGCCTATCACACGCTGGCGCCACTCTTCGGCGCGGCGGCGGCGAGCATCTTTCTCGTCTCCCTCCTGGCATCGGGCGTCTCGAGTTCGGCGGTTGGCACCATGGCTGGCCAGATGATCATGCAGGGCTTTATCGGCTTTCGCATTCCGGTCTGGATCCGCCGGCTCGTCACCATGATCCCGGCCTTCATCGTCGTCGCGATCGGCGTCGATGCGACGCGCGCTCTTGTCTTGAGCCAGGTGATTCTCAGCATCGCCCTGCCCGTGCCCATGATTGCGCTTCTGCTTTTCACGCAGCGCACCGATCTCATGGGCCCTTTCGCCAACGGACGTGGCACGCGGATCGCCGCCTGGACCGGTACTGGCCTCGTGCTCGTGCTCAATGCGATCCTGCTGGCACAGACGTTCGGATTGCCGATCCCGTTCCTGGGCTAGGACGCGTTTACGACGCGCGGACCAGCGCCGCCTCCGGCGCTGCGGCGTCCGGAAAGGTCGGATAGAGACCTTTGACGCGGCCCAGCTGCTGGATGAGCCCGAGCACGGTGTCGATATTGGGCGTCGCAACGTCGGCGATCCGGCCCATCTCCTGCACGGCCGTCACCAACGCGTCGATTTCGAGCGCCCGGCCTTTCAAGAGATCCTGCAGCATCGATGTCTTATGTGCGCCGACCTTGGCCGCGCCGTCGATCCGGCGTTCGACATCGACGCGGAAATGCGCACCGAACTTTTCGCCGATCGCCTGCGCCTCCAGCATCATGGCCCACGAAAGCGCGCGCGTCGCTGGGTCGGTCGCGACAACATCGAGCGTTGCCTGCGTCAGAGCCGAGATCGGATTGAAGCAGAGATTGCCCCAGAGCTTGATCCAGATGTCGTCGCGAATGTCGTCATAGATGCGCGGCCGCAAGTCCGCGGCGCTGAAGGCGTCGGCGAGCCTTTGCACGCGCGTGCTCGACGTGCGGTTCGGTTCGCCGAGCCCGAACTGATTGCCGTAGGTGTGCTGGATGACGCCGGGCGCGATGGTTTCCGTTGCGGGATAGACCGTGCAGCCGATCACCCGCTCGGGGCCGATCGCATTCCATTGCCGATCTTGCGGATCGACGCTCGCGAGACGTCGGTCGGCATAGGGGCTTTCGAGCCCATAGAAATACCACCAAGGCACGCCGTTCTGCGCCGTCACCACACTCGCGTTGGGACCAAGCAACGGCTTCATCGCCTCGGCCGTTTCCCACGCCTGATGCGCTTTCAAGCCGACGATAACGTAATCCTGGACGCCGAAATCCGCCGGGTTCGCTGAGACCGGCATCGTCTCGACGTAGACCTTGTCGTCGATCCGCAGCTCACAGCCTTTAGCTTTGATCGCTTCGAGCTGCGCCCCGCGCGCAATTAGGGAGACGTCGCAGCCAGCCCGCTTCAGCAATACGCCGAGATAGCCGCCGATCGCTCCGGCGCCATAGATGCAGATTTTCATTTTGCGGCTCGCCCTTTGCGGGAGAAGACAGCAAAGCTCAAAAGATGCCGGATATCCACCGGCCGCGCCTGCCATCAGAGCAAGCGAAAGGGGGGACCACGCTTAATTCGGCGGCGGGTCGCCGTGGCAGCTCCTCGGGGCGCTGGGAACGTTAATCCCGTTCCACTGGCCGCAGCGGTCGCAGCCGGCAAGCATCAGAACCATGCCGATCAGCCCCGCAAGGCAAATGAACTTCCGTGTCACGACGACTCCCCCAACCCTTTCAACGCTAGCATAGAGCACGCCATGGCGTCATCCGGCTCGCAGCCACATCCCACGGAAGTGAGCTTAACACGAAGAGCGAATATTATTCGCCAACTACCTAAGGACACCCATAATTCTGCGCCTTGAGGCCGCCGATGGCCAGGGGGGCCCGGCCTCACGTAAGCATTTCCAATGAGGGTAAACACCAGGGTCCGTTGAGCAAAGTCTTAACCCCGCAGCGCTAAGGTCGCGGCCGGAATTCCGCATCTGCCCGCAAAAACGGCGATGCGCGGACGGGCGCGGCGCTTCTCAGAGCCGCCGAGGCGCGCCGGTCCAGCCGCATGATGCAGGCAAGCAGCGATGGAGTTGATCGATGACTAGGGATGCGAGCGCCGCCATTGAGCCCGACAAGCGGGCCAGCGATCGGATCAGAAGTTTTCTGCGAGCGCAGATCATCTTCAACAACCGCATGACCACAATCGATTGCATCATCAAGAACATTTCGGCCACGGGTGCCCGCATCGCGCTGAACGACACGCTGGCCGTGCCGACGGAGTTCGAAATTTATATCCCGCAGCGCGGCTGCAGCCATCACGCGCGGCTCGTGTGGCGCGACAGGGATTCGATCGGCATCGATTTCACAGATGTGCAGCAGCCGACGCCGGCGGCGCCCGCCCCCGCTGCGCCGGAACCGCATGCTTTTGGCGGCGAAGCCCGGCTTCGCGAACTTGAAGTTCAGAACGCAGAACTGAAGGCGCGAATCCGCAAACTCACGCAGAAGCTCGAAGATTTGGGCCAGGACCCCGGCAACGTCTTCTGAGCGCCCGCGCGTTCGCTAAGCGAGTTCGACCACCCGCCCCCGCTCGAGCGTCACACGCCGCTCCATGCGCGCGGCAAGCTCCATATTATGCGTGGCGAGCAGCACGGCGAGCCCGGTTTCAGCGACCAAAGTCTCCAGCGCCGCGATCACAGTGTCGGCCGTCATCGGATCGAGATTGCCGGTCGGTTCATCAGCCAAAAGAATGTCCGGGGCGTTGGCGACCGCGCGCGCAATCGCGACCCGTTGCTGCTCGCCACCCGACAATTGTGCTGGCCGGTGCGTCGAGCGGTCTAAAATCCCGAGATAGCCGAGCAAAGCTTCCGCGCGATCTCGCGCCTGGCGGCGCGACAGCCCATGGATCATCTGCGGCAGCATGATGTTCTCGATCGCAGAAAATTCCGGCAGCAGGTGATGGAACTGATAGACGAAGCCGATCGTGTCGCGGCGCAGGGTCGTGCGCGCATCATCGGCCATGCGCGTCGTCGGCTCGGAATCGACAAAGACTTCGCCAGAGTCGGGGCGTTCCAGAAGTCCAGCGATGTGCAATAGCGTCGATTTGCCCATGCCGGATTGTGCGACGAGCGCAACGGACTGCCCCGGAAAGAGGGCGAAACTCGCGCCATCGAGCACAGTCAGCGAGCTCACGCCCTGCTTATAGTGGCGCGCGATCTTTTCGAGATGAAGAACGGGTTGCGTCATGTCACTCGTAGCGCAGAGCTTCGACCGGATCGAGCCGCGCGGCGCGCCAAGACGGGTAGATCGTCGCAAGAAGGGAAAGGGCGAGAGTCATGCTGACAACCATGATGACATCATGGGCGTCGACGATCGCCGGAAGCCGCGAAAGAAAATAAAGCTCCGCCGGAAAGAAATTCGCGTGCAGCAGCCGGTTCAGAAACTGGCGGATCGATTCGACATTCTCGGCGACGAAAAGACCGAGCAGGAAACCGGCCAATGTCCCGCTGACGCCGATCGATGCGCCGGTGATGAGAAAGATGCGCATAATCGCGCCGCGCGTCGCGCCCATGGTGCGCAGGATCGCAATATCGTGGCTCTTGTCCTTCACCAGCATGATGAGGCCGGAGATGATGTTGAGCGCCGCCACCAACACGATCAGCGTCAGAATGACGAACATCACATTGCGCTCGACATTGAGCGCGTCGAAGAAAGTGCGGTTTCGCTCGCGCCAATCGGTCATGATGACGGGGCGCTGCACCGCCGCTTCCAGCGCCGGGCGTATTTCGTCGATCCTCTCCGCATTGTGCAGAAAGATCTCGATGACGCTGACCTCTTTATCTTTATTGAAGAAGGCCTGCGCGTCGGCGAGCGGCATGTAGACGAAGACGCTGTCGAACTCCGCCATGCCGATCTGGAAGATTGCGACGATCGGATAGGCTTTGACACGCGGCACGACGCCGAATGGTGTCTGCGGACCCGCCGCCGTGAGGATTTTGAGCTTGTCGCCGATGCGCAGATTGAGATTGTCCGCGAGCCTCTGGCCGATGGCGACGCCGCCCGAGGCCTCGAAGCCATCAAGCGTGCCGCTCGTCACATGGCCGGCAATGCCTGGCAGGCGGCGGATATTGGCGCCCGACACGCCGCGCGCCAGAATGCCGGAGCCGCCTTGCGAAAAGGGCGATGAGGCGAAAGCCGCACTCTCGACCATGGGGATTGCAAGGTCGACACCCGGAACCGCGGCCGCACGTTTCGCGACGGCGTCATAATCCGTCAGCGGCGAATCCGCGGCTTGCAGAAAAATATGGCCGTTGATGCCGACGATCTTGTCGAGCAGCTCCTGATGAAAGCCGTTCATCACCGACATGACGACGATCAGCGTGGCGACGCCGAGCGTGATGCCGAGAAAGGAGAATCCGGCGATGACGGAGACATAGCCCTCGGAGCGCCGTGCGCGCAGATAGCGAGTGGCGACGATCCATTCGAAGGGGGAAAACGGCCGCGTTGCGCTCACTGTCCATTCCTCGTCGTGCCGAACTCTGTCCCGTCGCGTCGCAAGGCACGACGATCAGCGGGCGAATTTGGCAATGGCCGCATCAATTGAAAGCGCCTCGCGTGCGCCGGTTTTGCGGCTTTTCACTTCAACCGTCCCCGATGCAAGGCCTTTGGGCCCGACGATGATCTGATAGGGCAAGCCGATCATGTCCAAAGTGGCAAACTTCGCACCGGGCCGCTCGTCCGTATCGTCATAAAGGACGTCGACCTTCGACTTTTCGAGAGCCTGATAGATTTTCATACATGCCGCGTCGACCGCCGCATCGCCGACCTTGAGATTGGCGATGCCGACCAGGAAGGGCGCCACCTCTTCTGGCCAGATGATTCCGGCATCATCATGATTGGCCTCAATCAAGGCGCCGACGAGGCGGGAAACGCCGACCCCGTAGGAGCCGCATTGGGCCGGGCGTTCGATACCGTCAGGACCGGTGATGAGCGAACGCATCGGCTTTGTGTATTTATCGCCGAAATAGAACACTTGGCCGACCTCGATACCGCGAGTGTGGATGCGCTTCTCGGCTGGCGTCTCGGCCTCGAAACGCGCCGCGTCATGCACATCCTCGGTCGCGGCATAAAGCATCGTCCATTGCTTGATGACCGGCGCAAGGTCGCTGTCATAGTCGAGATCGACGCCGGGAATCGGCAAATCGAGCACATCCTTATTGCAGAAAACGCCGGATTCGCCCGTCTCGGCGAGAACGATGAATTCATGCGAAAGGTCGCCGCCGATCGGTCCCGTCTCGGCCCGCATCGGGATGGCTTTCAGCCCCATGCGGCCAAAAATGCGGAGATAAGAGACGAACATGCGATTATAGGACGCCCGCCCCGCTAACTCGTCGAGATCGAAGGAATAGGCATCCTTCATCAGAAATTCGCGCCCGCGCATGACGCCGAAACGCGGCCTCTGCTCGTCGCGGAATTTCCATTGGATGTGATAGAGAATCTTCGGCAGTTCACGATAGCTCTTCACGGAGGCGCGGAATATTTCCGTGATCATCTCCTCATTCGTCGGCCCGTAGAGCAATTCGCGCTCGTGCCGATCCTTGATCCGCAGCATCTCCGGACCATAGGCATCGTAACGGCCTGATTCGCGCCAGAGATCGGCGAGCTGCAAGGTGGGCATCAGAAGCTCGATGGCCCCGGCCCGATCCATTTCCTGGCGCACGATCTCCGTGACTTTCTGCAGCACTTTGAAGCCAAGCGGCAGCCAGGCATAGATGCCCGCCGCCTCCTGCCGGATCATGCCGGCGCGCAGCATCAGCCGGTGCGAGACGATCTCCGCCTCTTTCGGCGTTTCGCGGAGGATCGGCAGGAAATAACGGGAAAGACGCATGAGAATGGGGGCTCGTCGGGAAGGAGGCGGTCGCGCGGACCCGTCGCTTTTAATCGGCAGGAGGGTAATTGCAAAGGCCCTGCGGCAGAACGACGGAACGGCGATCCTGCCCGATCCCGTTAGCACCTCCTCAATAAAAGGATGAGAAATTGCCGGCGGAGGCGAACATGACCGAGCTGGCAAAATTCGAAGCAGGACCATCCGCGGCGATCCGCGAAACGCTTGCGCGGGAACTGGCGAAATATGCGGCGCCGGTCGCATTGATCCTTCTCTGCGAGCTGGTGGCGGCGACTTTTCTCATAGCCACGATCTCCAAATCGGCGTCCGATCACCTTTGGATCGATGAGGTGCTCGCCGTCTGGACGGCGCGCCTACATAGCCCTAGCGACATCATCTCCGCGATCTGGAATGGCGCGGAATTTTCTCCGCCAAGCTATGATCTTTTTCTGCATTTCCTGTTCAAGACGTTCGGCTCCGATCGGCTGGTCGCCCGCCTTCCCTCGATCGTCGCCGTGCTGGTCTCGGCGACGACCCTCGGCGTGATCGTTTGGCGACGTCTCGGCGCGGTGTCAGCGGCGATGACCTTCGGCCTCGTCCTCAATTCTTTTCTATTCGAATTCGCCATTCAAGCACGGCCCTATGCCACGCTGATGGCTATCACGTCGCTGGCATTGCATGTCTGGAGCAGCCGCAAGCCGGAAGGTGGAAGCTGGTGGCAGGCGGCTGCCCTCGCTTTTCTCCTCTTTGCGTCCGTCAGCCTTCATTTCTACGCTGTCGTGAGCATCGCGATCTTCGGATTGATGGAGCTCTTGTGGTCGCTTGCGCAGCGCCGGATCAGGCTGCCGATATGGGTTGGCTTAGTGGGCGGCGCTTGCGCGAGCCTCGTCTGGCTTCCGCTCATGTTTCATCTCTCCGGCTATAACAGCAATGATACCACGGCCTCGGATTTCTACGGTGCGCCGACGGCGAGCCATCTTGTCCGCGATGTCTTTGTTCTTTTCACTGGAGCGGAAGTCTTCCTCCTCTTCATTCTTGCAACTGTCCTCGTCGTCAGCGCCGCTTATGTCGCCTCTCTTGTCTTGAGAGGTCCGCAGCCATTGCCTGCGCCGCCAAAGCAAGTGGATA
>JBEKNV010000049.1:0-9004 GCA_049522395.1 Methylovirgula sp.
CGACTGATTGGCGATGATGCCGAGACAGTGCCCTTCGATCCGGCCGAAACCGATGACGATATTCGGCGCATAGGAGTCCTGGATTTCAAAAAACGCCTCTTCGTCGAGGATTTTTAGGATCAGCTCTTTGACGTCATAGCTTCGCGTCGGCTCGTCGGGCACAAGTGTTGCGAGAGACAGTTCTTTTCGCGAAGACGTGTCGAAACTCTCAAAATCCTCGTCGGCACGCGGCAGACAGTCGACAAGCCGGCGGATCCCGAGCAGCGCCTCGGCGTCATTGTCGTAAACACCGACAGCGAGACCGCTTGTTTCACTGTGAACCCCGGCGCCGCCGAGCGCATCGTCGCTCAGCGTTTCCTGCGTCAGAGCCGCGACTACGTCCGGTCCAGTGAGGAAGAGCGATCCCTGATCACGGACCATAAAAAGAAGATCGCTCGCGCCCGCGAGCAAAGCATCCGCACCGACGCAGGGCCCCCTCACGACAGAAATCCTTGGGACGATTCCCGAGGCGCGCGCGTCGCGCTCCAAAATTTCGCCGATGAGAGCGAGCACTTCCGGCCTGTTCTCATAGCCGAGCGCATCGAAGAGCGCGACGATGGGCGCGCGCTCCTGGGCGGCGCGGTCATAGAGTTCGATGACACTCTCGAGATCGCTCGCCGAAAGAACGCCGGCGCCGCTCAGAAAATCCTGCGCATAGACAAAGAGCGCGCGGCCGTTGATCGTGCCACCGCCGGCGATGATGCCGCCAGCGTTCGGCGAGAACGCAATGAAAGACTCAGGATCGAGCAAAAATTCCAACCGCTCCGAGGCGGTCAGCCGGCCCTGCGCATGCCGCGCCGCGATCGCCGGGTCCATGCGCCGGTTCATGGCCGCGCATCCTCGTCCTCGCCAAAATCGAAACGATCGAGGAGGTCGCGGACCATGGCGCGAGTCACTTTGCGACCGCTTGCCAGAGCTTCGCGATCGAGCAGTGCGACGAGGCGGCGTGCGAGATCGAGCGAGCGGTCGATATGCAGCGCCAGCGTATCGATGACTGTCGCATCGACGATAATTTGGCGGTCGCAGAAGAGCTTGACGAGAACGGCTTTGAGCAAGGCCTCGTCCGGTGCGCCGAGTTCGAGCGCGGGCGCAAGCCGCAGACGCGAGAGAAGATCCGCCGTCTTGAGGCCCCACAGCTCCGGCCGCTGTCGCGCCGTGAAGACGAGAGTGATGCCGTGCTCGCGCGCCATATTGAGGAGATGGAAAAGCGCCGCCTCCGCTGCCCCGATCCGATCAGCATTGTCGATGACGAGTGCGGAGCGCGTGGCAAGGGAGGGCAGATCGGCCGAGGCAAGGTCTTGCGCCTCGATGACCGCGGCGCCCGCCCGCTCCGCCCAGATCGCCGCGAGATGGGTCTTACCGGCACCCGCGGGGCCCAAAAGAAAGAGGAGCGTGTCGGGCCATTGCGGCCACGCCTCGATCATGGCGAGCGCCGCTTCATTGCAAGGGGCCGCCAGAAAATCCTCCCGGCCGAAATGCGGCGGTAGGTCGAGGTCAAGCGCCAGCTGCGATGACGATCGGTTTCGCGTCGGCTGACCGTCGGCCATGTTAGACGTCTTTGTCGCGCGGCTTGCGCGCGATCGTCGCCGGCCGCGTCTCGGCGACCAAGGCAGGCTTGCCGAGATAGAGTTCGCTCGCCCTGTAACGGCGAATAGCAAAGCGCAGGATCACCGCCAAGGCCGATGCAAAGGGCACGGCAATGATCAGGCCGATGAAGCCCAGGAGATCGCCGAAGGCCAGCAATGCAAAAATCAGCCAGACCGGATGAACGCCGACTTTATCGCCGACAAGTTTCGGCGACAGAATATTTCCTTCCAAAAATTGTCCGGTCAAGACAAGTCCCACCGTGAGAGCCGGGAGCTGCCAATGCGGCCAACTTTGCACCAACGCCACGATCGTCGCGACGATGAGCACGGTGAGCGAGCCGACATAGGGAATGAAGCTTAATAACCCGCCCGTAATGCCGATCAGAAGCCCAAAATTAAGGCCGATGATCGAAAGCCCCAAGCCGTACCAGGTTCCGAGAAACAAACAGACCAGCGATTGCCCGCGCAAAAAACCGGCGAGCGCCGCGTCGATCTCACGGCCGAGCTGGTGCGCGGTCTCGCGATGGCGAAGCGGGACGAGGCTGTCCACGCTCGCAATCATTTCGTGCCAGTCGAGCAAGATATAAAAGCCGACGACAGGCAAAACGATGAACAGCGAGAAGATGCTGATGAGGGCGAGCCCGTGCGACAGCAGCGAATTCAGGAAGGGGGCCGCCGTCCGCGTCGCATCGCCGACGAGGGCAGTGACATTGCTTCCGACATCGCTCGCGCTTGCCGGGCTTACCCCGATCCGTCTGAGGATGGGTGCGATGTAATCGTTGCCGAGCCAATTGCCGGCCCGCGCGATCAAGGCGACGAGCTTGCTCAGCAGGTCCGGCAATTCCGTGATAAATGCTGCAAGCTGATGCCCGAGGATCGGCACCAGGAGAATAGACAGGATAACGAGGATGACAACGATGGCCGCAAGGATAACGAGCGTGGCCATCAACCGGCTGAGCCCCAATCTTTGCAGCCAATCGGCGACGGGATCGAGCAGATAGCCGACCGCCAACGCGATGATGAACGGCGGCATGATCGGCCAGCAAAGCCAGAGGATGAAAAGAAGAACCGCGGCGGCGCTGAGCCAGAACACGATGTTCCAGCCAAGCCGCGTGACGCCGCCTTTCGCAATCGCCATTATTGTCGTCTCATAGACTCATGTGCCGCGCCCAAGCGGTCAGATAGGCCGCGAGAGAGGCGAGGGTCAATCCCGCAACAACGTAAACACCAACCGTGAACCAAGTCCCGAGTGGGAATTGGAATGCTTTCGCGCCAAGAACAAGGGCCGCCAGACCGATTTGCGCCACGGTTGTGATTTTCGAAATCCCCAAGGGCTTGATTTCGACGGGCTTGCTCATCAGCCAAGAAATGATCACGGCGCCGATGATCATCAGATCGCGGGCAACGACGATGATGGTCAGCGTCGACGGCAGGACGGCACAGACCGCGAGCGCGACATAGATCGAGACGAGCAGCGCCTTATCGGCAACGGGATCGAGATAGGCGCCGAGTTCGGTGCGCAGATCGAAGGTTTTGGCGATCCAGCCATCGACGGCATCGGAAACGCCAGCGAGGATGAACACGACGCAGGCTTCTTTCCAACGTTGCGCCGAAATCATCGCGACAATGATAGGAACGAGGCCAAGCCGCGCCAGAGTGATGAGATTCGGCAGGCTTGTGGAGAGAAAAATTGGCATCGAGCCCCGTGCGCCTGAGCAGCCTTGATGGCGCCCCTTGGACGATCTGGGAGCAAATCTTACGTCATTTGTCGAAGGCAACAATGGCCGCGCTGAAGAAAAACTGAGGTGCTTGCCAGAGCAATCCCAAGCCGTTACAGCCCCTCTGAGATCGAGCATTTATGCGCTCGCGCGGCGCCCCGCGCCATTGGTTAGAAATGACGGATCGCAAAAAACCTCTCACCTATGCGCAGGCCGGCGTCGATATCGATGCGGGCAATGCGCTGGTCGAGAAAATCAAACCGTTGGTGCGGGCGACGCGACGGCCGGGCGCCGACGCCGAAATCGGCGGCTTTGGCGGGCTTTTCGATCTCAAGGCCGCCGGCTTCAGGGACCCGATTCTCGTTGCCGCCAATGACGGTGTGGGCACCAAAATCAAGCTCGCGATCGACAGCGGTCTGAACACGACGATCGGCATCGATCTTGTCGCCATGTGCGTCAACGATCTCGTCGTCCAGGGCGCGGAGCCCCTCTTCTTTCTCGATTACTACGCGACAGGCCGGCTCGATCCCGATTTTGCCGTGGGCATCGTCGCCGGCATCGCCGAAGGCTGCCGGCAGGCCGGCGCCGCTTTGGTCGGCGGCGAGACCGCGGAAATGCCGGGCCTTTATGCGGGCAAGGATTACGATCTCGCCGGCTTCGCGGTCGGCGCGGTCGAGCGCGGACAGATACTGCCAAAAGAGGACGTGAAGACGGGCGACGTCGTATTGGGTCTTGCTTCCTCGGGCCTGCATTCGAACGGTTTTTCGCTCGTCCGCCGCGTCGTCGCAGAGACCGGTCTCAAATTGACCGATCCAGCACCTTTCAGCCAAGGACAAAGCCTCGCGGAAGCTTTGCTCATCCCGACGCGCATTTATGTGCGCTCGGTGTTGCAGGCCCTGCGGCAGACGTCCGCGATCAAGGCTTTGGCGCATATCACCGGCGGCGGCTTTCCCGACAATATTCCGCGCGTGCTGCCGAAAGGTCTCGGCGTCAGGCTCGATCTTGCCGCGATCCCCGTGCCCCCCGTCTTCAGCTGGCTCAAAGCGGCCGGCAACATCGAAGAGAACGAGATGCTGCGCACCTTCAATTGCGGGATCGGCATGATCGTGATTGTGGAAGCCAACGCCGCCGCCTCAGTCGAAAAGATTTTCCGCGACCTCGGCGAAAAGCCCATCATTCTCGGCAAAGTCATCGAGGCAACGGACCCGCGCGTCACCTACAGCGGACGGCTTTCGCTGTGAGCGCGAAGCGGCGCACCGCGATTTTGATTTCCGGGCGCGGCTCGAACATGCTCGCGCTCATCGAGGCGGCGCGCGATCCCAATTATCCCGCCGAGATCGCGCTCGTCGTCTCCAATCGCGCCGACGCGCCGGGGCTCGTCACCGCGAAAGAGCGCGGCATCGCGACCGCTGTCATCGATCATAAAATCTACGCGGGCCGCGATGAGTTCGAGAAATCGCTGCAGGTGATGCTCGATCTCCATCGCATCGACCTCATTGCGCTCGCGGGCTTCATGCGCCTCTTGACCGCCGGCTTCGTGCAGCATTGGCAGGGCCGGATGATCAACATTCACCCGTCCCTCTTGCCCGCCTATCGCGGCCTCGACACCCATGCCCGCGCGCTGGCCGATCGTGTGAAAATGCACGGCTGCACGGTGCATTTCGTCGTCCCCGCCGTGGATGAAGGCTCGATCATCGCGCAGGCGCCGGTCGCAGTCTTTGACAATGATACGGAAGAGACGCTCGCCGCCCGCGTTCTGGAGCAGGAACATCGAATCTATCCCTGGGCACTGGCGGCGGTCGCTTCGGGCGCGATCGAAATGCGGGGCGATAAGGTCGTCGTCAAAGGCGTGGACGCCTGAAACGCTTTGCGCGTTTCTACGGCTTCCAGGCCTCGTAATCGCCCGTTGCCGGCGGGCGCTGGCCGGTGCTCAGAATCGAGCCGGGCGGACGCCACGCGAGCGGCGTGCCGGTCATATTCGGCTCATGCGGCAATTCCCAGGAACGCGGCTGGTAATTCTCTTCCGTCGGCGGCACATTGACCGTGTGATGCAGCCAGCCGTACCAGCCGGGCGGCGTCATCGAGCCTTCCGCATAGCCGGCATAGATCACCCAGCGGCGCTCAAAACCAAGCGCCGGATCGATGCGCCCGCCCCGCGTCCGGTAATAGGCATTGCCGAACTGGTCATGGCCCACCAGCTCGCCTTTGAGAGCCGTGTGCAAGAGCGTGTTGAGAGTCGCGCCATTCCACCAGGTGAAGAAGCGGGTAAGCCAGAGCATCATGCGAAAGGGTCCTAGAGGCTGTCGGCGCGCGGACTATGGCGGCGCGACTCGGCGCTGTCCAGGGTTTCGGGCTGGCTTCGGCTGTGGCTCTTTGGCCTCAAATGTTAGGACGCGCGGTCAAGCTCGCGGCGCGCGAAAAGGGCGGCCTGGGGATAGCGCGGACAACGTTCCCCCACGCTCCGCGCCGGCCCTGTGAGGGCGCTCCCTCCGGCACCAAAATGGGACTCTGGACCCATTGAAAAATTCAGCATTTACACAACATTTTGTAGTTCCATCCCTAGCGACACGCTACTGCTTGACCTTCGTCAAGATGGCGTCATACTTCGAATCGAGGGGTTAGACGTCCCTACGGTTGGCGAAAAGGGCGTTTTAGCCAAGCGTTATTTGCGCATGGGAGCTGCATTCGTCCCTCGCGGGCGGCATGCGGATTATGATTGGATAGGGCCTCCTTCGGGCGGCCCCGCAGGCTCAAAACCTGCACGAGGGGGATAGGCACAATGCGGATCGAACGGCGCTATACGGAAGCGGGGCATTCCCCCTACGAGACCATCGAATTCCGCACGACTCGCAGCGAGATTCGCAACCCGGACGGGTCGCTTGTCTTCGCGCTCGACGGCATTGAGGTGCCGGCGAGCTGGAGCCAGGTCGCGGCCGATGTTCTGGCGCAAAAATATTTCCGCAAGGCCGGCGTGCCCTCGCGTCTAAAGCGCGTCGAAGAGCCGAGCGTCCCGAGTTTTCTCTGGCGCAGCGTTCCCGACCAAGCTGAACTCGACACCCTACCTAAGGCCGAACGCAGCACGTCCGAAATCTCGGCGCGGCAGGTCTTCGACCGACTCGCCGGCACCTGGACCTATTGGGGCTGGAAAGGCCAATATTTCGACAGCGAGGCGGACGCCGAAGCCTTCTACGACGAGCTGCGCTTCATGCTGGCTTCGCAGATGGCAGCGCCCAATTCGCCGCAATGGTTCAACACCGGGCTCCATTGGGCCTATGGCATCGACGGGCCGAGCCAAGGCCATTTCTACATCGATTTCGAGACCGGCAAACTCGTCAAATCGAAATCGGCCTATGAGCATCCGCAGCCGCACGCCTGCTTCATCCAGTCCGTCGCCGACGATCTCGTCAACGAAGGCGGCATTATGGATCTTTGGGTGCGCGAGGCGCGGCTCTTCAAATATGGCTCCGGCACCGGCTCAAATTTCTCCAAACTGCGCGGCGAGAACGAAAAGCTTTCGGGCGGCGGCAAATCCTCCGGCCTGATGTCCTTCTTGAAGATCGGCGACCGCGCCGCGGGCGCGATCAAATCCGGCGGCACCACGCGGCGCGCCGCGAAAATGGTCGTCGTCGATGTCGATCATCCCGACATCGAGGCCTTCATCGATTGGAAGGTGAAGGAAGAAGAGAAAGTCGCGGCGCTCGTCGCGGGCTCCAAGATCGTCAAGAAGGCGCTGAAGGCGATTCTGCGCGCCTGCGTGAATTGCCAGGGGCCGGACGACGCTTGTTTCGATCCGGAAAAGAATCCGGCGCTAAAACGCGAGATCAAACTGGCGCGCAAAGCCAGCGTGCCGGATGGCATGATCCGCAAGATCATCCAATTCGCCCGCCAGGGCTATAAGGACATCGACGAAGTCATCCCCTTCGACACTTTCACCACGGATTGGGATTCGGAAGCCTATCTCACCGTCTCGGGCCAGAATTCGAATAACTCCGTCCGCGTGACCGACGGCTTTTTGCGCGCCGTCGAAGACGACGGCGATTGGGCCCTGACGCGAAGGCTCGACGGCAAGCCGCATAAGACTCTGAAAGCCCGCGCGCTGTGGGAGAAGATTGGCTATTCCGCCTGGGCCTCCGCCGATCCGGGCCTGCAATATCACACGACGATCAACGATTGGCACACCTGCCCTGCGGCTGGCCCCATCGTCGCGTCGAACCCCTGCTCCGAATATATGTTCCTCGACGACACGGCCTGCAATCTGGCGTCCCTGAACCTCTTGCAGTTCCGCAATCCGGCGACAAAAACTTTCGACATTGAATCCTATGAGCACGCGGTGCGGCTCTGGACCGTCGTGCTCGAAATCTCCGTGCTGATGGCGCAATTCCCGTCGAAGGAGATTGCCAGGCTCTCCTACGACTATCGCACGCTCGGATTGGGTTATGCGAATGTCGGCGGTTTTCTGATGTCGTCCGGCATTGCCTATGATTCCGACGAAGGCCGCGCCATCTGCGGCGCGCTGTCGGCGATCATGACCGGCATCTGCTATGCGACCTCGGCCGAAATGGCGGCGGAGCGCGGCGCATTCTCGGATTACGAAGACAATAAAGACGCGATGCTGCGCGTGATGCGCAATCATCGCCGCGCGGCCAAAGGCGAGGCGTCGGGCTATGAAGGCCTCGCCATTGCGCCCGTGCCGCTCGATCATGCCGCTTTGCCCGAGCCCGCGCTCGGCCGCCACGCGATCGCCGCCTGGGAAAAGGCCGTGGCGCTCGGCGAGCAGCACGGCTATCGCAATGCGCAGGTCTCTGTCGTCGCGCCGACGGGCACGATCGGCCTCGTCATGGATTGCGACACGACCGGCATCGAACCCGATTTCGCGCTCGTCAAATTCAAGAAGCTCGCCGGCGGCGGCTATTTCAAGATCATCAACCGCGCCGTGCCGGAAGGTCTGCGCGCGCTCGGCTACCGCGAATCCGAAATCGCCGAGATCGAGGCCTATGCCGTTGGCCATGCCTCGCTCAAGCAAGCGCCCGCGATCAATACAGGGAGCCTCAAGGCGCGCGGCTTCACCGATGAAAAGCTCGACGCTTTGGAGAAGACGCTGGCGGCGGCCTTCGACATCAAATTCGTCTTCAACAAATGGACGCTCGGCGCCGACTTCCTCGTCAAAAATCTGAAAGTGCCGGAGGAAAAGCTCGACGATCCGAATTTCGATCTTCTCACCTTCCTCGGCTTCTCAAAGGCCGACATCGAGGCTGCGAACATTCACGTCTGCGGCGCGATGACGGTCGAGGGCGCGCCGCATCTGAAGCTTGAACATTATTCCGTCTTCGATTGCGCCAATCCCTGCGGGCGCACCGGCAAGCGCTATCTCTCGGTCGAAAGCCATATCCGCATGATGGCGGCAGCGCAGCCCTTCATCTCCGGCGCGATCTCGAAGACGATCAACATGCCGCATGACGCGACGGTCGAGGACTGCAAGGAGGCTTACATGCTCTCCTGGCGCCTCGCGCTGAAAGCCAATGCGCTTTATCGCGACGGCTCGAAACTCTCGCAGCCTTTGAACAGCCAGCTCATCGCCGATGAGGAAGAAGACGCCGAAGACGTGGTCGAGACGCTGATGACGCAGACCATGCCGGCGCGGGCCTCGGTCGTCGCCGAAAA
>JBEKNV010000050.1:0-9854 GCA_049522395.1 Methylovirgula sp.
CCGACACGGGTGCGGCGGCAACAGTCGTGACCGGTATCGGCGCCACGGTGATCTGACGGGCGACGCGGATTTTCAGATCGCCATGCGCGACTTCGACTTCGCTGAGATCGAGCCGTGTCGCAATCTCGCCCAGGATTTCGACGAGTTGCGGATCGATACCTGTTGCCGCCTCCAAATGAGATTTTTTTTCTGCCATTCTTTCAACTCGTGCGGCTTACGACCTTGGGCCGATTTTATCAGACAACAGAAATTCCAACGCGAGATCATAGGACGTTGCGCCAAAGCCCATGATCACGCCTTCGGCGAGCGGCGAGACAAGCGAACGGTGACGAAAGTTTTCCCGCGCGTGAATGTTCGACAGATGCACTTCGATGACGCGCGCTTTCGATCCTTTGATGGCATCGTGCAGAGCGATCGACGTATGGCTGTAGGCGCCCGCGTTCAGAATAATGGGCGCGCCCGCAAGGCCAGCCTCCTGCACCCAAGTCACGAGTTCGCCTTCATGATTGCTTTGACGAAAGGTCAAAATCACGCCTTTGCTTTTGCATGTCGCGGCAAGGCGCGCTTCGATCATGCTCAATGTCTCATGGCCATAGATCTCCGGCTCCCGCTTGCCCAGCAGGTTGAGATTGGGACCGTTGAGGACATGGACGGCAGCGATCATCGGCAATGTGTGTGAGGGCGCGAGAGGGCGAAGGGTGACACTTCCTTAGCCGGCTTCGCCAGCCAAAGAAAGCCTGTGCCGGCGCCTTGCGGCTCCGGATTTAGCGTTGAAACGCGGCCGCGTTGGGGGGATCCGCCGCCACGGCTACGGCGTCAGCGGCGGACGTGAACGTCTCAGGAACAGACGACCTTGCCGCATTTCTTGACGTTCTCGAGCTTGCCCTTCATGGCGTCATAGCCGATCGCGCCGACGATCGGCTCCTGGCCAATGACGAAAGAGGGCGTGCCGTTCAGCAGAAGCGCTTGGCCGAGGTGATCGTTGTCTTGGAGCGCCTTCTTGATGTCGGCGCCGGAGGCATCCTTGTTCAGGCGATCCATATCGGCGCCCATGTCCTTAGCGATCGCCAAGGCTTCGTCGCGTCCGACCGGACCGCGCGACGACAACAGCCGCTGATGGAAGTCCCAGAATTTATCGCCGCTGAATTGCTTGCGCACGGCAAGCGCGATCGTCGCCGCATCGACGGATTTATCCGACAGGATCGGATAGTCCTTTAGAATGACGCGCAGATCCGGATAGTCCTTCATGAGTTGGACGATGTCGCCCAGCGTCTTTTTGCAATAGCCACAGTTGTAATCGAAGAATTCGACGAGGGTGAGCTTGCCCTTGACGTTGCCGACCACTTCTTGCGCATCGGAGACGTAAAGCGGGCCGTCGAGATTGGTGATGATCTTGCTGCGGGCATCCATCTCGGCCGTCTTTTCGCGCAGATCGAGTTCGGTCAAGGCGTCGCGCAAGACCTCCGGATTCTTCATGATGTAATCTTTGATGATCTTTTCGATTGCGCTCTTTTGCGCCGGAGAAAATGCATCGTCGGCGAAGGCGAAGCGCGCCGGCAGCGCAAGGAGCCCGGCCAAAGCCACGGCGACGGCGAAGCACTTCAGAAAAGGGCGGGACATCGATCGGACTCCATCAGAGTGGTCTTGCAGAGTGGTCTTGCAGAGTGGTCCTGCAAAATGGTCTTGCATTGCTCCTGGCGGCGGGCGACGCGCAGCCCCACAAGATCGGCGCGATTTAGCCGCCGCTCGCGGCCAGAATGTGGTCTCGCCGTTCTGGGCGCAAAGGGCTAGCGCGAACCTGGGGCCAAAGGAAGTTGAGCCTCAATAGGCTCAAAACAAAGAGGCCGCAACGCCCTTCGGCGCAGGCTCTCAGGACGGAGAATCGACAAGATCGGCCGGACCCGCAAACGGGCTATTTTTGCTCGCCGGTGCAGGGGTTAAGCGTCGAGGGGTGGCGCAACCCGATGATCGATCCCGTCGGCGTGTAATCAACGGGCCCACGCAAGCCGTCGTCCTCAGTGCCATTATGCGTGCCGGCCTGGGCGACTTCGCTCCGCATGCTGGAGACCAAGCGGGTCAGGACGCCGTCCTTCATCGAGGCATAATGGAAGAGATCGGCCGCGGCGACCGAAAGAACGGCAATGACAGACATCAGAAGGGCCGTGCTCTCGAAGCTCGAGCCCTTTTCGTGCCGCCAGAATCCCCGCAGAATCGACATGCCGCCCGCCCGCATAATTGCTGAGCCGCAGCATGGGAGGGCACGGTTAACAGAAGGTTGAAACGGCGCAGAAAAACCGGCGTCAGACGACGACCAGCTCCACCGCGAAGGGTGCACGCGCCTGAATGAAGGCAAAGCGCGCTTCGGGCTTGTTGCCCATCAGCCGCTCGACCGAGTCCTCGGTCTCTTTCTTCTCGTTCGCCGCGACGACGACCTTCAAAAGAGAGCGCGAACGCGCACTCATGGTCGTCTCTTTGAGTTGCGCCGGCAGCATTTCGCCCAGGCCTTTGAAGCGGCTGACCTCGATTTTGGCGCGGCCGGTCAGAATTGTTTTGACGATCTCCTCACGGTGGGAATCGTCGCGCGCATAGGCATGGGTTGCGCCCTGCGTCAGCCGGTAGAGCGGCGGCACGGCGAGATAGAGATGGCCCCCTTCAATCAATTTCGGCATTTGCCGATAGAAGAAGGTGATGAGAAGCGAGGCGATATGCGCGCCGTCGACATCCGCGTCCGTCATGATGATGATCTTCTCGTAGCGAAGATCGTCGGGCTTGTACTGCGTGCCCGTTCCGCAGCCGAGCGCCTGAACGAGATCCGTAAGCTGCTGATTGGCGGCGAGCTTATCGCGCGTCGCGCTTGCGACGTTCAAAATCTTGCCGCGCAGAGGCAGAACCGCCTGGCTCGCGCGGTCGCGCGCCTGCTTCGCCGAGCCGCCAGCGGAATCGCCCTCGACAATAAACAATTCAGAGCCTTGCGCGGCGTTGTTCGTGCAATCCGCGAGCTTTCCCGGAAGCCTGAGCTTGCGGGTCGCGCTCTTGCGCGAGATGTCCTTTTCCGCTCGGCGGCGGAGCCTCTCTTCGGCGCGATCGACGGTGAAATCGAGGAGCTTGAGGGCCATCGACGGTGACGCTGCGAGCCAATGATCGAAGGCATCGCGGATCGTCGTCTCGACGAGGCGCGCGGCTTCCTGACTCATCAGCCGGCTCTTGTTCTGACCCTGGAATTCAGGCTCGCGCAGAAAGACCGAGATCAGCGCGGCGCAGGACACCATCACATCGTCGCTGGTCAGCACGGCGGCGCGTTTCGCCTGGCCGATGCGCTCGGCGTGGTCCTTGAGGGCGCGCAACAGAGCGGCGCGAAGACCTGCTTCATGCGTGCCGCCGTCGGGCGTCGGAATCGTGTTGCAATAGGAATGGACGAAGCCATCGTCTTCGGAAAGCCAAGCGACCGCCCATTCGAGCGAGCCGTGGCCGCCCGGTTTTTCGACCTTGCCGGTAAAACTCTGCTCGGTGACGAGTTCTTTGCCTTCGATATCCTGGGCCAGATAATCCTTGAGGCCGGCGGGGAAGTGGAAGACCGCTTCCGCCGGGATGTCGCCCGAAGGATCGAGAAGGCTTGGCGCGCAATGCCAGCGGATTTCGACGCCGCCGAAGAGATAGGCCTTTGAGCGCGCCATGCGGAACAGCCGCGCCGCTTTGAACTTCGCGCCTTTGCCGAAAATCGTCGGATCGGGCCTGAAGCGCACTTTGGTGCCGCGCCGGTTCGTCACCTTGCCGACGGTTTCCAGCTTTCCCTTGGGATGGCCGCGCTCAAAAATTTGCCGATAGAGCGTCTGGCCGCGCGCGACTTCGACTTCGAGCCGTTCGGAGAGCGCATTGACGACGGAGACGCCGACGCCGTGCAGGCCGCCCGAGGTCTGATAGGCGCCGGAGTCGAATTTGCCGCCCGAGTGCAGCGTCGTCATGATGACTTCGAGCGCCGATTTCTTCGGAAATTTGGGATGCGGATCGATGGGGATGCCGCGCCCATTGTCGGTAACGGAGAGAAAACCGTCGGCTTCGACAGTGACGTCGATAAAGGTCGCGTGGCCGGCGACGGCCTCGTCCATGGCGTTATCGAGCACTTCGGCGAAGAGATGGTGCAGCGCCGCCTCATCGGTGCCGCCGATATACATGCCGGGGCGGCGGCGGACGGGCTCCAGGCCCTCGAGCACCTCGATCGAGGCGGCGGTGTAGGCGGCTTCGCCCGGCGTCTGGGAGGCGGCAACGCGCAGGTTTCGCGCCGGTCTCTTCGCAGGCGGCGCTTTCTTGCCCTTCGCCGCGGCCGCTGGCCGCTTGCGCGCCGTGTGACCGAACAAATCCTGTGTCTTTGCCATTCATGCGCCTCGTCTGATGATTCGTGTTTGCAGTTTATCGTAAATGGGGGAATTATATACTTGACTCCCTCGCTTTTTTAGGGCATATTCTCCCCATAACCAAGGGGTTGGGCCATGTCCAAGAGCACGATTTCGACCTTCGAACTTTTCGAGATGTTTCCGGATCAGGAAACGGCCCGAGTTTACCTTGAGGGCCGTCTCTGGCCAAATGGCCCCAAATGCCCGGTCTGCGGCCTTCGCGAGCGCATTACGGCCCGCAAGGAAGGCTTCTATCGCTGCAATTCGTGCAAGGAGGACTTTACGGTCCGTACAGGCACCATTTTCGAGCGCAGCCATGTCCCCCTGCACAAGTGGATTTACGCCATGTACCTGCTTGTGACGGCCCGCAAGGGCATTTCGTCCATGCAGCTCTCCAAGCAGATCGGCATTACGCAAAAGAGCGCATGGTTCGTCCTGCATCGGCTTCGCGAAGCGTGCGGATCGAAGCTTGAAATGCTCCAAGGCATTGTCGAAATCGATGAGACCTATGTCGGCGGTCTCGAAAAGAACAAGCACGAATCCAAGAAGCTTCACGCTGGCGGCGGCGGTGTCGGCAAAACTGCCGTTCTCGCCATGCGCGAGCGTGGTGGCCGTACATTGGCAGGAACGATTGACCGGGCCGATTCGGACACGATTGAGAATGCCATTGCCAATTACGTGGAGCCGGGGTCGACGATCCATACGGATGACTCGCCAATCTACAAATCCATGCCCGGCATGATTCATGAGACGATCAATCACACCGCTGGCGAATATGTCCGCGATAACGTAACGACGAATGGAGTGGAAAGCGTCTTCGCTGTCATGCAGCGCGGCTTGATCGGTGTTTATCATCACGCCAGCCCGAAACATCTTGAGCGCTATGTTGATGAATTTGCGTTCCGCTTGAACGAAGGCAACGTCAAGAATCACACGCTCACGCGGCTCGATAGCTTCATTGATGGAACGGCTGGCAAGCGTCTCACGTACAAGGGCCTTATCCAATGAGCAAAGCCGCACCGGAGAAAGTGCCAAAGGCACTAGACGCGATGGCCGATGTCGTCTTGGCCTATAAGCCGAAGGCGAAATCTGAGCCCGCAAAGAAGCGTAAAAAGAAAGCGAAGAAGCTGGCGAAGGCCTCATTTGCGCAAACCAAAAATGAGAATCAAGACAGCGGAAATAACAAAAAAAGGCGGAGCAAAAAAGTTGATGAACTGGGGTGACATCGGCTCCTGGGAATCATTAAAACTGTTCGCCTTCTGGTGCGAGGTAGCATCGGTGGTGGGAGTAATATTAGGCGTCTGGTACGAGAGAGATAATTTCCCGAAAGTCGTCCAAGATACCGGATGGGTAATATTAGTTATCTCTCTCGCGTTCGAACTTTTCTTCATCATGTCCCTCTCGGGGATCGAAGGAACAATTAGCCGCTTACAGCAATCTAAAATCATTGCACTTGAAACAAAAATAGCGCCGCGCAACCTCGATGCAGCGCAGAGGATACATGCAAGAGAAGCATTGAAACAATTTCGCGGAACGCCGTATGACCTGACACTGCTACCGCTCAAACACGATCCGTTTCCTACGTTTGTGGAAGATGGATCGCAGTTGCCCGACGAATTGATATTGATCCTATCAAACTGGTGTGGCTGGAAGCTCCAGTCAGTGGAAGGAAGCGTCAAAAAAGTACCGCTACCAAGGGAGAGCGCGGCGTACCCATTGTTCTTTCGTAATGCCGCCCCTGATATCCTTGTCGGCGAAATGACCGGCATAAGCGGCGTGAAAATTGTTCTGCCGCCAGAAGGCAGATTACAGGACGCGGCAAAAGCGCTTTTGTCTGAGCTAAACCAAGCCGACATTCCCGCGTGGTGGGAATTTCCTCCCCCGAACAACAATATTCCGGCAGATGCACTCACTGACGAAGCGACGGTGCATATTATAATTGGTACTAAGTAGCTGAGGATAAAGCGAAATTTTCTGAGGGAGCCAAATATATAACTCCCGTAAATGGGCCTTGAACGAACCGGGAACAATCCCTGTCACCATTGTCATCTGTGACTCGAGGATCGCCGCAACGCTCGGTTAAGAGGTCGAAGGTTAAATCACTATGACTTTAGGCATGGCCGGGGGCTCCCCAGCAGGAGATAGTCGGTGAGGGACGCGCAGGAAGCCTTGACCGTGGTCATCTGCTCGGATTTCGGCGGGATCACGGGGGGGCAAGCGAAGGTCGCCATCGAAAGTGCGATCGGGCTCAAAAAGCAAGGCCACCGGGTCATCTTTTTCGCCGCGACGGGCCCTGTCGATCCTGGCCTCGAAGCCTCCGGGGTCGAAATCCATTGTCTCGACCAGAGCGACCTCCTCGGCAACCCCTCGCGCCTTGCCGCGGCCATCCAGGGCATTGTGAACCGGAAAGCCGAAGCCTCTTTGGGCGCGCTTCTCGCCGATCTGCCGGCCGGCAAGACGATCGTTCATGTCCATGGCTGGGCCAAGGCGCTGTCGCCGGCGATCGGAATTCCGATCGCGAAATCCGGGCTTCCTGCCGTGTTCACGCTGCACGAGTTCTTTTTATTCTGCCCGAACGGGGGCTTCTACAATTATCAGAAGTCTGCGGTGTGCCACCTCACACCGATGTCGGCGCAATGTCTCGCGACCCATTGCGATGCGCGCAATTACGCGCGCAAGCTCTGGCGCGTCGCGCGTCTCGCCTATGCGCAGCAAGTCGTCCACCTTACCGAGGTGTTTTCCGATTTCATCACGCTCTCGGAATTCCAGCGCCGGATCGTCGAGCCCTATATCCCGAAGACCTCCGTCCTGCACCGCCTGTCCAATCCAGTGAAGGTCGAGAATCTTGGTCTCAAATCCGATCCGACTAGCGGCGATATCATTTTCGTCGGGCGGCTCTCGCCGGAGAAGGGCGCCTTTCTCTTTGCCGAGGCGGCGCGCAAAGTCGGCTTCGCGCCGGTCTTCGTCGGCGACGGGCCGATCTCAGCCGAACTCGCCGCGCGTTATCCTGAAGCACGCATTCTCGGCTGGCGAACGGAAGAAGAAGTGCGGGCGCTGATGCGTGCGGCGCGCGCGCTTGTCTTTCCCTCGCTTTGGTACGAAGGCCAGCCGCTCACCGTGTTAGAGGCTAAGGCGCTGGGCCTGCCGATTATCGTCGCCGACAATTGCGCCGGCAGCGATGAAGTCGAGAACGGCGTTACGGGCCTTTGGTTCAAGAGCGGCGATGTCGATGATCTCGCCCGAGCCTTGATCGAAATGCGCGACGACGCGCGCGTCACCGCCATGTCGCGTGCCGCGCATCGCGCCTATTGGGCCTCGCCCCGCACGCTCGACCGGCATGTCGCCGGACTTGAGGCGATCTATGATGGCATGCTGGCCGGACCGCACGGACGCGCGGGAAGCCGCTCCGAGCACGCGCAAGCCGCGGAATGATCATCCCAGGCGGCGGTTGACGCCGAGATAGTCGAATTCGACCACGCTTCCATCCGCCAGTCGATTGACCGGAAAGAAAGCGACCGGCGCGAAGCCGCGTTCGTCGAGAAATCGCAGCATGTCGATCATCGACGGCGCATTGTCGTAGAGTTTGGAAATGCTCGTTTCGATCTGCAGCAGTCGCACCTGCGTAAGAAGGTCGCCGCAACCTTCGAGCACGTGAAGATCGAAGCCTTGCGTATCGCATTTGAGCAGAGCGTGGGGCAGGCGGGCGGTCAATCCGTACTGCGCGATGATCTGATCGAGACGCTTGACCTTGACGACTTCCGTGCCGACGATCCTATTCTCTTGGGCGAAGGCGGAGGTCGCGGCCTGGCTCGGCGCGTTGAAGGAGGAGAAGACGCTGTCAGCCATGATGTTGATTGTCTGATCGCCTTCGCGCGATCCGAGCGCGCAATGAACCGGAGTCCATTTCTGATCGCCCTTCGCCGCGGCGGTTAGCCGGCCGAATTCGGCGACAACCGGCTCGAAACTGAAGATGTCTCCGGCAAAACCGTAATCGCGCATGGTGGTGGCGAACTGCCCGCCGTTGGCGCCAACATCGAAGATCAGATCGATCGCGTATTTTTGGAAGAGCGCCTTGAAATGCATGCTCTTCTCGACCCTTGCCAACGCGTCGGGGTTGACGGCGCGAGAGAGGGCTCCGATTGCATCGAAGGCCAGTCGCTTTGCGCGCATGGGCGCTCACTCCAATTTCAACAGGCTGAAATCGTAGCAGAAGTTCGAGCAGGAAAATGCGCCGATCTGCGAAGGGCGGGCGGCATTGCGGTGATTAACCTTGATGCCCCAACAAAAATGCGGCCCCGTGAAGGGCCGCATGAGTTTGTGGGGGGAGGCTTTGGGGATGTCTGCTGTGCGTGCTGTCGCTCAGCAGGAGTAGTACATGTCGAACTCGACCGGATGCGGCTGGGGGGAGGCTTTGGGGATGTCTGCTGTGCGTGCTGTCGCTCAGCAGGAGTAGTACATGTCGAACTCGACCGGATGCGGCGTCATCTCGAAGCGATGCACTTCGCCCATCTTGAGCTCGATGTAGGCGTCGATGAAGTCGTCGTCGAACACGCCGCCTGCTTTCAGGAAGGCGCGGTCCTTTTCGAGATTCATCAGCGCTTCGCGCAATGAGCCGCAGACCGTCGGAATCTGTTTCAGTTCCGCCGGCGGCAGATCGTAGAGATCCTTGTCCATCGGCTGGCCCGGATCGATCTTGTTGGTGATCCCGTCGAGGCCCGCCATCAGCATGGCGGCAAAGGCGAGATAGGGGTTCGCCGTCGGATCGGGAAAGCGCACTTCAACGCGTTTCGCCTTCGGGTTCGACGTATAGGGAATGCGGCAAGAGGCCGAACGATTGCGCGCCGAATAGGCGAGCAACACCGGCGCCTCGAAGCCCGGCACCAGACGCTTGTAGCTGTTGGTCGAAGGATTGGTGAAGGCGTTCAGCGTGCGCGCATGGCGGATAATGCCGCCGATGTAATAGAGGCAGGCATCGGAAAGATCCGAATATTTATTGCCGGCGAAGAGCGGCTTGCCACCCTTCCACAAGGACTGATGCACATGCATGCCCGAACCATTGTCGCCATAGACGGGCTTCGGCATGAAGGTCGCCGTCTTGCCGTAGCTCTGCGCCACCTGATGGATGCAGTATTTGTAGATCTGCATCTGATCGGCCATCACGGTGAGCGGCGCGAACTTGAGGCCAAGTTCATGCTGGGCCGAGGCCACTTCGTGGTGATGCTTTTCGACCTTGGCACCCATCGCCGCCATGGCGGCGAGCATTTCGCCGCGCATGTCCTGCGCTGAATCTTGCGGCGGCACCGGGAAATAACCGCTCTTGGTGCGGATCCGATGGCCGAGGTTGCCGCCTTCATAGGCGGTGTCCGAATTCGACGGCAGTTCGGTCGAATCGAGCACGAAGCCTGTGTTGTAGGGCTCGGTCGAATAACGCACGTCGTCGAAGACGAAGAACTCGGCCTCGGG
>JBEKNV010000051.1:0-8716 GCA_049522395.1 Methylovirgula sp.
CCGGCTCTCTCGTCTGCCTCTTCCAATCTTTTGATGATCCGAGATGGAATGCGCCTCGCCTCGTGTGGCAGGCGTTACTGGCTCAGGGCAGTTCCGAGGTGCCGCGAGGGCAGCCCGCGCAGTGGCTGTCGCAACGGGTCGCCGCCTGTTCCAGTGCTTCGCTCATGATCGAGCGCACGGTCGCGAGGCAGCGTCCGCATTTGGGGCTACATCCGAGACACCGATAGACGGCGCCCGGCGTGCCCGCGCCAGCCTCTCCTTGAACGGACGCGCGGATATGCTCATCAGAAAGAACATTGCAGGAGCAAACGATCACGAGGCCACCTAAGCAAGCAAATGGTTGGGTCTGTCCTTCCCGCCGGAGCCAAGGCTACCGGGGCGCGGTGAAGACCGGGTTGGAGAGGAGTTTTCGGGCGAACCCATAGACTTTCGCAACTGGAGTAGGCAAGCCAAAAACTACCTTTTTATATGTGTTCCAAATTGTCCGATAACAGAGCTTATCGACCGCTATCTTTGGTCCGTTGACTTGAATCAAGCGGCTAGAGCCCCCTGCCGCTAGCATTAGGTGCCTAACAATGGGCAACAAACGCGGAGGCAAAAATATGCTCACTGCGAAGGACTTGGCCAAACCGAAGGCAGCTCTGCCGCCGGATATGAGCCTCGACTCGATCGGACCTTATGATCATTCGCTCCAGCGCCGTTGGGTCGGCGATGACGCGAACCTCATCACTTGGTCGATGAAGAGCGACACGCAGTTCGATAAGGAATCGAGCGATCCGGATTGAGATCGGAAGGACGTCCAAAACTTGGCCCCGCTCCCCATTCCTTGGCTCAAGCGGGGCCAAGCCATGATGCAGACGACAATACTTTAACTTTCGGCGGAGACGAATGTGACCTCCACGCCTGTGCTGCTGTTGATCACCAATTCCTATGACACCACGGCGGATCTGCTGGTAAGCCGCGTTGGGCCCCAGGCCGTCTTCCGCTTCAATTTCGATATCTGGCCGGACTATGGCTTTGAACTGACGGCCGATGGCCCCGCCTTCCGCGATCCTTCGGGACGGACCATCAAAGCGCCGGAGATCGCCAAAGTGTTGTGGCGGAAGCCGCGCAGTCGAACGGGCTATAGGCCCGCGTCGCAGACGGATGAAGACCGCTATTATGATCAGGAGGTCTGGTACGCTTTACGCGATCTCGTGAATCTTCTTTGGCTTGACGGCAAAGTAGTGCTTGCCGAGCCTTTTGCTGAGCTGCGCGCCGGCAAATTCGTTCAGATGCGCGTAGCGAGCCGTTATTTTCAGGTGCCCCCCTATCAATTCCGCCGCGCCATGCCGAGCCGTTTTGCTTTTGGCACGCTGACCGTCGCGAAAAGCCTCACCATGGAGCCGGTGGGCGAGGAGGCGCAGCGCGAATTGCTGTTCACGACGCGCGTCGACGACGCCGATCTTTCGCCCGAATGCCCCTGGATGGTGCAGCAGCTCATCGACGCGCAAAAAGATGTCACTGTCGCCTTTGTGCGCGACCGGCTTTTCGCCTTCGAACTCGACCGGACCCAATTTCGCGAAAAGCACGTCGATTGGCGCGAACTGCCGTCAGAGTCGCGTCCGCTCGGCTGGGAAAAGCACAGCCTCCCCAAAGAGACCGTGATGGCCATCCATGCCTTCATGGCGGAGATGGGCCTGCAATTCGGCCGTTTTGATTTTTTGCTCGGTCCGGAGGGTTATTTTTTCCTGGAGGTCAACAGCAATGGCGAATGGGCTTGGCTCGATGCCGATGGCCGCCACGGCCTTCTGCCCAAGGTCGTCGAGGAAATTTCACCGCTGACCGCCTTGCATCCCCTCCCCATGCCGCGCGGCGTGATAACAGGGCTGCCAAAACGGATGCTTGATTTGGCCGCCGCCGCTTGCGAAGTTCGCTCCAACCGCGAACCCTCAGGCGAAAGCGCTGCCGCTGCTTAGAGGATGCCGTCATCCGGCTCCATTCGTGTGGTGCATCGACCGAAAGTCGCGTGAGAAAAGGGAGGATTCCATGCTTGCGAAGAGCCTCGCAGAATTGAAGCAGCAGGTCGCGCTCCGTGAGCGCTATGACAATTTCATCGGCGGCAAATGGGTCCCGCCAGTGAAAGGCCAGTATTTCGACAACATCAGTCCGATTACCGGCAAGCCCGTCTGCCAAATCGCGCGCTCGACCGCCGAAGACATCGAGCTGGCGCTTGATGCCGCGCATGCGGCGCGGGAGGCCTGGGGCAAGACACCGGCCGCTCAGCGCGCAAAGCTTCTCAACAAAATCGCCGACCGGGTTGAGAGCAAACTGAGCCTTCTCGCCCTTGCCGAGACGGTCGATAACGGCAAGCCGATCCGCGAGACGACCGCGGCCGATATTCCGCTTGTCATCGATCATTTCCGTTATTTCGCCGGCTGCATCATCGCGCAGGAAGGCTCGCTATCGCAGATCGACAACGACACGATCGCCTATCATTTCCATGAGCCGCTCGGCGTCGTCGGCCAGATCATTCCGTGGAATTTCCCGATTCTAATGGCGGCGTGGAAACTCGCGCCCGCAATCGCCGCCGGCAATTGCGTCGTGTTGAAGCCGGCCGAACAGACGCCAATGAGCATCATGGTCTTCGCCGACATGATCTCCGACATTTTGCCGCCGGGTGTTCTCAACATCGTCAACGGTTTCGGTGTCGAGGCTGGCAAGCCGCTCGCGCAAAACAAGCGGATCGCTAAAATCGCCTTCACCGGCGAGACGACGACCGGCCGGCTCATCATGCAATATGCGTCGGAAAACATCATTCCGGTGACGCTCGAACTCGGCGGCAAATCGCCCAACATCTTCTTTGAAGACGTGATGGCGAAAGACGACGACTTCTTCGACAAGGCGCTCGAAGGCTTCGCCATGTTCGCCCTGAACCAGGGCGAGGTCTGCACCTGCCCCAGCCGCGCGCTGGTACAAAAGTCGATCTATGACAAATTCATGGAGCGCGCGATCGCCCGCGTCGGCAAGATCAAGCAGGGCCATCCGCTCGATCCAGAGACGATGATCGGCGCGCAGGCCTCGAACGACCAGCTGGAGAAGATTCTCTCCTATATCGACATCGGCAAGAAGGAAGGCGCCAAGGTTTTGATCGGCGGCGAGCGCAACAAGCTCGAAGGCGAACTCTCGGAAGGCTATTACGTCAAGCCGACGATCCTCGAAGGCAACAATAAGATGCGTGTCTTCCAGGAAGAAATCTTCGGGCCCGTCGTCTCGGTCACGACCTTCGAGACCGAAGAGGAAGCGCTCGCGCTCGCGAACGATACGCTTTACGGCCTCGGCGCCGGGCTTTGGACGCGCGATATCTCGCGCGCCTATCGTATGGGCCGCGGCATCCAGGCCGGACGCGTCTGGACGAACTGCTATCATCTCTATCCGTCTCACGCGGCCTTCGGCGGCTACAAGCAATCCGGCATCGGCCGCGAGACGCATAAGATGATGCTCGATCATTACCAGCAGACGAAGAACCTGCTGGTGAGCTATAGCCCGAAGGCGCTGGGCTTCTTTTGAGTAAGTTGGTCGATCCTTCTCCCGCAAGCGGGAGAAGGATCACTCTGTCTGAAAAAGTGCAGCCATGGCCACGCGCGTCGATGCGACGGAAAAAGCGCTCGAGCTGATCGCCAAGCTTGAGAAAATTCATGGGCCGGTGATGTTTCACCAGTCCGGCGGCTGCTGCGACGGCTCGGCGCCCATGTGCTATCCGCGCGGCGAATTCCATGTTGGCGCGAGCGATGTGAAGCTCGGCGAAATCGGCAGCGCGCCCTTCTATATGAGCGCGGCGCAATTCGAATATTGGCAACACACGCATCTGACAATCGATGTCGTCCCAGGGCGCGGCTCCGGCTTTTCGCTTGAGGCGCCGGAATCCGTCCGCTTCCTCACTCGCAGCCGGCTCTTTGACGATGCGGAGGCCGAAGCCCTGGCGCAGGCGCCCGTGATGCGCGGCGACGGAACGCCCAGCTGACTTCGTGCTGCATTTTTGTCACCTGACTTTGCCATGAGGCGTGGCCGTCCCATCGGCCTGTTGAGACGTGGCTCAACCGCTTCCTTCGCCTGCGCGAATATGCGTTAAAGGACCTCAGCCGTCCGAGACACCTCATGCCCCGCCTCTCTGCGTCCGCCGCAACGCCCGACTCCCGCGCCGTAATTCTGCGGCTGATCGTGGATCATGGGCGCAAGCACATCGGCTCTTATTTGCTCGCCGCTCTGCTGATGGCGGCCTCCGCCGCGGCGACCGCGCTCTCCGCCTATCTTTTGAAGCCCGTACTCGATCACATGGTGAAGGCAAACGGGCTTTCCGCGCTCGAACTTCTTTCCCTGTCGATTGCTGGCCTCTTTCTCGTCCGCGGCCTCGCCACCTATTGCTATCTCGTTTTGCTCGCACGCACCGGCAACCGCATCGTCGCCGATGTGCAGGCCAAACTTTTCGATCACCTGCTGACGCAGGACATGGCCTTCTTCCAGGATCGCCACTCCGGCGAGTTCATGGCTAAGATCGCCATCGCGGCGGCAAGCATCAGAGACACGTTGCAAATCCTCATCGTCTCTGCCGGGCGCGACGTCCTCACGCTCGGCGGCTTGATCGTGGTGATGTTCATCCAAGACGCGAAAATGTCCCTCATCGCCATCGCTCTGATGCCACTCGGCGCTTATGGCCTGTCGCGGCTCATTAAGACCGTGCGCATGCTGGCGCGCCGCTCCTTCGATGGTTCCGCGCAAATCCTGGAAATCATGCAAGAGACCATGCTGGGCCTGCGCATCGTCAAGAGCTTCAATCTCGAAGGCGTCATGCGCGAGCGCATGCGGGCTTCCGTCGCGCATGTCGAGCAATCGGCCAATCGCATGGCGGCGAGCATGGCGATCGCGAGCCCGCTCGCCGATTTCTTCGGCGGCCTCGCGATTGCGATCGTGATTTTCTACGGCGGCTGGCGCGTTTCCGTCGCCCATGCGGATGCGGGATCGTTCTTCTCTTTTCTCGCGGCGCTGCTGATGGCCTATGAGCCGGCTAAACGCCTCGCCCGTCTCAATCTCGAAATTCAAAACGGCCTCGTCGGCGCCAAGCTCGTCTATGAAGTGCTCGACCGTCCGGCGGCCGAACAGCACTCGACAAAGACCCCGGCGCTCAAAGTGACGCGCGGACGGATCGGCTTCGAGCACATATCCTTCGGCTACCGGCCGCATGAAAAAGTGCTCGACGATCTCAATCTGGTTGGCGAGCCGGGACAAACGACAGCGCTTGTCGGCCCTTCGGGCGGCGGCAAATCGACGATCCTCGCGCTTCTCCAGCGCTTCTATGATCCGCACGAGGGCCGGATCACGATTGACGGATCGGACGTCGCCCATGTCGATATCGCGTCGCTGCGCGCCGCGATCGCCTTTGTGAGCCAGGACATTTTTCTGTTTCGCGCCTCGATCGCCGAAAACATCGGCCTCGGCCGCCCCGGCGCGACGCATGCCGAGATCGCCGCAGCCGCGCGCCGCGCCCATGCGCATGATTTCATCATGTCATTTGCCGCAGGCTATGGAACCTCGGTCGGCGAACAGGGCCTGCAGCTCTCTGCCGGCCAAAGGCAAAGGATCGCGATTGCGCGCGCCATGCTCAAGAATGCGCCGATCCTGCTTCTCGACGAGCCGACGGCGGCGCTCGACCCCGAATCCGAGCAAGCGATCCAGATCGCCTTGCAGGAGTTGCGCAAGGGCCGCACGACCGTCGTCGTCGCGCATCGTCTGCAAACCATCGTCGGCGCGGATCGCATTTATATGATTGAGGATGGCCGCGCGATGGAGAGTGGCACACACACGGAACTCTTGGCGCGCGGCGGGAAATATCAGGCCTTCTTCCGCATGCAATTCGCCGCGGCAGAGACCGCAGCCGATCTTCCGCTTCAAAAATCCGGTTCCTGATAGGTCTCGAATTCGTTCTCGGCTTCGCCTTCGAATTCGTCCTCGTCTTCGATCGGCTCGGGCATCGGCGCACGCGGCCGCTTCGAGCGCGGGTGGGCCTTGATAAGGATCGCCATTGCGATTGCCGCGATGCTATTGAGCGTCAGCCACCAGAGCTGCGCGGTCTCGGCACCCAGCATCGCGATCACAATCCCCGCTGCGATGAGCGCAAGAAAAGCCGGTGCGGCATAGGCAGACAGCTTGCGCACGGCGAGCAGGCTTGCGACCAGAACAAACACAAAGCCTGCGACTCCGACGACGCCCAGTTCATACCACAGCATGAAAATGATGCTCTGCGGCGTGTTTGCCGGCAAGAGGCCGACATCGATGCCGCGTTCCACCATCGCGAGCCCATGGCCGGTGATGAAGCGCGGCCAATCATGCACCACGAGATCGGAGAAAACGAGGATCGAGCCGCCGATCGGCAAATGCGTGACGGAATTCAAAACATAGAGAAGTGCGGCGAAAATCGGCGCGCCGAGAAAAAGGACCGCGAGCACGCTGGCCATGACTTTGGCGACACGCGTGGGATCACTCATCGCCGCGACATAGGTCAACGCGCCGACCATGAGAGCCGCCAGGGCGATCTGGGAAAAGGTGCCAATGGCAGAGACCGCGACGAGAATGGCGAGCAGGGCCGCCATGACGAAATGCTGGCGTAGCGCAAGCGCGCCGATTGCCGGCCAAACGAGAACAACAAGCGACATGACGCAGCGCTGCGCCAAGACGCTATCGGGCGCATAGCCGCTGCGAAAAAAATCCGGGCCGATAAGAACCAAGGGCAGAGCGACCGCCGCCGTGATCGCGACGCCCACGGGCAAAAGATAAATGTTCGAGATTTTGGTGCGCTGAGGCAGAGCGAGGATCGCAACGAAGCTGAGGCCCGCCGTCAGCAACGTGCGGCCGAGGCGCGCGGCGCCGTCAGCCGGAAACGCCGTCCAGGAGAGCGACAGCGCCGACCAGAAAGCCAGGAACAGCACCGCGATGCCGATGGGGCTTTGGAGCGCCGAGAGGATGCGTCGCGGTGCATTCTCGCCGCCGGCAAGAAGGCAGGCGATAATGAGAACTGCCGCGCCGATGGGGAAAAGCGCATAGATGAGCCCGTGCGAGACGAGCTGCGCCACCGCCGTGAAAATCATCAGGATGATGAAAGCCAGCCGGCGCAGAAAACGGGCGGAGTCGGTTGCGGGATTGCCCAAGGGCGTGCGGACGAAAGCCATTCCTCATTCCATCATCGACTGGGCCCAAAGAAGCGGCCCGGAGAAACGCACTCATGCCGCCGAATCGGCTTCCGAATCAGCGGCTTGGTGACTGAGAGTTGCAACCCGACTCACTCTAGCGCATGTTCTCTTAATGTTCTTGTCAAAGCCGGGCGATTATGCACTTGACTTAGCATAAACCTGGAGCTAGACGATGGCCGATATGCCCGAATCTGATTTGCGCCTATCTGGCGCGCCCGAAGATGGAGAAATTGAGATCACGCCGGAAATGATCGCGGCGGGGCTTGAGGCTTTTAAATATTGCGATGAGCGTTACGGCAGTCTGGAGGACGGTGTAGAGGCGATTTATATCGCTATGCTCCAGGCTCGGAAACGTAGCTCAAAAGAACTTTAGCCCTGAGTTTCGACAATTCCGCAGTAGAGGTGTAATTAAATAATTCGAGATATTGGGCCATCGAAGAAATTATAAATAGCTGTTTGTTGTTGCAGCCTGGTGGAAATGAATCGTCTTTTACGTGCACTAATTTTTTGCACGCCTTCTCTACTTCATCAGTATCAAAAGTAATGTTCGCGACAGCGTGAGCAAAAGTATTTCTTATATCTCTTATCGTATCGAGATTTTTCCGTTCTTTTTTGCTCAATAAGCCTAGCGCATGCGCCATTCTAATCCGACTTGAGAAGCTAGAAAGGACGGCATTTTGTTGATCGAATAACTGGTCATGTTCCGATTCGGTCATTTCGATAAATTTTGCTGTCAAGAGACGCTGTAGGATATCTGAAAGTGCCGAGGCGGCTATTAGAGCGCATGCTCTATCGCTCTCACCTTGGAGTTCGTTGAAGAAGGTATCCGATTCCATCGGCAGCCGTAGAAGGTCGCGCAATGACGGTTTCTTCCGGCCCTTCGAAGCCATCGCATTCTCCCTCCGATGAACGCGAGATAGCGTCTCGCGAAGACGCTACTCTGAAGCGTCTTTTGGCGACGCCACCCGAGCCTATGACGAAAAAGCGGGATGACGCGAATCCGCCCAAAAAACGCGGGCGCCCGAAGAAAGAGGAAGAGGATAGATAAGTTATCCTTGCATCCCATCGCTCGGTTCCGGCTCAGATGTTTTCCGAAACTCTTTCACGGCACCCGGCAGCTCAAAGACATATCGCAAGAACATCTCGGTAAAGAAGCGAAGCTTTTGTGCATCTTCCGAATCGAATTCCTCCGGATCGTGTAAGGCCGCGTTTCCTTCCACGCGAACATGCGTCGCCCATTGCCGGATGTCTGGAGTAATTTTGCTGTTGTCGTGAAGCCACTCTAGGCGTTTATAAAAAGTTCCCGATGGGACGCCTTCCATGCCTTTTGTCGCAATGTCCAGCGCCGAGCGATACATGCCGACAGCTGAGTTCCAATTGCGACGGTGAAATGCATCTTCGCCTTCTAGATAGCGCTTCGCGACAGAGGACGGCGTATGTGCAGGCGACGCAAGCTTAGTTTTTGTCGGCCATATCGGTGAGATATTCCAAAG
>JBEKNV010000052.1:0-9541 GCA_049522395.1 Methylovirgula sp.
TGGCGGCTTGTACAAGCCTTTTTGAAGGCCGATGCGCAAATACCGAAAGAGGCTCTTCTACCAAGGCCAATCGATAGGGAGGTATGCAAAATTCTCCAAGAGAGACGGGAATATCCCGTCTTAGACGTAATCGAGGCGCTAGAGACATTTGCCCAGCCTGAGTTGCTTGCGACGGATGACAAGACGGTCGCTTTGCAGCCATTGCAGGGCGACGCGGAAACGGGGACCTTGATCGCGCCCGTTTCTCGCCCCACGTAGCCTGCGCCGATTCCAATGCTTCGAGCGCATTAAAAGCTCCTCCTAAACCGTGCGTACTATTGCCATGCGTGACCTAAAGTGCTTTGCACTCCAGGTCATCGGACTTCTGGCGTCAGCCTGTGAGGTTGAGGATCTGCACGCGCGGAGTCGTGTCGTTCGGCCTGAGAACTCCGTGACTTACCTTGGATTTTGGAGGACAAGAAACGGCGTGAACAACTTATAGGTGTTGGGTTTGAGCACACTTTTGGCTGCTCCCAGCACACATTCAGCACAACCCCGCCATTTGCCCTTTTAGTAAGGCACAGTTAGTTTAGATTTTACCTTGGGAAACAGAGCCTTATCAATCGGGGTATAGCGCAGCCTGGTAGCGCGATAGTTTTGGGAACTATAGGTCGCAGGTTCGAATCCTGCTGCCCCGACCAATTTGCTTACTCTGTTTGGAGCGATGGGATGACCGCACGAATCTATCGCCCGTCAAGACCCGCCACGCAGTCGGGCCAGGCTTCCAGTCAATTCTGGATTCTGGAATTTGCGCCCGAGGAGCCGCTGGACATCGATCCGCTGATGGGCTGGACGGGCTCGGGCGACATGAAGCGGCAAATTCAATTGCGCTTCGGCAGCGAAGCGGAAGCCGTCGCCTATGCCGAGAAATATGGCATTGCCTATCGCGTCGAACGGTCGGTGAAAATCACGCGCAAGATCCAGGCTTATGCGGATAATTTCAAACCGACGCGGCTTGGTCTTTGGACTCATTGAGCGGGAACGGCTTCGCGCTCAATATCGGTGCGTCAAGCAATCGACCCCGTAGCTCAGCTGGATAGAGCAGCCGCCTTCTAAGCGGCAGGTCGCAGGTTCGAGCCCTGCCGGGGTCGCCAGCAACCGCTATAATTCCGCTATAATCTATAATTAGAGAGCGCGACAAAAATCGGACGCGTTCGTCTCGTCTGAGACGCGGGTCAACGAATTGCTGCGCTTGGCGAACTGTTATTTTCCCGAGCAAGCTCTCTGCTTCACTCTCGCACCGCCGTCTTTTGGCTCGACATGGCGTCATTGATGCCTAGGATGGCGGCCACGGGACTCGTCTTGAGGGGGGATTGTCATGGGCAAGTCGTTGCTCGCCGGTTCGGTATTGGCGGCGTTTCTTTCAGCCACTGCTCTTTCAACCTCTGCCTTCGCGGCGGATTTGCCGACGACCAAAGGGCCGGCGGTCTATACGCCGCCACCGCCGCCGACATGGAACTGGGCGGGGCTTTATGCCGGTGTCTCCGGCGGCTGGGGCTGGGGCCATGCGGAGCATACCGACGCGAGCGGCTTTGACAGCGGCGTCTACACGCTCGATGGCGGCATCGTCGGGGGCACACTCGGCTACAATTGGCAGATGTACGGTTTGGTCGTCGGTTTCGATGGCGATGGCTCGGGCGCGTGGATTCGCGGATCGACACCAGGCGCGTTCCCCGGGTGCGGCTCGTTATACTGCGCATCGAGACTCGACGCCTTGGGCACTGTGCGCGGCCGTGTCGGCTTCGCTTACGATCGCTTCATGCCTTATCTCACGGGTGGCGCGGCGATCGGCGATATTCATGGCCACGAGGGTGCCCCTGGGGGCGGCGCGTTCGGCGATGGCAGCAGCGCCATTGTCGGCTGGACGATCGGCGTCGGCCTCGAAGCGAAGATTGCGCCGCAGTGGTCGGCCAAGATCGAATTTCTGCATGTCGATCTCGGCAATCACCCGGTCTTCAACGACATCGGCGTTCCCGGCTTCGCGGGTCCGGTCGCGCAAAATGTCCGGTTCTCAAGCGAGATCGTTCGCGCCGGCCTGAATTACCAGTTCGATCTCTTCACGCCGCCAGGCGTCATCTCGAAATACTGATCGCGCCTCAAGATCGCGCTCTATTGCCCGCGCTTCGCCTTGGTCGCGAAGCGCACCGCTTCTTCCGCTGCGCGAAACAGCGCCGCCGCCTTGTTGATGCATTCGCGCTGCTCGTAGGCGGGATCGGAGTCGTAGACGACGCCGGCACCCGCCTGCACATGCATCAGCCCGTCCTTCACCACGGAGGTGCGCAGGATGATGCAGGTGTCCATGTCGCCATTGGCGGCGAAATAGCCGATCGAGCCGGCATAGATGCCGCGCTTGTCCGGCTCCAATTCATCGATGATCTCCATGGCGCGGACTTTCGGCGCGCCGGAGACGGTGCCCGCGGGAAAGCCAGCCGAGAGCGCATCAATCGCATCCTTGCCATCGGCCATCCGGCCTTCGACATTGGAGACGATGTGCATGACATGGCTGAAGCGCTCGATGACGAATTGCTCCGTCACTTCGACCGTGCCGATCTTCGCGACGCGGCCGACATCATTGCGGCCGAGATCCAGCAGCATGAGATGTTCGGCGCGTTCTTTCTCGTCGGCGAGAAGTTCGGTCGCGAGCTGTTCGTCCTCGGCTTGCGTTTTGCCGCGCCAGCGCGTGCCGGCGATGGGCCTGATCGTGACTTTGCCGGCGCGCAGGCGCACGAGAATTTCGGGACTTGAGCAGACGATCTGAAAGCCACCGAAATCGAGATAGCAGAGATAAGGCGCGGGATTGATCCGCCGCAGGGCGCGATAAAGCGAAAAGGCGGGCAGGGGAAAGGGCGCGGTGAAGCGCTGCGACAGCACGACCTGAAAGATATCGCCGGCGCGAATATAGTCCTTCGCCTTTTCCACCATCTGCAGGAACTGCGCTTCGGGCGTATTCGACTTTGGCCGGCTTGCCGCAAGATGTGGATCGGCGTTGGCAGGCACATGCGTCAGCGGGCTTTCGAGAATGGCGACGATCGCGTCGATCCGTTCGCAGCCCTGCTCGAAGGCGGCATGCGCGGAGACGCCCTGCGCTTTGCGAACCGGCGTGACGACGCAAATCTCATCCTTCACCGTATCGAAGACGACCATGACGGTGGGACGGATCATGATGGCGTCCGGCACCCCGATAGGATCGGCGTGCGGCGGCGGCAGCTCTTCCATCTGCCGCACCATGTCGTAGCCGAGATAGCCGAAGACGCCAGCGGCCATCGGCGGCAGATTTTCGTCCATCGCGAGTTGCGAGGCCGCGATCAATTTGCGCAATGCTTCGAGCGGCGGCTCGGGGCAGGGCGCGAAATCGTCGGGCGCCGATAAGGCATTGGTGTTGATCTCGGAACGCCCGGCGGTGCAGCGCCAGACGATATCGGGATCGAGACCGATCATCGAATAGCGGCCCCGCGCCGCGCCCCCTTCGACGGATTCGAGCAGGAAAGAACCGCCGTTGCGGCCGGCCGACAATTTCAGATAGGCCGAGACCGGCGTCTCAAGATCGCCGACGAGACGCATCGAGAGAACGCCGCCGCCCGCCTGATAACGGGCTTCGAAATCCGCAAAAGAAGGCTCGATCATCGTCACTCGCTCGAGATCGCCGTGCGCAAGGCCTGCTCGTTCACGCTGACCCCGAGCTTATGTTCCCAATCGGTGAGATATTGGGCGAGAAGATCTTCGCTGATTCCGCTGCTCACACCCTCGACGGTCTTGGCATAGTCCGCGTCTTTCGGATCGACCGGTGGCACTTTGGCATCGACGATTTTGAAGATGAGCCGGTCGCCCTGCGCGGTGCTCGCCGAGCCGAATGTCCCGACTTTCTGATCGAAGATCTGCGTGACCTCGGGTTGCGACAGGCCCGCGCCACCGGACCGTTTGATTCCATCCTTATGCGCCACGGTGAGCTTCAACGCCATGGCAAGAGCCGCCAGCGTTTCGCCGCCATCGAGCTTCTTGAGGTCGGCGTCCGCCTCGGCCGAGAGTTCCTTGGCGCGCTCGTCATCCATCCAGGCGTCGGTGACTTTGGACTTCACCTCGTTGAAGGTGAGCTGACGCGCCGGTTCGACATTGGCGATCTCGAACCAGATCGTTCCGCCATCCTTGGTCGTCAGTGGCTCATTATCGACGCCGACATCGGAGGCGAAGACCGCCTTCACCAAGGCTTCCTCGTCCGGCACGTCGGGCACGGCCTGCCCCGATTTGTCGTAGCCCTGCGCATCGACGGCATCGATCGTGCGCGCGGTCAGTCCCGCGGCCGCGGCGGCGTCGGTGAGCGATTTGCCGGAAGCGCGTTGATCTTCGATCAGATCGTGAAGCCGATCGATCTCTTTGCGCGCGCGCACGAGGCCCATCTCTTGGCGCAACGGCAGCTCGACCTGTTCGAAGGGAATAACGGTCGCGGGAATGATTTTGTCGACGCGCAGCAGCACCCAGCCGAATTTGCCCTTGACTGGGTCCGAGACTTTTCCGGCGGGGAGCGAGAAGGCGGCATCGGCAATCGTCTTATCGACCATGGAATCTTTGGCGACCGTGCCGAGATCGACGTCCTTCGCGCTCAATTTGCGTTCGGCGATCAGCGCGTCGAAGCTTTCGCCTCCTGCGAGCTTTTTCTCCGCCGCTTCGGCCGCGGCCTGATCTGCAAACGGAATTTGCTCGATGTGGCGCGTCTCGGCTTGCGTGAAGCGCTGCGCCTTCACTTCGTCATAGTGCTTTTTGACATCGGCGTCGCTGATCGGGTTTTTCTTGGCGAGCTGTTCGGAGAGGTCCTGCAGGGTCAGCGGCAGAACGACGATCTTGCGGAATTCATGCGTGCGATAATCGTCGAGGCGTGCGTCATAGTAGGCTTGGAGGTCGGCGTCGCTCGGCGGTTTGACTGTGGTGATGCTGGCCTTCGGTAGAACCAAGAAATCGATGCTGCGGATCTCGCCATAAAAGCGATGAATGGCGTCCTTCATCGCATTCGGCACTGTAAGACCATAGGACAGAGCCGTGATGATCTGCCGGCGCAGATAGGTGAGCCGCTGTTCGGCAATGAAACGTTGTTCCGTGAAGCCCATTTCCTGCAGACGGTTGTCGAAATCCTGCTGATCGAATTTGCCGTCCGGGCCCTTGAACGCCGGGTCCTGCACAATCTCGAGCGCAAGGTCGTGGTCGGACAGAGCGAGGCCGAAATGATGCGCGGTCTGATCGAGAATGGCATTCGAGAGGAGGCGGGCCAGCACTTCGCGATCGAGGCCCATGCGGCGGGCTTCATCATTGGTGATGGCGCGGCGCTCGCGCTGCTGCAATTGCTGCAGCTGGCTCTGGTAGGCAAAGCGATAGGCATCGACGCTGATCGTCTGCGAACCGACACGGGCGAGATCGTTGGCACCGAAGCCGCGAAAAATATCGGCGATGCCCCAGAATCCGAAGGCAATGATGAGCAAGCCCATCACAATGCCCATGATGATGCGGCCGAACCAGCTTTGCGTGGCGGCGCGCAAGGCGTCGAGCATATTTTTCCTCTCCCATAGCGCGAGCGGTCATTCGTCCCGCGCGGCGGCGCGGACTATAGGGAGGCCCTTTCGGCCATGCAACGCCGCTTCTCACAGTTCGTTTATGCATTGGACAGCGCCGCGGTGCCCGGCCTCTATGCGGCGAGAGCCCGCGATGCTAACGGATGCGTCATGTTGGGAGTGAATTGAGACCATGCCGTCGCCGCGCAGGCCTCTCGTGGCCGGCAATTGGAAAATGAACGGACTCGTCGCCGATCTCGGCGAGATCGCGGCCATTCGGGATTCGGTCCCCGCGATCGGGGCAGACGTCGCGCTCTGCCTGCCGGCAACCCTGATTTCGCCGGCCGCCGCGCTTTGCCGTGGCTCGAGCCTCGTAATCGGCGGTCAGGATTGCCACTGGGAGCAGAGCGGCGCGCATACGGGCGATCTCTCCGCGACCATGCTCAAGGATGCCGGCGCCACTTATGTGATCCTCGGCCATTCCGAGCGCAGAGCCGATCATGGCGAAACGAGCAGCCTTGTCTTCGCTAAAGCGACGGCGGCGCTCAGCGCCGGCCTCACCGTCATCCTCTGCGTCGGGGAGACGCGCGCGGAACGCGAGACGGGCGAAGCCCTGGCCAAAGTCGGCGCCGAGCTTGTCCAATCCCTGCCCAAAACTCTTGCCGATCCGCAGCGATTGACCATCGCCTATGAGCCCGTCTGGGCGATCGGAACAGGGCTGACGCCCACGCCGCGGGATGTCGCCGAGATGCATGATTTTCTGCGCGCCGAATTGCGCCGCAGGCTGCCGGCTGAGGCCGATGGCATTCGAATCCTCTACGGCGGTTCGGTCAAACCCAGCAATGCGGCGGAGCTTTTGGGAGCGGAAAATGTCGATGGCGCGCTGGTCGGCGGCGCGAGCCTGAAGGCGGATGAGTTTTTGCCGATCGCCCGCCATTATCGCAAGGCGGGCTAGCTCGATTGTCTCTTTAATAAGACTTCTTAGGTCTTTATTTTATAGAGTTTTTCTGGCTAAAAAAAGCCGGTCTCGATGGCATGCCGACGGCTAACTCTGGCAAACTGTGGGAATGCATAATAACTGGAGGATTGGCTAGTCAGCTTGCGCGCCTCGGTATAAGAGCGGGGCGTCGCGACGGGCAGGGCCGGAAGCGGAAGGGCAAAGCCATAATATGCAGACCGTTCTGATCGTTATTCATTTGATGATCGTGATTGCCCTCGTCGGCGTCGTCCTGCTTCAGCGCTCCGAAGGTGGCGCGCTTGGCATTGGCGGCGGCGGCTTTATGACGGGCCGCGGTCAGGCCAATGTCCTCACCCGCGCGACGGCCATTCTGGCGGCGCTTTTCTTCGCGACAAGTCTCACGTTGACCGTTATCGCCAATGTGACGCGCGCGCCGAAATCGATTTTGCAAGGCGTGACGCCGCCCGCGAGCACCTCGACGCAGCCCGGAACCGCCAACGCCAACAGCACGCTGATGGATCAGCTGAAGAGGCTCGAGCAGCAGCGCCAGGCGGCGCCGCACGGTTCGCAGGCGCCCAATCCGGCGCCGCTCGCGCCCGCCGTCCCGCAGTCGCAGTAACGCAGCGGGCGAGAATCGCGAGGGGCGGGGATGAAACGAGTGTCGGCCAGTGTCCTTTGCCTCATCGGTATTCTGATGCCGCTTGAGGCCAAGGCCGACATTCTCGATCTCGGCACCGTCAAATGCAAAGAATTCCTCGCCGCCGATAAGGATGAGATCGGATTCACCATCGCCTGGCTCGACGGCTATTACAGGGACGAAGATACCGCCGCGATCATCGACTTCGACAAGCTGAAAGAGGAAGCCGCGAAGCTCGGCGCTTATTGCGGCGCGCATCCCGGTATCAGCATCGGGGCGGCAGCCGAAGAAGTCCTCGGCAAATAAGACACACGACTGAGCCGATACGATGTGGATGAGGTGGAAACACCCATAAAAAAACTCCCCTTTCCCGCTGAAAAAGGATAATTCTCAAGGCCCATGGCGCGGTATATTTTCATCACCGGCGGCGTGGTCTCGTCTTTGGGTAAGGGGCTTGCTTCGGCGGCTCTCGGCGGTCTTCTTCAAGCCCGCGGCTATACGGTCCGGCTCCGCAAACTTGATCCCTATCTCAACGTCGATCCTGGGACGATGTCCCCCTATCAGCATGGCGAAGTCTTCGTCACCGACGATGGGGCGGAGACCGATCTCGATCTCGGCCATTATGAGCGCTTCACGGGCCGCCCGGCTCTGCGCGATGACAATATTACGACAGGCCGCATTTATCAGGAGATCATCAGCAAGGAGCGCCGCGGCGATTATCTCGGCGCGACCGTCCAGGTCATTCCGCACGTTACGAATGAGATCAAAGAGTTCATTCTGCGCGGCAATGAGGGCTTTGATTTCGTGCTCGTCGAAATCGGCGGTACGGTCGGCGATATCGAAGGTCTGCCGTTCTTCGAAGCGATCCGCCAGCTCGGCAATGAGCTGCCGCGCGGCCACGCGATCTACATCCATCTGACGCTGCTGCCCTACATTCCGAGTTCGGGCGAGCTGAAGACCAAGCCGACCCAGCATTCGGTGAAGGAGCTTCGCTCGATCGGTATACAGCCGCACATCGTGCTCTGCCGCACCGATCGCGAAATTTCCCGCGACGAGCGTCGCAAGATCGGCCTCTTCTGCAATGTGCGCGAAAGCGCCGTTATCGAAGCGCGCGATGTCGAGTCGATCTATGACGTGCCGCGCGCCTATCACGCGGCGGGACTGGATCAAGAAGTGCTCGCTGCCTTTGGCATCGAGCCGGCGCCGAAGCCCGATATGAGCCGCTGGAACGCGGTGACCGAGCGGGTCCACAATCCCGAAGGCGAGGTCACGATTGCGATCGTCGGCAAATATACGGGCATGAAAGACGCCTATAAGTCGCTGATCGAAGCGCTCGCGCATGGCGGCATGGCCAATCGCGTCAAAGTCAATCTCGATTGGATCGAATCCGAAGTGTTCGAAGGGCGCGATCCGGCAACGCGGCTCGAACATGTCGATGGCATTCTCGTGCCAGGCGGCTTCGGCCAGCGCGGCGCGGAAGGCAAGATCTTGGCGGCTCGCTTTGCGCGCGAACGAAAGGTGCCGTATTTCGGCATTTGTTTCGGCATGCAGATGGCGGTGATCGAGGCGGCGCGGACGCTCGCCGGGATCAAGGACGCGAACTCGACTGAATTCGGCCCGACGAAGGCGCCGGTCATCGGCCTGATGACGGAATGGATGCGCGACAATGAACTGCAGATCCGCGCGGAAGAGGGCGATCTCGGCGGCACGATGCGCCTCGGCGCTTTTCCAGCGCATCTCAAGCCCGGCTCAAAGATCGCCTCGATCTATGGCGTCACCGAGATTTCCGAGCGCCATCGCCATCGCTATGAAGTCAATATGAGCTATCGCGATCAGCTCGAAGAAAAGGGCATGGTTTTCGCCGGGCTTTCGCCCGATGGGCTTTTGCCGGAGACGGTCGAGCTCATCGATCATCCCTGGTTCATCGGCGTGCAATATCATCCGGAACTCAAATCGCGGCCGTTCGAGCCGCATCCACTGTTTGCAAGCTTCATTGCCGCGGCAGTGGACCAGAGCCGGCTGGTATGAGGCCGCATGCAGGATGATGCTGAAACTGGCGGCGACCCGGGGAATGTCGGTCCGTCACCGTCGCGGAGAACAATGACGCATTCGAACGGACGATCCGGTTCCGGCTTTGCGCAGATTTCAAGAAGGGATTTCCTGAATGGATGTCTGATAGCTTCTGGCGGTCTGGCTTTCGGTCAGCGTGCGCTCTTTCCTGCCGTGGCTGCCGAAACAGGCGCCGCCGCGTGCAACGATATCGCCGGCAATGATCCCCGCGTCCTGCGCAGCGGCAATCTCCCGTCCGCGTTCAACGTCGCGCATTGGCTGAGGGATCAGCGGTTGAGTTTCGAACCCAATAGGGTGACC
>JBEKNV010000053.1:0-8408 GCA_049522395.1 Methylovirgula sp.
CGGTCATGGCATGTCCGACCAGCAGATCCGCGCGCTCTATCCGGACGACTCCTATGAGATCGTGCCGCACGACAGCATGCGTAGGATCATCGCCCAGCGGCTGGTGCAATCCAACCTCACTATCCCGCACTTCTACCTCACGGTCGATTGCGACATCGGCAAGCTCTTGGCCGCGCGCGAGGAGAGCAATCGCACTGCACCGCAGGACAAGGACGGCAAGCCTGTCTGGAAGCTTTCGGTCAACGATTTCGTCATCAAGGCGCTGGCTTTCGCGCTGCAGCGCGTTCCTGACGCCAACGCAACCTGGACCGAGAGCGGCATGCTCAAGCACAGGCATTCCGACGTCGGCGTCGCCGTGGCCATCAAGGGCGGCGGGCTGATTGCTCCGTTGGTGCGCAACGCGGAGACCAAGTCCTTGTCGGTCATCTCCAATGAGATGAAGGAATTGGCCGCACGCGCCCGTGCGCGCAAGCTGAAACCCGAGGAATATCTGGGCGGCGCCAGTGCGGTCTCCAATCTCGGCATGTTCGGCATCAAGGATTTCACCGCGGTGATCAATCCGCCGCAGGCGACCGTTCTCGCGGTCGGCGCCGGCGAGGAGCGTCCCGTCGTGCGCTCCGGCAGGATCGAGATCGCCACGATCATGACTGTGACGCTCTCATGCGACCACCGCGTCGTCGACGGGGCGCTCGGCGCGCAGCTCATCAGCGCCTTCAAGGCGCTGATTGAGCAACCGGTGCTGTTGGCGGTGTGACCCGCCCGCGGCAAGCTCCTGCGCAGTCTAGGCGTGCCGCTCAGCCGGAGAAATCGAAGCGCGTAAGCATGCTGCGCATGTAGGAGATGAGAGAGATGGCTGAGACAAGTTTCGACGTAGTGATCATCGGCTCCGGTCCCGGCGGCTATGTCACCGCTATCCGTGCGGCGCAGCTTGGCTTCAAGACAGCGATAGTCGAGCGCAGCTATCTGGGTGGCATCTGCCTCAACTGGGGCTGCATCCCAACCAAGGCGTTGCTGCGCTCGGCGGAGATTTTCCATTACATGCAGCACGCCAAGGAATTCGGGTTGTCTGCCGAGAAAGTCGGCTACGACACGAGCGCCATCGTCAAGCGCTCGCGTGCGATATCGAAGCGCCTCAACGACGGCGTTGGTTTCTTAATGAAGAAGAACAAAATTTCGGTGATCTGGGGTGAGGCATTCATCGACGCGCCCGGCAAGGTCACGGTGAAGCCATCCAAGTGCGAGGCGCCGAAGGGCGTTCTTGAACCGGGCAACTATCAGGCCAAACACATTATCATTGCCACAGGCGCGCGGCCGCACATACTGCCGGGCATCGAGCCTGACAAAAAATTGGTCTGGACCTATTTCGAGGCCATGGTGCCGCCAAGCATTCCGAAATCGCTCTTGGTGATCGGTTCCGGCGCCATCGGTATCGAGTTCGCATCATTCTACCGAACGCTCGGCGCTGAGGTCACCGTAGTGGAAGTGCTGCCGCAGATTTTGCCGGCCGAGGACGCGGAGATCGCCGCGCTAGCGCGAAAAAGCTTCGAGAAGCAGGGCATCAAGATACTGACCAATGCCAAAGTCACCAAGCTCGACAAAAAAGACGACAGCGTCACCGCCACCATCGAAGAGGACGGCAAATCGCAGAACCTCAACGCCGAGCGCGTCATTTCGGCGGTCGGCGTGGTCGGCAATATCGAAAATCTCGGACTGGAAAAGCTTGGCGTCAAAACCGAACGCGGCATTATCGCCGTCGATCAATTCAACAAGACCAATGTTCCGGGCATCTACGCTATCGGTGACGTGTCCGGCCCTCCAATGCTGGCGCACAAGGCCGAGCACGAGGGCGTCGTCTGTATTGAGGCAATCAAGGGCCTGCACCCGCATCCGATGAACAAGCTGATGATCCCCGGCTGCACCTATTGCTCGCCGCAGATCGCTTCGGTCGGCCTCACCGAGCAGGCGGCGAAGGAGAAGAAGCAAGACATCCGCATCGGCCATTTTCCGTTCATGGCCAACGGCAAGGCAATTGCGCTCGGCGAGGAACAGGGCCTGGTCAAGGTGATCTTCGACAGCAAGACCGGCCAGCTCCTTGGCGCACACATGGTCGGCGCGGAGGTTACCGAGCTTATCCAGGGCTATGTGGTGGCGATGAATCTTGAGACCACGGAAGAGGAGCTGATGCGCACCGTATTCCCCCATCCCACGCTCTCGGAAGCGATGCACGAAGCCGTGCTCGATGCCTATGGACGGGCGCTGAATATCTGAACGTGTCGCTTCCGGTGAAAGGTTCCATCGCTTTGTTATATGGTACAGCGCATTCGCCCGGCCACTTAGTGGGACAAACATCGCGCCGCAAAAGTGGGCGGCGTCGCTAGCGGAATTGGTCGGGCTGATCCTGCTTTTACAAAAGGCTGAATATGCTCAGACAAGAAACTGTGAAGACCCCATTCCTCGGCGTGGTCGTCTCGGTGCGTGGCAGTGTCGTGGACGTACGGTTCGATGAGCATTTGCCGCCCATTTATTCGGTGCTGCTCGCGGGACCAGAAAAGCAGATCGTCATCGAAGTGCTAGCGCAACAAGATGCGCATCACGTGCGCGGGATTGCGTTGACGCCGACGCAAGGACTCGCTCGCGGCATGGCGGTGGAGGATACAGGCGGCCCGTTGAAAGCGCCGGTGGGCAAAGCGGTTCTCTCGCGGATGTTTGACGTTTTTGGCAATACCATAGATCGCGAAGCGGCATTGTCCGATGTCGAATGGCGTTCGGTGCATCGAGCTCCGCCGCCGCTGGCGCGACGTTCCACCAAATCGGAGGTCTTTGAGACGGGCATCAAGGTCATAGATGTCCTCGTGCCGCTGGAGCGCGGCGGCAAGGCGGGACTTTTCGGCGGAGCGGGCGTCGGCAAAACGGTGCTGCTGACCGAAATGATCCACAACATGATCGGTCATCACGAGGGCATCAGCATCTTCTGCGGTATCGGCGAGCGCTGTCGTGAGGGCGAAGAGCTTTATGATGCGATGAAGGAAGCCGGCGTGCTGCCGAACATGGTGATGGTCTTCGGCCAGATGAACGAGCCGCCGGGCGCGCGGTTCCGCGTGGGGTATGCGGCACTGACGATGGCCGAGTATTTTCGTGACGACGAGCACCGCGATGTGCTGCTGCTCGTCGACAACATTTTTCGCTTCATCCAGGCCGGCATGGAGGTATCCGGCTTGATGGGGCAGATGCCGTCGCGGCTGGGCTATCAGCCTACAATGGGCACTGAGTTGTCAGGGTTCGAAGAGCGCATTGCCAACACCGATACCGGAGCCATCACTTCCATTCAGGCGGTTTATGTGCCGGCGGACGATTTCACCGATCCCGCGGCGGTCCATACTTTCTCGCATCTCTCCGCGTCGATCGTGCTCTCGCGCAAGCGGGCAAGCGAAGGGCTTTTTCCGGCGATCGATCCTCTACAATCCAGTTCCAAGATGGCCACGCCGGGCATCGTCGGCGCGCGGCATTACGGCCTGGCGCAGGAAATTCGGCGCACTCTCGCGCAATACGCTGAACTCAAGGACATCATCGCCATGCTGGGCCTGGAGCAGCTCTCGCCGGACGACCGCAACGTGGTCGTCCGCGCCCGCCAGCTGGAGCGTTTTCTCACCCAACCCTTTTTCACGACCGAACAGTTCACGGGCCTCAAAGGAAAGCTCGTCAGCCTCAAGGACGCGCTGGATGGCTGTGAGCGCATCCTCCGCGACGAATTCAAAGACTATCCGGAAAGCGCGCTCTACATGATCGGGACGATTGACGAAGCCAAGGCAAACGCAAAACCCGCTGCGCCTATAGCCCCGGCCAAATCGGGGTCAACCGCTGCGAAGCTCGGATTGAAGGATGCCGCCGGTTCGCGGGCCAAAGCCGGATCAGAGCCGCAGCAGGATACCGGGGTGAAACCTCCGCCTAAGCTCGAACATGCGGACGGATCCCATGAATCTTAAGGTGCTCCTTCCGTTCCAGATTTTCGTCGAAAAGACCGGCGTGTCGCGCATCGTCGCCGAGACGCGCGAGGGGTCGTTTGGACTCTTGCCTCACCGACTCGATTGTGTGGCGGCGCTGGCGCCCGGGATTCTGACCTACGAGACAACATCAGACGGTGAAGTTTTCGTGGCCGTGGATGAAGGGGTGCTCGTCAAGACCGGTCCGGATGTACTCGTATCCGTGCGCCGGGCGCTGAGCGGAATGGACCTTAGCCAGTTGCGCGGGGCAGTGGAGCGGGAGTTTCTGACCCTGGACGAGCACGAGCAAAGTGTGCGCTCGGTGTTGGCAAAAATGGAAGGCGATCTCATTCGCCGCATAGTGAGCCTTCACAATGACTGATGAGCCGCAAAACAAACTCGCGAAACCGAATCCGTCGCTCAGTCAGGAGGTCGGCGAAAAAGCGGCGCGCAAGCTCAAGGCACGACGCAACTCCGCGCAGGGCGTCTGGTTTGGCCTGGGGATGATGGGGCTGATCGGCTGGTCGGTGGTGATTCCAACGTTGCTTGGGGCGGCGCTCGGTATCTGGCTGGACCAATATTATCCGGGCAAGCATGCGTGGACGCTGGCGCTGATGATGGCCGGGCTCGCCATCGGATGTTTGAATGCGTGGCATTGGGTGGCCAAGGAAGACAAGGAGATTCAGGACGAGCAGGAGGATAATAATGAATGAATTTTTGTTTCTGGCACCGTCATTGGCGGCGGGCCTGTTGCTCGGCGCGTTTTTCTTCGGCGGCCTTCGGTGGACCGTTACCAAGGGCGTTTCGTCCCAACGGCCGGCGCTTTGGTTCTTCGGGAGTATGCTGCTGCGGACGAGCATTACCCTGGCGGGATTTTATTTGGTCGGGCGCGAAAATTGGCAGCGGTGGCTGCTGTGTCTCCTAGGCTTTGTCCTGGCGCGACTCGTCGTGAAGTGGCTGACGCGTCCGCCGATCGAACATCGCAACGCCCGGGCATCGGAAACCAGCTATGCGCCTTAGTCCCGATGAGATGATCTTCTGGAAGCACGGGTTTATCAAGCTCAACGGCACGATTGTGTTCACGTGGGGACTGATGTTCGTGCTGGCCGTTGGCTCAAAGCTCATTACCCGCAATCTCTCCACGGAGCTGAAACGTTCCCGCTGGCAGAATTTGCTGGAAATTGTTGTTACCGGCATCGAAAAGCAGATCGAAGATGTCGGCCTCCGCCACCCGAAGAAGTATATCGGTTTTCTGGGCACGCTCTTTCTGTTCGTCGCGTTAGCCAGCCTTTGCACCATCATTCCCGGCTACGAGCCGCCGACGGGGTCGCTTTCTACGACCGCGGCGCTCGCGCTGTGCGTGTGGGTGGCCGTACCTTTCTTTGGCATCGAGGAGCAAGGACTGGGCGGTTACCTCAAATCCTATGCGGAACCGACAATCATCATGCTGCCGTTTAACATCATCAGCGAACTGTCGCGCACGCTGGCACTGGCGGTCCGTCTGTTCGGCAACATGATGAGTGGGACGATGATTCTCGCCATTTTGCTGACCATCACGCCCTTCATCTTCCCGATCGCCATGAGTGCGCTCGGTCTGCTTACCGGCATGGTGCAGGCCTACATATTCAGCATCCTGGCTGCGGTTTACATCGCGGCCGCCACGCGCGGTCGTAAGGCGAGAGCTGAACCGATGCAAGACGTTAAAGCATGAACAACGACAACAAGAGGCGACACCATGGATAACATGACGCTCATTGCCATCGCTTCAATCGTCACCGCTGGCCTGACGATTGCTCTGGGCAGTATCGGACCTGCACTTGGTGAAGGCCGTGCGGTCGCCACGGCATTAAGTTCTCTGGCGCAGCAGCCCGATGCCGCAACCACGATCACACGCACCCTATTTGTTGGGCTGGCAATGATCGAGTCCATTGCGATCTATTGCTTCGTGGTCTCGATGATTCTCATTTTTGCCAATCCGTTCTGGAATCACGTCATCGCCCAGACCGCAGGGAAGTAGTTCATGCTCATCGATTGGTTTACTGTCGGTGCGCAAGCGCTCAACTTCATCATCCTGGTGTGGTTGCTGAAGCGTTTTCTTTACAAGCCGATTCTCAACGCCGTAGACGCGCGGGAGAAGCGGATCGCTGCGGAACTCGCGAACGCTGACGCAAAAAAGACCGAAGCGCAAAAGGAGCGCGATGAGTTCCAACACAAGAACGAAGAGTTCGATCAGCAGCGCGCCGCCCTCTTGAGCAAGGCAGCGGAGGAAGCGAAAGTCGAACGTCAACGACTCCTCGACGATGCGCGAAAGGCAGCCGATGCCCTGAGTGCCAAGCGACAGGAGGCGCTGCGAAGCGACGCCAACACTCTCAATCAAGCCATCAGGCGCCGTACCCAGCAGGAAGTGTTCGCCATCGCGCGAAAGGCGCTGACGGATCTTGCCACGGCAAGCCTGGAAGAGCGCATGAGCGAGGCGTTCACGCGTCGCCTGCGCGCGATAGACGGCAAGGCAAAAGAGGGAATCGCCGTGGCCCTCAAGACAGCGTCCGAGCCTGCCGTCGTGCGCAGCGCGTTCGACCTGCCTGAGGCGCAACGCGCGGCAATACAAAAAGCTCTCAATGAGACCTTCTCGGCTGAAGTTCATGTCCGGTTCGAGACCGCGCCGGACCTGATCAGTGGGATCGAGTTCACGACGAATGGGCAGAAAATTGCCTGGAGCATAGCCGATTATCTCACCTCTTTGGAAAAGGGTGTGGGTGAGCTTTTGAAAGAAAAGGACAAACCTGACGCGAAAGCCGAGGCTAAGCCTCAAGCGAAGGCCGAGCCCAAGCTCAAGACCGAACCCAAAGCCGCGGCGAAGATCGAGCCCAAAACTGCATCTAAGCCGGAAGAAACCAAGCCCGAAACGAAGCACCAATGATCACCGAGCCAGAAAGCTTGCAGAGTGTCTTCGACCGCACGTTTTCTGGGATCAGCCAGGTGCGGGAAGCATTCACGCCGCAACTGACACCGCGAGAGGTGGGTACGATCAACAGCATCGCCACCGGCATCGCCAAGGTGTCCGGGCTCCCCGCTGTTGGCTTTGAGGAGTTGATAAAATTTCCTGGCGATTTGCTCGGCATGGCTTTCAACGTGGACGAGGCGGAAATCGGCGTCGTGCTGCTTGGCGAATATTGGCATCTGAACGCCGGCGATGAAGTTGAGCGCACGGGCCGGGTCATGGATGTGGTTGTGGGCGGTGGATTGCTCGGGCGCGTCATCGACCCGCTTGGTCGGCCACTCGATGGCAACGGGCCGGTGGCCGCCAGTGAGCGTCTGCCCATCGAGCGCACGGCAACGCGCATCATGGATCGCGCGCCCGTCACGGTGCCTCTTCAGACTGGGCTCAAAGTCATTGATGCGCTTATTCCGGTCGGGCGCGGCCAGCGTGAATTGATTCTCGGCGACCGCCAGACGGGCAAGACCGCCATTGCGATCGACGCCATCCTCAACCAGCGCGACCAAAATGTGCTGTGCGTTTATTGTGCCATCGGTCAGCGCGCGTCCGCCGTCGCGAAGGCCGTGGCAACATTGCGAGAAAAGAGCGCGATGGATTACACCGTTCTCGTCGTGACCGAGGGCAACGACCCGCCGGGTCTCGCTTTCATCGCCCCCTACGCCGCGACCAGCATTGCGGAGCATTTCATGGAGCAAGGCCGCGACGTACTGATTGTTTACGACGACCTCACACATCATGCGCGCACCTATCGCGAGCTGTCTCTGCTGCTACGACGTCCCCCCGGCCGCGAAGCTTTTCCCGGCGACATCTTTTACATTCACGCGCGACTGCTCGAACGTGCGACGCACTTGCGCAAAGAACTTGGTGGCGGCTCGCTCACGGCACTGCCCATCATCGAAACTGAAGCGCAGAACATTTCCGCTTACATTCCGACCAACCTGATTTCCATCACGGACGGTCAGATCTATCTCTCACCGTCACTGTTCGAATTGGGTGTGCTGCCTGCCGTCGATGTCGGCAAATCCGTTTCGCGCGTTGGCGGTAAAGCGCAACGCGCGGCCTATCGTGCTGTGGCGGGCGATCTAAAACTCGCTTACGCGCAGTTCGAGGAGCTTGAGACCTTTGCCCGGTTCGGCGCCCGGCTGGATGAAAACACCCGCAAGATCATCGAGCACGGACGGCGCATCCGCGCCTGCCTCAAACAGGCGGAATGCGCACCGGTATCAGTGCCCGCACAGATCGCAGTCTTGGTGGCATTAACCGCGGAACTCTTCGACCGCGTGGAGCTCGACCGGATGCCGGGCGCCGAACACGCCGTCCAAGAGGCAGCGGCGAACATACCCGCGGAAGTGTGCGCGCGATTCGAAAGTGCCGATAAGTTGAGCGATGAGGATCGTAATGCGATCATCGAAATCGCCCGCCAGGCGCTC
>JBEKNV010000054.1:0-8303 GCA_049522395.1 Methylovirgula sp.
CTACTTGTTCTAATTTTGCATATTTTGATTGCATCGTTAATCCTCTCCACAACGCGAGGATCATTGTTATTCATCGCATCGTGGACCGCGTACTCAAAGCAAATTCCTATGTCGCCATCCCCTGGTCGATGAATGCGGGGTAACATTTTGAGTTTTATGTTTTCATATCCTCCCGCTTCCGCCGCTATGTCGAATTTTAGGCCATAAAGCACGCCCGACAACACAGGGCGTACGACAGCAGTAAGCGCCAATACCTCATCGGAAATAGGATTTAACTGCCTTTCACGTCGGACGCGCATGGTCACAATCTCCCAGCTTCTTACTAAGGGGAGAATAGGCATAGAGGCACGTTGACGGCGAGTCCCTTCAGATAATGGCTCGCTGAGGGGGCTGCTGGCCCACTACCGAGAAATCCCATGCACGACCACGCAAAATTCTGCGCGGCGCTGACTCACGCGACCCGCTCCGGGCGGAGCGGATGGACGCGGATCATAAGCATCCGTCCGCGCATATCTGTCCGTCCAAAGCGGTGACGAACAGGAGACAAAGCGCCCGTGAATTTAGTCTTGTAGAATAAAATTGATTCCTCGACGCCAGCGGTTGATTCCATCGCACGCACACGCGAGTCTAATAAGGGCCGGGTCCGGACGAGCGTCGTCTGAGCCGAGCACCCAGGGCTACCCCCTGGGTTCATCGGGGTTGCATTCGGGGCCGCTCGTGCCCGTTGCAGTTCGCAGGAGTGGCTCCCACTGAGTACGCGTACCCACGTCAGGAGCGGCTGGCGCGGTCATTTTAGGAGACTCTGTATGAAACCTCCACCAGAGAGACTGGGGCAGCTTCGGCTGCCCCTTTTTATTGGTGTACCGCAGCGAACGTGCCGCTTAATACACGACAGTCCCTCCCACCGATTGACTTGGCGGTCGCACGCCTGCAGTGGTCATCGCAGAGGGTGACGTGACTAACTCGACCAGCGATTGGCCGATCGCATCAGCGATCCGCGTCAGCTCCGATAAGGTGAACTCATACTTGCCATGTTCCATCACCTGGATCGTCAATTGATTGCCGATCCCAAACTCAGACGCGTATTCACGCGGGGTCATGCCGCCCATTTCGACCATGCGGTGATGGAGAATGCGCAGGCCGACTATGTGGTGTAGTTCACTCAGGATTTTGTGCGGCTTCTGTGCTTTGACGGTCGGCAGCGGCAGACCTTCCGCCTGACACTTCTCGATGATCATTCGGATGTAGGTTCGGACTGTTGAGTAGGAGCCGCGCCCTTGCAGGCGAGCGGTGATTTCCCTAGCTGGCAGTTTTTCCTCAAGGAAAAGACGTTTCACTTCCTGAAAGACATCCGATTCATATCCGCCGTGGATGCGGTTCTCCATTCATGTTCCCCCACTTCTGTGTGCGCAAATTGTGCTGCACAGGGCGCACAAATCTGCACAAATGAAACAGGGGTGAAATAGAAAAACACTTTTAAAATCAGGCTCTTACGCGCGGAACTTTGAAGTTCCCAAAACTATCGCGCTACCAGGCTGCGCTATACCCCGCGAGCATCGAAGCCGGGAAATCGGCCGGCCTGATCATCGTCGAATGTGCTTCACCCTCCCCGTAGCATGAGCGCCAATCGGGTGCAATTTCGCTAGCGAATGCCGCGCGCGACCGCGATGTGACAGGGAGCGCGGGCTAGTTCCCGAACAGCGCGTTCTGGACTTTGTCGCCGACTTTGAGGCCGATTTTCGCGGCTGTGCCGGCATTGACTTCGACGACGGCAAAGACGGGGCCACCAGAACTCAGAATATGCTCCGAGAGTGGCGTCGTATTGGCGATGATCGACACGACGGCGCCCGCCTTATTCATGAAGATCATGTCGAGAGGAATGTAGGTGTTCTTCATCCACATCATCACCGGCTCCTCGGTGGCGAAGGCGAAGAGCATGCCGTGGTCGGCGGCAAGAGAGCGGCGAAACATCAGGCCTCTTTCGCGCTGCGCATCGGTGCGCATGACCTCGACGAGGAATTTATGCGGGCCACTCGCGGTGATGAAGGTCAAGGACTCGACCTCCGCCTGCTCTTGCGGCGGCCGCGCATCATCCGCGCCGGCTTTCGGCGCGAAAGCGAAGCCGAGCGTGAGCGCCAAAGCGAATGCGACGACGAAACGGGACAGCGCGGTCATTGACGAGGCGAGAAGCAGGAGACGTTCCAAGCGGAGCGGCCGATTGGCCGCCTCGTCACTGGAGGATCAATGTGACGATGGCAAGGCCGCTTCGAGCGGACGCACTTCGGCCGCCATCAAGCCTTTCGGCCCGTCACCGAAGCGGACCAGAAGACCGTCGCCCGGCTTCAATTCGGCGATGCCGTAGCGGCGCAGCGTTTCCATATGCACGAAAATGTCTTCCGTGCCGTCGCCCCGCGACAGAAAGCCAAAGCCGCGCACGCGGTTGAACCATTTCACGACGCAGATTTCGAAGCCGCTGCTGGGAACGACCTGCAAATGGGTACGCGCGGGCGGCGACTGCGCCGGATGGGTGGCCGTCGATTCATCCATCGAGACGATATGGAAGACTTGCAGGCCTTTGGCGCGCATCACCGCTTCGCAGACGATGCGCATGCCTTCCTGGACCGTCTGAAAGCCGTCCTTGCGTAATGTCGTAACGTGCAGAAGGACGTCGGGCATCCCATTGTCGGGAACGATAAAGCCATAACCCTTGGCGACATCGAACCATTTGATTCGCCCAGCCACCTCTATCAGCTCAAGTGTCGCTGTCGATTGATCGGCGGCCGCCTCAGCTTCGCTGCGAATCTCGCCGCCCGACACGAGCGAATCCTTGCTGCCCAACGGACCAGCTCCCAATACGATGACGCCATTCATGTCTCACGACGTCGGTCGGTGCGGGCCTTGTCATAAGCACGAATCAGTCTATCTAGCTTGCGGCAGGATAGCATCGGGCGCGGCTCGCAAAAGCGGAATTTTGCTCTGCCTGTGGATGACTCGGTTGTGCGTGGCGAAGATGTAACGCCTCTCTGCAATCCAAATTGATTCGAAAGCGGAATTGATCCCGGTTGCTCGACGCGAGTAAGTTTTTGCCTCGCGCGATTGCGTGGCCATGGAAAACAACGCGAAAAATTTGCAAAACACGGCCCTGCAAGTTGCGTTCACAAGAGCGGATGAAGAAGCGAAGCAGAACCGCGGAAAGACGAACTTCGCGCAAGTCCAACGCAAGATCACGCGACACAATTTGCGAATAGATGCGAGAGCAGTGACCGATTGGATCGGAGAGAATTTTTCGTTGGCTCTCACGGTCGAGCTTGCCGGCCGCGGCAGCACTGATCTGCACGCAGACTTCCGCAGTGGACAATATGTCTTGCGCGCGGTGCGGCGCAGACTCGATGAACCGGCTGGCTAACCGCTACGAGACGCGTCTTTTTCGCTTGGAGAAAGAGAAGGTGGAGGCCTCGCCCGGAATCGAACCGGGGTGCAAGGATTTGCAGTCCTCTGCGTAACCACTCCGCCACGAGGCCATGGACCGACATGGCGCCGGCGCGCCCGGCTATAGCAAGGCACTGGCACGCCCGCAAGAAATGCTTCGCACTCATGTTTACCAATGCCTGAACCGCGGATCGCCAAGCGACAAAGGTGGCTGGCAAAGCCGATCCGGGCTTGCTATATGCCGGCCGTTCACCCTAAAACCGGCCTATTCCCTGATAGCTCAGCTGGTAGAGCAATCGACTGTTAATCGATCGGTCGCAGGTTCGAGTCCTGCTCAGGGAGCCAGCATCGCCCCGCTCGATCCTTGATCTTCATTATTTGCGCTTCGCGTGGTCGACAAAATACGCGATGACGGGCAGCCGCAGTCGATAGGGCAAGATCCGCACAAATTTTGAAAGCACCACGAGCCGCCAGGGAAAGGCGATCTCGAATCCCGCCCGCTCGAAGCCGTCGCAGACGATCCTCGCGGCTGCATCGGCCTCCAGCACAAAGGGGGTGTCATAGTCTTCTTCGGATTCGATCATTGGCGTGCGCACGAAGCCGGGGCTGACGAGTTGGAACGTCAGGCCTTTCTCTTGATAAGCGAGCCTCAAACTCTCCGTCATATTGATCAGTGCCGCTTTCGAACTGCCGTACGCGAAACTCGCCGGTAGGCCGTTGTAGCCGGCAAGCGACGCATTGATCGCGATCTGGCCTTTCTGCCGCGCCAGCATGGCCGTAATCAGCGGCGCCAGACAGTTCGCCGTGCCCATCACATTTACAGCATAAGTTTCGACAACGACCGCAGCATTAAATGTCGCGCGATCTCCCCGCAGGGAGACGCCGGCATTGAGAAAGGCCAAGGCGATCGGGCCATGGTCGTGTTCGATCTTGGCGATCGTTTCGGCTATCGCCGCTTCGTCCGTAATATCGCCCGGATAGAGAAAGATGTTTCCCGGCGCCGCGGCCGCCAAATCGGCGAGCGGCGCTGCCCGTCTCGCCATCGCCGCGACACGATAGCCGCGCCGCGCGAGTTCGAGCGCCGTGGCGCGGCCGATCCCCGAGCTCGCGCCCGTGATAAATGCAATCCCATCGTCCGCTTTCGCGCGATACATGCTTCATTCTCATTGTTTGCGTCCGATGCGGGCTCGACAGGCCCCGCTGGCCGGACCTATATAGTCGACCGTCTTTGTAGGAATAGGCCAAGATGCGTTCTCCGGACAGCGTTGTCGAAGCAATCGGCAAAACGCCCCTCATTAAACTGCATCAAGCCTCAAAGCTCACCGGCTGCACCATCTTTGGCAAGGCGGAATTCATGAATCCCGGCGGCTCGATCAAGGATCGCGCCGCAAAGGCCATCATCGACGATGCGATCGCCCGCGGCACGCTGAAGCCGGGCGGCCTCATCGTCGAAGGCACGGCGGGCAATACGGGCATCGGCCTCGCGCTCGTCGCCAATGCGCTTGGCTATCGCACGGTGATCGTCATTCCCGATACGCAGAGCCAGGAAAAGAAGGACATGCTGCGCCTGCAAGGCGCGGCGCTGATCGAAGTGCCGGCCGTCCCCTACTCCGATCCGAACAATTACGTGAAACTGTCGGGCCGTCTCGCCGAAAAGCTTGCGCGCGACAATCCGCAAGGCGCGATCTGGGCCAATCAGTTCGACAATGTCGCCAATCGGCAAGGCCATATCGACACGACCGGCCCTGAGATCTGGGACGCGACCGAAGGCAAAGTCGATGGATTCATCTGCTCCGTCGGCACCGGTGGGACGCTCGCCGGCGTCGCCATGGCGCTGAAAGCCAAGAACCCGAAGATCACGATCGGCCTCGCCGATCCGATGGGCGCGGCGCTTTATGATTACTACGCGCATGGCACGTTGAAGTCGGAAGGCTCGTCGATTACCGAGGGCATCGGACAAGGCCGCATCACTGCCAATCTCGAAGATGCGCCAATCGACATCCCCTTTCAGATTCCCGACGAAGAAGCGCTGCCCATTCTTTTCGATCTTGCCGAACAGGAAGGGCTGTTGCTCGGCGGCTCGTCGGGCATCAATGTCGCCGGCGCAATCCGTTTGGCGAAGATCATGGGCCCCGGCCATACGATCGTGACCATTCTTGCGGATTCCGGCGCGCGCTATCAATCGAAACTTTATAATCCCGCTTTTCTGCGCGAGAAGAATCTGCCGGTGCCGGCCTGGCTCGAGCGGTCGCAAACGATCAAGCCCGACTTCATCTGACGGTTTTTCGCGAAGGTTGACGATGAGCAGTGCGGATTATTTTGTCACGACGGAATGGCTCGCCGCGCATTTGGGCGAGCCCGATCTCGCCATCATCGACGGCACATTCTTCATGCCGGACGAAGGCCGCGATGCTAAAGCCGAATATCGCGCCTGCCATATTCCCGGCACCGTCTTTTTCGACATCGACGCGATCGCCGATCATTCGACCAACCTGCCCCACATGCTGCCGTCGCCGGGACAATTTGCCGACGCGATGCGCAAGCTCGGCATCAATGAGCGAATGCACATCGTTGTCTATGATGCGTCGGGCCTCTTTTCCGCGCCGCGCGTCTGGTGGACGCTGCGGACCTTCGGCGCGAAGGACGTGAAGATTCTCGCCGGCGGCCTCCCCAAATGGAAGGAGGAAGGCCGCAAGCTCGAAAGCGGCGAGGTCAAGCGTCCGCCGCAGACCTTTGCCGTTGCCTTCGATTCCTTTCGCGTAAGCTCGGCCGCCGATGTTCTGGCCGCTTCACAATCGGGCTCCGCACAAATTGTTGATGCGCGCGGCGCGCTTCGTTTTCTTGGACGAGTGGCGGAGCCGCGGCCGGGAGTGCGCTCTGGTCACATTCCGGGGAGCACTAATGTGCCCTATCGCGATGTCATCGAGAATGGCGCGACGCGCGCGCCCGATGAAATCGTCGACATTTTTACGCGTGCGGGAGTCGATCTCGACAAACCGATTGTGACGAGCTGCGGCTCGGGCGTGACAGCCGCCATTTTGCTGCTCGCCCTCGAAACAGCCGGTAAAAAAGACGCGCGCCTTTATGACGGCTCGTGGTCGGAATGGGGCGGATGCAAAGATCTGCCGATCGAAACGGGCTGAGCGCGCACTTTTAAGCTGCGAGCCAAGGATCACGCCGGCTGCCAGGCATTTTTCGGGCAGAAAGAAACAGATTTCTCCTGCGAGCGCCAGATGTGGGCGATACTTCGACAGTCACCGACTTATGATGGAATGGAAAACAGGCCTCTTCGCCGGCATTGTAACTTGACGGGTGAAGTCACCGCGCTAGCATGATTGAACGTCACGAGTCATTGGAACCAACTTGGAAACCAACTTGGGTTTCATTGGTTCGTGTCTGTGGGGAACGTTCGGCGTCCGCCGAACATCGTTTGGCTTCTCGATGCGGCGCAAAGCCGTCTCGTACTCCTGAGAAGCTGAGCCGGCCGGCCCTTGTGCCGTCCCCGATCCTCCCCCTTTGGGGAGCCGCCGATCCGCTTGTTCCGACCGACTCTGCTATGCGCCGTGTGGATGCGGCGGTCGCACTTTGCTCGGACGGGGATCACTCATCGACAGACTTCAGGAGTGAACTGCCATGTGTGACTATTCGCTAGAAATGTATGCCTCTCGGCCTGCGCGCGAAGAAGAGAAATACGTCACGACCCGCTTTCCCTCAGGCAGCATTGGTCTTGCGGCCCCGGGAGACTGCACGACTGCTGTTTGCGTGCAATACGACACAAAACTGAGGCTCGAGAACATCTCGAACGATCTGCAGGCTCGTCTCGGCGTGAAGCCCACGGAGGATGTGGTCTTCGCCCGTTTGGAGCATGGGGCCTATCGCGATGGCCTGAAATTCAGCAACGGCAAGGAAGTCTCCTTGCAGCTGTTGGGCGCGGGCGTCAGCATCTCGCTCATCGCTGCGCATGCCGCCCCTCCGGTCGCCCCCAAGACCGAAGTGCTGGAGCCGATCGCCTAACGACGCGTCGCGCTCGCGCGCGACTGCCTAGAGATCCGCGCTGTCGGCGCCGGGCTTTTTGAAAAGCCGGCGCCGGCGGGCGATTTCTCAACTCCCAGTCGTTCTCCCCCGCCCCGAAACGATGCTCAGCCCTTGAGCAATTTCGCTCCGCGTGACCCCATTGCGGCGGCATGCTGCGGCGCAGCCGAATTATGGCATTTCGCGGCTTTCGGTCTCAGCTGATGGTTTTCCTCTCATTTTTGCATAGGCGATGAGCTTGGCGGGTGCTATGAGGCCGAAACGTCACCGCGCTGCGGACGAATTCGGCTGCTTGCGCCTAATAAAGCACCATTATTTAGGGCAGAGATGAAGAAAATTGAGGCAATCATCAAGCCGTTCAAGCTCGATGACGTCAAAGAGGCCCTCCACGAAGCAGGTGTATCCGGCATCACCGTGACCGAAGCCAAGGGCTTCGGACGGCAGAAGGGCCATACCGAGCTCTATCGTGGCGCCGAATACGTCGTCGACTTCCTTCCCAAGGTGAAAATCGAGGTCGTTCTGGCGGACGGCGGGGTCGATGCGGCCGTCGAGGCCATTCGCAAGGCCGCTCAGACCGGCCGGATCGGCGACGGCAAGATTTTTGTTTCTAACATCGAAGGTGCGGTCCGTATCCGCACGGGAGAGACCGGTTTGGATGCGATTTGACGCGCCTTAGGCCGCGCCGGTCGCGGGGATTGGGTCATCGTAGACGAGAGGGACAGACATGAAGACCGCGAGTGACGTGCTCAAGGCGATCAAGGACAATGACGTCAAATATGTTGATCTTCGCTTCACCGATCCGCGCGGCAAGTGGCAGCATGTCACTTTCGACGTTTCGCTGA
>JBEKNV010000055.1:0-8254 GCA_049522395.1 Methylovirgula sp.
GATAAACGCGCGCTCAGCTGATCGTCGCGGATATGATCTTATCCGGGTCCTTCACCGGCTCGCCGCGCTTGATCTTGTCGACATTCTCCATACCCGAGATCACCTTGCCCCAGACGGTGTATTGCTTGTCGAGAAAACGCGCGTCGCCGAAGCAGATGAAGAACTGCGAATTGGCTGAATCCGGATTCTGCGCGCGCGCCATGGAACAGGTGCCGCGCACATGCGGCTCGGCATTGAACTCCTGCTTCAGGTTTGGATATTTCGAGCCACCCGTGCCTGTGCCATGCGGGCAGCCGGTCTGCGCCATGAAGCCGTCGATCACGCGATGGAAGACGACGCCGTCGTAGAATTTTTCGCCGACGAGCTTTTTGATGTGCTCGACATGCTTGGGCGCGAGATCGGGCCGCATCTGAATGACGACGGGGCCTTTCGTCGTTTCGAGCGTGAGCGTGTTACCGGGTTGGACCTCGGCCATGGGGAACTCCTGTTTCGGGGGGAATTGCGGTCAGAAATAGCGGAAGCCGGCGGTGAGGTAAACCACGCCGCCGGCTTCGTGTTGATCGATGCCGAAGAGGCTCGACGCTTATGCTTTACTGCTGGCCACCGCCCGGAGGTGGCGGGATCGGAGCGGGAGCAGCGCCGCCGCCGTCGTTTCCGCCACCGGGAGCCGGGGCAGCGCCGTTGCCATTATCGATGCCGCCGCCCGGGGGAGGGGTATAGCCACCGCCGCTCGAAGAATTGTCGTTGCCCGCAGGCGCGGGATTGTTGCCGGCGCCAGCCGCAGGATTGTCGCCGCCGCCCGCGTTGCCCGGATTGGCACCCGTGTTGGCGCTAGGCTTCGGCGCGGGTTTTGTCTTCTTCGCCATCGTGGTTCCAGGCTTCTTAGGCTTGCTGGCGACCTTCTTCTTCGTAAGGCCGGCATCGCTGGCGAGCTGCATTTTCACGATCCGATCGGGATCGGTCACCATGCCATTGTCGCCCGAACCTTTCTTGACTGCGTCGATGAATTCCATGCCCTGCGTGACTTGGCCGATGATCGTGTATTGGCCGTCGAGACTGGGCATCGCCGCATAGCAAATGAAGAACTGCGAATTGGCAGAGTTCGGATCTTCCGTGCGCGCCATGCCGACCGTGCCGCGCACAAAATGCACGCTGGTCGAGAATTCGGCCGGCAGATTGGGGAGCTGTGAGCCGCCCGCGCCCGTGCCGGTCGGATCGCCGGTCTGGGCCATGAAGCCCGCGATCACGCGATGGAAGGTGAGGCCGTTATAAAAGCCCATCTTCGTCAGCTGTTCGACCTGGGCGACATTCTTTGGCGCGAGATCAGGGCGCAACTGGATGACGACGCGGCCGTCTTTCGTATCGAGATAGATGACGTCCTTGAGATTGGTCTTGGCCTTGGCCTCGGTCTTCGGTTTAGGCTTCGGTTTTGCCGCGACATGTTTCTTCGGTTTTGCCGGAGCGGGCGCACCGGCCGGGGCCGGCGCGGCGCCGGGCTGGGGTTCGGGCGCCGGAGCGGGAGCCGGCGCTGGCGCCGGGGCGGGGTTCGTGGCGTCCTGCGCAAAGGCAGGGCTCACGAAGGCTCCGATTATCAGCGCGGCGAAAAAACTGCGGCGGATGATCCTCATGAAAATGATCCTTCTTATGGGGCAGTCTTATGGGGCAGTGCGAAGTTTTTGCGCCAATGTCTCGGCGACAATTTTGGGGACGAAGGGCGAGATGTCACCGCCGAGACCGACGATCTGGCGGACCAATGTCGCCGTAATATGGCGAACGCCCGGCGACGCGGGCAAGAACACTGTCTGGATCATGGGCGCCATCGCCGCATTCATTCCCGCCATCTGCATTTCATAATCGAGATCCGAACCGTCGCGCAGTCCACGCACCAGAAGAGTCGCCCCCGCGGCCCGCGCCGCATCGACGGCGAGGCCCGAAAACGTCAGCACCGAGAGTTTGCACGCTAGTTTCTCAACCAACTCCCCGCAGCATTGCCGGATCAGCGTCGAACGCTCCTCTGGAGAGAGAAGCGGCGTCTTGCCCGGATGAACCCCAACCGCCACAACGATCTCATCGCAAAAGCGCGCTGCACTTTCGATAATATCGAGGTGACCATTGGTCAAAGGATCGAAAGTGCCGGTGTAGAGCGCTTTGCGGAACATGGCTTATCTAGCCGAGGGGAGAGCTTCGACGCAATTATCCAGAGTAGCGAGACGCGCACGCCTTCTTGAAGTGTTCGATTGCAGTGCAGCGGAGCGAGACGGAAGGTCGTGCCGATGATTGGAGCGAAGGACGGGAGTCGGTCGCATCCAAGCACCTGGCCGCGGCTATATTGCTGCGACGCACCCATGCGCCGCTCAAATGGCTCTATAGGAAATGCAAATGGACCTATAGGCGGCGTCCATAGCGAAAGCTGAACTTTGCTCCTGAAGTCCCACTGGAATTTTCCGCCCTTATGCACGATTCGCAGGGCAGCGTCCCAGTTTCTGGGCTTTCCGGTGCGGCGCGAAAACCTTATTGATAGTCAAAATCGATAAATGGCTTTGTACTCCAGTGCACTCCCAGGAGAAGGCCATGCTGAAAAGTGTCATGGATACCATCCGTGTTTGGCGCCGCCGGCAAGATTGCATTCGTGAGCTTTCCCGCCTCACGGATCGCGAACTGGCCGAAATCGGCATCTACCGGGCGGAGATCGCTGCGATTGCGCGCGAGACCGCCACTGACTGAAAAGGCCGCAAGCGGGCCTTCCTCCCCCCGCTAGCCGCCGAAAAGACGCCCGCCGATATTCTCCCATCGGCGGGCGTTCTCTTTTTCGGGGTTCATCGAGGACCTTATGGGCCGTGCGCTGTAGCCCCATCTAACCGTAAGGTCATAGCCGGACATCCCATTTTGATGTAAAAAATAGCGACTACTTTCGCAGCGGATTCCTGGGGGGTTCCGATGAAGAATTTCGCGCTCGCGGGTTGTCTCCTTCTCCTTGCTGTCCCTGCATCTGCCGCGCCTCCGGCGCCTGTCTATGACTGGACCGGTTTCTACATCGGCGCCAATGTCGGCTATGGCTGGGGCAAGTCGGATCCCGGCACCATCAGTTTCTTTAACCCCGGCGGCGTCTTCGCGGGCTCAATTCCCGGTATCACGGCAAATACAAATGGCGTGGTTGGCGGGGCTCAGGGCGGCTACAATTATCAAGTCGGTAATTTTGTAGCGGGCTTCGAAGGCGATTTCTCGGGAGCTGGCATCTATGGCAGCGTCAGCGATCCCGTTAATGCCTACACGGCGTCGACGAGCGTCGATTGGTTGGCCACGGCGCGTGGGCGTGTTGGCTACGCTTTCGATCGGTTTTTGATCTACGCCACCGGCGGATTCGCAGCCGCGGGGGCGAAGGCAACTCTGAACGACTCTTACCCACCCATTGTCATTACAACATCGAGCGCAAGAACCTATACGGGCTGGGCCGCCGGCGGCGGCGCAGAATGGGCGATCGATCCGAACTGGTCGGTGAGGGCCGAGTATCTCTACCTCGGCTTGGGCACAAGGCAATTCAGCTTTTCCGAGCCAAGCCCTCCCGGGTGGCCTTTGATCACGGTCGATCCGCGCTTGTCGGAGCAGGTCGTGCGGGTGGGGATCGACTACAAATTCGGCGCTCCGCCTGTGCCAGTCGCGGCAAAATATTGAGCCGCGGCCTTTCCTGACGGCCGCTTCATTAATCTCTATTTCGCTGCGCCGGATTTCAGCAGCCGATAGGTGATCGCGTCGATCAGCGCCTCGAACGAGGCTTCGATGATGTTGGGCGAAACGCCGACGGTCGACCAACGCTCGCCGGAGGAATCGCGGAATTCGACCAGCACGCGGGTCACCGCATCCGTGCCGCCCTGGAAGACGCGGACGCGATAATCGACGAGTTCGAGATCGGCGATATAGGGCTGATATTTGCCAAGGTCCTTGCGCAGCGCGAGATCGAGCGCATTGACCGGGCCGTTGCCTTCGGCCGCCGAAATCAGCACCTCGCCGTCGATGCGCATTTTTACGACTGCTTCCGATACGGGGACGATTTCGCCTTGCTCGTTCTCGCGGCGTTCGACATTGACGCGAAAACGCTCGACGTCGAAATAATCCGGCACTGTGCCGAGGCTGCGCCGCGCCAGCAATTCGAACGACGCGTCCGCGCCTTCATAGGCATAGCCTTGCGCTTCCTTGTCCTTCACTTCGTCGAGAAGGCGCGCAAGGCTCGGATCGTCCTTGCCGAGTTTGACGCCGAAACTTTCGAGTTCGGCGAGAATGTTCGACTTGCCTGCCTGATCAGAGACCAGAAGCCTGCGCTGATTGCCGACGGACTCCGGCACGATATGCTCATAGGTCGCCGGGTCTTTCAGCACCGCTGAGGCGTGAATGCCGGCCTTGGTCGCAAAGGCCGAGGCGCCGACATAGGGCTGATGGCGGTTCGGCGCGCGGTTCAACAGCTCGTCGAGCGTGTGGCTGATTTTGGTGAGATGGACGAGTTGCGCCGGCGCGATGCCGATCTCGAAGGCGTCCGCATAATCGCGCTTCAAGAGAAGCGTCGGGATGATCGAGACGAGATTGGCATTGCCGCAGCGCTCGCCGAGGCCGTTGAGCGTGCCCTGCACCTGGCGCACGCCAGCGCGGATCGCGGCGAGCGAATTGGCGACCGCGTTTTCCGTATCATTATGCGTGTGAATCCCGAGCTGCTCGCCGGGGATTTCGCGCGTGACCTCGGTCACGATGCGCTCCACCTCATGCGGCAGTGTCCCGCCATTGGTGTCGCAAAGCACGATCCAGCGCGCGCCGGACTCGTAAGCTGCTTTCGCGCAGGCAAGCGCGTAATCGCGGTTGGCCTTATAGCCGTCGAAGAAATGTTCGCAATCGAGCATCGTCTCGCGGCCCTTGGCGCAGGCGGCTTTGACGGATTGCCGGATGCCGTCGAGATTTTCGTCAAGCGTCGAGCCAAGCGCGACACGGACATGATAGTCCCAGCTCTTCGCGACAAAGGTGATCGCGTCGGCGTCCGCATCCAAGAGGGCCGCGACGCCCGGATCGTTGTCGGCCGAGCGGCCGGCGCGTTTCGTCATGCCGAAGGCCGTAAAGCGCGCATGAGTCAGCTTCGGCTTCTTGGCGAAGAATTCGGTGTCGATCGGATTGGCGCCGGGATAGCCGCCCTCGATGTAATCGACGCCGAGCGCGTCAAGCAGGCCCGCGATCCGGCGCTTGTCGTCGATCGAGAAATCGACGCCCGTCGTCTGCGCGCCGTCGCGCAGCGTCGTATCGTAGATGAAGACGCGCGCCTTAGTCATCGCGGCATTCCTCGTTCGGGCTCGGCCTCAAGCGGCTTTTCCATATGGGTATTGCCCAGCCATTCATCGCCGCAGGGCACCGTCTGCCGGTGCAGGGCGAAAAAGCCGCGTTTTTCGAAGAACGGCCGCGCCGTATCGCTGGCATCCACCGCCAAATGGGTGGCGGCGCGCGAACGCGCAAGCTTTTCGATCGCATCGAGAAGCAGTGTCGCGACGCCGGTGCGCGCCACGCCCGGATGGACATAGAGCATGTCGATCTGGTCCTGACCCTTGAGGCTGATGAAGGCAACGGGCGAGCCTGAAATCGTGGCGATGAGCGTCAGTTCGTCGCCGAGCTTTTCCGCGAAGGCCTCCTCATCGTCGGCGGTGGCGATCCAGGCCTCTTGCTGCGCTTCGTCGTAATCCTCGCCCGTCAATTCGGCGACGCTGTCGCGAAAGATTTCGGCGAGTATTTGCGCGTCCTGCGGCAGCATGGGCCGCAGCGCGGGCTTGGGGAAGGCTTGCGCGTTCATCGCTTCACCTGCGCGCATAAACCCTCTCCCTGTGGGAGAGGGTGCCGCCGGAGGCGGCGGGTGAGGGGTTGCGATCTTTGGATTTGGGCGACAGACTTTCGGCTATGGCAAAGAAGCCGAGCCAAATTGCAAGGCGTTTGCGCGCCCGAAGCACGTCTTCTGAAGACCTGCTTTGGCGTCAACTGCGCGGTCGGAGTTTTGAAGGACTGAAGTTTCGTCGCCAGGCGTCCATCGCCGGATTTTTTCCAGACTTTTGTTGCTACGAACTCGGCTTGACAATCGAGATTGACGGCAAGCAACATGAAAACCAACTCACGGTTGACGCGGCGCGGCGCGAGGTTATCGAAAGCCATGGATTTCTTGAACTGCGGTTCACCAATGACGAGATCAAGGAAAGGCTGGACTGGGTGATCGAAGAAATTCGCCGCGCTGTTGACATTGCGCGCACTCGAACGCCGCGGCCATCTTATCCGCGATTCAAAACCAGCGAGAGATCGTAACCCCTCACCCGGCTGCTCCGCAGCCACCCTCTCCCTATGGGAGAGGGTACGCGTGCCTTCATATGAGAGATGAGTCATCGCTTCACCTCCCAGCTCGTCGTGCCGTCCTTATTGTCTTTCAGCGCCACGCCCATATCCGCGAGTTCATCGCGGATGCGGTCGGAGGCCGCCCAGTCCTTGGCTTTGCGCGCATCGAGCCGCTCCTTGATCTTATGCGCGACGAAGATTTCGTCGATCTCGAGATCGGCCGGCTTCCAGTGATTCCATTCGCCAAGGCTCTTCTGAAAAAGCCCAAGAAGATGTCCGCCCGAGGCAAAGCGCGCCCCGGCAAAGGCGACATCTTCGGCCGCTTCCTTATAGAGCCGCCGCAGGATCGTGATCGCATCCGGTGTGTTGAGATCGTCTTCTAGAGCCTCGGCGAATTCGGGCGCCAGGATCGCGTCGGACTCGGCGAACTGCTTGGCGATCGGATACCATCGATCGAGTTCGCGCTGGCTTTCGCGCAGGCCCGCGACCGTCCAGTCGATCGGCTGGCGGTAATGCGTCTTCAGCATGTTGAAGCGCAGCACTTCTGCAGGCCAATCTTCGAGCGCCTGATGGATGGTGATGAAATTCCCCAGGCTCTTCGACATCTTTTCGCCCTCGACCTGCAGGAAGCCATTGTGCATCCAGATATTGGCCATCACATCGCGGCCGAAGGCGCAGCAGCTTTGCGCCAGTTCGTTCTCGTGATGGGGAAAGACGAGATCCATGCCGCCGCCGTGGATATCAAAGGTCTCGCCGAGATATCGCCAGCTCATCGCCGAACACTCGATGTGCCATCCGGGCCGGCCGCGTCCCCAGGGACATTCCCAGCCGGGATCGCTCGGCGCGGAGGGTTTCCAGAGGACGAAATCCAACTCGCCTCTCTTATAGGGCGCGACATCGACACGCGCCCCGGCGATCATTTCGTCGAGCGGGCGACGCGAGAGTTTTCCGTAATCGGGCATCGACGGCACGGAAAAGAGCACATGGCCGTCGGCCACATAGGCATGGCCGTTCGCGACGAGCTTTTCGATCATGGCGATCATCTCGGCGATATGCTCTGTGGCGCGCGGCTGGATGGTCGGCGGCAGGCAGCCCAGCGCCGCCGCGTCTTCCTGGAAAGTGGCGTTGGTTTCTTCCGTCAATTCACGAATCGAAATGCCGCGCTCCGCGGCGCGCGCGTTGATCTTGTCGTCGACGTCGGTGATGTTGCGGACATAGACGACATGTTCGGCGCCGTAGAGACGGCGCAGCAGGCGGAACAGTAGGTCGAAGACGATGAGCGGCCGCGCGTTGCCGATATGCGCATAGTCATAGACGGTGGGGCCGCAGACGTAGAGACGAACCTTCTTGTCGTCGAGCGGGACCAGCACGTCCTTTCGCCGTGTCAGCGTATTGTAGAGCTGCAAAGCCATAGCTTCCCTTTTAGCCTGGCGCCGGCCTGGGAACGGATCTGCACTCGAGGGTGAGGACGAGACGGCTCCGGCCAGCGTGGCGCTAGCCAATAATCCAAATGGTCCGGAACAGGCGGATCGAGCACGTCATGGCTTAAGAATGGGGGAGAATAGGAGAGGGGTCAAGCTCTCCGGACCCCGGGTAGTGGGCTCTTTTGAATTGCCTTAATTCGAACCGGGCTGGAAACGAGACGCGCCCCGGTGCATATTGGTATTATGCCAGACAAACCCTTGAAACGTCCGCGCGACCCCGCCCAACTCGCCAAGCTCATGATCGATATCGCGAGCGGTGAAGTTGAAGACCGACAGCCAACGCCGGAAGAACAGGGCAAGGACCCGGCTGCGGTGGAACGAGGTCAGCGCGGGGGGACCAAGGGCGGCCTAGGCCGCGCCGCCAAGCTGACCGGCTCGCAACGGTCAGCTATCGCTAAAAAGGCAGCCAAAGCGCGTTGGAAATA
>JBEKNV010000056.1:0-7616 GCA_049522395.1 Methylovirgula sp.
CTTTTTGCGCGATCAGGATAGGCCGATCGGCGCGGAAGCCGCGGCGATTGCGACGGAGATGGCCGCGCGGCGCGCGCGACATGAGCCCATCTCGCGCATTCTCGGTCATCGCGAATTTTTTGGGCTCGACTTTGTTGTCGATCCCTCCGTGCTCGATCCGAGGCCCGACACGGAGACGCTCGTCGACTCCGTGATCGTTGCCGTCGCGGAGCGATGGCAGGCGCCGCTCACACTTCTCGATCTCGGCACGGGCTCGGGCGCCATTCTCTCTGCTCTGCTTGCGAGTTTTCCGTACGCCTTCGGTGTCGGCGTCGATCGTTCGGAAGCAGCCTGCAAGATGGCCAAGAAAAATCTTGCGGCGCTCGGCTTTGCGCGTCGCGGTGCGATTGTCTGCGGCCATTGGGGGGACGCGATTGCCGGCTCTTTCGATGTGATCGTCTCGAACCCGCCCTATATCGCGCAGGGGACAATTGCCGACCTTGATCGTGAAGTGCGCGATTATGATCCGCACCTCGCGCTTGACGGCGGCGCGGACGGCTATGACGCCTATCGCGCAATCATCCCAGTGTTGCCGTACCTGCTGGCGCCGGACGGTGTTGCAGTGTTCGAACTCGGCCAAGGGCAGGGAAGCGTTGTAAAAGAATTGCTTGAATCCGCCGGTCTTCAAGTAGCGGGCACGCGCCGCGATCTCGCGGGGATCGAGCGGGCAATCGGCGCGAGGAGGCGAGTCGAAGATCCATAAAACTGGTTGGGTGAAGTGTGGGTATCTACAGTATCGACCTTAACGGCCCTCGCGGCTTTTTCGTCCCGCGGGGGCCGCCCACAAGTGTCAATGTCGTTCTTTACCCTGCATCTTAATCGCAACTTGCCGCTTGACCGCTAGCCGCCTTCTTGCCGAGGGCAGCGTAGTCAGCATTGCTACAACCTGCTGAGGCGGCATCCCAACTTCCGTTTCCGAATTTGTGTTGACAGTCGGCCGTGTCAACACCGATGCCATTCCCATCCCCTTGACTGATGGCTTTGCTGATGGCGGCCGAGATTGGCGCATTGCCTGCATCCAGCTTATTGATGCAGTACGCGATACCTTTGCAGGTGGCTACGGTATCGCAAGCCGATGCCCCGGAAATGACGCTCAGGGACATTGCGGCTGACAATAAAATCAATTGCTTAGACATTTCGCTCTCTCCAAGGCTGTAGTCATAGACTATTCAACTACAGGTTGAAAAGAGCATCTTCGGCCGCAAAGTGCAACGGGTTTTGTGGACGATTGCCGGCTGTGCGAAGGCCAAAATTTATTTGCTGACATGCCATAACGTAAGCGGCGCCCCCATGAGTATTTGACGCGCAAAATTTTTGAAAAAAGTTGGAAGGGGCAACGTATGAAAAAATTTCCATTGGTAGCCGCGCTTCTAATCGATGCATGTTTTGCTCCCACGGCTTTCGCCGCCATGGCCGAAATACCGCTCAGCGGCTGTTATGAACGAAGCTACGACGCGGCACATCTGGCGTAACATAAGGGCCAGATCGTCACGCGGGTGACGCTGGCGCTGGTGCCCAATCCGCCGGAGCGCATTGATCAAGCCTATCCGGTTGTCGCGAATGGGACGCTCAAAATCTGGCTTCGCGCTGTGAAGGAAAGCTTCGATTCGGTCGGTGCCTGCCTCAAAAAAGATTCGGCACTGTCCTGCGAGGGCTCGCTCTCCGCGGCGGAAGCTGATTCATGCAAATCGAAAGAGGACGGCGTCCGCGAATGCCGGATCGATTTCAATGATTCCGGCTCGTTCAAGCTGGAAGGCAAGCCCGGCGGCATGCTTGTCACGGTGATTAAACAGCTGGAACTCGTTCACGCGCCCTATGACGGCGGCCCGTTTCTTTATTTGAGCCCGACGAATGCGGAGAATCACGCGTTTTTGCTGAAGGCTGCGAAATGTCCTTAGCGTCATCCTTCCCCTGACAGGGGAAGGTGGCAGCGGAGCGAAGCGACGCTGACGGATGGGGTCCCCCACCCGGCTTGCTTCGCAAGCCACCCTCCCCTTACAGGGGAGGGATGGGCCAAGCTATCGCCCCTGCACAACTCTTCCCACGAGCTTGGACGTATAATCCACCATCGGCACGATGCGCGAATAATTAAGCCGCGTCGGGCCGATGACGCCGAGAACGCCGACGATGCGATGCTGGCTGTCGTGGAACGGTGCCGCGATCATCGATGAGCCGGAGAGCGAGAAGAGATTGTTCTCCGAGCCGATGAAGATGCGCACGCCTTCGCCGCCTTCCGCGCGGCTGAGGAGCTCGACCACATCTTTCTGCGTCTCAAGATCGGAGAAGAGAAGCCGAATGCGCTCCAGATCTTCGGCGGCGGTGAGATTTTCGAGAAGATTGGCTTGGCCGCGCACGATGAGCTGCTGGCCTTGGCCGACGTCATCGACCCAGCTCGCGAGTCCCGCCTCGACGAGACGCGCGGTCAATTCGCCAAGTTCCGCCTCGGCCATTTTGCGCGTCGCCTCGATCGCGGCTTTCGCTTCGGCGATCGTGCGGCCGGAAATGCGGCTATTCAAATAATTGCTGGCATCGACGAGAGCCGAAGCGGGCAGGCCGCGCGGCAAGGGCACGATGCGGTTTTCGACCGAGCCGTCCGAGGCGACGAGAATCGCCAGTGCGCGCTCCGGGTCGAGCCGCACGAATTCGGCGTGTTTCAGTCGCGCATTTTCTTTCGTGGTGACGACGACGCCGGCGCTACGCGTGAGCCCTGAGAGCATGGTCATCGCATCGGAGAGCATGGTCTCAAGCGTATGATCCTGTGCCGAGGCGTGGATTTGCGCCTCGATCTTGGCGCGCTCCTCGGCGCCGATGTCGCCGATCTCCAGCATCGCATCGACGAAAAAGCGTAGCCCCAGCTCGGTCGGCAGCCGGCCCGCGCTCGTATGCGGGGCATAGATGAGGCCAAGCTCCTCAAGGTCCTGCATGACATTGCGGACGGAGGCGGGCGACAAGGCCATCGGCAAGAGCCGCGACAGATGCCGCGAGCCGACCGGCTCGCCATTGGCAAGATAGGATTCGACGATATGGCGAAAAATCTCGCGCGGCCGCTCGTTCAACTTGCCGAGAGCAGTCATATCGATCCGCAGATTTTTGTTCGGGTATTCCATGAGGATATGCGTCCTTGCTATCCCAACGCCCCCGTTTGGAACGGATAGAGAGCATAAAGGCTGCTCCGGCCCAATATGCAAGTCCCGGACGAATGGGCCTCTCAGGTGCGCCGGTCAGGCCCGGGAAAGATTTCTAGGCTTTTCTGGGCCCGCGTCCCTCGTGCACCGGTCGGCAGAGCCGGCCATCGAGCGTTCTGCCATGCCCCTTTCCGCACAAGAAAAAGAATCCGTCGCGCCGTCGGACGTGAATTTGCACGCTGCCGATGACGCGCGCCTGCAAAGCGCGATCACGGCGGGCCTGGCCTCGATGAATGCGGGCGACCACGCTGGCGCCCTCGCGCATCTCGCGCCCGTCGCGGATTTGGCGGCCGCGCGCGATATGGCGAGCTATGTTTTCGGCCTTTTCTACGTCAACATCGGCGAAACAGAGCGCGCGCTCGAATGGCTCGATCGCGCACTGGCTCTGCGGCCCGCGTTTCCAGAGGCGCTCTCCGCGCGCGCCGTGATCCTGCATCGGCAGGGGCGGGCGGGTGATGCGCTGGATTCCCTCGACGCCGTTCTCGCGCTCAATGCGGGCGATGCCGAAGCCCTCTTTATGAAGGGCGCGATTCACCAGAGCCTCGGCAATCTGGGCGGCGCACTCAAAGACTTTGACCGCGCCTTACAGGCGCGGCCCAATTACAGCGAGGCGCTGCTCAATCGCGCCGCCGTTTTGGAACAGCTCGGCCGCTTCGAAGACGCGTTGAGCGCGCTCGACGCTCTTCTTGCTTTGCAGCCTGAGGATTCGCGCGTTCATTTCAATCGCGGATCGGTGCTGCAACGCCTCGGCCAATTCAAGACCGCGCTCGCGGCCTATGATAAGGCGCGACAGCTGGCCCCCTCCGACGCCGAAGCCGAACTCAACAGAGGCAATGTGCTGCAAAAGCTCGGCCGCTTGGACGACGCGGTCGCAAGTTACGAGCGCGCCTTGCGCGTGAAGCCGCTCTATCCGCAAGCGCATTACAATCGCGGCATTGCGCTCCATCATCTTGGCCGGCGCGTGGAGGCGATCGCCGCTTTCGATATGGCGCTCGCGCAGCGTCCTGCCTATCCGGAAGCCTTCTGCAATCGCGGCAATCTTCTGCATGAGCTCGGGCGCTATGGCGAAGCGCTCGCCGCCTATGAGGCCGCGCTGCGGCTCAAGCCAGAACTGATGCAGGCGCGCATCAATCGCGCCAATGTGCTGTTCAAACAGGACCGCTATCACGCGGCTCTTGAGGCCTGTGACGGCATTTTCGAGCAGGAGCCCGATCACCCGCAAGCCTTCTGCGTGCAAGGCGCGGCGCTGCAAAAGCTCGGGCGTTTGGGCGAGGCTTTGCGCGCGCTCGATCACGCGCTGCGGATTCGGCCCGATTTTCCGGAGGCCTGGTTGAACCAAGGCAATGTGTTGCAGGAACTCGGCCGTCTTGAAGAGGCGTTGCAAAGCTACGATCGGGCGTTGGCACTTCGCCCCGATTATGCCGAGGTACTCTCAAGCCGTGGCGTCGCGCTGAAGGAAATGACGCGTTTAGATGAGGCGCTCGCTTCTTTCGATTCCGCGCTGGCGTTGAGCCCGGATTATCCCGATGCGCGCAACAACCGCGCCGGCGTTCTGCTCTTGACCGGCGATCTGACGCGCGGCTTCGAAGAATTCGAATGGCGCTGGGAGCGCAGCAACGCGCCGCGCAAAACCATTTATTCGGCTTTGCCGACATGGCGCGGCGAGCCTCTTTATGGCCGCCGCATTCTCGTCTGGGACGAGCAGGGCCTTGGCGATCTCATTCAGTTTGCGCGTTATCTCGAACCGCTTGTCGCCGTAGCGAGCGAGGTGACGCTGCTCGGGCGGCCCTCGACATTCCGATTGCTTACGACACTGCCCAATCCACCGCGCTTCATCGGCAAAGTCGTCGATGAAACGCTCTATGATTATCAGATCGCTTTGATGAGCCTGCCCTACGCCTTTGGGACGTCGCTTGCGACCGTTCCTGCGCCGCTCGCCTATCTCCGCGCCGAACCCGACAGAGTTGCGCGGTGGCGCGGCATCATCGGCGATCAAGGCGTCCGGATCGGCATCTGCTGGCGCGGCAACGCCAAGATCAATCTTGAGCGAAGCGTACCGCTCGCGGAATTCGGAAAGCTTGCGGCGGTCCCGGGCGTCCGTCTCATCAGCCTGATGAAAGAAGCGGATGAGGATATTTGCTCCTCGCAATTGCGGATCGAGCGGCTCGACGGGCTCGATGCAGGCCCCGATGCTTTTCTCGATACGGCTGCCGTGATGATGAGCCTCGATCTCATCGTCACCTCCGATACGTCGGTTGCGCATCTTGCCGGCGCGCTCGGCCGGCCGACGTATCTTGCGCTGAAACATGTGCCGGATTGGCGATGGCTCAACGAGGGTGATCGTTCGCCCTGGTATCCGACGTTTCGTCTCGTCCGGCAAAGCGCACCGGGCGATTGGGCGCCGGTCTTCGATTGGATCGCGGCGGACATTGCCGACCGCGTTGCGCCTAGCGCCGGCCCCGCGCGGCTTCGATCTTTTTAATGGACTTAACGGGCTTGCGCGGCGGCGGCGGCGAAGACAGCACGAGCTGGATCTTTTGCGCGAGATCGGCGCGGCCAAAGGGTTTTGGCAGGAGAAGAATGCCCCTCTGCACCCGGGCGTGGTCGATGGTTTTCTCCTGCGCATAGCCCGTCGTCAAGAGCACCTTGAGATCGGGCCGCAGTTTCGAAGATTCGCGCGCGAGTTCCGTGCCCGTCATGCCCGGCAGGCCGATATCGGTGAACAGAAGATCGATGACGCAATCGCTGCGCAAGATATCGAGCGCGGTCTGCGCATTGTCCGCCTCGCGCACGAAGAAGCCCAACTCCCGCAGAATTTCCGCCGAATAGGCGCGAACGTCAGGATCGTCTTCGACGACCAGAATGGTGCCGATTTCCTGCGCGCTGCCGGCGTTGTCGTGAGGGTCCGCCGCGGCATGCGCGATGCCGTCCTGCCCCGCGCGCGGCAGGTAGAGTTCGACCGTCGTGCCTTTGCCGAGCTCGCTGTGGATCTGGACGTGACCGCCCGTCTGTTTGATGAAGCCATAAACCTGACTCAATCCGAGCCCCGTTCCCTGGCCGATCGGCTTTGTCGAAAAGAAGGGCTCGAACACGCGCTCCAACACCTCGCGCTCGATCCCGTTGCCCGTATCGGTGATGGCGAGTTTTACATAGGCGCCGGGTTTGACCTCAGCGTTGTCGCCGAAATTTCGGCCGTCGATCAAGCAATTGCGCGCGGCGATGGTGAGATAGCCGCGCCCTTCCATGGCATCGCGGGCGTTGATCGCGATGTTGAGAATCGCATTGTCCAATTGATTGATGTCGGCATAGGCAGGCCACAAATCAGGCCCGATGTCGGTCGCCACTTGAACATTCTCGCCCAACGTCCTGCGCAGAAGATCCGACATGGAATCGAGCAGCGTGACGACATTGGTGGCGCTGGGCTCGAGCGGCTGACGACGTGAGAAGACAAGCAGTCTCTGCGTTAAGGCAGCGCCGCGATTGGCGGCATCGAAGGCGTTGCTCGCCCATCGATGCAGCCGCTCGTCGGATTTTTCCGTTTGTCTCTTCAACATCTCCAGGTTGCCGAGCACAGCGGTCAAGAGATTGTTGAAGTCATGTGCGATGCCGCCGGTGAGCTGGCCGATCGATTCGAGTTTCTGCGCCTGACGCAATTGCGCCTCGGCTTGCTCGCGCTCGGCAACCGCTTTGCTCCGCTCTTCATGGGCGAGAGCGAGCGCGCGATAGGTATTGAAGTGACGCAACAGAAGCCAGAGGATGATTCCGAGCGCCGCGAGACAGATCAGCGTGCCGAGCGCCATCAAGAAGGCGACTTGATTCCAATCCTTGAGGATTTGGCTCGTCGCTTTGTTGACGGTGACGACGATCGGGAACTGCCGCGAGGCCATGTTGGCGACCAATCGCGCCGGCCGATCCTTCGTCGGACTCGCCTCATAGGTGACAGGCTGGCCAAACTGATTGGTTCGCTCTAGCGGCAACTTGATGGACGCGAAACGCGGCCCCTGCTCGATTGGAAAACGGGCGAGCAAAGTTCCGTCGCTTCGCCAAAGGCTGATCGCTCCTGCGGGCCCGAGTTGCAGCGTCTTATAGAGATTTTCGAAATAGTCGAGATCGATGCCGCCGATCACGAGCCCGATGAAACGCCCCGAAGCCGATGTGATTCGCCGTGCCAGATAGATCGTCCACTCTCCGGTCGCACGGTTCTTCGCCGGCTCGCTGATGTAGACTTGTTGGCGCGGGGAGTCCTTCAGCGTTTTAAAATAATCGCGATCGGTCACTTGGAAATCGGCCGGCGGAAAACCGCGCGAATAATTGACGAGCTTGCCATCGGCGCCGATCAGACTGACGACAGTGAGCTGAGGGACGCCGATGATGCGCGTTTTCAACATGTCG
>JBEKNV010000057.1:0-7553 GCA_049522395.1 Methylovirgula sp.
GCTCAGGAGAGCGCGCGTGAGCGGCAGGCGTGCGTCTTATGGCAGGCTCGACACCTTCGGCTCGGAATCGACGATCGCAAGCCAGATGTTGGGATTTTCCTGCGACTGGCGCTTGTAGAAATGATAGCCCGTCGCGTCCCAGGAACGAATGTCTTCGCGCATATTGTCGAGAATAAATTCGCCGCGGTTCGTCTTGGCGGTGAGGATGGTGTGGCCCTCGCCGTTCTCGTCGCGGACGATCGTCATCAACAGCGCCTGGCGCGGAAAGCCGGCATCGATCAAGAGCTTCCGTTTCCACAACGCGTAAATCTTGCAATCGCCCTTGCCATCCTTCGGATAATCCCAATGATCGAGCATCGTGCCCCAGTGATCGAAGTTCGACACCGGGATGATCGTCTGGTTCACAAGGCGGTTGACCTTGTTCAGGATTTGCCAAGTCTCGGGAGTGAGATTGATATCGACCGCATGAAGGATGGGCTGATTGCATTCCTGCGGCTCGCGCTGACAGAAATCGACCCAGCCGTAAGGCACGGAGGTCTGGCTGCCGAGCGCCGCATAGCTCGCCTCCGGCGCCAGCGTTCCGGCGTTCACTTCGCAGAAACCAAAACCCACCAACACAAGAGTTGAAGCAAACAAAGTGCTAACAAACGCCCCGATACGCATCCCAACTTCCCCACGTCATAAGGCGGGGCTTCTGCCGCGCCTGTTCGCGGGTGAATTTGCCGGAGCTCCTTTGGTGAGTTCGGAAGCGAATATCTACAATTTTACGCAACCGCCCAGATTCCGCCGCACCTCGAAGTCGCGGTAAACGACGAATGAAAATGCGTTTCTTTCTCATCGCGGGCGAAGCCTCGGGCGATCAGCTCGGCGCAGGGCTGATGCAGGCTTTGCGCACGCACGCCGACATCGCGTTCTCCGGCGTCGGCGGTGCGCGGATGGTGAACGCCGGGTTGACGAGTCTTTTCTCACTCGACGATCTCGCCGTGATGGGCTTTCTGCCCGTGCTTCGGCATCTGCCGCGTCTGATGCGGCGCCTGGACGAGACGGTTTCCGCCGTGCTCGACCAAAAGCCCGATGTACTTATTCTCATCGACAGTCCGGATTTCACCCATCGCGTGGCGCGACGCGTGCGCCGCAAGATGCCGGCGCTACCCGTCATCGATTATGTGAGCCCAACGGTCTGGGCGTGGCGCTCGGGCAGGGCGCGCGCCATGCGCTTCTACATCGATCATGTCCTGGCGCTGCTGCCCTTCGAGCCAGAGGCCTATCGAAGATTGGGCGGGCCGGAGTGCAGCTATGTCGGCCATCCGCTCGTTGAGCGTCTTTCCGATCTCGCACCAAGCGCCGGGGATTTAGAGAGGCGTAACCAAGATCCGCCGTTGATCGTCGCGCTGCCTGGTTCGCGGCGCCACGAAGTGGAGCGCCTGCTGCCGATTTTTTCGCAGACGCTGCTCTTATTGAAAGACAAGATCGGCGCGTTCGAAGCCGTCCTTGCGACGCTGCCGCATCTCGAAGAAGAAATCAGAAACCATGTTGCGACATGGCCGGTGAAGCCGCGGCTCGTTGCAACGGAAGCGGAAAAATATTCGGCCTTTCGCCGCGCGCGGGCTGGGCTTGCCGCCTCCGGCACGGTGACGCTCGAATTGGCGCTCGCCGAAGTCCCGCAGGTCGTCGCCTATCGCGTCGCGCCTCTCGAAAGCCTGGCGCGGTATTTCATCGAAGTGCCATCGATCGTGCTCCCCAATCTCATTCTCGGCCGAAATGCGATTCCAGAATTCCTGCAGGAACGCTGCACCGCCGACTCGCTGGCTGCGGCCCTCATCGGGATCGTTCGCGAGGGCCCGGCGCGGAAGGCGCAAATTGAGGCCTTTGATGCGATCGCCAAGAGCCTGGCTCTGCCTTTGGGCGAGACACCGAGCGGTCGGGCGGCCGCGGTCGTGTTCGAGACAATGGCGCGCAAAAATGCGAGGGGGAAATAATGGACGCCTGATGCGTTGATTGCGAGACTACCCTCGAGATTTGCCATGCCTCACTTTCCACTTTGGCTGCACTGTCTTTCAATCGCCTCCATCGCCCTCGGCGTGCTTTGTGCGCTCTTTATTGTTTTCGACGAAGTGCGCCGGCCGCAGTCGATGTGGATCATGAATTGCGTCTGGCCGCTGATGGCGCTCTTCGCCGGCGTATTCGGCGTTGCCTTTTATTGGCGCTGGGCCCGGACGGATGACGCAATGCCGGAGACGGGCGCTAAGCACTCATCCGACAAACGCCATGCGGGAGCAAACCCTTGGGTCGCGAGCATCGCCAAGGCAACGACCCATTGCGGCGCGGGCTGCACGCTGGGCGATATCATTGCCGAATGGACCGCCTTTCTCTTTCCAGTTGTCGTCGTCGCGTTCGGCTGGAAGACGCTCTTCGCCGAAAAGATGTTTGCGGTCTGGCTGTTCGATTTTCTGCTCGCGTTTCTCCTCGGCATCGCGTTTCAATACTTCACGATCCAGCTGATGCGGCATCTCCCCGTCGGGGAGGGGATCCTTGCGGCGATGAAAGCCGATGCTGCGTCGATCACGGCCTGGCAGATCGGCATGTATGGAATGATGGCGGTCGCTCAGTTTCTCTGGTTCGCGAAGGCCTATGGCGGCCCGGCCACGGCCGATAGCCCGGAATTCTGGTTCGTCATGCAGCTCGCGATGCTCTGCGGTTTCGTGACGAGTTTTCCAGCGAATGCGCTCTTGATCAAATTCGGGCTGAAAGAGGCGATGTGATCATGCGATCGGTGCGCAGAATTCCGATGAACTTTTACGCCGCGCGGATCATTATTGTCTGACGGCGACGGTGCGGGCGAGCACCTTTCGAAATTGGCCCGCAGAAAAAACCAGCGAATTCAAAGGGGCGGCAGATGATCTTCGCGCTCTTTCTTCAGTGGCCTGGTCATTGCAGCGAGCTACAGCGCTTCAATTTTTTCGAGGGCTGCGCGGCCGCCCGATGGTTCTCGCCCGAAAGGCGAGGTCAAGCGGCCAGTGAACAGCGGGGATATGTGGGCCTGAGCGGGCTCATTTGACAGGCCATCGAGGGTTTCCTATCAATATTGTAGACTAAGTCCAGAATTGCCTGATGCTGACGAGGGGTCAAGCCGATGGTGGTCGCGCACGGGTTGAATTACCTCTACTCGATCTCCGGCTTCATCGTCGGGCTGCTGGTGGGCTTTACTGGCGTCGGCGGCGGCTCGCTCATGACCCCGCTGCTTGTCCTGCTCTTCGGCTTCTCGCCGTCGGTCGCGGTCGGCACCGACCTCCTTTACGCCTCGATCACCAAAGCGAGCGGCACGGCCGTTCATAGTTTCAACGGCACAATTGACTGGCGGATCGTCCGGCGGTTGGCCTCGGGTAGCCTGCCAGCGACCTTTCTGACCCTCTTCGGCCTGCATTATTTCGGCATCAAGAGCCCCGGCACCGCCAGCGTCATCACCACCATCCTCGGCTTCGCGCTTATTCTAACGGCGGCCTCGCTGCTGTTGCGCAAGACGCTCGCCGCCCATTTCAGCCGGTTCATGGAGACGGTCGCCGATGAGCAGATCCATGTGCTGACCGTTGTCCTTGGCGCCTTTCTTGGCTTTCTGGTCTCGATTACCTCAGTCGGGGCGGGCGCTATTGGCGCAACCATCCTGATCCTGCTCTATCCGAAGCTGCCCACGGCGCGGATCGTCGGCTCCGACATCGCTCATGCGGTCCCCCTGACTTTGATCGCGGGCTTGGGTCATTGGTTCTTAGGCTCAGTCGATTGGTTCCTGCTGCTCTCGCTGCTCATCGGCTCAATTCCCGGGATCATCATCGGAAGCCAATTCGCCGTTTACGTTCCGGACCGGCTGTTACGGACGGTTCTTGCCGGCACGCTTGTCTTGATCGGCGCCAGGCTGGCGATCTGATCTGGGGCCAGCTGAGCGATCTGCAAAGGCATCATGCGGGGGCGCAAATTGCGCCCCATGCCAATTTCCGGCATGAGCGGGGGCGTCGTCATTCCTTCATCTTCGAAGAGGAGCCTAAAGCCTATGGTCAAGGCTGTGCAGGTTCATGAGTTCGGCGGCCCCGAAGTCATGAAAATCGAAGACATCACGCTGGCTCCGCCCGGCGAAGGCCAAGTCCGCGTGCGCAATCATGCGATCGGCGTCAATTTCATCGACGTCTATTTCCGCACCGGCGCCTATCCCGTCGCGCAAATGCCCTTCATCCCCGGCAATGAGGCGGCGGGCGAGGTCGTGGCACTCGGTCCCGGCGTGAAGGGTTTCAAAGTCGGCGACCGCGTCGCCTACACCGTGTCGCTCGGCTGTTATGCGGAGGAACGCAATGTCGATGCCTCGCGGCTCATCAAACTGCCGAAGGCGATCTCTTATGAGATCGGCGCGGCGATGATGCTGAAAGGTCTGACGGCGCAATATCTCCTGCGCCGGACCTTTAAAGTGAAAAAGGGCGATACGATTCTCGTTCACGCCGTGGCAGGCGGCGTCGGTCTCATCCTCTGCCAATGGGCAAAGGCGCTTGGCGCCACTGTCATCGGCACGGCGGGCTCGCCTGAAAAAGCGAAACTGGCGAAAAAGGCCGGCGCCAAGGATGTGATCCTCTATCGCGACACCGATTTCGTCGAAGCCGTGAAGAGCCTGACCAAAGGCAAGCTCTGCGATGTGGTTTACGATGGCGTCGGCAAAGCGACCTTTCCGGGCTCACTTGATTGCCTGCGCCCGCTTGGCATGTTCGTCAGCTTCGGCTCGGCATCAGGTCCGATTGAAGCCTTCAACATCGGGCTTCTTGCGCAAAAGGGCTCGCTCTTTGCCACGCGCCCAACGCTCTACACCTATATCGCCAAGCGCGAAGACCTGGAGAAAATGGCGAAAGACCTCATCGAGGCGATCGAAGACGGCGATGTGGAAATCCCAGTTCACGCGAAATATCGGCTCGACGAGGTCGTTGCCGTGCATAAAGCGCTTGCCGCGCGCGAGACGACGGGAGCGACCGTGCTCTTGCCGTGATGGCGGCAAGCGGATCCGATGATTAAAACGACAATGGCCGGCGATGCCGGCCATTGTTTTGTTGCAGGCGGACTAGGAGCCTTCGCTCACTCGCCCTTCAAATGCTTGTTGCAGAGGCTGTAGTAACCGCCGCCTTTCTCGATCCATCTCAGGCCGCCGTTCGAATTCGTGGCTTTATTGGCCTGATATTGATCATCGCAGGTCTTGAAGCGGCCCTTCCCGGCCGAGAGGCTCGCATATTTGGGATCGATCGCATTCGGATAGACGATCCGACCCGTCGGCATGGGCGCGGGACCTGATTCCGTTTGCTTCTCTTTTTCTTTCTTCGGCTTCGGTGAAGCTGGAGCAGGTGCCGGGGCGGGCGCTGGGGCCGGAGCAGGTGCGGTGGACGGCGCGGGACTCGGAGGCGCGGAGCCTTTCAGCTCGGCGTCGCACTGCTTATAGAACTCGTTCCATTTCTGGCCGTTCAGCGTGTTCGCCTTCTTCGCCGCCTGATATCTCTCGCTGCACTGCTTCTTGATCGTTTCCTCGGCCGATGCCGGCGCGGCAAATGCGATGCCGACGATCAGAGCAGCGCCGGCCATCGCGAGCCTCGGCGCCCAAAAACAATCCGCCATGACAAATCTCCCGTTCTTCGAAAATTCCAGAATGTCTCTTGCGGCGCCTTACGGCGCCGTTCCTTCGTCAACGCACTTCTTGATGAAATTGGTTTTGACGATGCCTTTATACTTGTCTGCGGCAGCCTGCTTTTTGCAGCAGCTCGTCACGGAACTTGTGAGCGCTGCGCCGGAGAGTTTCTTTTCCGGTTTGCAGCTCACCGCATCAGCGGCATAAGCGCTGCCGGCGAAGGCGATGATGAGAAGGGCAAGAGCGAGACGTTTCATTTCGGTCCTCGTCATTGAGCGTATCAAATTGAGCGTATCAAATCGAGCGTATCAACATGCGTTCGCGACTACATCAATCGACGGCGGCTCCCGCATCCGACGGGTCAATTGCCGGCGATCTAATCAGCGTTCCGTGTCAGGGTCAATTGACGCAGTGCAAGGCGAAAAGCAGACAGTGCATACTATACTGAGTGCGAATTTGCATGACGGGAAGACGAAGAAACCCGCATTTTAGTGATGCTCCAACCTCGCAATGAGGCTCGACGTGTCCCAACGGCCACCCCCCATTTTTTGGATTTCCGAATAGAATTGATCGATCAAGGCGGCGAGCGGAAGGTTCGACCCGTTGCGCCGCGCCTCATCGAGACAGATGCCGAGGTCCTTGCGCATCCAATCGACGGCGAAGCCGAAATCGAATCGATTGGTTAGCATGGGTTTGTAGCGATTTTCCATCTGCCAGGATTGCGCCGCGCCTTTCGAGATGACGTCGATGACGGCCTCCATATCGAGGCCGGCGTTGCGGCCGAAATGAAGCGCCTCAGCGAGGCCTTCGACGATGCCGGCGATGCAGATCTGATTGCACATTTTTGTCAGCTGGCCGGAGCCCGCGGGCCCTAAAAGACGGCAGGCGCGCGCATAGGCTGTAATCGCAGGCTCGACCTTGGCGTAGTCTTGGGCCTCGCCGCCGCACATCACCGTCAAGACGCCGCCCTCGGCGCCCGCCTGACCGCCGGAGACCGGCGCATCGACGAAGCCAAGGCCTCGGTCTTTCGCCGCCGCATGAAGTTCGCGTGCGAGCAGGGCGGAATCGGTCGTGTGATCGACGAAGACGGCGCCCTTCGTCATGCCGGCGAAAGCGCTCTCATCGCCCAGCCCGATGGCGCGCACATCATTGTCATTGCCGACGCAGGCGAAGACGATCTCCTGGCCCTGCGCCGCAGCGCGCGGCGTCGGCGCCGACTTGCCGCCGAACTCAGCGACCCACCTCTCGGCTTTCGCCGCCGTGCGGTTATAGACCGTGACCTCATGGCCTTTTTTCTGGAGATGGCCGGCCATGGGATAGCCCATCACGCCGAGGCCGAGAAACGCGACTTTCATCCTCACTGTCCTTTGCTCAAAGCTCTGCCGCAGGCGCGATGCGCCGCAATGTCTTACATAGCGGGTTTGGCTTTTAGCGGAAATTCGTCTGATCGTCCGGCTTGCGGCGTCAGAGCAGGGCGAGGCCGGGGACGATCTGGCGCAGCCGCCGGACGCTGGCGAAGATCTCCGGCTTGTGCTTGATCCAGCGCTTCATCGAAAGCCGCAGTCTCGTCGTAGCTGCGAAGAGATGGCCGATGGGGCCGACTGGCAGAACTACGTCGAAGAGCGGCAGCGTCAGCTCGCAATAGGCCGATTTATAACGCGCTTCGCCAATGCCGAGATCGAGACCGCTGCGGCCGGCGTCGCATTGAAGCGCGACGAGCCGCATGAGCAGAAGATCGCCCGGACTTGATTTGGCGATCTCAGGATCAGACTCGAAGGAGTTGATGAGGCAGCTGAAATGATTTCGGTGCGCGAAGCCGGCGTAAGTCGCGACGATCCGCTCGCCCGCCTTCAATCCATAGAAATTGAGCGCTGGCGGACGATCGTCGCGCGAGACGCTCAAGCGT
>JBEKNV010000058.1:0-7100 GCA_049522395.1 Methylovirgula sp.
CGGTCGCAATTTGATCCGGGTAATCTGGGGACCTTGAACGATGCCGACCACTTCGACGTCGAGATTGAACGCCTTGAACGCCGCGATTAATCGCGCTTCGACGCTCGTGGGCGTTGCTGCAAGACCGGACTCTGTGGGTTCTGTTTCTATTGTCGATTGTGATTCATCAATTACGGGCTTAGGAGTGTTCCCAGGAGTGTGCGTGGAATATCTTTTGAACCAATCGGCAAAACGCCTCCTCAGCCATTCCATGACCTCATGCGCCGGATAGTCCACATTGCCTTGCAAGGCGTTCGAATAAAGTTCGCGCGCCGCATAAAGATCGCAGACTTCTTCGCGATCAAGTTCCGCAATCCATAGGCCGTTTTGCTTGGCCGCGTCGATTTGCGGTCCTATCTTAACCCAACTCTGTTTCGGGATCGCGCCGAGATCCGGTGTTCTGAAGATGATCGCCGAAAGAGGTTTTCCAGCGCGTTCCGACAGCGACTTCGCTTCATTCGCAATCGCCTTCCATCTGGCGCTGCTGTCACCTTCTTCGAAAGCGAAAAAACTGGCGTGGCTGGGCCAGTCCCAGCAAGTTGAAAAGTATTTATTCTTGGGCTTTTCGACCCTGACACCATCATAGCCCGTGACGAGCTCTTGCGCGAACCACATCAGGCAATCCTGATTGTATTGATGCAAATCCTCCTTAGCGCGAATCTCATCTACTTGTTTCGTGAATAGATCCGCCAGCGATAATTGCGGCAGCTCCGGCTGATTGGCCAAGGTGCGAAAATGCTTCGCCGCGCCCGAGAGCAACTTTCTGACGCCGAGCTCGTCATCATGCGAGAATTGTGAGTCAAGCCAGCTCCCATTCAGGAAATTGCCGATACGCACATCATCCAAATTGCATTCTTTCAGCCGCTGCGCGATCAACTCTTTCGCCTGCTTGAGAGTTATTCCTTCAAGAACCATGCCGTCCGAAAATCGGTCCCTATACGGCCGCGCCAATTTCGGAGATAGATCTTCAAGCCAGTTATTTGAATTCGCGGTGATGATCGTCATTTGATTGGGTAGATCAGCATAAAGCGAATCGACGCATTTTCCGAGAGCTTCGACGAGTTCAATGTCGCTGCCATAATATTCCGTCTGATCGAAGCAGAATACAAAAGGTCGGAAATAAGCGGAGAGAGCGCAAAGTCCGCGAAGCCGGCGGAAGCAGAGATCGTTTATTTCCCGGGAAGATGAGTCGCCCTTTCCTTCATTGTCGGCAGAATCCAGTTTAAGGCGGTTCAGTTCTTCATCTTCGAGAGGTTCTCCACGAATCCATTTGAGTGCCGCCTCGCGTTCAAAACTATTATTTTCAGCAAATGCGAAGGCGCGTAAGACCTTGAGCCACGCTTTTTCGCGTCCGTGAAGGTCGATTTGACGATTGTTGAGCAGACTTGCAAGCTTGATTGCCAAACTCTTGTCGTCGAGCGCCCCCCTAAGCCAATCGGTTAGAACGTTTTTGTTTTTCGATGGAGCCAAAACTTTGAGAGGGTTTTTTCGCACGTAACTCAACGCGGACTTCAGAGCCTCATTCTCCACAGGCCGATCGGCGAGATAATCAGCTGCTATATGGGCGAGCACTCCTAATGCAAAAGCATCGAGCTGGGAGCGGACCTGCGAAACTGACCGGTTGGCGCTCGTGAGTGCCTGGACGGTAGTCAAGAGAATTGACCGCCAAGCCTTGTCTGGAGCCTGGAAGGGCCGAAGATAAACCAGCGTTGCGCGTTCCCCCAATTTCGCGAACAGCCGCCCCAGCAGGTGGGACTTACCATAACCAGCATCCGGCGAAAGTACGAGCTGGGCTTTTGGGACTTGGATCGGCCGTCGAGGCAATGCCCCTTCCGTTAGCTCCTCAAATTTCCCGAGCAGCTGGTTGAGCGGCGTGTCATTGAGTCCGACGACGGAAAAGGAAACCTCGTTCGGGGCATTGATAATGTCGTTTTCGAACGGATTGATTCTAAGTTGGGCGAAGTCATTGCTCATCTGCCCTCCTTGAAGACGACAGTGACCCTAGGATCGCGCTCACCTTCGAGCTTGATACCGGCTTCAACGACTTCGGGCGCGAAATTCACCGTAGTAGCGGGATGCAGAGTGACGCGGCCTTGACGTGCAGCTGCGCGCAACAAAGCGTGGAGTTCCTCGCGGGGGATGCCAGTCGCCTTGAGGAGGTCGAAGATCTTGACGACGCTGATGCCGCCCTGTTGCGCCTTCAATTTCTCATAGGCTGGGCGGATATTCGCAAGGGTCAGCGGCGCAGTTTGAGGCTTTTCGGCGGTATTCCCATCAACTTGTAACAATTCCAATATCGGCTCGCGATGCGCATAAAGGAATGAGCTGCCGTGTTTGAATTCTATGATGTTGCCTTCGCTCTTGAGCGCACTGACCGCATCGGCGAGGAAGGGCTTGAATAACTTCTTCAATTGTTTTTCCAATGCGGAACGGCTCACCAATTTGACGCCGGAACCACGAAGGATATCTTCGATGCGCGCCTCTGTAAGACGCGAGGGCGCGTTCGCCCGATCAAAATAATACTGCGTTTTTCGACTCTTAAAAGGACCATAGATGAGGCCGCGCGACCGGCATCCCTTGATGAACTCATCCAACTTGCTTTCGGGCACTTTTGTCTTTTCGAGTATAGCAGCGCGCGAAAGACCCTTGGCTCCGGCTTTTGCCAAAGCGTTGCTCAAATGAGATTCGATAGAAGTCATTCTCTGTCTGCTTCTGCGCTAAACGGCGAGACAGCAACTATTCTAGGCAACCGGCTTGTTTATTCAATCAGAAGTTCGCGTCGCTCTAAGCCACCCTCTCTTCACATCGGCTGATTGTCGCCTTCGCCGCCGTATCCAGATGACGGCTGGATCGTCGCCGCGGGCGATGGAGCTGTCTGCGCAGGCTGCGTCGCCATCGCCGTCAATTTCGCCTCCAAGTCGGCGATCTTTTTTTCCAGCCGCTCGTTTTCTTCGCGCGCTTTCACTGCCATTGCCTTCGCGGCTTCGAATTCCTCGCGGCTTACGACATCCATCTGGGCCAAAAATTTTTCGGCCTGCGCCTTCATCATCGATTCGGCTTCTTTGCGCATGCCATGCGCCACACCCGCCGCATCGCTCATCAGCTTCGTAAAATCCTCGAACATGCGTCCGCGCGGCTCCGTCATGGCGGCCTCCTCACTGTCGTCAAGCGATCATCGAAATCGCTTATGTGAATCGTTCCCTCTTTGTCGCGCGTTTCAGGGGATGCCGCAAGCGGGCTTCTTGACGGACGGCCAAGCGCGGCGCATGACGCGGCCAAGCATGACTCGGGACCCTTTTCGAACCGATGCTTCTTCTCATTCCCTATCCCGCGATCAACCCCGTCCTCGTCCACATCGGCCCCTTGCCGATCCGCTGGTATGCGCTCGCCTATATCGCCGGCCTCACCATTGGCTGGGCCTATATCCGCTTTCTCGTGCGCACAGACGCGCTGTGGGGCGCGCTGCCGCGGCCAAGCCCGGACTCGATCGACGATCTCATCGTCCATGCCGCGCTCGGCATCATCCTGGGCGGCCGGCTTGGCTATGTGCTCTTTTATAATCTGCCGCTTTATCTGCATCGGCCTTTGGAGATCTTCGCGCTGTGGGAAGGCGGCATGTCGTTTCATGGCGGGCTTGCCGGCGCCTCGCTCGGCGTTGTTCTCTTTGCGCGCAAAGTTCGCGTGCCGATCCCGACCGCGCTCGATATCTCCGCGGCCTCGGTGCCGATCGGGCTCTTGCTCGGCCGCATCGCCAATTTCATCAAGCCGGAACTCTGGGGCCGCCCAACCGACGTGCCCTGGGCAATGATCTTCCCGGGCTCGGATGGACAACCGCGTCATCCAAGCCAACTCTATGAAGCGGCCCTTGAAGGCGTCGTTCTGTTCATCATTCTCGCGATCGCGATCCGCCTCGGCGCATTCAAGCGGCCGGGTTTGGTCACCGGCATTTTCGCGCTGGGCTATGGGATCGCGCGCATCATCTGCGAGTTCTTCCGCGAGCCCGATGCGCAACTGGGCTATCTTTGGTCGGGGGCGACCACGGGGCAGATATTGTCTCTGCCGGTGATTGCGGTGGGCATGGCCTTCATCGTCTATGCGCTGACGCGGCCGGAGGCCAAGCTCGCATCATGACTCCGCTCGAAGCCGAAATCGCCAAGATGATTGCCGAGGACGGCCCGATCAGCCTCGAACGCTACATGACGCTCGCCGCGCTCCATCAGCGCCACGGCTATTATCGGACGCGGCTGCCGATCGGCGCGCGCGGCGATTTCGTCACGGCGCCGGAAATTCATCAGATGTTCGGCGAGATGATCGGCCTTTGGGCGGCGGAGATGTGGCGTCTCATCGGGTCGCCCGGCCATCTCAATCTCATCGAGCTTGGCCCGGGCCGCGGCACGCTGATGAGCGATGTTTTGCGCGCCGCGCGCATCGTTCCAGACTTCCGCCGTGCGCTCAATGTGCATCTTGTCGAGGCGAGCGAGTTGCTTATTGAGGAGCAGCGCCGCACGCTGGAGGAGCATGAGGTTGACGCCACATGGCATAAAGACATCGAAAGCCTGCCCTATGGGCCGGCGATCGTTCTCGCCAATGAATTTTTCGATGCGCTGCCGGTGCGCCATTACATTAAAGGCCGGGAAGGCTGGCATGAGCGCCTGATCGGCCTCGATGCAAACGGCAGGCTCTGTTTCGGCCTTGCGCCGGGCGCGGAGACGATGCTGAACGCCGAAGCGCAGGAAGGCACAATTCTCGAAATCGGCCTCGCCGCGCAGCGTGTGATGAGCCGGCTCGCGGATCATATCGTGCAGAATTCCGGCGCGGCGCTCATTATTGATTACGGCTATACGGCGAAGCGCGCGGGCGAAACGCTGCAAGGGGTGCGCGGCCATGATTATGCCGATCCGCTCGCCGCGCCGGGCGAAGTCGATTTGTCGGCGCATGTCGATTTCGCCGCGCTCGCCAAAGCGGCCCGCACCTCCGGCGCCGATGTCTTTGGCCCGATCACGCAGGGGCCCTTTCTCTCGCGCCTTGGCATTGCGCAGCGCGCCGAAGTGTTGAAGCGCAAGGCAGATAGCGCGCAGGCGGCTTTGATAGATGCCGCGCTCGCGCGCCTCGCACTTCCCGGCCCAAGCGCCGGCGCACAGGCGAGCATGGCCGATCTTTTCAAAGTGCTCGCTGTCACCTCGCCCGGCGTCGCAACACCGGCCGGCTTTGAATCTCACGCGGCGCGATCGGGCTCATGACACCAGCAATCAAGAGCGAGGCGCTGCGCGGGCGCAACATCGCGCATGGCTTTTTCACGCGGCAAGGTGGCGTCTCGGAAGGGCTTTACGCGACGCTCAACGGCGGCGTCGGCTCGAACGACAAGCCCGAGGCCGTGGCCGAAAACCGGCGACGCATGGCAGCCCAATTGGGCGTCGAACATTTGCTCGTGCCGTTTCAGATTCATTCGGCGGATACGCGCACCGTCGATGCGCCCTTCACCCATGCCGAGCGGCCGCGCTGCGATGCGCTGGTCACAGCCATGCGCGGCCTCGGCCTCGGCGTGACGGGCGCCGATTGCGGCATCGTCCTCTTCGCCGATGAAGAAGCGCAGATCATCGCCGCGGCGCATGCGGGCTGGAAAGGCGCGCTCACCGGCGTGCTCGAAGCGACTCTCGCAACAATGGAAAAGCTCGGCGCCGCGCGGCAACGCGTGCGCGCCGTGCTCGGCCCGACGATCGCGCAAAAATCCTATGAAGTCGGCCCCGAATTTTTTCTTCGCTTCGCAGAGGAGGATAAAACCTATGCGCGTTTCTTCGCGCCGGCAGGGCGCGACAAACATTTCCTGTTCGATCTGCCAGGCTTCATTGGCTTCCGCCTCAAGGACGCGGGCATCGGCCGGTTCGAGAATCTGGGCCTCGATACTTATGCCGACGAGACGCGTTTCTTTTCCTATCGGCGCGCGACGCATCGCAAGGAAGAGGATTATGGACGGCTTGTCGCGGCGATTGCGCTGGTGTGACGGGCCACCCTCTCCCAGTGGGAGATGGTGGCTTGCGAAGCAAGCCGGGTGAGGGGTTGCACTTTCTGTATGTTCAGCCGAATCGTAACCCCTCATCCGGTCGGCTCCGCCGACCACCTTCTCCCACAGGGAGAAGGTTAGCGCCGGAACCTAATCTTCGTCGCCCTGTTAAGAGACATCCACCTACAAGCTGAGCCTCGCATGATCGATCCGCTGCTTCTCACTACCGCCGCCGTCTCCACCTTCAATGGCACTCAGGGATTAACCAACGCCACGGGTTTCTTCTTCGAGCGCGGGCGGCGGCTTTTTTTCATCACAAGCCGGCATGTCGTCATCGACGAGCCGACGGGCCATCGGCCCGACCGGATCGTGATCGAAATCCACATTGATTTGAACAATCTGGCGAAATCGACGCAATTTTCGATTCCGCTCTATCGCGACGGCAAAGCGCTTTGGCGCCAAGGTGTCGATGCGGCGGGCCAGATCGATGTCGCGGTCATCGAGATCGATCGCAAGGCGCTGCCGAAATCGCCGGCGATCCGCGCCTTCACGCCGAAACAGCTGGTCGATCCGGGCAAACATGTCGTCATCGGCACGGATCTCGTCGTCGTCGGCTTTCCGCTCGGCTTTCACGACACGCTGCATCATCTGCCTGTCGCGCGCCAGGCGGGGCTCGCTTCGTCCTTCGGCCTGCGTTTCCAGGGTCACGGCTATTTTCTAACCGATGCGCGCACGCACAGAGGCACGAGCGGCGCGCCCGTCGTCATGCGCATCGAAAAGGCGGGATGGGGCGCGAAGGATCTACCCTGGGCGCTTCTCGGCGTGCACTCTTCGCGCCTCGATGTCTCGCGCGATCTGAAACTCGACGAGGCCTTGGGCCTCAACTGCGCCTGGTATGCGGATATTCTGCTGACGCTGACGGAGGGGTAGCGCGTCGAAAAACAAGCGTGCCTAAGATGACGCATTCGTCCTTCCCCTTTTAGGGGTAGGTGTCAGCGGCGCGAAGCGACGCTGACGGATGGGGTTCAGCCATGGCCAATGAAATTGCGCGACGGCTGCG
>JBEKNV010000059.1:0-6629 GCA_049522395.1 Methylovirgula sp.
GCCCGAAGCGTGGTTGAAGCTCGGGTCTTGAACCGACCAGGTGACGAGCGCGAGCGCCAGCGCGCCGCTCGCAGCGATCATGGCGAGGCCGATACATTCGGCGGCCACGCGCGCAGCAACGGCCCGCAATGGATCGGGGATGTGATCCAAGACCGTCGAACTGCTTGTGGTGCGCATGAAGGGGAACCGCCGGCTACTCGGGCCAAACTAGGGGGCGGCGGTTAAGACGGATTTAACCCTAAGAAAGCAGGCCGTTTTCGGGGGTTTTTTGAGGCCGGGGCCGGGTCAAATCGCGTCGAGATCGCGCTCGCCCGTCCGGATGCGGACGGCCTGGTCGAGGGTGAGGACAAAAATCTTGCCGTCGCCGATCTGGCCGGTGCGGGCGGCGGCCGTCACCAGCTCGATCGCCTTATCGACAAGGTCGGTCGCCACCGCGACTTCGACCTTCAATTTGGGCAGAAAACTCACCGCATATTCCGCACCGCGGTAGATTTCGGTGTGGCCTTTCTGGCGGCCATAGCCCTTCACTTCCGTCACAGTCATGCCATGGACGCCGAGCCCCATCAGGGCGTCGCGGACTTCATCAAGTTTGAAAGGCTTGATGATCGCGGTCATGATTTTCATTTTTGTCCTCCCGACGACGCGCTTCGCCTTAGGCGTCTTTGCGCGCCTGCTGGGCTGGCGTTCCGTCGGGGCTTCCAACCCATTGAAAACAAAATTATTTTCACGAGACGCAACGGCACTGCCAGCAAGGCTTCGCTGTAGGCTCAATGGAAGCAAGGCATGGACCAGCACGGCCCATCGTCAGCGCTTATGGCGCCGTTCGCGGATGAGCCCCTCTTGCGCGACGGAAGCGACGAGGCGGCCGTCATGAGCGTAAATCAGCCCCCGCGTCAGGCCGCGGGCGCCGCTGCTGTTGGGGCTATCCTGCGCATAGAGCAGCCATTCGTCGGCACGAAAGGGCCGGTGAAACCAGAGCGCATGATCGAGGCTTGCGACTTGAAGCTCGGGATCGAAGAGCGTGCGCCCATGCGCGACGAGCGCCGTGTCGAGCAGCGTCATATCGGAGAGATAAGCGAGCACGGCATTGTGGATCGCTTGATCGTCGGGCAGCGGTTTCACCGCTTTGAGCCAGACATATTGCACCGGATCGCGCCCGGCCTTGCCGAGATAGCGCATCGGATCGACGGGGCGTATTTCGATCGGCCGATTGCTTGAGGCGAACCAGCGCCGCATCGGCTCCGGCAGCAGCGGCGCAAAGCGCGCGTGCAATTCACTTTCGCTCGCAAGCTCATCCGGCTTCGGCACATCCGGGATCGGAGCCGAATGATCGAAGCCTTCTTCAGCGATCTGATAAGAGGCCGAGAGCGAGAAGATCGCGCGGCCGTGCTGGATTGCATTGCAGCGCCGCGTCGTGAAACTCACGCCGTCGCGGATGCGATCGACTTCATAGACGATCGGCACGGACGGATCGCCCGGCAGAATGAAATAGGCATGCAGTGAATGCGGCTGGCGTCCCTCGACCGTGCGGCTTGCGGCGACGAGTGCTTGCGCGACGACAAGGCCGCCGAAGACGCGCTGCCAGCCGACCTGCGGGCTGTGGCCGCGAAAAATATTATGTTCGATCCGCTCGAGATCGAGAAGTTCGACGAGCGCGGGAATCCCATCGGCCATGGTCAAGCGCTTTCGGCCTGGACGATCCTCATCTCGGCAAGAGTCATCCCGGCGAGAGTCAGTCTTCGAGAATGCGGGCTTCTTCCGGCAGCATGATCGGGATGCCATCGCGGATCGGATAGGCGCGCTTCGCCGCACGCGAGATCAGCTCTTGGCGCGCGGCGTCATATTCGAGCGTCGTCTTGGTCAGCGGACAGACGAGAATTTCAAGCAGTCTCGGATCGATGCGCGTGGGCGGGGCCGAGACATCGGTTTTCTGATCTTTTTCAGACATTCTGCTGTTCCAGTGTGAGGATCATAAAAATCATTGCAGCGGCGAAGACGCACCCTTGCCGCGCGCGAGTTCGATCTCGGTGATGGCGACGAGAACTTCAGCGCGCGCTTTCAAGTCTGGCGCCTCGAGCAGCGCCTGTTTCTCGCGCGGACCGTAAGGGCTCATCATGGCGAGCGCATTAACCAGTGCCTCGTTCGGCGCCTCGTGAATGCTCGACCAATCGATTTGCAGCTGATTGGCCTCGGCGAAATCGGCGAGCGTGCGAAGCACGCTGTCGCGATCGACCGCGTTCTCGCCCATGCGCGGCGTAAAATCGGTGAGGAAATCGGAGAAATCGACGCGGCATTGCCGATAGGGGGTAATCGCCGAGATTTCTTCGACGATGCGGAAGCGCGCGACGCCGGTGAGGCTGACGAGATAGCGTCCGTCGCCCGATTCGGCGAATTGCGTGATGCGGCCGGCGCAGCCCACAGTGAGCAAATCGGGCGTCTCGCGCGCGGCGCTCTCCTCCTGCGGCTGAACCATGCCGATGACGCGATGCGAGCCAAGCGCATCGTCGATCATGGCGACATAACGCGGCTCGAACACATTGAGCGGCAGCTCGCCGCGCGGGAGAAGCAGCGCGCCGGAGAGCGGAAATATAGCGATCACCTCAGGCAGATCCTGCGGGGCCGTGTAAGCTTTGTTCATGCCCATGGTTCAAGCCTTCTCTATTCGAGTATGGCCCCGTTCACTCAGGAAAACAAAAGCGCCGAAAGTTTGCGCCGCGCCGCGATCGTATCGGGATCGGTCGGCCCCCAGGCATCGAAAAATTGCAGCAATTGTTTGCGGCCGCCATCGTCGTTCCATGTGCGGTCGCGTTTGACGATTTCAATGAGCGCATCGGCCGCTTCGGCCTTTCGGCCCAGCGCATTGAGCGCGACGGCGAGATCGAGCCGCGCCTTGTGATTGTTGGGCTCAGCCAAGAGCTGAACGGCGAGTTCCGACAGGTCGCCGACGGAAGCCGCCTGCGCCGCATTCTCAAGCGCGGCGCGGGCCGCGACGACAGAGGGCTCCTGCACTGTCGCCGGCAGTTGCGCCAAGAGCGAGCGCGCGGACTCAAGATCGCCGAGCGCGGTTCGCGCACGCGCCAAGCCCGAAACCGCCGCCGCATCATTCGGATCGTCCTTCACCAATTCAGCAAAAATCTGCGCCGCCCCAGCGGCATCGCCCTGGGCCAATGCGGCTTCCGCCTCGGCAAGCCGGTCGCTGCCGCCCTCGACGGGGCCGATCAAGCGCTCGACGAAACCGCGGAGTTGGCTTTCCGGCAACGCGCCCATGAAGCCATCGACGGGCTGCGATTTCTGAAAAGCGATGACGGCCGGAATGGAACGCACGCCGAGCCGGCCGGCGATCTCCGGATGCTCGTCGATATTCATCGTGACGAGCTTGATCTTGCCGGCGGCTGCCTTAACCAGTTTTTCGAGAATGGGGCGGAGCTGTTTGCAGGGCTCGCACCAGGGAGCCCAGAAATCGACAAGCACCGGCTGGCGCGCGGATTCCGTCAGGACATCGGCGGCGAATGTCTGCGTCGTCGTTTCCTTGATGATCGGCGTGCCGCTCTCGCGGGCACCAGCCGGCGTGGCATCCAAAGCGTGTTGCGCCATGCGCGGTTCTCCTCGACTACGGTCCTCCGCTCCGGCCTATAGCACGCAACGCGATCTCCCGAACACTCTTGGAGAATGAGCCGGACGCGGCGGCCTGGCCGACGCTTTCTCGTGCGGCTTAATATAGTGCGGCTTGCCGGGAAATCATCCGAGGGGCTTCTGGGCCCTTGGTTGCATTCGCCCCCGGATTACGGCATATACCCCGGACGCGGTTCTGCCGCGGCGGATGCGGGTGTAGCTCAGGGGTAGAGCACAACCTTGCCAAGGTTGGGGTCGAGGGTTCGAATCCCTTCGCCCGCTCCAGTTTCTCAAATCTCAATCTTCGATCGAGTGGCCGAAACATGTGGAGCCGTCCGCATCTCGGGCGGTCGTCATGATGCGCGTTACGCCTCGCCCGGCATCGACGCGTGGCGAGCGGTGTGCCGATCGTGCGGCGCGCTTCTCATTCCTTGCTCTGTTGCTATGGCGCGCATCGCTGGCATTGGAAAAGCTGTTATATTGATGCGCGGGCATTCTTGCATTTAGATCAATTGCAAAACCGGGTGGATTGATTTCAAAAAGTGCGCAGAAGTCACAGCTTCGGGGTCGGCGGTACGTATAATTCTTGGCGATAGTCCTAGACTCAACCAGGAACCCAGAAATTCTCATGTCGATTCGTTCTTTCGATTTGCGTCTCTCGCGCTTCTCCTTGGGGACGCCGTTCCTCGGCGTTCTCGCGGGCCTCGCTGTTGCGTCTCAGGCTTTGGCGCAATCGGCGCCCGCCGCGCAAACGAGCCCCGATCAGCCAGCGGCCGAACAGCAACAGCCGGCGGTTTCGACCAAGAAGGATCTCTGGCATCGCGATCAGCTCTTTGGCGATCTCGGCGGCATTCGCAGCAAATTCGCCGACAAAGGCGTGACGCTTTATATGCAGGAGACGAGCGAAGTTCTCGGCAATCCGACGGGCGGCATCAAGCAGGGCATCACTTATGAAGGCGCGCTGCTCGGCATATTGACGGTCGATACGACCAAGCTCTTCGGCTGGCAGCAGGGCGGCACATTCACCGCCAGCGGCTATGAGATCCGCGGCCGCGGGCTGAGCACCTTCAATGTGGACAATTGGAATCTGGCGAGCAGTCTCGAGTTTCCGCCGTCCGTCAAACTCTTCGAACTCTGGTACGAACAGCCCATTCTCGACGGCAAGGTCTCGATCCGTATCGGCCAGATGGCGGCCGATCAGGAATTCATTGTCAGCAAATATGCGCCGCTGTTCCTCAACTCGGCGTTCGGATGGCCGACCTTGCCGGGCCTCATCCTGCCCGAGGGCGGGCCGGCCTATCCGCTCGGCACGCCGGGCATTCGCCTCAAGGTTCAACCGACCGATTCCCTCGCGCTGCTCGCCGCCGCCTTCAATGGCAATCCGAATGACAACGGCAGCGGTACATCCTTCACGCTTGACAAGGGCGTCTTTGCGATTGCCGAAGCGCAATATTCGATCAATGGCGGCGACAATGCACCGGGCCTTCCCGGCACTTATCATCTCGGCGCCTGGTACAATTCGAATGAGTTCGATTTCGACGACGAGCGCCGCGGCGGTCCGCCCTTCGAACTCCCGGGCATAGACAATGATATTTTGACCAGCGAGCACAAGGGCGACTTCAGCATCTACGCTATGGCCGATCAGATGCTCTATCGCGTCGCCGGCACAAAGGACCAGGGTCTCGGCGTCTTCACGCGCATCATGGGCGCACCGGAAGACCGCAATGTGATCAGCTTCTATCTCGATGCTGGCTTGAACTATAAAGGGCTAATCCCCGGGCGGGGCGACGACATCGCCGGCCTTTCGGTCGCCTATGCGAAAGCGAGCGGCGTACTCAGCCAATTGTCGCAACAGGCAGCGATGACCTCAGGCTATCCGCTTCCGAACCGCGATGCCGAAACACTCATCGAGGCAACCTATCAGTATCAGGTAACGCCGTGGTGGTACTTGCAGCCCGATTTCCAATATGTGTTTGACCCGCAGGCACTCATTCCCGATCCCAACAATCCGACGCGACCCGTTCCGGACGCCGCCATCTTCGCGCTGCGCACGGCGATCCGGTTCTGACCTACTCGGCCGCCCGCGCGTTGTCTTGCGAGTCGTCGGCGTTGTCGGGCCCGATCACATTGAAGCGCGCCTTCTGCTCGTCGTTGAGCGTGTCGTAGAAACGCGTCAAGGCCGGCTTGACGATGGTCACGGCCTCGGAGAGCGCGCCGAGCCTTTTGGCGACGGCATCGAGCCGGTCGGAGACTGTCTCCGGCATGTCGTAGGGGCAAGAGGAATCGAGATTGGACGCGGCCGTCTTCGCCGCCGATTGCAATTCATCGAAAGCCGATTGCTGATGCGCCGTCGGCTTCACAATGTCCTTGATCCGCTGAACCGGAAGCAAAGCGAAGTTTCCCGTATCGTCTTTGCAAAGCGCTTCGAGGTCTTTGCCCGGAGCCGCGCTCAAGGCGACGCCGGCATTGCGATAGCGGCTGCGGCCGCCAAGCGACGCGAGACGCTCTCTTTGTTGATCATCAAGCGAGCTGTCGAGCGCGGTCAGCGGGTCGCGAATCGTGTCGATCGCTTCTTTCATCGCGTGCAGACGTTTCGAGACGGCAGAGAGCCGGCCAACCGGCGTCAGCGGAGCCTCGCTCGGACATGAGGCGGACAAAATGCCGTCGGCCTTGGTCGAGGCGGTTTGCAGATCGGTGAGAATTTTCTGCTGCTGATCGGTCGGCTTGATCACCCTTGCGATCTGGTCGATGGGGAGATCCGCGATGCCCGGCGCGAGGCCCTTGCAGGTCGCGTCGCTTTGCGCCGCCTCGTCGTCCGCCTCTTGATGCCGGCGATGGTAATAGCCGTAATAACGCGAGGCTTCGGGCGGTGTGCCGTAAACATCGAAGATAGGCGCATAGCCATCGGCCAACGGGCCGGGCCAGAAGATGGACGACAAGAGATAATCCGGCCCATAGCCGAAGAAAGAATCATAGACATCATCTGGCCAGAGCGCGAAGCTCAGCGCATCGCCATA
>JBEKNV010000060.1:0-6572 GCA_049522395.1 Methylovirgula sp.
GCAGACCGAGCGATCCCCAAGACCATTGAGGAAGTCGATGATCACCTCGACTTCTTTGCTTTTGGCGAAGGCTGCGGCGACATCCGCGATCCTTTCCTGCAGTGTCCCTTCCGGGGCAAAGAGCAAGCGATAGGCGCGGCGCAGATCGCCGATCGCTTCGCGCGAAAAGCCGCGCCGTTTCAGCCCGATCAGATTGAGCCCGGCGAGATGAGCGCGATTGCCGACGGCGAGGCCATATGGGATGAGATCGTGATCGAGGCCGCTCAAGCCGCCGAGAAAAGCATGCTCGCCGATGCGGGTGAATTGAATGACGGCGGCGCCGCCGCCGAAGGCGGCAAAGTCGCCAATCGTCACATGGCCGGCGATCATCACATTGTTCGACAAGACGACATCATTGCCGATCCGGCAGTCATGGCCGACATGGGCGTTCGCTAGAAAGGCGCAGCGGTCGCCGATGGTCGTGACCATGCCGCCGCCCTCCGTCCCCGGATTGATCGTCACCCCTTCCCGGATGATGCAGTCGGCGCCGATTGCAAGTGACGACGGTTCGCCGCGATATTTGAGGTCCTGAGGCGCATGGCCGATCGAGGCGAAAGGATAGAGCTTTGTCCGCGCGCCAACTCTCGTGCGGCCGGCGATAACGACATGCGACAGGCATTCGACGCCTTCGTCCAGCAAGACGTCACCGCTGATATGGCAGAAGGGCCCGATAGAGACGCCCGCGCCAAGCTCGGCGCCCGGCTCGACGACGGCCGTTTGATGAATGAAGACGTCGTGGCCGGTTGTCTTCGTCATATCGGCTTCGTCATGTTGACTTCGGCGACGGCTCGTCGAGCACCAGCATGGCGGAGATTTCCGCTTCGCAAACGAGCGTGCCATCGACCATCGCCCTGCCGCGATACCACCACATGGTCTTGCGCTGGCTGAGCTTCGTCATGTGAAATTCGACACGGTCGCCGGGAACGACCAGTTTGCGGAATTTCGCCTTGTCGATCGTCATGAAATAGACGAGCGGCGGCTTGCTGCCCGGTGCATGCGCCTGAATGCAAAGCGCGCCCGCGGTCTGTGCCATGCCTTCGATCAAGAGCACGCCCGGCATCACCGGGCGTTCGGGAAAATGCCCCTGAAACTGCGGTTCGTTGACGGTGATGTTCTTGATGCCAATGCAGGACTCATCGCCCTTCGCCTCAATGATGCGATCGACCATCAGAAAGGGATAGCGATGCGGCAGCGACCGCAGGAGCTGCAGGATATCGAAGGTCTCAAATGTTTTTGCCGCGACTTCGTCCATCGCAGAGGGTCCATTTCTCTATTGTGGGTCGGCCGGGCTCTTGCCCGCCTTCTTCGTCAGACGATCAAGCACAATGTGAGACTTGAGCCAATCGCGAAAGCCGCGCGCCGGCGTGCCGCCCAGCTTCGCCTTGGGCGCCACATCGGCGATGACGCCGGATTGGGCCGCGATTTGCGCGCCGGCCCCGATCTTCAAATGGCCGGCAAATCCGGCCTGCCCGCCGACGCTGATGAAGTCGCCGAGTTCGGTCGAACCCGAAATGCCCGTCTGCGCCACGATCAGGCAATGGCGGCCGATCCGCACGTTGTGGGCGATCTGGACAAGATTGTCGATCTTCGTCCCCTCGCCGATCACCGTATCGCGCATCATGCCGCGATCCACCGTGGTGTTGGCGCCGATCTCGACGTCATCCTGAATGATCACGCGGCCGATCTGCGGCACTTTCAAATGGCCTTGCGGGCCGACTGCAAAACCGAATCCGTCCTGGCCGATGGCCGCGCCCGCATGAATGATGACCCGATTGCCGATGAGCGCATTGGCGATTCGTGTGCCGGGTCCGATGATGCAATCGCGGCCAATGCGGACTTGCGGGCCGATCATCGCATGCGGCCCGATCGAGGAGCCCGAGCCAATCTCGGCGCCCGGGCCGATGACGGAGCCCGGATCGACGATCACATCCTGTTCGAGCCGCGCGTCGGGATGAACTGTGGCGCTGGGGCTGATGCCACGCGAACCAAAAGACGAGCCGGGACTGACGGCTTGCGGAAACATCTGTGCGAGGACGAGCGCCAGCGCGCGATAGGGCTGCGGCGTCACAAGCGCCATGGTCTTTGCCGGCACACGCTCAACAAAGCGCTGGGTGACGAGGCAGGCCGACGCGCGCGTCGAAATCAGAGCGTCGAAATAGCGTGGATTGTCGAAGAAGGACAAAGAGCCCGGCGTGGCGAAATCGAGCGGCATGACGCGTGTGATGACGGCCGCAGGATCGCCCCGGCCGTGCAGTTCCGCACCCGTCAGGCTCATAATGTCCGCGACCGAAACGCTCTGGGCCGGACGGAAGAAGACGGGATCGCTCATGACGGGCTGACATCGGGCGCGGCCTGAGGCCGGGCCTGGGTGGATCTGGTGCGGCGCCGGACGAAGCAAGTGAGGGCGACGAAGGTGCCGCCCTTTTAATCCAATTCCCGCCAATGTCGAAGAAGGCGGCGCCCGAGCCGCTGCGGAAACGCCGGACTGACTTTTTAGACGCAAAGGCCACCGGGACGCAGGAGCGTGCCGATGGCCTTTGCAACTCTCATCCGACCTTCAGGCGTTCCCAACTGGCTGAGCCGATTAGAAGGTCGTGCCACCGGTGAAGCTGAAGAATTGGGTTTGGTCCCAAGGATTCTTCGTAATCGCCTTGGCGAAATCGAAACGGATTGGACCCAGCGGCGACGCCCAGATCAGAGACGCACCAGCCGACGTCCGGACCACTGGCGTATCGCCGCCGAGCGTGACACACGTTCCCTGCTTAAATCCGTTGCCTGGACCAAAGAATGTGCAGGGAGCACCGCCGGCGAAATTGGTCTGGCCATTGTAGCCCCACAAGGCACCCGCGTCGGCGAAGACCGCGCCCTTCAGGCCAAGGTCTTTGGGAACGCCCCAAAGCGGGAACTGAGATTCAAGCGATGCACCCCAATACTTCGTGCCGCCGAGCGGATTGCCATACGGATTGATGCCAGGCGAAATATCGCGCGCGCCAATGCCGGCCGGCGCAAAGCCGCGGACGAGCGTCGGACCGAGCATGAAGTTGTCGACGATTTTCGTGCCGTTGGCGTCGAAGCCCTTCAAGTAACCGCCCTGCAAATGCACGAGGCCGACAATATCGTATTCGTCCCACAAGGAGTGATAGTAGCGGAAATCGCCCGACGTACGAGAGTAATGCTCGGTACCGCCAGCGCCGGCGACGTCTTCGTTGAAAGCCGCGTGAATGCCGTTTGACGGGCTCTTGTTATTGTCGAGCGAGTTGTACGTCAGCGAGAAGCCCGGCATCGACGTGATGGTCGTCCCCACCGCCTGCTTCAGGGCCAGCGAGGCTTCGCCGTTGGTCAAGCAGTTGTTCGTGGCGGTGACCGCAGTCCCATTAAAGCCCGGCGTGATGCCTGGGATCGGATTGTTACAATCGTTGTATGGGAAGTTGCTGTCGTTCGGGATCGAGATATAGGAAGAATAGGCCGACCAGTGTGGCGAGAAGGTAATCTCATCCGTCACCGGCAGTCCGAAGCGGACGGTACCGCCGACCATGAAGTCGTCGTAGAACATGTATGGCGACACGCTCGAGTCTTTGGCGAAGACGTCGAAGCCCGCCGCAATCCGATGCTCGAGGAAATAGGGTTCCGTGAACGAGAAAGTCACGCCCTTTGAATATTGGCCGCCCTGAATAGACAGGCGAACGTATTGGCCTCGGCCCAGGAAGTTGGTCTCCTGAACCGCGACTTCGCCGACGATGCCATCGAGCGTCGAATAGCCGCCCGAGACGGAGAATGAACCGGTGGCCTGATCTTCGACGTTCACGACGACGACGACGCGGTCGGGCGCAGAGCCGGGCTCGGTCGTGATCCTGACCTTTTTGAAGAAGCCGAGGCTGTTGAGGCGGCGCTCGGCGCGGTCGATCAGCGCCTTATTGTAGGCATCGCCCTCGCCGATATCGAATTCGCGGCGGATGACGTAGTCGCGCGTGCGCGTATTGCCGCGAATTTCAATGCGTTCGACATAGACGCGCGGACCCTGATCAATCACGAACACAACTTTTACCGTGCGTGTGGCCGGATCGCGGTCGCCACGCGGGTGAACCTGCGAGAAGGCATAACCGCGCGCGAGCATTTCGTTGGTCAGCGCATCGGTCGTCTTTTGCACCAGATCGCCATTGTAGATCTGGCCTGGTCCGAAGCGGAGGTAAGAGCGCAAGGACGCGCTGTCGATCGCCGGAATATGCGATTCCACGTCGACGCCAGCGACTGTGTACTGCGCGCCCTCTTCGACGGTGATCGTGACGACGTAGCCCTTTTGCGCGGGATCATAGCGCGCATCCGAACCGATGACCCGGAAGTCGGCATAGCCGTTCTTCAGATAGAAGCGCCTGATCAGTTCGAGGTCGGCGGCGATCTTGTCCGGATCATAGACGTCGGTCGTCTTGAACCAGGAGAGCCAATCCATCTCCGTCGTTTCCATCAGGCCGCGCAGCTTATCGGACGAATAGACGTGATTGCCGACAAAGACGATGGATTTGACGCCGGTCTTGTCGCCTTCCGTAATATGGAAGACCACGTCGACACGCCCGTTCGGAAGATTGACGATTCTGTCGCTCACCTCCGCAGCGGCATTGCCTGACCGGCGGTAGACGTCCTTGATTCGCTCAACGTCGGCATCAACGGCCACTTGGCTAAAAGGACCATGCGACTTCGACTGGATCTCGGACTGCAACTGCTCGGATTTGACCTTGCTGTTGCCCTCGAAGAAAACCCGATTGATGATGTTGTTTTCGACGACGTGAACGACGATCTCGCCACCCTCGTGCGTGACGTGGACTTCACGGAACAGCCCTGTCGCGTAGAGATCCTTCACGCCTTTATTGACTGAGGCGGGATCGGTTCCGGAGAAATAAGATTGGATCGTCTCTGTGTCGACGCGCTGGTTGCCGTCGACTTCGACCGAAGCGGCGTAAGCCGGCCCCGCCAAAAGAACTGGCAGCAGGAGAGTGAAGAGTAGGACCAGCCGGAAGAAATGACCTTGAAAGAATTTCATTACCACCCGGTCCCCGCCTCTGTCGTATCTGTCGTACCGATCCGCGCCGCGGGCCCATCGCTGCCTGGCGGCAGCTTCGGCACCCGTCCTTGCCTGATTTTGCGGTCCACAGGGGTCGCGGCGACTCGACGCCGACAGATACTCAAGCCCCCGAAACCAAAGGTTCTGCGATCGTACTCATGCGGTTTTGGTGATCCCCAACGATCACTTACGCCGCAGTTTTCGGTTCTACTAGGTTTGGCTGGCCCTGCAAATGGGCTTGGCTATAAGCGAGCCGTTTTCGGCAGTGCGTGGCGGGTAAGACACGATTTATTTACGCTTTGCCCGCGAGCGTTGCTGTTGCGCTGAAAAAGCGCTCTTTAAAATGTTTCTCTCCTATTTTGAAGCTGTGGAAAATCAGCGCGTTAGGCGCAGAATATCATTGTAAGTTGCAAGAATCATCAGGCCCGCAACCAGGGTGAGCCCAATCTTGAATCCGACCTGCTGAATGTTGTCATTCAGGGCCCGGCCCCGCACCGCCTCGATGGCGTAATAGAACAAGTGGCCACCATCGAGCAGCGGGATCGGAACGAGGTTCAGGATTCCAATAGAAATGGACAAAACCGCGGCAAGATTGAGCAGCGCCGCGAATCCGATTTTGGCCATTTCGCCGGAGACTTCGGCGATCCGAATCGGTCCCGAGAGCTGGTCGGTCGATTCGCGTCCCGTGAACAGGCCGCCGATATAGGTTCCGGTCTGCTTAATGATGAACCAGGTCTCGCCGCAGGCCATGCGCGCCGAATCGACCACGCCATAGTGCTGGATGTGCCAGTTGGCGGCGCTGGCATTCGCTTCGACGCCGAGCACGCCATGCGATGTGCTGCCCAAGTTGCTCTTGACCTCGCGCCGGCGCGGCGTCGCCACAAGGGTGATCTCTTTGCCGGCTCTCGTCACGATGAAGGTCAGCGGCTGGTCGCTCGAGGTCTGGACGATTCGCTGCATGTCCTCGAAGCTGTCGATCTTGGTGCCGTCGATTGAGATCACGACGTCGCCCGGCTTGAAGCCCGCGCCGTCCGCGGCGCTGCCGGCGGCGACCTTTTCGATTTGCGGAACGAGAATGCCGCGTCCGTGGATGGCGTAGATTCCGGTGAAGATCACGATCGCGAGAAGAAAGTTGGCGATCGGTCCTGCGGCGACGATCGCCGCCCGCTTCCAGACCTTTTGCGCGAAGAACGTCACTTCGCGCTCGGTGGCTGGCATGGCGGCGATGCCCGCCTCATCGCTCATCGAGGCGCCATTGGCATCGCCGTGGAATTTCACATAGCCGCCGAGCGGCAAAAGCCCGAGCCGCCAGCGCGTTCCCGCGCGATCGGTGTAAGCGAAAAGCTCCGGCCCGAATCCCAGCGAGAAGGCGTCGACTTTAACGCCGCAGAGACGGCCGACGATGAAGTGTCCCAGCTCATGGAAGAAGATCACGATGCTGAGCACAAAAAGAAACGGAAGGACGGCTCCCCACACG
>JBEKNV010000061.1:0-5858 GCA_049522395.1 Methylovirgula sp.
CTCTGGCGGCGCAGAACTCGATCGCCTTGCAGCAGGCGGATGACCAAGCCTTTCTCGTCAAACAGGATGAAGGTTCGGTCAAGTCGGATCAGGCGCAGATCGACCAGCAGAAGCTCAATATCGAATATGCCCATATCGTCTCCCCCGTGACGGGGCGCATCGGTCTTCGTCTCGTCGATCCCGGCAATTATGTGCAGACCTCGAATTCGACCGGCATCGCGGTCATCACGCAGATCGAGCCGATCTCGGTCATCTTCTCACTGCCGGAAGACGATATTCCCCAGACGGAAGCGCAGATGAAGGCGGGCGTCACTTTGCAGGTGACGGCTTACGACCGCGCCAATGTCACGGAACTCGGAACCGGCAGCATCGAGACCATCGACAACCAGATCGACACGACGACCGGCATGGTGAAATTCCGCGCCATCTTTCCGAATACGGACGGCGCGCTCTTCCCCAATCAATTCGTCAATGTGCGGCTTCTGGTGAACACGTTGAGCCATGTGGTGACCGCGCCGTCGGCCGCGATCCAGCGCGGCGAGCCGGGGACCTACGTCTATCTCGTCAACGCGGACAACACCGTCTCGGTGCGCAAAGTGACGTTGGGCCCGACGGACAACGGCATGGTGCAAATCCAGTCCGGTCTCAATCCCGGCGACCGCATCGTCACCGACGGCACGGATCGTCTGCACGATGGCGCCAAGGTGATGATCCCCGGCGCCGCTGTGGCTAATCCGGCCGCGACGACGACGGGACATAACGGACATCACGGCCACAAGCACAAACAGGATGCCGAGTGAGAACGCCGCATAGACGCGAGCCGGCACGATGAACCCATCACAGATCTTCATCCTGCGGCCCGTCGCCACCTCGCTTCTGATGGTGGCAATCCTGCTCGGTGGCGCGTTCGCCTATCGCTTTCTCGCGCTTTCGGCGCTGCCTGAGGTCGATTATCCAACGATCCAGGTACAGACCTTTTATCCCGGCGCCAGCCCCGAGGTCATGACCTCGTCGATTACGGCGCCGCTCGAACGCCAGCTCGGCGAAATGCCGGGCCTCAATCAAATGACCTCGGCGAGTTCGGCCGGCGCTTCCGTCATCACGCTGCAGTTCGACCTCAATCTCAGCCTCGACATCGCGGAGCAAGAAGTGCAGGCCGCGATCAATGCGGCGAACAATCTTCTGCCCTCCGATCTGCCGACGCCGCCCGTCTATGCCAAGGTCAATCCCGCCGACGCGCCGATCCTGACGCTGGCGATCACGTCCACGACGCTGCCGCTCACGGACCTCGAAGATTTGAGCGAGACGCGGCTCGCGCAGAAAATTTCGCAACAGCCCGGCGTCGGCCTCGTCTCGATCAGCGGCGGCAATCGGCCAGCGATCCGCATTCAGTTCAATCCACGCGCGCTGGCCGCTTACGGTCTCAACATCGACGATGTGAGAACGACCGTCAGCAACATGAATGTGAATATCCCGAAGGGCAATTTCGACGGCCCGATGCAGGATTCGACGATTAACGCGAACGACCAGATCACGGATGCGAAAGAGTTCGCGAACATGGTCATCGCCTATCGCAACGGCAATCCGGTGCGGCTGAAAGATGTCGCAATCACCGTGCATGGGCCGGAGAACACCAAGATTGCCGCCTGGGCGAATGCGGACCCCGCGATCATTCTGAATATCCAGCGCCAGCCGGGCGCCAATGTCATTCAGGTCGTGGACGGCATTACGCGCCTGTTGCCGCAGATCGAAGCCGGACTGCCGGCAGCGGTCACGATCACGGTTCTCAGCGATCGCACGACGACCATCCGCGCCTCGGTCGCTGATGTCGAATTCGAACTCGGCCTCGCGATCGTCCTCGTCGTGCTTGTCATCTTCGTCTTTCTGCGCAATTTGCCGGCGACGATCATTCCGAGTCTCTCCGTGCCACTGTCGCTGGTCGGCACGCTCATCGTCATGTTCCTTTTGGGATTCAGCCTCGACAATCTGTCGCTCATGGCTTTGACCATCTCGACAGGCTTCGTCGTCGACGACGCGATCGTCATGATCGAGAACATCGCGCGCTATGTTGAGCAGGGCGATCCGCCGCTCGAGGCCGCCTTGAAAGGCTCGGGTCAGATCGGCTTCACCATCATATCACTGACCGTTTCACTCATCGCCGTGCTCATTCCGCTGCTCTTCATGGGCGACGTTGTGGGCCGGCTCTTCCATGAATTCGCGATCACGCTCGCGGCCACCATCATCATTTCCGCGGTCGTCTCGCTGACCCTGGTGCCCATGCTCTGCGCGAAGCTCGTGCGGCACCGCCCCGAATCCGAGCGCAGCCGCCTCGACGTCGCCGCCGAGCGCGGTTTCAACTGGATTATTGAGCAATATGGCCGGGCGCTCAATGTCGTGTTGGAGCATCAGCCGCTGACGCTGCTTGTCGCGATCCTCACGCTCGCCGTGACGGTGTTGCTCTATGTCGTGATCCCGAAAGGCTTCTTCCCAGTTCAAGACACCGGGATGATCCAGGCGATCACCGAGGCGTCGGACACGATTTCTTTCGACGCGATGGCCGACCGTCAGCAGGCGCTTGCCAATGCCGTTCTGACCGATCCGGCCGTCGACACGCTGAGCTCCTTCATCGGCGTCGACGGTTCCAACATGACGCTGAACAACGGCCGGCTGCTGATCACTCTGAAGCCGCTCGATCAGCGCGGTGAGACCGTCACGCAGGTGATCCGGCGCCTGCGGCGCGAAACCGCCGGCGTCAAAGGCATTTCGCTCTATATGCAGCCGGTGCAGGATTTGACGATCGATTCGACGGTGAGCCGGGCGCAATATCATTTCGTGCTCGAAAGCGCCAACGGCAGTCAGCTTGTGACCTGGGTGCCGAAGGTCGTCAGCAAGCTCCAGACGTTGCCCGAACTCGCCAATGTCGCGAGCGATATGCAGAATGAGGGGCGCGCCGTCGATATCACCATCGACCGCATGACGGCGAGCCGTTTCGGCATCACCCCGGCGACGGTCGATAATGCGCTCTATGACGCCTTCGGCCAGCGGATCATTTCGACGATCTACACGCAATCGAACCAATATCGCGTGATCATGGAGGCGACGCCCGATCTTCAACACGCGCTGAACTCGCTCAACACACTCTATCTGCCGTCATCGACCTCGACCACGAACGGGCAGGTGCCTCTCTCGGCCATCGTTCATGTCGATCAGCGGCCTGGGCCTTTGCTTGTCACCCATTACGGACAGTTTCCGGCGACGAATATCTCGTTCGATGTCGCCCCTGGCGCTTCGCTCGGCGCGGCGGTCGATGCCATCCAAAATGTGGAAAAGGAAATCGGTCTCCCGGCGAGCTTCGTCTCCTCGATGCAGGGCAGCGCCGCGGCGTTTACCGCATCGCTCAGCAATGAACTCCTGCTCATCATCGCCGCGATCGTGACGATGTATATTGTGCTGGGCGTTCTCTATGAAAGCTTCATTCATCCGATCACGATCCTGTCTACTTTGCCGTCGGCGGGCGTCGGCGCTCTGTTGTCGCTTATTCTGGTCGGCGATGAACTCGACGTGATCGCGATCATCGGCATCATTTTGTTGATCGGCATTGTGAAGAAGAACGCGATCATGATGATCGACTTCGCGCTCGATGCCGAACGCAACGACGGGCTCGCGCCGCGCGATGCAATATATCAAGCTTGTCTTCTGCGTTTCCGGCCTATCCTCATGACGACCATGGCGGCGATCCTCGGCGCTCTGCCGCTCATGTTGGGGACGGGCACGGGGTCGGAACTGCGCCGGCCCTTGGGCGTGGCGATTGTCGGCGGCCTCATCTTCAGCCAAGTGCTGACGCTGTTTTCGACGCCCGTCATCTATCTCTATTTCGATCGTCTGGCGCAGCGTCTGTCGCCGTCGCGTGGCGGCCGCCTCACTGCACCCGAGGCCGGCGAATGAACGTTTCCGCGCCCTTTGTTTTGCGGCCTGTTGCGACGACGCTGATCACGGCGGGCATCGCGATCGCGGGAATTCTGGGCTTCTTCAAACTGCCGGTTTCGCCTTTGCCGCAAGTCGATTTTCCGACGATCGCTGTGCAGGCGCAGCTTCCGGGTGCCAGTCCCGAGACGGTTGCCTCCAGCGTTGCAAGTCCACTCGAGCGACGGCTCGGCGAGATCGCCGATGTCACGGAAATGACTTCGACAAGTGGTCTTGGCCAGACTCGCATCGTTCTGCAGTTCAATCTGAACCGCGACATCGACGGCGCCGCGCGCGATGTCCAGGCGGCGATCAACGCGGCCCGCGCCGATCTGCCGAGCAATCTGCCGTTGAACCCGACCTATCGAAAGATCAACCCGGCCGATGCACCCGTGCTCATTCTGGCTTTGACGTCCGACACTCTGTCGCGCGGCGAACTTTACGATGCCGCCAGCAATGTCATGCAGCAGAGTCTTTCGCAGCTCAGCGGCATCGGCCAGGTTCTCATCGGCGGCGCCGCGCTGCCGGCGGTGCGTATCGAACTCAACCCGACGGCTCTCTTTAATTACGGCGTGGGTCTTGAAGACGTGCGCGCGGCACTCGCCTCAGCCAACGCCAACAGTCCGAAAGGATCGATCGAGGAAAAGGGCGTCCATTATCAGATCTATACCAACGATCAGGCCTCTCACGCTGCCGATTATCAGCCGCTGATCGTCGGCTATCGCAATGGCAATCCTATTCATCTCGCCGATCTCGGCGAAATTGAAGACTCGGTGCAGGATTTGCGCAACGAGGGTCTCGCGAACGGCAAGCCGTCCGTTCTCGTCGTTCTCTTCCGTCAGCCGGGCGCCAATATCATTGACACGGTCGATCGCGTCAAAGCCGAGCTGCCGCGCCTGCGCGCCGCCATGCCGCAAGACATCCATGTGCTGCTCGCCTCCGACCGCAGCCTCACCATTCGCGCGTCCTTGAAGGACACCGAGCGCACGTTGATCATCGCCGTCATTCTGGTGACGCTGATCGTCTTCTTGTTCTTGGGCGACGTGCGCGCGGCGATCGTGCCGAGCGTTGCGGTGCCGGTCTCGATCATCGGCACATTCGGTCTGATGTATCTCTTCGGCTACAGCCTCGACAATCTGTCGCTGATGGCACTCACCATCGCGACGGGATTCGTCGTCGATGACGCGATCGTCGTGTTGGAAAACATTACGCGTTATGTCGAAGCGGGCATGCCGCGCTTTCAGGCCGCCATGCGCGGCGCGCGGGAAGTGGGGTTCACCGTCATTTCGATCAGCATTTCGCTGATTGCGGTCTTCACCCCCATTCTGTTGATGGGCGGCCTTTTAGGGCGGCTTTTCCGCGAATTCGCCGTCACGCTGTCGATGGCGATCCTCGTCTCGCTGTTCGTTTCGCTGACGACGACGCCGATGCTCTGCTCGCTGCTCTTGAGGGTACGCCGCCCGCGAGAGCGGTCCTCCTGGTGGAACCGGCCGTTCAACGCCGTCGTGCAGGGCTATGGGCGCAGCCTCGCCTGGGCGCTTCAACACGGCGCTTTTGTGATGACCATGCTGCTCGGCGCCATCGCACTGACCGTGATCTTGTTCGTGATCATCCCGAAAGGATTTTTTCCACAGCAGGACACGGGACGTCTCACCGGCTCGATCCAGGCGGATCAGAGCATCTCGTTCCAGGCGATGCAGAAGAAGATGGCGCAGCTGATGGCGATCGTGCAAGCCGATCCGTCCGTGCAAAGCGTCGTCGGATTTACCGGCGGCGGCAGTGGAGGCGGGCGCTCCGGCATCAACACGGGCAGCGTCTATGTCGCGTTGAAACCACTCGCCGAGCGCACGAAGAGCGCCGATCAGGTCATCGCCGGCCTGCGCCGCAAGCTCGCC
>JBEKNV010000062.1:0-5776 GCA_049522395.1 Methylovirgula sp.
GGCCTTGGCCAAAGCTCGATCAGCACCTAAGAATAGGTGATTAAGCGCCTCGTTCCGCTCATAATCCGAACCGTGTCACCAAAACCGCTTCTTTTTCTCTACTGGAGCCTGCTCGCCACGACCGTGCTCGCGGCAGTGCTCGCCATCGGGACGTTTTGGCTCGTCGCGCAATCGCGCTCCGAAGACGATTGGGTCCACCATACGCTCGCGGTGCGCAATCAGATCGATCAAGTTCTCATTCTAATGCAGCGCGCGGAGGGAAGCGCGCGCGGCTTTCTCCTCACCGACGACGCGGCTTTTCTCGAGCCCTATAAGCAAGCCGTCTACGACCTGTCTCCGGCACTTGATACCCTAGATCAGCTCATCATCGACAACCCGCGCCAGCGAACGGCCGTTGCCGATCTTCGCCAGCTCACCGCGGAGCGCCTGGGCGATCTGCACCAACAGCTCGATGCCCATCAGCAAGGAAAGTCCGGGCCGATGACCATCGCGAGCGGTCTGAAACCCATGATGGCCTTTCGTGCGCGAATCGATGGCATGCTCGCCGAAGAAGATCGGCTCCTGAAGATCAGGGAGACGGCATCCGAAACCCTCACCCAGATGCTCCGGATCGGCGCTGGCGCCTCGTTTCTGCTGATTTGCGCCGTCGGCGCTTTGGTCACCTTCGCAACGCGGCGCTCCATCCTCGAACTCGGCGCCGCGCGCGACCGGCTGCTCTTCGCCAATCAGGAGCTGATGCAGCAGATCGATCTGCGCGAGAGCGCCGAAAACCAGCTTCGCCAATCGCAGAAGATGGACGCCATCGGGCAGCTCACCGGCGGCATCGCCCATGACTTCAACAATATGCTCGGCGTCATTTCCGGCAGTCTCGATCTGGCCCTTCGTCGGCTGAGAAAAAACGATTTCCGCATCGAGGCTTTTCTCGAAGCCGCGCAAAAGGGGGCGGAGCGCGCCGCGGCCTTGACGCATCGGCTCCTCGCATTTGCGCGCCAACAGCCGCTCTCGCCCGAACCGCTCGACTGCAACAAGATGATCGGCAACATGTCCGAACTGCTGCGTTCGACGCTGGGCGAGCATATCGCAATCGAAACCGTCTCGGCCGGCGGCCTTTGGAAGACGAAGGTCGACGGCTCGCAGCTAGAAAATGCCATTCTCAACATCGCCATCAATGCCCGCGACGCGATGAGGGCCGGCGGCAGGCTGACGATCGAGACCGGCAACGCCTATCTCGACGCGGCCTACAGCAAGCAGAACGCCGAAGTGACCCCCGGCCAATTCGTGCTGATTGCCATCACCGACACGGGACCTGGCATGAAGCCAGAGGTCGTCACCCGCGTGTTCGAGCCTTTCTTTACGACCAAGCCGGCGGGGACCGGCACGGGGCTTGGACTGAGCCAGGTCTATGGCTTCGTCAAACAATCGCGCGGCCACATCAAGATTTATTCGGAACTCGGCACCGGCACGACGGTCAAAGTCTATTTGCCCCGATTCATGGGCGACGCGGAGGGCGTCAGGACAGCGGCGCCGGCGCCGATCCAGACCGGCAATACGACGGAGACCATTCTCGTCGTCGAAGACGATGCCTTGATGCGCAGGCTGACCAGCGAAGCTTTGCGGGAATTGGGTTACAGCGTGATCGACTGCGAAAGGGCGATCGACGCGTTAGCGGCGCTCGATCAGAATCCCGAGATCAAACTGCTCTTCACCGACGTCGTCATGCCCGAGATGAACGGCAAGAAGCTGGCCGACGAAGCGCTGCTGCGGCGCCCCGATCTCAAAGTGATCTTCACCACAGGCTATACGCCGAACGCCGTCGTGCATGGCGGCGTGCTCGATGCCGGTGTGCAATTTCTGCCGAAGCCCTATACCTTGGAGCAGCTCGCGACGCGGGTGCGCACCCTGCTTGATTCCTAACCCGAAAGCGCAAGACCATGCGAATTCTGGTCAAGCGTGCCTATGAACCGCCCGCGTCCGAGGACGGCTATCGGGCGCTCGTCGATCGAGTCTGGCCGCGTGGCCGCAGCAAAGAGGCTCTGGCGCTCGACGAATGGGCGAAGGACCTCGCGCCAAGTACCAAGCTTCGCACATGGTTTGGCCATAGAGTGGAGCGCTGGGAGCTCTTTCAGAAACGCTACCTCGAAGAACTCTCTAGCCCCGAGCAGCGCGACGGGCTGCATGCGCTGCTGGCCCGCGCAGGGAGGGGACCGCTGACCCTCGTCTATGGCGCCAAAGACGAAGAGCATAATCAAGCAGTCGTCCTGCGCCGCCTGCTCACGCGGATGAGCGCGCGCCGCTGATCTCTTCGGGCAAGCGGACTAGCTATCGCAGCCGCGATTGGCTAGGCTGTCGCCCTGGCCTCCAGCGATGGGCAACGGCATGAGCTATGTGAAACATATATTGCAGCCGGGCGAAAATGTGCTGATCGTCGGCAGACTGCATTGGATCATCTATGTCCCGGCGATCGTGTGCCTCGCCGTCGCCGCCGTCGCGTTCGGGGGAGCGGTGCATTTGAAATATACGCACTATCAGTGGCCTCTTCTCGTCGTGTCCGTCATTTTCGCGATTCTGGGTCTCCTCGCTCTGGTGCGCGCCTGGTGGCACGCGTTCACCGTCGAAATTGCGGTGACGAACCATCGCGTCATTTATGCGCAGGGCTTCATCAACCGCCATACGGATGAGATGAACATCGACAAGATCGAATCGGTCATCGTCGATCAGTCGATTCTCGGCCGGATCCTCGACTACGGCACGATCAGCATCCGCGGCACCGGCGCCTCGATCGAGCAGCTGAGACTGATCGCCCATGCGATCGAACTCAGGAACGCGATTACCTCGCGGTAGGACCTGGCACTGAGGGCATTCGCCCGCCCGAGCTTGCGTGGCTCGCGGAAAAGTCATTCAAAATCAAGGGACAGCAGACGAGCCCCATGTAGGGCGGCGGCTTGCAAAAATATTTCGCTTTAGAACAAACAGGAGACTTATGCACTTTACAAACCGAAGGAAAAGAACCAATGATGACCGCGACAGGCCGGCGCGAGGAATCGGGCAGCGCCGACGATTGCCCGATTGGGATCACTCCTGAGATGATTGAGGCCGGGATTAATGTTTTGAACGATTATTTTTGCGCTGAGCTTTTAGACTCTTGGGTGGATCCGGAAGAAGTTTGTACGAGGTTGTTTCGTGCAATGGCTTCACATCAAAAACTCTCTTAATTTCTTCCACACACGCCTTGCTGTTGTTTGATATGAGCGTCAATTGTTCTTCGGTAAAGCTGATTGCAGTGCTGACGAATTCTCCCAAATGGTCCGTGTAATCGGCAGTGACGAGAAACAAAATTTCATTGCCGAATTTAGTTTTTCCGACGATGTGGCCGTGAGCTACGGTATTGCGCATTTTCATAAGTGGTTGCAATGCTTTGCACAGGTTGTCGAATTTTTTCACGAGCGTTTCGTCGTTGGAAACTTCAACAAAGTATTTCAGCTTAGCAAGCTTGGTGCCCATCGTCGCCCTGTCGAAAAGCACAAACCCTATTGAAAAATCGATCTTAAGCATCTTGAACAGTGCTAAGCTGATCAGATGATCGATTTCGGCGCCGGTCATCACTATGTCCCCGATCACCGCGCGCACGCGGCGACTGGGAGAGTATGGAACAACATTCTTCGCTAAATCAGACACGGCGATCTCTGGCGAAAGAAATTTCCGAATGGCCAAAGAGGACGACGAAAAAGAGATACGGCGTCGCATGGAATCCGGGCTTCGCCGCGCTCTGAACACGCCCCCTACGCCGGCAAAGAACCTCGTCGGCAAGACGGAGCGTGCCCAAGATCAAGCCAAGAGTCGAGCTAGAAAAGCTCGTCCAGCAAAGTCAAAATAAAGCGGATTTTCTTGAGTTGGCGCTTGGCGCGCTCACGAGCAACGAGGCTGTCGATAGGTCAATCGCTTGCCTTCTGCCCCCTTCACCGCGCGGCGCGTGCGCTCGGTGTCATCGCAGCCAAGGGCGATACGGTTCGAATATCTGAAATCGAACTCGTTCAGATACGCCTGCAAATGCTGTTCTCCACAATGATGATAAACGCCGGTCATCCCGCGCTTGAAAATTCCGAAGAAGCCTTCGACCGTGTTTGTGGTCGTCTCGCCCCGCGCATATTCGCCTGAGCCGTGATTGACAGTCTCATGCTTGGCGAAGTTTTTGCCGGGCTGTTTGTACCACTGCGCTTCGTCGGTATTGAGCGTGCTATCCAGAACAACGCGTGCGCCCAAGACTTTCTTGATCGTGGGGATCGTGAGATCGTCCACTTTGACAGAGATCGCACGACCGCCGCGCTCAACCATCGTAAGAACCTTGCGCTTGGTCGAACCGCTTCCGTATTTCGCCCGCCATCCCTTGCCGCTCACGAAAACCATGTCGGGCTTGCCGATATAGGTTTCGTCAACTTCGACCGTCTTGCCCTTGCCTCCAAGAGGCTCCGGGTCAGGATCGCTCATCGCTTCGCGGACACGATGCGCGAGAAACCAAGCTGTCCGATAGGAGCCGATGCCAAGCGAGCGCATGAGCTGATGCGCGGAAACGCCCTTCTTGCTTGAGGCCATGAGGCGGAATGCGAGCGCCCATTTATGCAGCGGGACATGGCTCGATTCCATGACAGAGCCGACCGTCACGGAAAACTGCTTGTCGCAGGCGTTGCACTTGTAGAGGCCCTTCCGGTGTGCCTCACCTACCAGCTTGGTCGCTTCCTTCACCACCCCGCAATGGGGGCAGATCGGGCCGTCGGGCCAGCGGATCGATTCGAAATAGCCACGGGCCGCTTCTTCGTCGTGAAAAATGGGGTCAGTGAGGTCAACAGACATGGCTCGGCTCCTATGCTGTTGACTTTAGGCCCGAAAAATAGGTTTGTCAAGTGCATAATTGGGACAAACAGGGTACTTGGCAGGGGAGAACAAACAGCGTACACTTTAAACATTAAAGCGATGGTCCGCGGCGGCGGCGTCCACCGGCAATCTAGGTTTTTTCGTCAAGCCCTCTCGCCAATTGCACTCTCGACCGTGCCCATGTCAGAAGGAGCGTCCCAGTGAGCCAAGCCAATCTCCGCCTCGTGGAAGGAACATCCGTGGACAAGACCAAGGCGCTCGACGCTGCCGTGACGCAGATCGAACGGGCCTTCGGCAAAGGCTCGATCATGCGGCTCGGCAAGGGCCAGAAAGTGGTCGAGATCGAGACGATTCCCACGGGCTCGCTCAGCCTCGACATCGCGCTTGGCGTCGGCGGCCTGCCGAGGGGCCGTGTCATCGAAATTTATGGGCCGGAATCCTCCGGCAAGACGACGATGACGCTGCATGTCATCGCGGAAGCCCAAAAGAAGGGCGGCGTCTGCGCCTTCATCGACGCGGAGCATGCGCTCGATGCCGTCTATGCGCGCAAGCTCGGCGTCAATCTCGACGATCTTCTGATTTCGCAGCCCGATACCGGCGAACAGGCGCTTGAGATCACCGACACTCTGGTGCGCTCCGGCGCGGTCGATGTCCTCGTCATCGATTCCGTGGCGGCTCTCACCCCCCGCGCGGAAATCGACGGCGAGATGGGCGACAGCCAGCCCGGCCTCCAGGCCCGGCTGATGAGCCAGGCGCTGCGCAAGCTCACCGCCTCGATCTCGAAATCCCATACGATGGTGATCTTCATCAATCAGATCCGCATGAAGATTGGCGTCATGTACGGCAGCCCCGAGACGACGAGCGGCGGCAATGCGCTGAAATTCTATGCCTCCGTCCGGCTCGACAT
>JBEKNV010000063.1:0-5341 GCA_049522395.1 Methylovirgula sp.
TTGGCTCGGCATCTTCCATAGTCAGGTCAGCGACGATGCGAAGCGGGCGGAAGGCCCGCTCGCGGAGGCGCTGGCAATCCAGCGCCGAGCACTCGGCAGCGATGATCTGCAGCTCGTGGGGACGATGATCGCGCTCGCCTACGCGAAGGGCGCGAAGACCGAAATTCACTCAGCTGTTGCCTTGATGGAAGAGGCTTTGAGAATCCAGCGCACCCAGTTTCCCCCGACGGACCAGGCCATCCTGGATACCGAGAACCGGCTTGCCATTTTCCGAGCCTTAGCGGACACGCAAACAGAAGATGGCAGCTAAGAAATAGAGTTCAGCACAACGGGTATGACCGTCACTCGTCAGGCTTCAAAGCGGCTCGCTGCATGTCCGCAGCGGATCAACTGCTGCCATGTCGGCACGTCTGCCTCGCCCCAGCTTCGGACATTCGAAAGGTACTTCGAGGCATGGCCGGAACGTCTGTCCGACCGCCCGCCGATTGACCCATATCAACACCGACGCCAGAGTCTTGAGGTCCATAGAAGCAGGAGCCTTTCAATGTTGAAAGATCTCAGCGTCGAACAAGCCCGTTTCATTGCGCTTCTGGCAAGAACCGCTCGAGACGAGCGCGACGCGCTTCTGCGCAAGGCCACCGAAGGCGATCTGGCGGGGCCTCCGCCCGCACGCGGCGAACATAATCCGACAGCCGAGCTTGGTTATGATCCGCTGCCGCCGGATTCGGAATCGCTGAAACGGCTCAAATCCGCGATCACGGAACTTACGCCCGCGGCGCGCGTCGCGCTCTACACGCTCATGCGGATCGGCCAAGGCGACCTCGCCGCCGAGAAATGGCATCACGGAATCTCCGAAGCCGCTCTTCTCGGTGACGCGACCGTGACTGCAACGGTTTTGGAAGATGCGGATCTGCACGACCATATCGAAAAAGGCCTTTTCGAATCTGCCGCGGGCTGACGGAGTTTTCGCAGCAACTCATCTCGAGCGAGGCGCATGTGGAGCCTCATCTGTTCGCCTCCGCTGAGCTGCCGTCCACCGGCAAGGCCGTTGCCCCGACCGCCCCGGCCCCGATGCGGCTTTTCATCGGGATCAAGATCGAATCTGAAATTGCGCGCGAACTCGCGCGGATCGCCCGGCCGATCGAAAACACAACGGCCCGGCCCGTCCCCATTCCCGACATTCATCTGACGCTCGTCGCGCCCTGGCGCGAGACGGATGCCGAAGCCGCCATTCGCAAATTGCGCTGCGAATTGGAACCATTCGCCTGCTTCGATCTCGTCGTCGAACGCGTGACCTATGGATCCAATACGAACAGGCTGAAATTTCTTTGGGCCGAATGCGCCGCGACGTCCGGGCTCGAAATCTTGCAGAAGCGCCTGTCTTCGGCCTTCGGCATTCTCGATTCCCGGCCGTTCCGCCCGCATGTGACGCTGGCACGGCTCGGCGATGACGGCCGTAAGATTGCCCGCAAATATCCGATAGATTGTCCCGTCTCGCTGAAACAAAGAGTCTGCGCAATCGAACTCTTTCGGTCGCCGCAGGAACAGGGTCGGGGTTACGAAATTCTTGCTTCGATTCCTCTGCGTGAGGAGGCGCCACCCATGGATGGTTTCATCTCTGAAATCTCGCGTCACGTCTGGGAGACGAAATATCGCTTCGCCGAACCAGGAGCCGAAGAAGTTTCAATCAGCGACAGTTGGCGCCGCGTGGCGCGCGCCTTGGCCGCGATTGAGCCGCGCGACCAGAGCGAATGGGAGCAGCGGTTCTTTTCACTTCTGCAAGGATTCAAATTTCTGCCTGGCGGGCGCATTCAAGCCGGCGCGGGCACTGGCCGCAATGTCACGCTGTTCAATTGCTTCGTCATGGGGACGATCGAGGATTCGATCCCAGGGATTTTTTCCGCTCTGCAAGAGTCCGCGACGACTATGCAGCAGGGCGGCGGGATCGGCTGCGATTTCTCGACTCTCCGGCCGCGAGGCTCGAGGGCGCGCGGCGTCGGCAGCATCGCCTCGGGGCCGGTGTCTTTCATGCGTGTGTGGGATTCGATGTGCGCCACGATTCTTTCGACCGGCGCGCGCCGCGGTGCGATGATGGCGACTTTGCGCTGCGATCATCCGGATATCGAAGAGTTCGTTGTCGCCAAGCAGGCGGCGGGCGCGCTTCGGCACTTCAATCTCTCCGTCCTCATTACCGATGAGTTCATGGCGGCTGTGCGCGCCGACGCGCCGTGGCCTCTGCTCTTCCCGGCCGCGTCGCTCGAAGCCGACGGACCACTCATTTCGCGCAGCTGGTCGGCCACGCATGGGGCGGTTCCTTGTCGCATCATTCGCCAAGTCTCGGCCCGCACGCTGTGGCAGAAGATTCTTACCGCCGCCTATGACTATGCCGAGCCCGGCGTGCTCTTCATCGACCGGATCAATCGCAACAACAATCTTTTGTACAAGGAGCGGATCGACACCACCAATCCCTGCGGCGAAGTTCCGCTGCCGCCCTACGGCGCCTGCGATCTTGGCTCGCTCAATCTCGTTTGCTTTGTGCGCGATCCCTTCACGCAAGACGCGCGCTTCGATTTTGCGCAGCTCAAAGAATTTACTCGCGACGCCGTGCGCCTGCTCGACAATGTCATCGATGCCTCGCGTTTCCCTTTGCCGCAACAGGCGGCGCAAGCGAAAGGATCGCGACGCATCGGGCTCGGAATCACCGGTCTCGCCGACGCCCTGCTCATGCTTGGCCGGCGTTACGGCGACGAGCCGTCGCTGGCTCTTGCCGCAGAGATCATGCGCTGCATTTGCTATGAGGCCTATCGCGCATCTGTTGCACTCGCCGAAGAGAAAGGCAGCCTTCCCTTTTTCGACCGCGACAAATATTTGCAAGCGCCGTTCGTTCAAAAACTGCCAGACGATATTCGCGACGGCGTCGCTAAAAACGGCATCCGCAACAGCCATCTTCTGGCGATCGCGCCGACAGGAACGATCAGCCTGCTGGCCGGGAATGTCTCGAGCGGCCTCGAGCCGATATTCGCGGCCTCATATACGCGCGGCGTGCTGGGCAGGAACGGAGAGACGAAGAGCTTCACGCTTTCCGATTACGCTTTGGCGAAATGGCGCGAGAGGGAAAAATCCGCGGGGCTTCCCCATGCTTTTGTCACCGCTGCCTCGATTCCGCCGACGGCGCATCTGGCAATGCAGGCGACGCTGCAACCCTTCGTCGACAATTCGATTTCCAAGACGATCAATGTACCGGAAGAGTTCCCCTTCGAAGACTTCCGGAAAATCTACGACATTGCCTATGACTCGGGCCTCAAGGGCTGCACGGTCTATCGGCCCAATCCCGTGCGCGGCGCCGTGCTCAGCGAAGGCTCTGCCGGCATGGAAGCTCCGCACTGTTGCGTGCTTGAGCGGGAAGGCGATTGATGCAAATCATAGCCATGCGCCCGTCGGCCATGTCTTCCTCGAAACACGAGAAGGAAGGAGACGGAGATGGAAAGCGCAACTTTTCGCAAATGGCTCGCTGATCGCGGCTGCCGCTTCGAAGCCGGCGAGGACACGGTCGGCACGCACGGACACGCCTCTGTGACGGTGCATATGGGCGACCGCAGAGCGGTCTTGCCCGAGGTCGGCACGCACAAGGCGCTCGATCCGAGAGTCGTGCGCCAGATCGTCGACGATCTCGGCCTCGATTGGAACGAACTGCCGGGCCCGAAGTCGCGCGTCTGAGCCGAGGCTCCGAACGGTGACGACGTCAACGGCGTTGTTCAAACTGGATAAGGGTCGGATATCTTATGATTGGAGATCGGCATGACAACATTCATTATGTTGACCCGCTTAAGCCCTGAGGCAGTTAAGTCGCCAAGCGCGCTTGAAGACCTCGAACGCCAGGCGATGGCGCGCGTTCACAAGGAATGCCCCGGTGTCGAATGGGTCACGAGCTACGCTATTCTCGGCCCATACGATTATCTGGACATCTTCCGCGCTCCCGATGTCGAAACGGCATGCAAAGTCTCGACGCTCATTCGCACCTTCGGTCACGCACAAACCGAAATCTGGACCGGCACGGAGTGGGACCGCTTCAAGGAACTGGTCCGCGCTCTTTAGAAAGCCCCACCCGCATTTGCCGGCAGACTGTCTCGTATCGGTCAGCGTTGCGCGGCCTGCGGCCACAAGGTGCGAAGCGGGACCGGCAGCGAGCTGATGATTTTCTCGATTTCTCCAGGGTCGCTTGCATGGCCTGCTGTCATGGCTCCTCTTGTTCCAATGAACCGGGTTCCGCCGCGTTGAACAGCCCATACTTGCGACGTGCGCCATGGATCGCGCTGTTCATCAACGCGGCTTTCTTCACCGCCGAGATCGTCGCTGGACTTGCCGCCGGTTCGGTGGCTCTGCAAGCCGATGCGCTGGATTTCTTCGGGGATGCCGCCAACTACGCCATAAGCCTTGGTGTAGCCGCAGCAGCGCTGGCATGGCGCGCCCGCGCGGCGATCGCCAAAGGCGGCATGAGAATCGTCATCCTCTCCCGCAGGGTAAGGTCTGCATTAAAAGATAGCCTGGGGTGCAGCTGAGCTGCCTCTCCGAAATTCAAACTGATACTACCTAGTTGGTCATGATGCTGTAGGGACGCGACGCCCACACCGCTAAATTTCGTTGAAGAATCCGTCGGCGAAGTTATGCACACGACAGAGGCCAACGCAGATCGAGGCGTTGCGATTTTCATTTTGAATGTTTGTCCATCCGTGTCCGCTGGCGAACGTCCTATTCACTCGGCGTCGGCCTCATGGGCCCGCTCATTTTCGCCGCCTCAGAAAGCGGGCGAATGCTTTCAGCGTCGCTTCCGAGGCATGGTGCTCCATGCCTTCCGCGTCGGTTTCCGCGGCCTCGGCTGAGACGCCGACAGCAAGCAGCAACGCGACCATGAGCCGATGGCGCGCGCGTACGCGCTCGGCGAGTTCGTGGCCCGCTTCGGTGAGGAAGATCCCCCGGTAGGGCCGGGCCGTCACTAGGCCTTCTCGCTTAAGGCGGCCGATGCTCTTTAGCGCGGTCGTATGCGCGACGCCCAGGCGCTTGGCGACTTCGGTCGACCGTGCCTCGCCATTGGCCGCCAGAAGGTCGGCGATGAGCTCTACATAGTCCTCCAGCACGGTGGCCGAGCGCGCCATTCGGGCCTTGCGGAACCTGAGCGCCTGGGTGGGCTCCTCCGGCATTTCGACTGCCATGACTGGCCCATCCGCAGCCGAGGTTCGTGTCACCCAGTTTTCTCCTCTTCGTTCCGCCTTACCGTCACCGGAGGCATTTTTGGTTGACCGACCGCTGGGTGAACACCCTTGATTTCCCCCGCGTGCCGCGG
>JBEKNV010000064.1:0-5211 GCA_049522395.1 Methylovirgula sp.
GCCCAGCGCATATTGGTCCGAGAAGGCATCGCCCCGGTCCTCGCGAAACAGCTCTGGCGCCATATAGTCGAGCGTGCCGGGTGGTGAGGATTCATCGACATCTTCGACCCGCGGCAGAAGCGCGACGCCAAGATCGAGCAGCTTCACCTCGCCGTCATCCAGCAGCATGATGTTTTGCGGTTTGATGTCACGATGTGTCACGCCGGCCTTGTGAAGCGCGGCAAGGCCACGCGCGGCCTCGATGGCGATGGGAACGGCTTCGCCGACCGGCAGCCTGCCGTCGCGCCGCAGCCGATCTTCCAGCGTCTCGCCCTTGTAATAGGGCATGGCGACATAAAGCCGGCTCTGCCGGCCGTCCGGGAGGAGCAGCGAGCCGCCGACGTTGGAATGCACGACATGTTGGCCGAGAAAGACTTCGCGCATGAAGCGCGTGCGCTCGATGTCGGTCGCGGTTTTGGGATCGGGGAATTTCAAGACCACCCATTCCTCACCGTCTTTGGCGAGAAAGAGCTTCGCGATTTTGCTCTCGAAGAGGACGCGCATGAGCTGAAAGCCATCGATCGTATCGCCGGTATTGGGCAACGGTCGGATGGGCAGGCCTTCCATCGCAGTGACGATGACGCTGTAATCCGCCGCCGGCACGGCGACGATGTCGATCACAATGGCCGTGGCGTTGTCCTCGCCGCCGGCGGCAAGGGCGGCGTCAACGATCGCGTCGGCATCGGCTTGTGGGTCGCCGCGCCGCGCGAGAAGCTGCGAAATCTCGGTCGCTGAAAGAACATCGTGGACACCCTTCGTCGTCAGCAGGAAGCGATCCTGCGCCTCAACGCGTTGCGTCTCGATATCCGCCCGGATCGCCGGTTCGAGTCCGACGGCACGCAGAAGCGTGCGGCCGCCTTGCGCTTGCGGAACCGAATGATCCTCGGTCAGCGGCGTGAGAATGCCGGCGCGCAGATGCCACGCGCGATTGTCGCCGACATGAAGGATCGTGGCGGTGTGGTTGAGAAACACCGCGGCGGTGAAGCTCGTGGCAGTGCCCTGGAGCATCGGATCGGCGCGCGACTGGCCATGAAGCCAGAGATTATAGGCGTCGAGCGCATGCATCGCCGCGGCGCTCGCGCCGGCGAGTTTGACTTGCGATCGATAGCCGTCGATGAAGGTATGAACGGCGAGTTCGGACGCGATGCGTCCGCCCTGACTCGCGCCGACGCCGCTGGCGAGCGCCGCGACGATGCCTTGCACGACGTTTTGAGACGCCGTGCCGAGATCGACGATGCCGAAATCCTGATTGTCTGCGCGCTTGCCGGCGCGGGTCGCAAATCCCGCCGCGATCTCAAGTTGGCCTCGCGCACTCACGCCGGATATTCAAGCACAGCGGTGTACCGGCAGCAAGCTGCGCGCGTGCTATCCGGTTCGAGAGCGGGCGAACGACCACAGCGATTTCTTATTGATTGAGCGATCTTGCACCGCTGACGAACGGACTGTTCCGGAAATAAAATCGCAACGGACGCCCCGGGACCCGCTTTCTAGCGACCACCACATTCCCGGATACAATTTTGGTAGTTTTGCTCACAGGAGACATTTGGGTCGCGAGGGGGAGCACCTGACGCCGGTGCCCCAGAGCAAACACCTAATAGGAGTGGTCCGTCGCACCCCGCCTTGCACCCGGCATAATCCTCCTGACATACGGTGCCATCGGCGTTCTGTTGGCAGTCAATCAATGTCAGTGGCGAATGGCTTGATGGGTGAGATGGGTTTTGAAGGGAGGGAACGAGCATGGCATCTTGCTCCACCAATGCTGCTGGGGCGCCAGCCCATGAAGAATGGGCGCCCATGCCGATCGTCAAAAGCGCAAGGGCCAGTATGCACGCGGCGTTTCCAAAGGCTTTTGCAGCTGCAGTATGATTGCACATGCTGATCTTCCTTCTCAAAAAGGTATTGGTCTCCGGACGTGATTATTGTCTGCGAGTAAAAGGGCCGCAGACGCAGGCTCCACTAAAAATCACTTCCTGTTTTCGTAATCTGATCCTTCGCACAACGCGTAGAGTTGCTTACAGCTCTCGACGGTCTCATGGCCTGGATATTCTTGTTCCGTATCGACATCGGCCATACATTCCCTGAAATTACAGTCACAATCCGCCAAGGCACACGTGGACTGCGCTGATAGGTCCGACCCGGCCCAGGAGGAATTCACGCCCATGCCAATGGTCAATAACGCCATGGCCAGTGTGCATGCAGCTGTTACAACGGTCTTTGCAACTGCGGCGTGATTGGACATTCTGATCCCTCCTAAAAAACTTAGCCAGGATCGGTGCCCGCGATGCGGGACGTGATCGCGGTCGGTTCATTTATCCATTGTGGGATGTGCATTTGGCCAGACATTGGACGTAGTCGTGGTTGCATTGGTCTGTCTGGTCCGGGTGGTTTGTATTGCAATCGGCAAAATCTCCTGCGCAGCCTCTGCGACAATCTTCAACTGAGGCAATGAGGGGATGCGCGCGGGGCGCGGCCGGTGCAAGAGGTGCAGGGGTGGCCGGAGACGTTGCGATAACGCAAAGAACGCCAATGATGAAGAGATATCGGGACTTCATGATGGTTCTCCGATGCGCCGCTATCGGACGCAGTAGCGAAGAGGGGCATTTTCTTCGAGGTCATTTGGATTGGGATTGTCTATGCAGTGGGACGGGAATGGACAGTCGGCATCTGTCGTGCATTCGGGCGGGTAGGCGGGCTGACAAACAGCTAAAAATGAGGGGGACCCTGAGTTGTAGGGCTCATCTGCGCAGGAAGAATTGTAGCAGCATTGCGCCTTACTCGTGCAGGGGGTCCCGTTGGCGAGGCATGCATCCTCGGCCCGCGCGAAGCTGGCGCCCACTCCAAGGGTCAAGAGCGCAACGGCCAGTGCGCGTTCAGCGGTTCGAACGGCCTTTGCGGCTGCGGTGTGATTGCCCATGCTGATCTTTCCTTCTCAGGAGACCGATGGTTTCACGATGGTTGGAGATCTCGATTTTAGCTTTGATGCTGTGGCAGTTCGTAAAGTGAAAGATTGATCCGCAATGCAGCGGCAGGCCGTCTTGGACCGCGTGCCAAATCACGCACGCGCTTGAAAATCATCTCCGATGAAAAGAGCTCAACAAATCTAAAATGGATTCGTACTGCCTCTTGAGCTCTTCGGCAATAAGTTCTTTCTCAACGTCTCGTCGTGTCTTTTATGTCTTTGAAATGACGAATGCGGAAAGGCGAATTATCGCGACAATAACCGAGATCGACGATGCCGAAATCCTGATTGTCTGCGCGCTTGCCGGCCCGGGTCGCAAATCCCGCCGCGATCTCAAGCTGGCCTCGCGCGCTCACGTCGGATATTCAAGCACAGCGCACTATCGGCAGCGAGGCAGGCCGGCGGTTGGGGTAGCGTTAGATCGTCGATGCGCTGCTTGACGACGGAAATGATGAGATCATTTCGAATGTGCAAAGGGGAAGCGCGGGCCGCTTCCCCTTATGCTGCTCGCACCATTATGCTACTCGCAGGTCCACACATATCCGACTGGGCTCGACTCCCAGCAAGAGCCGACGGCCATAGGCCCAATACCGGCCGCCCCAATAACGGCCACGCGCACCGTACCAGATGCCACCATAATAGCGGCCGCCCACGCGGTAACGACCGGCGCCAGGACGACCAACACCGTTGCGACCGTAGCGCATACCGCTGCCACGCATCCCGTATCCGCGATGCGAAACAGAGCCACGAGCGCCAAAGCCGCGATGGCCGCCGCCGCGAAAACCACGACCACCTCGCGCGAGTTGAATATCCGACGAAGGCGCGGTTATGTTAGCGGAATCGAGAAGAATTGGCATTGCGATTGCCGAAGAAAAATCCGCAAATCCAAGCGTGCAAGCGAAAGCTATAGGGAGCAGCAGCTTCATTTTCAACATGACCAGACCTCCCAACTGAATAAAGAATAATCATCTTGGAAGAGCTGCTGATCGGCATTGATCCACGTCAACAACGCGGGCAGGGGTGAATTGAAGCTTGGCAGCAACAGGAGGTATGTCGAGCCCGAGTCTCGAGTGGCCGGGCAGTAATCATGCAGGGCAAGCTAAATAATCTGAGTGCTTTGTCTAAATAATTTGAGTGCTTTGTTAAGTGCGAATTTGGCGCTGCCGTCTCCATAGAGATGATTGCAGCAGAGATGGTTGCAGCGCTCGTTCAGCCGAGGCCAGAGCCGACAGAAGCTTGTTAGCAATCCTCGCGCCTTTGCTCATGTCGCGCTTATTGCCAAATTCTCCTACTAATTATTCTCCTCAACTACACCCCGTCGTCGCGCCACAGGTGTCACACTTCAAGCACGTCCCGTTGCGCACGAGCGTAAAATTGTTGCACTCGGGGCAGGATTCGCCTGTGTAGCCTTTCATCCGCGCTTCGCTGCGCTTGGCGGCGATGCTCGTGTGTTCGGCCGGCACGGACCAGTCGAGTTCGCCGAGTTCCGCCTCGATCTCGTTTTCCAGATTCTTCTTCAGCGCGGTCGCGCCGGCTTGCGCCGCGCCCTGCACCAGCATCAGCTTGTCGGCTTTGTTGCGTACGAATCCCTTGGAGACGAATTTCGACGTCGCCGAAGGCGGACCTTGCGGCGCGCGGCTCTGCTCGTCGCCCTTGCCGAGCACGTCGTGGCCGATATCGGAAGGATCGATATGGGCGAGATCGTTGCGGCCGAGATAGGAGATGGCGAGTTCGCGGAACACATAGTCGATGATCGAGGTCGCGTTTTTGATCGCGTCATTGCCCTGCACGAGACCGGCCGGCTCGAAGCGCGTGAAGGTGAAGGCATCGACATATTCTTCGAGCGGCACGCCATATTGCAGGCCGACCGAGATGGCGATGGCGAAATTATTCATCAGCGAGCGGAAGGCGGCGCCTTCCTTATGCATGTCGATGAAGATTTCGCCGATGCGTCCGTCCGAATATTCGCCGGTGCGCAGATAGACCTTGTGGCCGCCGACGACCGCCTTCTGCGTATAGCCCTTGCGGCGATCGGGCAGGCGTTCGCGGTCGCGGATCCGCTCGATGCGCTCGACAATACGTTCGACGATTTTTTCGGCGACGACCGAGGCCCGCGCCGGCATGGTCTGCGTCATCAGCGTCTCGACCACGTCTTCGGCGTCTTCTTCCTCATCGGCGATGAGCTGGCTGTTCAAAGGCTGCGAGAGTTTCGA
>JBEKNV010000065.1:0-4504 GCA_049522395.1 Methylovirgula sp.
TTTTATATCGGTTGGCTAGAGAAACGATCTGCTCACGGTTTTTGTTAAATACAGCCTCGAACCAAATGATTAAGCCACCGACGTGTTTCCTTGCGATTTCATCAAAGTCGTTCTCGATCTCAGCCTCCGTGCTGGCATTTAGAAACACAAGTTCTCGATCCAGCGCTCGTGCCGCTTCGTTTGCCACTTTCACTTCGGTTTTGAAGGTCTTATTCTTCGGATTGATCAGTTCGGCGATAAGCGCGGGCTTTGGAACAAGGTCATTGAGCAATTCGAACCGCTTCGCCGTAAGTGATTCCGGTTCAACATTTATCCCCGTCACATTCGCGCCGGGCCGATTATAGCTGGAGACGAGACCTAGCCCGATCGGATCAGCACCAATACTAAACACAATAGGAATCGCTGATGTCGCCTGCTTCGCTGCGAGCGCAGCAGGTGAACTGGGCAGCGTCACGATGACATCAACCCGCCGGGCGACGAGATCAACGGCAAGTGCAGGCAATCGCTCATACTGTCCGTCTGCATACCGGTAAAGCACCGTCACATTCTGACCTTCGACAAATCCAAGATCGGCGAGACCCTGACGAAAGGCCGCCGCAAATGCTTCTTCATCATTGGATATGCTGCTGAGGTAGCCGATCACCGGCATCTTCGGCTGCTGCGCGCGTACCGCAAGTGGCCAAGAGGCCATCACAGCGCCCAACGCGGTAACGAAATCTCGCCGCCTCATGCGGTTCCCCTAGCTCCTAGTGCGGCAGCCTACCACGCTCGGTGGGAAAGAACTTGGCATTGTGCCTCGCGGCGAAATGGGGCGTGGAATGGCAGAGATGGGTCATCTTCGACGTTTGGGGCGCGCGCCTGCCACTTCCGCTGTTCACCCAAAAGCTGACATCCGCTTGCGCCGCAGCGGCGGGTAATCGCAACAAAACTGCCGTTGTGTTGGTGAAGTTGATCGCTTTATGAGTTTTGACCCTAGACATTCGCGTTCACCTGATTTGCAATCAGTTGTCCTCTACGGTTGGCTTGCCGATGTCCTTCTGGACCCCTAGCGTATCGAGCAAGGCATCGAAGTGGTGCTACGGATTAACAGGATTGAAGACATCAATGTAGCGCATGCGTTTCTCCCTGCGGTCGCATATGCTTCTTGCGGCATTTAAAATCGCGGAGTGGGTGTTGTGATTTACAAGGATCTGCGCGGCTTCATCAAACTGGTGGAGGACCTGGGAGCGCTTCGACACATCGACGGCGCGGACCCGCATTTCGAACTCGGCGGCATCACCGAGGTCGCGGCCGGAACGCCCGAGTGCCCGGCCCTGTTGTTCGACCGTATCAAGGGTCTGAAGCCAGGCTTTCGCGTCTTCACCAACGCCACCACCACGCCGCAGCGCGCCGCGCTTGCGCTGGGCCTCGATCCCCGACTCGCGCCGCTTGATGCGCTCAAAGCTTGGATGCAGAAGCGGCAAAAGCTGATCCTGCAGCCGCCGATGCGAGTGAAGGACGCGCAGTTTCTTGAAAACTCGTTCCGGCGAAAGAAAATAGATCTCGCAATGCTGCCGGCACCCTATTGGCACCGCAAGGACGGTGGGCCGTTCATCGGCTCGGGCTCACTGGTCGTTATGCGCGATCCGGACAGCGGCTGGATCAATGCTTCGATCTATCGCATCCAGGTTCACGGCCGGACAAAGGTGACGATCCAATTCGATCATCAGGGTCGGCACGGCGCGATCATCGCGCGGAAATACTGGGATCAGGGCAAGGCTTGCCCAGTCGCCGTGGTCAACGGGCCGGACCCGGCCTTGTTTATCGCCGGTTTCGAATATCTGCCTGAGGGCCAATCGGAATACGACTTCGCGGGGGCGATCAAGGAAGCGCCGATTGAAGTGCTCGACGGACCGTTGACCGATCTACCGGTGCCGGCGCAAGCCGAGATCATCCTTGAAGGCGAATTGCTGCCGGCAAGCAAGACCACACTGCCCGAAGGACCGTTCGGCGAATTCACCGGCTATTACGCGACCGACACGCGGCCGTGCCCGGTGATGGAAGTGAAGGCCATCCACCACCGCAACGATCCTATCCTGCTCGGCTCGCCACCGATGAAGCCGCCGCGCTTTCATTTCGGACTGCCGTTCCGCGCCGCCGGCATCTGGAGCAATCTGGAGATGGCGGGCGTCACCGACGTGGTTGGCGTGTGGCAGCACGTCGCGCAGCTCATGACGGTGGTGGCGATCCGGCAGCGTTACGCCGGCCACGCCAAACGAGCCGGACTGATCGCGGCCGCCAATAGTTACATGGGACGGCTGGTCGTGGTGGTGGACGACGACGTCGATCCATCGAATCTCGCCGACGTGATGTGGGCAGTGACGACGCGCTGCGAGCCCGCCGAGCAGATCGACATCGTGCGCAACGCCTGGAGCTCGGCCCTCGATCCGCGTATCCCCGCGGAAACCAAGGCCGCCGGGATGACCTCGCACTCCAAGGCGATCATCGACGCCTGCCGGCCCTTCGGCTGGATCGGCAAGTTCCCGCCGACCTCGGCGCTGACGCAGGATGAAGCGCGGGACATCGAAAGGAAGTGGGGTGGTGCGATCAAGGGGGATGCAACTTCCACATCACAGTCGCGGAGATCCTGATCGGACACGGTCGCTCTCGGTTGGCCTCGGGAGCGCGCGTGCCGCTTAATACTTGCGCAGCAGCGGGATCATGCCGAATGACAGCAGACAGCAGGCGATCACCAGGAAATAGAGGCCGGCGCCGTAATCATTGGTGTAGCCGATGATCGCCCCCATGATGAACGGCGCAGCGGAGCCCACCAGGTTGGCGGCGCCGGCATAGAGACCGAATCCCGCGGCGGTCACTTGCGTGGGAACGATCTGCAGCCCGATGGCGAAGAGTGTCGGCACCGTCGCGCCCCAGAAAAACGCGCTGAAGGCGAGGCACCAGGCGGCCATCGTCGCGTCCGGATGGCGAGTCGAATCGGGTGAAGCTCTCATGTGATGATCAATCTTTGCAGATTGATCTGGTGTGGCCTTCGTTGGACTGTTTCGAGCGTGAGCTTTGTTGGAACCAGAGATGATAACGCTTCGCAACCAATATGGCCGGATTTCATTTCCGACAGATAGGGAACGCAACGCAAAGATCCCCGCGTGGTCGCGTCCGTTCGGGGACGCGTGACAGCGTGCGGCATTTTGCGCATTCGATTGCGAGAGCCTTTCCTGGAAAGAATCCCGGAAGTACACTGACCGCAATCGCTAGGGGGGAATCATGAGGAAACCGATGCAAAAGGTCGAGGCGGCGAGGCGGCTTTCTGTCTTCGGCGCATGCGGCTTGGCGGTCGCCGCGATGCTTTTCGGCGCCACCTCTGGTGCCACGGTGGCGCAGGACAACAAGGCCATCGTGATGAAGCTCGCCACCGCGACGCTCAACGACGCGCAGCACGAGTGGATCAAGCGCTTCGTGGTCGCCATCGAAAAGAATTCGAACGGCCGCATCAAGGCGGAGGGCTATCCGGCGAGCCAGCTCGGCTCCATTCCGCGCATGATCGAGGACACGCAGCTTGGTGCGATCCAGGCCTGGGTCGGCCCGCCCGAATTTCTGGTCGGGGTGGATCAGCGCTTCGAGATGTTGAGCGTGCCGGGGTTAATCCGGAGCGATCAACAAGCGTACAAGATCAGCGGGGACGGCGAATTCAGCAAGGCCTTTCTGGCGCTTGGGGCCAATAAAGGCCTGCTCGGCGTGAGCCTCTTCATCACGGGGCCGGACGTTTTCGATATGCGTACGCCGTTCCGCACGCTGGCGGACATCAGGGGCAAGAAGATTCGGGTCCTCGCTTCGCCGTTCCAGATGGAACAGATCGCGCGGCTCGGGGGGACCGGCGTGCCGCTGACGCTCGGCGACGTGCTGCCGGCGCTGCAACAGGGCACGCTCGACGGCGCCCTTGGGGGGTTGACGGTTTTCACGGCGCTCCACTACTACGACAGCGCCAAATACATCACTGAAACCAGCCATGGCTACATCTTCAGCACCGCGTTTCTGAGCAAGAAATGGTTCGAAGGATTGCCGCCCGATCTGCAAGCCATCGTGCTCAAGACCAGCCAGCAGGTCCGGGAAGAGGTCATCCCCTGGTCGATCGACTTTCTGAAGGAACAGGCAAAGGTATGGGTCGAAAAAGGCGGCGAGCTGATCGCCCTGCCGGCCGCCGATCAGGCGGAGCTGATGCGGAGGATGCGCCCGATCGGCGACGACATCGTCAAGACCAGGCCCGAGCTCAAGCCGCTCTGGGACCAGCTGGTCGCGGCGGCCGCGCGCAATCTTTGAGGCAATCTGCGCACCCGCCCATGAACAGTTGAAGATGCCGTTGGGGCATGCATGAGTCCGATAATGGGTCTCGTTGCGGTCGTTCGGACTTTGGCCGCGACGCTGTTGCTGATTGCTGTGGCGCTCAATTTCGCGAACATCATCGGGCGGTACGTCTTCTTCGCGCCGATCGCTTCGGCCGAGGAAATCA
>JBEKNV010000066.1:0-4336 GCA_049522395.1 Methylovirgula sp.
GCATAGCCATCGGCCAACGGGCCGGGCCAGAAGATGGACGACAAGAGATAATCCGGCCCATAGCCGAAGAAAGAATCATAGACATCATCTGGCCAGAGCGCGAAGCTCAGCGCATCGCCATAAAGATACGGCCAGAATATGGGGCCTGCCCAATAGCCCCAGCCCGAGCCCCATTGGTTCCAGCCCGCGCCCCAGTGGCCGCTTGCCCAACGGTTCCATTCGCCTTCACCGCCAAAGGCATTGCGGTTGAATCCATGCCGCTCCATGCCGCGGAATCCGGGAAAACGCGCGAGTCGTTCGCTTGCGATTGCGTGATCCGACAGCGCCGGCCCGTTCTTGCCGAGACTTCTGTCGCCCTCGGCGTGCAGCGACTCATGCGTCGCGTCCATGTGGTGCGCCATGAAATGATGGGGATTCACATGCATGCCGAAATGGCGTCCACCAAAGTGACCGCCGCCGAAATGGCGGCCGCCAAAATGGCCACCGCCGAAATGCCCACCCCCATGTCCACCGCCATGGCCGCCCCTGGCGAACGCTGGCGGCAGGCTGAAGCTGCAGAAGGACAGTGCAACGGTCGCCCCAAGAATGGCCGCGGAACCGAGAAGTGTCACCCTACGATGGCGCATTGCGCTCTCCTGCCCCTGGCGCGACAATCGAATAACAAGCCGCGCCCAATCGGAAAGCGTAACGCTTAACCATGACCTACGTTCCATCAACGTATTTTACGTTTCCGCGACGCGCGCGTCGGACGCGGTTCTGCTGATGCGGCACCTCTTTGGCCGTCTCGCCGCCTCGCTGGTGACGCTCTTTGTCGTTGTTGCGATTGCCTTCTTTCTGATGCATCTCGCGCCGGGCGGGCCCTTCGAATCCGAGCGCGGCATCGATCCCGCAACGCTCGCACAATTAAAAAAACTTTATGGTCTCGATCTGCCGTTGCCGCAGCAGTTCGCCCACTATCTCTTGGGCCTCTTGCACGGCGATCTCGGCCCGAGTCTCCGCTGGCGCGATTTCACCGTCGCCGAATTGTTTGCGCGCGCGCTGCCTGTCTCATTGACTCTGGGCACGGAGGCTTTGCTCGTTGCGCTCGCAGGCGGCGTCGCGCTCGGCCTCCTCGCCGCCGTGCGCCGCAACGAGCTTGCCGCGTGCGCCGTTGATCTCTTCGCGCATTCCGCCATCGCCGTGCCGAATTTCGTCATCGCGCCGCTGCTGCAGCTTGTCTTCGGCCTCGGCTTGCGCGCTCTGCCGGTCGGCGGCTGGAACGACGGCGCCTGGCCCAATCATGTTCTGCCCGTCGCGACGCTCGCTCTGCCGCAGATGGCGGTGATCGCGCGGCTGCTTTCTGCGTCCTTGAAAGATGTGCTGACTTCGCCATCGGTACGTACACTCAGAGCCTTCGGCCTGCCGCAGCCTTTGATTTATGCGCATGCGGTGCGCGGCGCCTTTTTGCCCGTACTGTCTTATCTCGGCCCGCTCGCCGCCAATCTGTTGACCGGTTCCGTCGTCGTCGAAACCGTCTTCGGCATTCCCGGCATCGGCCGCTATTTCGTCACCGCCGCGCTGGGGCGCGATTATACTCTCGTGCTCGGCACGGTGATCGTCGTCGCCGCCCTCGTCATTCTCTTCAATCTCATCGTTGATCTCCTCTATGGCGTCATCGATCCGCGGGTGCGGCATGGATAGTCTTGTCGAGAGAGCGCCGCCCGGCTTCGCGCAACGGCTCTTCCGCCAGAAGGGCGCGCTCGGCTCACTTCTTTGTTTGGCGTTGCTCGCGCTTGCCGGACTCTTTGGGCCGCTCGCCTATCCGCATGCTTACGATCGCGTCTATCGCGATTTCGTGCTGACGCCGCCGTCGCTCGATGCCCATCCGACGGCAGCGGAGACGCAGGCGGCGCTTGCGGATTTCGCGGATGAGATGCATGTCACGATTGCGCAGATGACATCGCGTGGAAGTGATCTATCGCTCGCGCTCTCATCGCCGAAGCCGATCGATCCGCGCGTGCTGCGCTATTTTTCGCGCGCCGATATTTTTGGCCCCGCCCAGATCGCGAGCCACAGCGCCGATGGACGCGCGCTTTCCATCGACGTCCCAATCCACCGCCTGGTCTTTCCCTTCGGCACGGATGCGAACGGTCGCGATCTTCTGGCCCGCATTTTCATTGCGCTTCGTATTTCGCTCGCGGTTGGTATCTTGGCGACACTCGTTGCCTTGACGCTCGGCGTCGCCGTCGGCGGCGTCGCGGGATTCGTCGGCGGACGCACCGATCTCGCGCTCATGCGGCTTGTCGAAATTCTCTATGCGCTGCCCTTCATCTTCTTCGTCATTCTCTTGACCGTCTTCATCGGCCGTAATTTCGTTTTGATTTTTGTCGCCATCGGCGTCGTCGAATGGCTGGACATGGCCCGCATCGTACGCGGCGAGACGCTTGCCGTGAAAGCGCGCGATTATGTCGCCGCCGCGGAAGCGCTGGGCGCGGGCCCCGGCGCCATCTTCTTCCGGCATATCCTGCCGAACATGCTGGCGCCGATTGCCGCTTTTCTCACGCTTCTCGTGCCGCGTGTGATTCTGGCCGAAAGCTTCGTCTCGTTTCTCGGGCTCGGCGTGCAGGAACCTTTGACGAGCCTCGGCTTGCTGATCGCTGACGGCGCGCGCACGATTCAAAGCGCGCCTTATCTCTTGATTTTCCCCGCCTGCGTTCTGGCGCTGACGCTCGGCGCGCTGAACATTCTGGGCGACGCTTTTACCCGTGCGAGCGAAGGGCGGTCGCAATGAGCGCGCCGCTTCTGTCCGTGCGCGATCTTCATGTTGGCTTTGGCGCGGACGAAGCCGTGCGTGGCTTGAACTTCGATGTCGCCAAGGGCGAGACGATTGCGCTCATCGGCGAATCGGGTTCGGGCAAAAGTCTCGCGGCGCTGTCGATCCTCGGCCTTCTGCCGGAAGGCGCGACAGCGCAGGGATCAATCAGCTTTGACGGCGAAGAGCTCTTGCATGCCGCGCCCGACGTGCTCGACGCGCTGCGCGGACGGCGCATCGCCATGGTCTTTCAGGAGCCGACGGCGGCGCTCGATCCGCTTTTTCCTGTCGGCCAACAGATCGTGGATGTCTTGCACTTCCGCGCTGGACTTTCCCGCGAAGACGCAAAGACGCGCAGCTTGGAGCTGATCGAACAAGTCGGCATCGATTCCCCGGCGCGGCGTTGGCGCTCCTATCCGCATGAACTTTCCGGCGGTCAGAATCAGCGCATCGCGATTGCCATGGCGATTGCGTGTTATCCCGACATTCTGATTGCCGACGAGCCGACGACCGCGCTCGATGTGACCGTCGCCGCACGCATTCTCGATCTCCTCGCCGAACTCAAGGCGCGGCTCAATATGGCGATGATCTTCATCAGCCATGATTTGGCGCTCGTCGGGCGTTTCGCCGATCGAATTTACGTTATGCGCCGTGGCGCGATGGTGGAGAGCGGGTCGGCGCAGCAAATTCTCACCGCGCCCAAGGAAAATTATACACGCGAACTCATCGCCGCTTTGCCGCCGCCGCGTGTCGATCGCACCCTCCCCGATCAGCCCGTGCTGTTAGAGGCGCAACACATCACCGTCGCCTTCGGTCTCCGCGGAGGTCTCTTCGAAAAGAAACAAGAGATCAAAGCGGTCGATGATGTGTCGCTCACACTGCGCCAAGGCCGCACGCTTGGGCTTGTTGGCGAATCAGGATCCGGCAAATCGACGCTTGGCCGTGCGCTCCTCAAACTCGTGCCGGCGTCGGGGCTGATCAGTTTTGAGGGCCGCAATCTCACGCCGCTCTCGCGCGCCGCGATGCGGCCGCTGCGACGGATGATGCAGCTCGTCTTTCAAAATCCTTATGGCGCGCTGTCGCCACGCATGAGTGTCGGCGAGATCGTCACGGAAGGTCTGCGCATTCATGCACCAAACCTTTCCGCGCAGGAGCGCGACCGGCGCGCCATCGAAGCGCTCGGCGAAGTTGGCCTCGATGCCAAGACGCGCTTTCGTTATCCGGCGGAATTTTCCGGCGGCCAGCGCCAGCGCATTGCGATTGCCCGCGCGCTGATCCTGAAGCCGAAATTATTGGTCCTTGACGAGCCGACCTCGGCGCTCGACCGCGCCATCGCCGTCGATCTCTTGGAGCTGCTCTTGAAGCTCCAGGCGGCGCACGATCTCACTTACGTCTTCATCAGCCACGATTTCGCGGTCGTGCGCGCGATGGCGGATGAGATCGCGGTGATGAAATCGGGAAAGATCGTGGACTATGGGCCAGCGGAAGACGTCATCGCGCGGCCGAAGAGTGAATTTACGAAGGTGTTGGTCGAGGCGGCGGGGA
>JBEKNV010000067.1:0-4077 GCA_049522395.1 Methylovirgula sp.
GGGACTTTTAGACGGGGCAGGTTCGTGCTGCCCATCGTCAAACCTTCATTCCGCCTTAGCCGCGAAAGTCACTCGCGACGGCAGCAAAGTGCACGTCGTGGATTTTCGACCGGGATGGCTGATTCTGCGCGGCCGGATCGTCGAAGCGCACGAGCATGCCGAGCGCAAAGGCGGCCAGGGCCAAAATTAGGATGAGCGCAACGGACACCTGGAACTGGCGCCGCGCAGCGTGCGAATCATAGGACCGAACGAACCCCGCGTCCGGCGCATGATAAAAGTGATCGGCGATCGACATACACAACTCCTCAGCGGCGTTCTTTTCCGAGATACCCAACTTCGTCGCTTCGACCGTGCTTCTGGTTCAAAGAAACTGAAGCCTCCCCGTCCTGGCGGCGTTGACCTCCATCAAACCTCGCGGAGGCGGGTAAACATCCCGTTCGTTACTTAAACGCAACAAAGCTCCAAATAGTTTCGCCGATTGCTATAATTATGTTGACAGTGCTGAAAAAGAAACGCTGCGGCGCAGCGGGGCCATCTCCTTTGGGGGATGGCAGCGTGGCTCGGAGGCGATCAGGCGGTTTCAATACCGCGCCGCAGCGGGAGTTAGATGCGCGACACGAACTATCGTCAACTCGAAATCAGTAATAACTTCAGTTGCTTACTGTGGCAGCTCGGGCTTCGCTAAGTGCGCTCCGCGCATTCCGTGACAGCTCTACTCTCGTCTCATCCCTCTAATCCCGCGAAGGGACCAGTGGTTGCTTGGAGCCGCCGTGCGAATTCGAAAGCAAGAAAAATTTTTGCTCCGGATGGCTCACAATCTCGAACGCTGTTTCATAAAAGTCACAGAAAATTGTCGGGATTTCTTTCACACCGCGCGAAGAGAGAAGAATCGCGCGCCGCAGCGCTTTTCTCATGCCTACCTCACAGACGGACGGACGACAGGTTGCTCTCGCCATGGCGCAACCTTAAGACCGGCGCACATTCGGTCCCCAATCCTTTGTGCAGCGCCAATCGGAGCCTTCGCTCATGGCTTTCATTTCGGACGCCTTGCTCCGCGTCAAACCCTCGGCGACCATCGCGATGACGCAGAAGGCGCGCGATCTCCGAAATGCTGGTCGCGACATCATCTCCCTTTCCGTAGGCGAGCCGGATTTCGACACGCCGGACCACATCAAACAGGCGGCGATCGCCGCCATCGAGCGGGACGAGACCAAATATACGCCGGTCGCTGGCATTCCGCCGCTACGCGAAGCCATCGCCGCCAAGTTCAAGCGCGAGAACGGGCTCGATTACAAAGCCTCGCAGACGATCGTCGGCACAGGCGGCAAGCACATCCTGTTCAATGCCTTCCTGGCGACGCTCAATCCCGGCGACGAGGTGATCATCCCGGCACCCTATTGGGTGAGCTATCCCGACATGGTGGCGATCGCCGGCGGCGTGCCCGTCATCGTTCCGACGAAGATTGAACATGAGTTCAAGCTGCAGGGAGAGGACCTCGCCCGCGCGATCACGCCGAAGACGAAATGGCTTTTGTTGAATTCGCCGTCGAACCCATCGGGCGCCGCCTATACGCGGGCTCAATTGAAAGCGCTGACCGATGTTCTTCTGCGCCATCCCCATGTCTGGGTTTTGACCGATGACATTTACGAGCATCTGACCTATGGGGATTTCACCTTCACCACCCCCGCCCAGGTCGAGCCGCAGCTGATGGAGCGCACGCTCACCATGAATGGCGTCTCGAAATCCTACGCGATGACGGGTTGGCGGATCGGCTATGCCGCGGGCCCCGACCCGCTCATCAAAACGATGGAACTGCTGCAAGGCCAGCAGACGTCAGGGGCCTGTTCGATCGCGCAATGGGCTTCGGTTGCGGCTCTGAACGGGCCGCAGGATTTTATCGCTGAGCGGCGTTCTGTCTTTGAAGACCGGCGAAACCTCGTCGTTTCCATGCTCAATCAGGCGAAATATTTGACCTGCCCGTCGCCGGAGGGGGCGTTTTATGTCTATCCCTCCTGCGCCGCAGCGATCGGCCGTAAGGCCCCCTCCGGCAGAGTGATCGGCAGCGACGAAGATTTCGTCTCGGAGTTGTTGGACGCCGAAGGCGTCGCCGTCGTGCAGGGATCGGCCTTCGGGCTCGGCCCGAATTTCCGCATTTCCTATGCGACGGGGACGAAAGTTCTGGAGGACGCCTGCGCTAGGATCCAGCGATTCTGCGCCGCTCTGGTCTGATGGACGGGGCCCGACCCGGAGCGAAGCGGACAAACGAAAAGCCCGGTTTCATCGAATGAAACCGGGCTTTTGCTTCCCCTCCGCCTGTTCTGAAAGTCTGAGCCGTAGCCCCCCGGCCGGCTCCACAGGTCGTCAGCGATTTGTTTATAGCAGCGGGGGGCCTCTTAGGCTGTTGCAGGAGTGCCACAGCGTGGTTGCAAAGGACCGTTTGTCCAGGCCTTTCCCTCTCAAAGCCAACTGAAACGGAGCCGCGAAAACCGACTGCATTGTCTTCTCTGCAACAGTCTTTGCGCATCCGCAGCGTCGCCTCTGCCCCCAAGGGTGTTGCAGCGCGAAGCCTCTTCTGATTTGTTCCGGCAAATTCGCAGAGGCCGCGTGGAAGACGCGACCGTCACCCCGAGGATTTCCCATGTTCAGGGAAGACAAGGCCGGCGGCGGGCGCCGGCCGTCTCGCAACGTCCTGGGCTTGCCCCTCGAGGCGTGTTCGCAGACGCCGGTGACCGGTTTTTTTCGCAACGGCTGCTGCGACACCGCGCGTGAAGACGTCGGCAGCCATACGGTCTGCATCGTCTCGACCGAAGAATTCCTCGCCTTTTCCAAATCGGTGGGCAATGACCTCTCGACGCCGATGCCGGAATTTGGCTTCCCAGGGCTGAAGCCGGGCGATCGCTGGTGCCTTTGCGCGCCGCGCTGGCAGGAGGCGTTCGAAGCCGGCAAAGTGCCGCGCGTGGTGCTGCGCGCGACGCATGAAGGCGCGCTGGACTATTGCGCTTTGGACGATCTGAAGCGCCACGCCGTCGATCTTTCATGAACGCTGTCCCAGCTCGCGCAGAGCCGGGTTCGCCTTCATCCCCATCTCGATGCTAACACAGCGGGCGCGCGCAGCCGGAAAACTGCGGCCAGGAGAACGACAGAGCTTATGCCCAAGCGGACGGATATATCGACGATTATGATTATCGGCGCGGGCCCGATCATCATCGGCCAGGCCTGCGAATTCGATTATTCCGGAACACAGGCGTGCAAGGCGCTGCGTGCCGAGGGCTATCGTATCGTTCTCGTCAATTCCAATCCGGCAACGATCATGACGGATCCGGAGATGGCGGATCGAACCTATATCGAGCCAATCACGCCCGAGGTCGTCGCCAAGATCATCGCCAAGGAGCGCTATGCTGTTCCCGGCGGCTTCGCGCTCCTGCCGACGATGGGCGGCCAGACGGCGCTCAACTGCGCGCTCTCGCTGAAGCGCATGGGCGTTCTTGCCGAATATGATGTCGAAATGATCGGCGCAACAGCCGAGGCGATCGACAAGGCTGAAGACCGCGAACTCTTCCGCAAAGCGATGCACAAGATCGGGCTCGCCACGCCGCGCTCGCATCAGATCAAGACGCTCGCGCAGGCGCTCGCGATCCTCGACGACATTGGTCTCCCCGCCATCATCCGTCCCTCCTTCACCATGGGCGGCACCGGCGGCGGCATCGCCTACAACAAAGAAGAGTTCATCGAGATCATCGAGCGCGGCATCGATGCCTCGCCGACGAATGAGGTTCTGGTCGAGGAAAGCGTCCTCGGCTGGAAGGAATTCGAGATGGAGGTCGTCCGCGACAAGGCGGACAATGGCATCATCATCTGCTCGATCGAGAACATCGATCCCATGGGCGTGCACACGGGCGATTCGATCACGGTCGCGCCGGCGCTGACGCTGACCGACAAGGAATATCAGACGATGCGAGATGCCGCGCTCGCCGTCCTGCGCGAAATCGGCGTCGAGACCGGCGGCTCGAATGTGCAATTCGCTGTCAATCCGGAAGATGGCCGCATGGTCGTCATCGAAATGAATCCACGCGTGTC
>JBEKNV010000068.1:0-3989 GCA_049522395.1 Methylovirgula sp.
GCCGACGCAGAAATCATCCGTCTTGTCAATGCCGCTCACACGGCCACGTTCATTCCATAGGCCGGCATGCCGGCGTGTGCGCTGAGATCGTCGTCGGCGACGTCATGCCGGCGCCGGCGCCGAAATCCCTTTCGCGCTGGCAGTTAATATGCGCGAGTCCGCGCATAACGTCTCCTCACAAGTAGCCCATCGTGACCGCCGCATCATCGCGCGGCCGAACTGTGAGGAGAGACGCATGGCACTGGATGATTTGAAAACCGAGCACGAGGTCGCGCGCATTTTGGGTCTGTCCGTCAGGACTCTCCAAGCCAAGCGCGCGCAAGACCCGGATTGGTTGCCTCATGTGAAATTCGGCCGCGCCGTCCGCTATTGCGTTTCTGATATCCGTTCGGTCATCGAAAAGCACCGCGTGATGACAGCCGACGACACCGCAGCACTTGCAAACGTGTCACAGGTGATGAAATGAGCGGCGGTCGGTGTCTCCTCCCGCCACGCGTGGCCGAGCTGCTCTGTCTGGAACTCGCCGAAAGCACTGACGGGTGGCCAAAAGCAAGAAGCGGAACCTTCAGGCTCATCGATCGCGCCCTAAAGCCGCTCGTGTCCGTTCTCGTCACGGCGCTAGCCGTTGTCCGGCCTCGTCACGGAAGTGACGATTGGCTGGAATTCACCGTGGAGCCTCACGCCGATTTCCGTGCCCCAAACCATGAGCGCGGCGCGGCGGTTGAGGTTGCTTTCTCGCTGAAGTCCGATCGTTTCATTTCATCACTTGCACCCTCTGCGCGAATTGGCTTTTCCGATCTGGCGGCGCATGTCTTCGCGATCCGTGCGCCAGGAGAACGCGGAAGCGTCGAGCGTCGGCTGCTCGCGCTTCTCGGCATCGCGTATTTGCGTTCGCTCACCGAGCTGGCGCGAAAATCGGCCGCGCTGTCGATTGATCAAGCGGAGGCGGCATGACGACTCGCCGCTCCATCGACTTTCACGGCATTGCTGACGCTGCGCTCGCCCAGAGCGATGCGATCGCGCGGCGTTGGCTTCCAGACGGTCATAGAGAGGGTAGCGAATTTGTCGCGCGTAATCCCAAACGTGCCGATCGTCGACTCGGATCATTCAAAGTCAATTTGCGCACTGGTCGATGGAGCGATTTTGCAACGGGCGACAGCGGCGGCGATTTCATCAGTCTCGCAGCGTTTCTGTTCGACTTGAAACAAGACGAGGCCGCGCGGCGCGTCGCCGATATGATCGGAGTCAGCCCCTTCAGTGACTGACCCTTTCACTGCTTTGAATGGTGACAAGCCCACCGGCCGCGCCCCAACCGCGCCGGATTGGCTTGTCGTTGCGCCGGTGCCTTCCGACGCTCCCAAGCCGCCAGAAGCGCACCCGAGGCTCGGCAAGCCTTCATCGATTTGGGCGTATCGTGAGGCAAGCGGAGCGCCGCTCGGCTTCGTTTTCCGCTTCGACACGACGGACGGAAAGGAATTTCGTCCGCTCGCGCTCTATCGTTCGGCGCGGAACGCGCTTGTGTGGCGATGGGAGTCCCCGCCCGCGCCACGGCCGCTTTATGGACTGGATCGACTCGCCGCCCGGCCCAACGCCCCCGTCATCATTCACGAAGGCGAGAAAGCCGCTGACGCTGGACAGCGGCTCTTGCCCGATTGCGTGTGCATCACGTCCTCGAACGGCGCGAAGAGCGTGGGGAAGACCGACTGGAGTCCGTTGCGCGGTCGCGTCGTGGTGATTTGGCCGGATGCCGACGAGGCCGGCGAAGCCTATGCAAGAGCGGCGGCGAGATGCGCTCAGGAGGCAGGCGCGGCATCCGTCGCGATTATCGACTCGGCGCCTGGCGTCGCCGACGGATGGGACGCTGCTGATGCGGAGTCGGACGGATGGACTCCGGTCTGCGCCGCGGAATTCGTCGCCGGCGCCAAGCCAATCGCGTGTCCCGCCGCGCCGGAAAAGAAAACGAGTAAGCCGGAAAGACGGCGTCCTCAGCGCAATTCGCTCATGGGGCTATGCGATCGAGTTGCTCTCTGGCATGGGCCCGACGGCGACGCCTTCGCGACGCTGTCAATCAACAGCCATCAGGAAAATTGGGCGATCAGGTCGCAAAGCTTCAAGCGCTGGCTCGCCGCTCGCGCCTATGAAACTCTCGGCTTCGCGCCGGGAGCGCAGGCGATCGAGGACACGCTGCGCGTCCTCGAGGCGCGCGCCGTGATCGAAGGTCGAGAGCAAGAGCCTTGGCGCCGGGTCGGCGCTCGGGATGGGAAAATCTATATCGATCTCGCCGCCCCATCCTGGCGCGCCATCGAAATACGAGCCAACGGATGGGAGATTGTGCCCGGAGACGGCCTACCCTTCCTGCGCTCGCCCCGCATGCGGCCTTTGTGTGAGCCTGAACCATGTTATTCAATCAATGATCTGCGCGGCTTCGCTAATGTAGCGAGCGAGGATGATTTTATCCTTGTCGTGGCCTGGCTTCTCGCAGCGATGCGCGATTGCGGCCCTTATCCGATCCTCGTTTTGAACGGCGAACACGGGACAGGCAAGACCTCTTTCTCCCGGCTCCTCCGCAGCTTGGTTGACCCCTCCTCGCCGCCAACGCAAAGCCCGCCAAAAGACGAACGGGATCTGGTCGTCAATGCGCAGAATGCGCATCTGCTCGCACTCGACAATCTCTCGCATGTCGCGCCGGAACTCAGTGATGCGCTGTGCCGCATGGCGACTGGCGGCGGCTTTGCCACCCGCATGTTGCATACCGATAAAGATGAAAACATCTTCGACGGCGCGCGGCCCATCATCTTGAATGGGATTGCCGCGCTCGCCGGCAGGGCTGATCTTGCCGACCGCTCGATCGTCGTGCATCTCGCATGGATTCCAGAAGATCGCCGGCGCCCCCAGGATGAACTCGCGCAGGAATGGGAGATCATGCGTCCGCGTGTGCTCGGTGCGCTTTGCGACGCGCTTTCGTCCGCACTGCGGCGCATAAAGGAGACCAAGCTCTCTCGCGCTGGGCGTATGGCCGATTTCGAGAAATGGGTTACGGCGGCGGAGCCCGGTCTCGACTGGGAGGCCGGCACATTTTCCGCAGCTTATGAGGCAAGCCGCCGGAACTCGGCGGATGCGACCTTCGAAGCTGATCCTGTCGCCATGGCGATCGCCGATCTCATTCGCGAGGATTTTCCGTCCGGCTGGACGGGCACGGCGACGAGCTTACTCGAAGCGCTCGGACCAAAAGTCTCCGACACGCTCAAGCGCTCGAAAATATGGCCGTCGACGGCGCAAGGTCTTGGCAACAGCATTGAGCGCGCGAAACCGCTTCTGCGCCAGCGCGGCATCATCGTCGAGCGCCGCCATTCCGGCGAGCGCTTTGTCACCATCGTGCCGAAAGCCCTCCCCGCCTCGGCTGAGGTGCCAACCGAAAGGATAGAGTGACCGAGAGATTTCACCGATGACCAAATCGTCCATGTGCCTGTCGCGAATGGACATTCTCGCAACTGACAAACCTACAAAGGAAAATGAAAATGGAAAAGTCGATGTCCGCTTCTATGAAGCCGATCCCATGGGAAGAGATCGCCGCGAAACTCAACGCGGAATATTGCCGTACACCCGTCGCCAGCCAACCATTCTCGCTGATGACGAGTCTTGGCGAACCTGCCTCGGACTTTGAAAAAGAAGTTAAAGCGCTCGGCGAAGAGAACGCCGCGCGTAGTGAGTTACCTCCAGAGCCAACGCCTTGGAATGAGATCGCCGCGAAACTCAACGCGGAACGTGGTTTTGGACCTGCGAGTGGCGACCGTCGCTTCGGCCGCAGAGGGAAATAATCGCAAACGGATTCCGTGTCGCCGAAGATAAGGAGAAGCTCAAGTGTCAACAGTTTTGGAAGCCCGCGCGATCATTTCCGCAGAGGACCGCACGGGGCCGGCCTTTGGCGCGGTCATGGCCAAGATCGCGGCATTGGATCGGAGCGCTGCGACCGTCGGCAAGATGTCGCG
>JBEKNV010000069.1:0-3957 GCA_049522395.1 Methylovirgula sp.
CTACATCCCCGGCAATCACGACGAATTCATGCGTGATTACATTGGGCACAATTTCGGCGGCATCGAGATCGCCAACACCGCGATTCATGAGGCTGCGGACGGCAAGCGCTATCTGGTCATGCATGGCGACCACTTCGATATGGTCGTCCGCCACGCCCCCTGGCTGGCCTATGTCGGCGATGGCGCCTATACGCTGGCGCTGGTGATCAACACCTATTTGAACGCGATTCGGCGCCGTCTCGGCCTCTCCTATTGGTCCCTTTCCGCCTGGGCGAAAATGAAGGTGAAAACGGCCGTCAATCATATCGGCCGCTTCGAGGAGCTTTTGTCGCATGAGGCCCGCCGCAGGGACGTCTATGGCGTGATCTGCGGACATATCCACCATGCCACCATCCATGACGATTTTGGCGTTCGCTATATGAACACCGGAGATTGGGTGGAGAGTTGCACGGCTCTCGTGGAGCATTATGATGGTCGCTTCGAGATCATCCACTGGGCCGACGAATTGCGGCGCATGACCGAAACCGAGGTCGTGACCCAATTGCCGCGGCGCCGACGCGAGGCAAAGGCTTCCGCAGCGTGACCAAACTGCTTATCGCGACCGATGCCTGGAGTCCCCAGATCAACGGAGTCGTTCGGTCGCTTGAAAATATCGCCGCCCACGCCGCCTCTTTCGACATGGAGGTGCGCTTTCTTACGCCCTCCGATTTCTGGACCCTGCCCTTGCCGGGCTATGGCGAGATCCGGCTGGCGCTGACGAACAAGCGCAAGATCGCCTTGTCGATCAAGGACTTCGCGCCGGATTTCGTTCATATCGCGACGGAAGGTCCGATTGGGCTCGCGGCGCGGCGCGCCTGCCTGCGCGAGAACCGGCCCTTCACGACGAGCTATCACACCCGCTTTCCCGAATATCTCGCGGCGCGCCTGCCGGTGCCGATGCGGATGAGTTATGCGGCGCTCCGGCGCTTCCACAATGCGGCCGCAGGGACCATGGTGAGTTCGCCGAGCCTTGAGCGCGTTCTCGCCCGCCACGGCTTCCGCAACCTCATGCGCTGGTCGCGTGGGGTGGATGACACGCTGTTTCGGCCGAGACCCGAAAATGTGCTGGCCTCTCTGCCCCGGCCGATCTTCCTCTTCGTCGGGCGCGTCGCCATTGAAAAGAACATCGAAGCCTTTTTGAAGCTCGATCTTCCCGGCTCCAAGGTCGTGGTCGGCAATGGACCATTGCAGAGCCGACTCACCGCCGCCTATCCGCAGACTAAATTCCTCGGCGCGCTCTGCGGCGAGCAGCTCGCCCAGGTCTATTCCTCCGCCGATGTCTTCGTTTTCCCGAGCCTCACCGACACCTTCGGCATCGTTCTTCTCGAAGCGCTGGCCTCAGGCGTCCCTGTCGCGGCTTTCCCGGTGACCGGGCCGCTCGACGTCATTGGCGATTCGGGAACAGGCGTGCTGGCCGAGGATCTGCGCCAGGCTGCGCTCGGTGCGCTCGATATTTCGCGCGAGCACTGCCGCAGACATGCCGCCAAATTCACCTGGAAAGAAAGCGCGCGGCAATTCTTCGACAATATCCGCACGGCGCAACTGGGCCACGGCGCCCCCGTGCAGAATTTCTCCGGGATTGTCGAACTCGCCTGAGCTTGCCGCTCAAGCTCCCTAATTACGGTTTGGAAAGATCGAGCGCGCGCGTGCCGGTCAAGCCGGCGCTCACGCCTCGCCAAGCCATTTTTCACCGGCAAGCGCGCGGCGGGCCTTTTCCAGCTCTTCCGTATAGCGGCGCAGCACATAGGCCTCCGTCAGCATGCCGACGACGTGACGATGCAGCGGGTCGTCGAGCACCGCCAGAGCATCGCTTTCGCTGCGCTCGAAGAGATCGGCGGCATGTTTGATGTTCATGGCCGGCAAGAGCACATCATCCTGATAGCGCAGCAGCGTTTCGATTGATGCTCCCGGATCTTCGCCGTTCGAGACGGAAAGATGTGCATCCGTCACGGAGACGAGACCCGCGTAGCGCCCCGCCTGATCGGCCGCGACAACCCACGTCGTCGAGCCGAGCGGAAACTCTTCCATGAATTCGGCGATCGTCTGATGGCACGAAATCGTCTTCACATCCGTCTTCATCATGCGGGCAACCGTCAGCGTCCGCATCCAGCCGACGTCCTGCGCGCTGCGAATCGATTCGCCGCGCAGATGCAGGCGCCATGTCGCAAAGGAGTAGCCGAAGGTCTGCCGGACGATAACGGAGACGATCGTCGAAGCGATCAGCACCATGATCACAACTTGGAAATCGCCGGTCGTCTCGAGCGCGAGAAAGCTCATGGTCAGCGGGCCGCCGACGATTGCGACCGCGAGCGCGGTCATCCCCACAGTCGCATAGATCGAGGCATCCGGAACGATGGCCGGCGCAAGCAGGGGGGCGCCGAGAGCAAAAATCTTGCCGATCATCGCGCCCATAAAGAGCGAAGCGAAGAACAATCCGCCGCGAAAACCGGAGCCGATCGAAACCGAAGAGGCGATCGATTTCAAAAACACGACCAGACAAAGCCAGCCGAGACCGCCGTTCGCGTCGGTAAAGAGCTGATACAGAGCCCCATGGCCCGAGGAAAGAACGCGAGGTGTAACAAGCGCAAGAGCGCCGAGAACGAGGCCGCCCACTGCGGGCTGGAGAAAGACCGGCAAATGGCTGCGCTTGAAGGCATATTCAACGAGGGTCACGGCGCGCATGATTCCGATGCCGACCAGTGAGCAGACCAACGCCAACATAAAGAGCGCGGCGAGATCCGCGCGCGTGATATCGCCGATCGGCGCAAGTTTCTCAATGAAGCCCTGGTGAAATCCGAGCGCTTTGACGACAAGGACACCGCTGATCGAGGCCGCCATGATCGGCGCGAGGCCGAAGGGTGTGTAGGTGCCGACGATGAGTTCGAATGCGTAGAAAGCGCCGGTCAAGGGCGCGCCAAAGGCCGCGCCAATGGCGCCGGCCGAGCCGCAGCCGACGAGCGTGCGCATATCACTGCGCCGGAGTTTGAGCGCGGCACCGATGACGGAGGCAAATCCGGAGCCGATCTGCGTGAAGCCTGCTTCGAGGCCGACGGAACCACCGACGCCCGAGGAGACGACCGTTTGCGCTGTGATCAAAAAACTGTCGAGAAGCGACATGCGCCCGCCCTGCAGGGCGTTCGCTTCGATGGGGTCGATCGGCCGCCGCGGCCGCCATTTGCGAATGGCAAGGCCCGTCAGACCGAGAAAGAGGCCGCCCAGCGCCGGCACAAGGGCGAGATGCGGCGAAGCCAATTTCGCAATGCCGCTGAGGGTGCCGTCAACGGGGATGCCAAACAGCCAATGATGCAGAAGGGCCACGGCTTCGCGAACGATGGCGACGCAGCCGCCGGCGATCGCCCCGACGAGAACGGCAACGCCGATCAGCGCAAATTCGCTTCGCCGCACGATCGCGCGCAGACGCGCGGGCAGACTCAGCGAGCCGCCTTCTGAAGTCAGCGTCGGCGCAGCAGAATCCATCGACAATACCCCTGACCCGGGTAGATGGCGGGCCCTTGACCTGGAACGCAAGCGAAGCCGATACGGCGTGCTCAGATCGTCACGGAGGCGCGGGCGAATTGCCTCAGCCTTTCCAGGTGCAATGACGCGTCATCTTCGGCGGAAATGCGACGCTCCGGCTGCGGAGTCCGGCCGAGACTCTGCCCAAATATCGAACAGAGAGCCGCGTTCTGCCGGCGTCTCGAACCTCTAAGCCGCCTCGCTTTCCATGGCGGGAAGGACATTGTCGAGCGCGATCAGGCTGATCATGCGCCCGTCGATGGCAAGCACGCCGCGGACGAAACTCTTGGTCATCTCGGAGGCGACATCGGGCGTCGGCTGGATCGATTCGCTGGCGACCGTCAAAATGTCGGAGACCGCATCGACGAGAAGCCCGACCGTCTGATGGCCGACTTGGACGAC
>JBEKNV010000070.1:0-3699 GCA_049522395.1 Methylovirgula sp.
CGGGAACGGCTTCGCGCTCAATATCGGTGCGTCAAGCAATCGACCCCGTAGCTCAGCTGGATAGAGCAGCCGCCTTCTAAGCGGCAGGTCGCAGGTTCGAGCCCTGCCGGGGTCGCCAGCAATTTCCTTTGGAAAACCTCGCGAAAGGCATTGGTTTACAGGGGAGAACGCAGAGCCTGTGTCTCTCATGTCCTTGCACAGACCCATTCGTGACCGTACTCTGTCATTCGTATTGAGACACAGCCATTCGGCTTAAATGTGTCTCGTAACGTGTCTCGGGACACGAATGGCGGACGGATTCCGGCAACTGCCTAAAAGCGATAGGGGGCTTCAAACCTATCTGTCGAACTTGCGCGCGCCGGGCGCAAGAGAATGGCTCGCTTTGGGCGATGGCCTAGCAATCTGTTTGGAGCCGAACGGCGCAAAGACCTTCCAGGCTCGGCTGCGGCGCCAAGGCGAAATTCATGCGCGACGTATCCGCATCGGTAGCTTTCCGGCAGTTTCCGTTGCCGATGCCCGCAAGAAGCTCCTGGAAATGAAATCGGTCGCGCGCGAGGGCCGGGACCCCGCGCTCGAGCAACGGCGCGCAAAGGCCGGCGTGCGCGGTGTGCGGACACTGGCGGATCTCGTTGCCGAATACCTCGGGCGCCGCGAAGGCGCGATCGCCATTAAGACGCTGCGGCTTGAAACGGAGTTGCTTGATGGCGTGCTTGTTCCCGCGCTTGGCGACCGGCTGCTCGCCGATCTCGCGCCGATGGATTTCGGTTCCGTCCTCTTCGACTACGCGGGCCGGTTGAAACGGGCAGGGCGCTCCAACGGAACCAATGCAAATAAGCTTCTGGCGGTCACACGGCGCATGTTCAAGGCCGCTCGCGGGTGGGGTCTCGTTGAGTTGGCGGACCCAACGGCCGGGCTCGCACGGCCTGCGAAGGAAAGCCCAAGAGGCAGAATCCTATTCGACGGGAAACTTTTGGTCGGGCCGAATTCGAAGACAAACGAGATCGGGATTTTGGTCGCAGCACTCACTGCAGACCCGAGCCCGGTGCCGGCGAGCGCGTCGACACGAACCGCGCTGATGTTGACTCTCATGCTCGGCTTTCGCGCCCTGGAAGTCTCGTCGCTCGAATGGACGGCGATCGACCTCGACGCGAAGATCCCGACTGTTTCAATCACGACGTCGAAGACCAAAGCGGGACTGAGAGAGCTTCCATTGCCGCGCGCCACGGTCGATTTCTTGCGAAGCCTTGAGCTCTCAGCCGGTCGGAAACAAAAATATGTGTTCCCCGCCGAGGATGGCGCACGACGCGCGGCGCATCTGCATCCCGAAAGTCTCTCGCGCGCCTTTGCGAGGGCCTGCGATCGGCTTGGCATCGAGGAAGTGACACTGCACGATTTGCGCCGCACCTGTCTCTCAGGATTGATCGAGCTCGGCCATGAATCGGTTGCCGAGAGGATTGCCGGCCATGTGCCGCGACACGTAATGGGACGCCACTATGATCGATCGGTGCGGCTCGAGGCGATGCGGACTGCGCTAGAGGCGTGGGCAGGTGCGGTCGGCGCCGCAACAACTGAAGCGATCGGTGTTCCTGAAGACCGCGATACTTTGCAAATTCATTCGAGTGAGGCAGCGGCACATGGATGAGAGCGGCCTCTTGCATGACTTGGGCGCAGATGCGGTTGACGAATGCTGCGAGCGAATTGCGAGCGACTTGGGGATCCACCTTGCGCTTCATCCCGATGCCTATGCGCAGATTCTTTGCGCTCGTACCGCTGTGAAGTACTGGGAGCATGCCGACGGCATTGGATTGGACATCGGAGAGAAGCGTATCCGCCGACAGCGATTCTTCACCTTTGTCGCCCAGGCCTACGAAATGTCCGCTGGCTATCGCGCGGGGGTGGCGTGGGATCGTGCAGCGGGAGGTCCGGGCGGTGAATTTTTTTCAATGGCCAAAATATGTCACGAGATTCTGCTGCCGCGGGAGCTCCGCGCCGACAATGATAGCGCACTTGGCAAGCTCATTGACCGCGCCTTAGACCGCCGCACTTCCGATCATCAGCCGAGAAAGCCTCCTGGTCGCAAGCGCCGGCGCGCGTGATCCATGCACAATATAATTTTCGTGGGGGTTATTCCCGATTCTGCGAATCAGTCGTGATCTCGCTTCCATTCGGAGACATCACGATGAATTCCCCCTTATCCGTTGCTGAACGCTTAGCCTCGGGCGGCAATCTCACGATCGACGAGTTTGCAGCATGGGCCGGCCTCGGGCGCGTCACCGTCTATAGCGAAATTGCAAGCGGGCGGCTTGCACTTACGAAGATCGGCAAGAGCTCGAGAATCGCAGCACCTGACGCGGTCGCTTGGCGTGACGCGCGCCGCAGTGAGTCCAAGGCTCGCGAGGTCGCTTGAACCGGTGCGACGCCCTAAGACGGCGAAGGTCGCCACCGCGATTGCAGTAGGCGACCCTCAAATCGAGCGCTTTGGCCGGCAGCTCGGTTTCGTTTTTATCCCAATTCGATTCGTCTCGCAACGGCTTCGAGAAGTTTTTCACCGCCGCTCTTCGGTCTCGCCTGATGCAAACGCAGCGGGCGAAATCGAATCCTCGCCTGCATTCCAGCGAAGGTCACGCGCCCCGTCTCCAATTTTGCGGGAAGTGCTGGAGCGCATGCCATGCGGCCAATGGCGCTGGCGGCCGGCGCTCGAAGAAGAAGCCCAATATCAGATCCACAAAATCGAGTTTTGGGAAAAGCGTGAGGTCTGCGACCGGCTGCTTTGGCACGCGCGCTTGATCGACCTTCTGCTCAAAGAACTCCTCGCTCGCCAATCGCGAGAGGGAAGGCCGGCGACCCAAAAAAGCAGGATACGGCGAGGTGCGGCATGACGCCGGGCGACGATCCTCCGCCATCCGTCGCCGACGCGCTCGCGCAAGCCGAAACGATCACGTTTGATCGGAGTTCTCGTTCCTCCGCAGCTTCGCCCGCATCCGAGTCGGATCCGGCATTAGATGCGCCGCCAGCCGGGGCAGAGCGCAAACCGCGCAAGAAAAGAGAGCGCCGCGCGCGCCAGCGCGATCTGTTCCTTCCGCTGATCGAAGGCCTTGCCGTATGGTGCGCGCCGAACCGCGAGGCCTTTGCGGCGATTCCAGCGTCAGCCGGCGCCGGCGTCATCAATTGGCCCGTGCGTTCACACGTTTTCAAGACATGGCTTGCCGGCCGCGCCTACGACAGTCTCGGCGCTGTGCCTGGCGCCCAGGTGCTCGACGATATTTGCCGGATCATCGAAGCGCGCGCCAACAAGGAAGGCAAGAAGCAGACGCCATGGCTCCGCGTCGGGCGGCGCGACGAGGTCCTCTACATCGATCTCTGCGACGAGCTCGGCCGCGTCGTCGAGATCCGCGCCGATGGCTGGGAGATCGTCGAAAATAACAAAGCTCTTCCCTTCGTTCGATCCGAGCACGCGGCGTCGCATTGCGAGCCCGAACCCGGCTCCTCGATCGACGAGCTTCGCGGCTTCGTCAATGCGAGCGACGACGACTTCGCATTGCTCGTGGCATGGATGATTGGAGCGCTGCGACCAAACGGCCCTTATCCAATTCTCATCATCAACGGCGAACATGGCAGCGGCAAATCGGCTCTGTCGTTCCGGCTGCGCAGTCTGGTCGATCCGAACTGCGTCGAGACGCAAAGTCCGCCCAAAGATGA
>JBEKNV010000071.1:0-3625 GCA_049522395.1 Methylovirgula sp.
GGCTGAAGATGGCTGATCGTTTCTCTTCATTTCCAATTATTGCTTACCGGCCGCTTACCAGCCCTCAAAAGGCCCCTGCTTCACTTCAATTATTTCGTATAAATATTTGATTTTATTGGTGCGGTTGCAGAACCCGCACTGTTCACCTAAGGCCTTCGTTCGACACGCCTTTTTTCAGGCCGGCAAAATCCGTACCCTCAATCATACCCTCGTTCAGCAAAATTTGATGACGTTTCGAACAAGATGATCATGTTCCGCGAGCCGCACCAGCTTCCCAAGCTGCATACGAGGGTTCGATTCCCTTCGCCCGCTCCAGGGCTTAGCCAGTTTTGCGAAATCTCCAGGCACCGCTCAGGCACCTACAAATTTTTTGTGCGCCCAGTTGCTCGCGAGGGTTCAGCAGGTACGTGGAAAAGCAGAGCGATCTCTCTCGATCCGCAGCGCGGACATCTGAGCCGACTGGCCAGCATGGCTAAAGGGAAGTCGCGGCCTCGGGTCCAGACGAGTGTCGGAAGGTCTAGATCGGCTCGGTAGATACATTCCCGGTGCCTGTGCATGCCGTCCTGCTTGCCGGCGGCGCACCGGGCTGTGAGTCGCCAACCTAAATTCAACGCTTCGCCGAGGGACTCGATTGACATTCGAACAAACTGAGAACATAAGTGCAGAAAGTCAATTGGCGCAAGGAGGTTAGACCTATGGCCAATATCTTCGAAATGTCGGCGTTTGATTACGTCGAGGATCTCAAACGCAAAGCCGTCGCAGAAGTGAATGTTATGGACTTGCAGGATTTGTCCGATCCCGCTCTCGGGGGGCGACTTGACCGCATTGCCACGAAGTACACTCCAAAATTCTTAGTTCTTGAGGCGCCGAAGCGGGGCTTAAAAAAAACTCGCCGTGTCGATCGCGACGACTATGGACTGCATGAGCCGCGAGACATCAATTATCTGGACGTGATTATTCCGTTCCAGGGAGATGCCAGTTTGCTCGTCGTATCCCCCTCACGTCGGACAATTCCGGCGTTGCCGGTTGCCATCGAAGGGAATTCTTTCGTGGTAAGCGTGCTGGACAATGAGCGGACGCAGAAGAGCATTGAAGATTTCTCATACTCAATGCGCGAAAATTTCAGCGTCATGAGACAGGATCTAGAAAAATATTTGCCGCAGCTGCGGGCCGCCCTTACGGAAGCTGCGCAGAGGCGTCTGAACGCAGCTAAGGCAGACGCAGAACGGCATTCGAAATTACCTTTTCCGGTGACATGAAGCGCGACTCGGGTCCGCTCTATATTGACGGCTGTCTAGCGCTCGCAAATTAAGGACATTATATCTCCCGGCATGTGCGCACGCTTCACCTACAAGCTGACGTGGCCGGAGATCGTGGCCCTCTATCGGCTCACAGCCGATCGGATTCCTCGCAACGTCCGGGCGCGGTATAACGTGTGCCCGACGACCGAAATCGATGTGATCGTTCAGCGCGACGGCGTGCGTGATGTCGTGCCGATGCGATGGGGACTGGTCCCGAACTGGTGGAGCAAGCCGCTCAAGGAATTCAAGCTCGCGACCTTCAACGCGCGTGCCGAGACAGTCGCGGAAAAGCCGATGTTTCGATCCGCGTTTAAGAGATCCCGATGTCTCGTGCCGATGTCCGGATACTACGAATGGAAGGACGAGCCCGGCGGCAAGCAGCCCTATTACTGCACGCGGCGCGATGGAAAGCCAATAACGGTCGCCGGTCTTCATGATGAATGGACAGACAAAACGACGGGTGAAACTCTGCGGTCATGCACGCTTCTCATCACGGAAGCGAACCAATTTGCCGGTGAATTGCACGATCGGATGCCCGTGATCTTGGAAGAGCAGGATTTCGAGACCTGGGAGCAGGGGACGGCTGAACAAGCCGCGGCGCTGTTGAAGCCGGCTAGCGAAGACACGTTGCAGAAGTGGCCTGTCTCGAAGCGGGTGAACAGCTCGAAGGCGCCGGACGATGACGAGGAGCTCCCGAGCCAGTTGGAGATTTCAATTGCGCCCTGATTTGTTGGAAGCGCAAGCGGCAATTGATTGGCCAATCGAATGGCTGCCCGATTTGACGCAGCGGTTGAACGCTTGGCTAGAGAGGAGCATCACGATTGAAAAAAGAGATGCGGGAGAGAACGCGGAATTTGATCCAATCGTCGCGGTTGAAACGGAATTACTTCCCCTAGCGTTCAACGTCGAAGTTGGCGCTTATATTAATACAATTCGCAGTTCTCTCGATATGCTAGCGATGTCGTTGATGCGACGGTACGACGTGCCGATTAAGGAAAGCCAAGTCTCTTTCCCAATCGCGAAAGATAAAGCCGAGTTCGAAAAAAGCGAGCTTCTAAGGGGACTGCCAGACGAACCGCGTGGGTTGATGGAAGCGATTAGGCCCTACAAAGAGGGCAACAACCTTCTCTTCGCATTGCATCGGCTCGATATTTTGAGAAAGCACCGACGCCTTCTCAAAGTAGAACTACGACCTATTCATATGTCTTTGACCGGTACGCTAAAGCCGGGCGACTTTGAACCGCTGGCGACTGGAACCATTCAAGTCGGCAGCGAAACGGTTTTGGGTCTTATGCGAAAAGGGGTGGCGCCGACACTCGTGAGGTCCAGTTTCTATGTATCAATTCAGGAAGCTGAGTATTTGGAAAAGAAGCCGGTCATTGCCGTGCTGCACCGACTCGCCATGGAAGCGCAGACGGTGATCAACGTGTTTGATTTTTAGAGATAGAGTATAGGGACTGGCCAGTTAAATCGAAGCCTAGGTTCGACGCACTTATTCGTCCGTGTCGTCGGTCTCAATGTTGGGCTTCTTCGGAAACTGAGCGTACCACTTGCTGACGCGATCGGTGCCCGGCCGTCCGACTCCGGGGATCTTGCTTCCGAAACCACTTGCATTCCATTCCGGCGCGTAGTGCGCGATGAGCGCGTATTCAGCGGCGAACACCCACCACTCGCTGTCGAATGTGAGGTACCGACATTGCACCTCGTTCAAGGTGATGTTCTGCGACCCCGATATCTTGGTTATGTGCTCACCGAGCCGGCCCCGCAGATGGCGCTTGCTTTTCGTAGTTTCCTTGGAGGCCTTGCCCACGTATACGAGCGCGCTGTTGTAGTAGAGGGCGTAAATGCCGCTCTCCGTCGGACCGACGCCCTTCTCCATCGGAAGGAGGGGACTTCCTTCCAGCATCTCGACTACCTGTTCTCGAATTGCTCGGTCGAGGTCGAATGAAAAATGATGCGAATCGTCTGTCATTTCCGACAGAACGTGACTCGAATCGGACGTGAATCGCAACAGCGCAAACGGCGCGGATCACAGGTAGCGCGCCACGTCCTCGCCGACGAGGCGGGCGAGCTCGACCGGGACCGCGTTGCCGAGCTGGCGCATGGTCTCGCTCCACGATCCCATGAACTCGTAGCCGTCCGGAAAGGTCTGGAGACGCGCGCTCTCTCGCACGGTGAAATATCGGACGGAGCCGTCGGGTTTCCGGAGCATGTTTTCGCCACCAGGGACGCCGTGGACACCGGCTTTCAATGCCTTGGCCGGTTCGTCGAGGGGGCTCCCCGTGTGGCCCGGATAAGACCGCGCGCCATCTTGAAACCGATGA
>JBEKNV010000072.1:0-2958 GCA_049522395.1 Methylovirgula sp.
GGCCGCTCACTCAATAGAAGAATACGCATCTAAGAATACCCATTATAAAAATACCCAGTGGCAAAATGCATTTTCAAATAAGGGATACGGGCTCAAATCGGGGCGAAACAGAAGCGAGCAGCATCCGAATCATCGTGCTCATCCCCGCCTTATGCCCCGCCTTTAGGGTAAGGCGGGGTAGAGGTTCTCAGTGATTAGATAAGACGCGGTATGTCGGGTCGCGCGCGTCGGGCTACCCGCCCGACTTCATGCCTTTTCGGCGCTCCGCTGGGGCTGCGCCGACTTCAACCGCCTGCAAAAACGCTGGGGCGTTTTTGCAGGCGGTCTTGCCCTCCGTTTCTCTGGGGAGAAACGTTCGGGAAAGTCCTGAAGTCGGGCGCGTGTACCGACGGAAGCGACCGATCCTGAAAGGGGATACCAACATACAAGGGAAAGCAGCGCCGACGCGCGCGACCCGCAGCGAGTTGCGATCAAGCACGCGGTCGTTCCTGAAAAGTGTTTTGTCCTTGAAGTTTTCAAAATTTGTTTTCTAATTTTTCCGATCAAGACATTTTTGGAATTTCTCAATATCAAAAATCGACAAATCGAAATCGCGGAAAAAGCGCGCAACAAAGCCAAGAAAAAAGGGCAGCGCCAATTGAGGGCTCAACAGAGCCATATTTTTCACATCGCACAATATCTGTTTTGCGACACACGCCGCCGTCTCTGTAAAGCTAACAGCCTTCGATGCCGTGCTATAATTGCGCTATGAGCAAATTGCTTGAACAGGCTATTGAAGAGCTCCGCGATCTGCCGGAAGACGAGCAGGATGCGGCAGCCGATGTGCTGTTCGCCTATATCGCGAGCGACGAGCGCCAATATCGCTTGCGTCCAGATCAGGCCGAGACCGTCCGCCGCATTCGCCACGGTCTCAAAACTGGCAAAACCCGCTTCGCAAGCGTCGCCGAAGTCGAAGCCGTCAGGACCAAATCGCGTCTATGAAGCCATGAGGCTCCGCTTCACGCTCGAAGCGCTCGGCCAGATTGACGCCATCCGGCTTTATATCGAAGCGCGTAGCCCGCAGGCCGCAAGTCACATCGTCGAGCGCATCTTCGCCGAGGCCGATCGTCTCGGCGAATTTCCGCAGCTGGGTCGCGTCGGTTTCGTCCCTGGCACTTATGAATGGACTGTGCCGCGCCTGCCCTACATCATCGTCCATGAATTCAATGAGGACATCGATGAAGTCGTCGTGCTCGGCGTATTTCATGGCGCCCAAGCCCGCTGATCGGTAATTGGTGAAATAAAACGCTCGACCCGATCCCGATCGGGGCGCGCTGCGATCCGCGCGCGTCAAGGCAACCCGCGAAGCGGGCGGCCTCCGGCCGACCTTGACCCACGAGACCGAGCGCGCGTGACGGAGCTTGTCGGCTCCGAGGAGAATATCGTTCCGTCTCACCAAGGAGAATGATCGGGCCCTGTCCCCTGCTTCATCTTCGATCGGCGACGTACAATGAGGATGGCCACCTTCACGAAATGATCGTGGCCAGACCGAGCCGGCTGTGAGCGGGGGGTTCGGCAGTCAAGTCACTACGCACAAATGACGCGACGCCATGTAGCCCCGGTGCTCCCGATGGAAAGGGAGCTGCCCGCGCCAGTCCAATTGCGGCGCGCACGGCACACCGGCTCCATTCTGGCTATGACAGATAATCACCAACAGCTTGCAATCGGCGCCCAAGTCTCGGGCGACATCGTGATGCTCGAACCCGAGGAGCGCCGCCGGCATCTTTACGTCATCGGCCAAACCGGCACCGGCAAGAGCACTTTGCTTCTCAATCTCATCCGCCAGGATTTTGCGGCCGGCGAAGGCCTGGCCCTCCTCGACCCGCATGGCGACCTCGCCGAGGCGGCGCTCGCACACATTCCAAAGCCGCGAACGAACGATTTCGTCTACATCAATCCGGCCGATGATGAACGGCCGATCGGCTTCAATCCGCTCGCTCTCGTTGCCGATGATCTGAAGCCCGTTGTCGCCGATGGTGTTGTGTCTGCGTTCCGGCATGTCTGGCCCGACAGCTGGGGGCCGCGGCTCGACTACATTCTGACGAATGCTGTACGCGCGCTGCTCGACGTTCCTGGCGCGACTCTTCTCATGCTCCCCCGCCTCCTGATCGATCAACCTTTCCGGTTCCGGCTTGTGGAGCACCATGTGCGCGATCCGCTGATCCGCGCATTCTGGTTGAACGAATATACCGGCTATTCCGACAGCTTCCGTACCGAGGCGATCGCCCCCATTCAAAACAAAGTCGGCAAAGCGCTGATGGTGCCGAGCTTGCGCAACATGCTCGCGCAGCCGAAGAGCACAATCAATCTACGCCGCCTCATGGACGAAGGTGCTATCGTCATCTGCAATCTCTCCAAGGGCAGGCTCGGAGAAAGCATCGCCCATCTCCTCGGGGCTCTCCTCACGACAACGATCGCGCAGGCTGCTCTCTCCCGCGTCGACACGCCGCCCGGCCGCCGCCGGCCGTTTCATCTCTATGCCGATGAGTTCCAATCCTTCGCGACGGAGAGCTTTGCGCTGATCCTCTCCGAGGCCCGCAAATATGCCCTCACCCTGACGATCGCGCATCAATACCTCGATCAGCTCCCCGAGGGCTTGCGCGCCGCCGTCTTCGGCAATGTCGGCTCGATCTTGTCGCTGCGAACGGGCGCGTTCGATGCCGCGACCCTTGCCGGCCAGATCGGGCTTGGAGGTGCCGATGCCTTACTCGACCTTTCCAACGGCGAGGCCTGGGCGCGCTTACTGCGCCGCGGCCTCCCGACCTCCCCTCTTCGGCTCAAACTCTTCGAGGCGCCATTCGCTGGCCGCCAAAGCGCTCACCGTCTCGTTGCGGCAAGCCGGATGCGCTTCGGCCGGCCGCGCGCGGACATCGAGAAAAAGATCGCCCGCTTCTTACGGGCATCTTGACGGGTCGCACC
>JBEKNV010000073.1:0-2696 GCA_049522395.1 Methylovirgula sp.
GGGAAGTTGGGCACTGGTGGCATCGGCAATGGTCTTGCCGGCGGAGCGGTCGCAAATGGCGCCGGTTTCCGCGCGGCGTTGATCGCCGCAGGTACCATGGGGACATGGGCCGCGACGCTCCCCTTCATCGCGAGCGTCGGCGATGACATCGTTCTCGGCCACAAGGATGTTCAAGCGAAGCTCGCCGAAGAGGATCGAATCAAGGAAGAGAACCAAAAGAAATACGGCTTTTGGGGTGGCTCGTGGCGCAATTTCGTTCAGTCCTTCACTGGCTACGAACATCCCGTCGCCGAACATATGATGCCGCCGCCCGTAAACTCGCCGCTTCTAAGGCAGTGGAACATCGATCATCCTGCTTTCAATAGCGACATGGGCCGTCAGGAAACGGCGGAACTCAAAGGCAATATCGACATCGGCGGTCATATCGAACTCTCCGGCGAAGCCTCGAAGCTCTTCCAGCTCGCCACGACAATCGCTGCCAAAAGCTCATCCGATAATTTGAAGCTCAACACTGGCCGCTCGATGCCGTCGGCCGCGCCCTTCTCGCGCAGGCAATAGGCCGATGGACCCAGTATTTTGTTCGACTTCCAAAAAGGAGTGATGGACATGCCCAAGGTGACTTACGGCCCGTTAAAACCATCAGATATTGGTGAACGTCTCGGGCAGCGCGCAATTCTCGCAGGGCTGATGAAGTTTTATATGGCAGCTTTTGAGCACGACGACTTCCCCCAAGCGAAGATACTCGCGGAGATGAAGCGGACCATGTCAATGGGGATCGAAGGGGTGGACATCCGAGGCTACGACCTCCCCGCTGGCGGAGACATCGTGCTCTTCGAAGAGCTGATCCGCCAGTCGGCGCTCGCCTATGTCGCGGACGTTTGTGCGATGGTTGTAATTTAGGATTTGTCCGAAACGTCGGCGCGCCCGGCGAACCGACGAAAAGGTTTTGGAGTGGGTGACATGCGACAGCAGATTCAGGAAGAAGAATTGGACGATTTTGAAAATGGGCTCCGCGAGCTGGTTGCGGCGCGACTTGAGGATTGGCAGACGGCCGAGGCGCTCGCCGCGGCGGTGAAAAAGGACGGTGCGGATGGGGCACGCACATTTATGGAGCGCTTGGCGAAAGAACTCAAGGATGAGATCGTCGCGCGGCTCAAGGCGGAGCGAGTGGCGCGTAGCGCAACGACAAAGATGAGCTGACGTTCCGCTGTCTATGTGATTAGCAATTAGCAATCGGATTTGAAGAGTCAGGAAATGAGCGAAAGGGAATCGCCTGCCCCGGAGACCGCCTTAGATCAATCCGAAGGTCTCTGGCTGTCGGTCTCCGACATCGCCAGGCGCAAGGGCATCTCAAAAGCAGCTCTATCGCGCCGCGTTTCGCGCCTCGAAGGCGATGGATTGCTTGAGACGCGGGCCGGCCCACGCGGCGCGAAGCTCGTGAATCTTGCTGCGCTTGATCGGGTGCGAAATGAGACGACGGATTTGGCGCGCGCAGCGAATGGGATTGGCTTTCGACAGCGCCAACACCCTAACGATCCCGCGTTCATCTACACGCATGAGCAGGCGCGCCGGTCGGCCTACGATGCGGATTTGAAGAAGCTGGAACTGGATGAGAAGCTCGGTAAGCTTCTGCTCGTCGAAGACGTCGCCGCCGCCGTGACTGCGACGGGGGAACGTATCGTCCATGTGCTGAATTCGCTGCCGTCGCGCGCCGATGAAATCATGGCCTTCGCGTCACGCGGGGATCTCCCCGCTCTCACTCAATTGTTGCGTAAGATCGTGTTCGACATTCGCTCGGCCATGGCGGACGAGATGCGCGCGTTCGCGCATGATGAATCAGATTGATGTGAACGCTGGGGCGCCGCCAAAATCAGTCTGCTGGCGTTTTTTCCCATTTTGAAAAGCGCCGCTTCCGCATCGGCGCTATGTCGCTCTTTTCCCGTCGCCAACAACCTGCGGAAGATCGTTCGAAGCTGGATGCGCGTTCATCGCTGCGCGCAAACGGCCCACGGTTCTTGCGCCTTCCTGCCATGCAGAAGAGCTCTCCCTTGTCAATGCCAGTCGAGCGGCCTGCCGCCGTCCGCTATCCGGCATGACGGCTCGGGCGCTGAAATCTGCCGTCGCGCCGGCACTGATATCCATAGGCCCATCAGCGAGACTCATAGCGTCATAGCCGCCGCATGGCGGGTCCCCGAATCACAATGATGGGCCTGCGATTGTCGGCGCTGCTGTGAGACAGCTACCTTAAGGAAGACCGCACATGCCAACTCGAAATGAACTTGAAGAGGCCGAAACCGCCGTCGCAAATTCCGAGCAGACCGTCGAAGATGCCAGGCAACGGCATCAAACGGCTACGGAGGCTCTTGTCGCTCTCAATAAACAAAGGGACTCCTTGCCCCCCGATCAAGCTGCGATCAAGCGGCATTTGCAAGACGAAGAAGCGGCGAAGATCGAATGCGAGATTACGAATCGCATGCTGACACGAGCGCAAGCCGCGCTGGACGATGCGCGCGCCGCCGCTGTGCAGAAGGAATTTAAATTTCGCGTTGCCTGTCTGGCGGCGCGCCGGGATGTCGCCGTGGAGAAAGCGCGCGACGCATGTCGCGTGCTCGAAGAAAAGGTGATCCCCGCCTTTGCTGACCTGCTCAGGATCGATGCCGAGCTGAACAGTCTTTCCTTCTGGAAAAAAACTCGGG